>CASENE010000001.1 GCA_949289265.1 uncultured Bacteroides sp.
CTTCCGCACCTTCCGAGCGGCCAATCCAGTTGCGCTGGGTCTCCTTCAGCGAATCAGTCCACTGTATGGTTTCCAGTCCGTCCAGCAGCCGCTGGGCATAGGCAGACACGCGCAGGCACCATTGGCGCATCTTCTTCTGCACCACGGGATAGCCTCCGCGCTCGCTCACGCCGTCCACCACCTCGTCGTTGGCCAGCACCGTGCCCAGCTGCGGACACCAGTTCACCATCGTCTCGCCCAGGTAGGCGATGCGGTAGTTCATCAATGTCTCCTGCTGCCGTTTCTCGTCCATGGCCTTCCATTCGTCGGCCGTGAAGCACAGTTCTTCCGAGCAGGCGGCATTCAGTCCGCTTGTGCCCGTCTGTGCGAACCTTTGCGTCAGTTCCTCGATGGGGCGCGCCTGCTGGCGGTCGTTGTCATAATAGCTGTTGAACATCTTCTGGAAAGCCCACTGCGTCCAATGGTAATACTGCGGGTCGCACGTGCGGATTTCGCGGCTCCAGTCGAACGAGAAGCCAATCTTGTCCAGCTGTTCGCGGTATCGGTTGATGTTGTTGACAGTGGTAATTGCAGGGTGTTGTCCGGTCTGGATGGCATATTGCTCGGCGGGCAGCCCGTAGGCGTCGTAGCCCATGGGGTTGAGCACGTTGAATCCGCAAAGGCGTTTGTAGCGCGCATAGATATCCGAGGCGATGTATCCCAGCGGGTGTCCCACGTGCAGTCCCGCGCCGCTGGGGTAGGGGAACATGTTGAGCACGTAATACTTCGGCTTGCTGTCGTCCTCCTTCACGCGGTAAGTCTGGTTGTCCACCCACCGTTTTTGCCATTTCTTTTCAATCTCCCTGAAATTATATTCCATAGTGGTTTCCTTTGTAATGTATTTGAATACTTGGTTAGTTGCTATAAACGCTGCAAATTTACGTGTTTATTTTCAGATACAAAGCGGTAGGGGCGGAAAAACGTGCGGGGAAGTCTGGCTCTTGGACTTGAAACGTCGGATTCGGTTGTCTCGTTGTCAATCCTTGCCTTTAAGATTGTTTTTTCCTTGCTCTTTCTTCGCCCCTCCTTCGTCTCCATGGGGACGAACCAGAGACGAACTTGGGACGAAGGTGGGACGAACTTGGGGCGAAGGTGGCAGGAGGAGGAATAACCGGGCAACGGATGCTGAAAACGGATGTCTGGAAGGATGGGAAATTTTTTGAATTTGTTTTCAATTCTGTGCGCGGAAGCGATGTGTCCGGGGAAATAGAAAACGAAAAAAGGTTTCCCGTTGCTGGAAATTGCGTATATTTGCTTCGGAAATAATTATTTGGCTATGTATAATAAGACTGGCGCATCGGCAAAACCATTTGTAAAGTGGGTAGGCGGGAAAACGCAACTTTTAGAGGATATAAAGCGTGCTTTGCCTTCAGACTTTTCACAGAAGAAAGATATTATCTATGTGGAACCTTTTGTGGGAGGTGGTGCTGTATTATTTTGGATATTACAGCAATTCCCCAATATTAAAAAGGCTATAATCAATGATATAAATCCCCATTTAATTACTACATATCGGGTTATTAAGGAATATCCTAATAAACTTATTGAACTATTGAAGTCTTTTCAAAGTGAATATATACCTTTAAATGAAGAAGAAAGGAAAAACTTCTATTTGAATAAGCGTGATATATACAACTCTTTTTCTTTGTCGGATATAGAAACTGCTGCATTATTCATTTTCTTGAATAGAACGTGTTTTAATGGCTTGTATAGAGTAAACTCCAAAGGGAAATTCAATGTTCCTCATGGAAGATATGCCAATCCTAAAATCTGCGATGAAGAAACTATTTGGGCTGATTCTCAGATTTTACAAAATGTCGAAATATTATGTGGCGATTTTGCAGAAACGATAGCTTATGCTACACCAAATGCATTGTTTTATTTCGATCCTCCATATAAGCCATTGAGCAAGACTTCTTCCTTTAACTCGTATGCGAAAGAGGAATTTGACGACGGCGAACAAATAAGATTACGTGATTTTTGCCACCAAATATCAGCTCATAAGGCAAATTTCATTCTGAGCAATTCGGATGTAAAAGGTAAAGATGAAAATGATAATTTCTTTGATGAAATATATCATGCTTATAATATTCGTCGGGTAATGGCAACACGAATGGTCAATGCTAATCCAGATAAAAGAGGTAAGTTGTCAGAACTGATGATTTCTAATATTAATGTAAGTTATAGATGAGAGGTTATGAAAAGAAATTTTAATAACTGGCTTGCACAATTCCGTACAAGTATTGCCAATTATCAATATTACACGGACTTTGATAAAGTCTTTGCTAATGTTGATGCCATTAAGGTGGAATTGAATATAATGAATTCTCTTATAGGCAGTAAGAATATCGAAGAAGAGTTTGATAAGTTATTGACTGCCTATCCCAATATCTTGAAATGTATTCCTATCTTGATCGCCAAACGTGAGATGGATATTGAGACGATTGATGAAGAAGGCAGTTTCTGTTATAATTTCAAGAAAATGAATTATAGCATAGAACAATATAAGACGTTCATGCGCAAAACAGGCATTTTTAACTTGCTTGAAAATCGCATCATAGGAAGTCTTGTTGATTATGTTACGGGTGTAGAAACAGGTCTTGATTCCAACGGACGAAAAAACCGAGGTGGTCATTTGATGGAAAATCTTGTTGAGTCTTTTATCCAAAAAGCCGGTTTTGAAAAAGGATCAACATACTTCAAGGAAATGTACATCCATGACATTGAAGAAAAATGGGATATTGACTTATCTGCCATATCTAATCAAGGAAAAGCAGAAAAGCGATTCGATTTTGTTGTAAAAACTCCTTCCATGATATATGGCATAGAAACAAATTTCTATGGAAGTAACGGTTCCAAGTTGAATGAAACGGCAAGAAGCTATAAAACCATTACATTGGAAACAAAAGACCTCACTGGTTTCACATTTGTTTGGTTTACCGATGGACAAGGATGGAATAAGGCTCGCCATAATTTGGAAGAAACTTTTGATGTGTTGGAACATATCTACAACATCAATGATATGGAGAATGGCATCATCAATGACATAATGAAATAATGAAATAGTTAAGTATATATACAAAATTAAATGATAATTTATCTGTTAGTGTTTAGTGTTTAGCGTTTAGTGATTAGTGATTAATACGCTGTGGTAACTGAATTCTCCTCCTCCGGGGAGGAGGAGTACCCGAAGGGGGAGGTGGTAGGGAAAAATATTCTATAAATTAAGTAGTTATTCGCTACCACCCCGTCACTTCGTGCCACCCCTCCTCCCCGGAGGAGGGGAATCAGTTACCACCTCCTTATTGCACGTATTAATCACTTATCACTAACCACTCATCACTAAACTAAATTCCTATTTATAGTATAACCTAAATGTGAACAGCTACTTATCCTAATATGATACCTTTCTTCCGTTCTTCCGACCGCGCCTTTACCCTCCTCCACGGCGATTGCATCGAACTGCTGAAGCAATTCAGTTTCAAGTTCGATATGATATTTGCCGACCCGCCTTATTTCCTAAGCAATGGCGGGATGAGCGTGCAGAGCGGGAAAGTTGTGTGCGTGGATAAAGGTGAATGGGACAAGGGCGGAACGCCGGAATACGTGGATTCGTTCAACAGGGCGTGGATAAAGGAATGCCGTGAGAAACTGAAAAATAACGGGACAATCTGGGTTAGCGGGACCTATCACAATATTTTTTCCATTGCCAATATATTGACAGAATTGGGCTTCAAGATCTTGAATGTCGTAACATGGGCAAAGACCAATCCGCCGCCCAATATTTCCTGCCGTTATTTTACCTATTCCACAGAGTTTATCATTTGGGCGCGAAAATCGCCTAAAGTCCCTCATTGCTATAATTATGAAGTGATGAAGCAAATCAACGAAGGCAAACAGATGACGGACGTTTGGCAATTGCCTGCTATTGCCCGATGGGAGAAATCGTGCGGAAAACATCCCACACAGAAACCATTGTCTGTGTTGTCTCGCATTGTTTTGGCATCAACCCACAGCGGTGCGTGGATTCTTGACCCATTCACCGGAAGCAGCACCACTGGCATTGCAGCCAACTTATTGGGCAGACGTTTTTTAGGCATTGACAAAGAAGAAGAATATCTCATCCTTAGCCAAAACCGCAAGAGGGAGATAGAACTAATATCAAATTTTACTCTTTATCGCAAGAAGATTAAAGACATTGCTTTTTTGGATAAACTTGGTCGGCTGATGGCTTATGAGGAGAATGTGCCTTATTCGGATTTGCCTTTTTAGATATTGGGTGGCAAAAAAATGAGCGGTAGTCTGGTAAGTCCATGCTACCGCTCTATTTTTGTGAGAAGTGTGAAGTCCTCTTACTTGACGTTATATCCTGTCACCATCAGTTTCGGCGCATTTCCACGGGTGTCTTCGTCTTTCCAGCGTACGCGTACTTCCTTCTTCTCGCCGGGCAGGAGGGCAAAGTAGTTGTCCGAATAGAAGATGGGGAGGAACTGCTGGCCGTCTTCCTGGCCTACGATGTTCAGGCGAACCATCAGGGCGGGGACGCTGGCGGGGTTCTCCAGGCTGATGACGGCGTGCCATTCACCATCGGCCGCCTGCTCGTAGCGCATGTCTGCCTGTATGGATACTTTCTCCAGCTGCTTCAGGTCTTGGTAGTTGTTCTCTTCCAGGCTGCGGTGGTAGAAGTTTTCGGAGACGATGCGGTCGCCTTCTTTCAGGGTCAGCTTGATGAAGTGTACCTTGGTCAGGTTGTCGGGGAATTGCAGTTTGATGCATTTCTCGGTGGTGTCTTCCCGGCTGTTTACTTTGGCTTCGCTTTCCCAGGCCAGGGTGGCATCCATGTTCAGCACTTGGGCATGGGCCGTGAGGCCGGGATGGGCGCCTGCATGGTAGTTCACCACCTCTACTTCGTCCGTCGCGGGATTCCATTGGATGTGCAGGGGTTCGCAGGCTTTCTTGATGGCGAAGTAGGCAGCCGTAGGTTCAAAGTAGTAGTCGTAGGTCTGCCATACCATCGAGGGCCAGCAGGGGTGGCTCATCCACATCAGCAGGCCCATGCGGTGGATGCTGCGCGATTCGAAGAGGCTGCGGTGGCCGTCGTAGTTGACCCACTGGGCCAGTTCGGTAAACTCTTTGGCGTTTTGCGGTTCGCCATAGCCCTTGGCGATGATTTCGTTGAACGAGGTGGCGCCCTGTGCGCCTTCCAGGGTATAGTCGTGCATGCCCCATTCGTCGGACTGCGGCCAGATGCCTTGGGGCGAATAGGTGCGCAGGAAGCTCTCGTAGGTCATCACGTTGGGCATGCCGCGCTCGCTGTGGAATTTGTCGTTGCCGTTCTCGAAGGTGAAGTAGGTCTTGGCGGGCAGCATGCGGTAGGGGCCGTGTCCGCTCACTACGTCGTCGGCCGAGCTGGAGATGTAGTGTATGCCCGGGTGCTCTTCTTTCACGATCTGGCGCAGGGCCTTGTCGATATTTGCGGGAGGATAGCCTTCGTTGCGTCCGCAATAGAGGCCGATGGAGGCGTGGCTGCGGATGCGTTTCACGTAGTCTTCGGCATTGGCTATGAACATGTCGGGATAGTAGGGGTCGGGGCCGTCGGCGGGGTTGGCCAGCCAGAAGTCTTGCCATACCATGATGCCGTATTTGTCGCAAGCCTCGTAGAGTTCTTCATCGCCTATCATGCCCACCCAGTTGCGCAGCATGGTAAAGTTCATGTCCTTGTGGTAGGCCACGGCTGTTTCGTATTCGCGTCCGCGGTAGTTGAGGTTGGATTCGCTGAAACCCCAGTTGCCTCCCATGCCTATGAAGCGGCGTCCGTTGATGTAGAGGTTCAGTACGTGGTTGTCTTCGTTGAAGTCCATCTGGCGGATGCCCACCTTGAAGTCTTTCTGGTCGGAGATGGCGCCATCGAGCTTGAAGGTAAAGTTGGCGTCGTACAGATTGGGTTGGCCGTAGCCGTTGGGCCACCACAGGCGCGGGTTCTTCACGTTCAGTTGCGGGAATTGGTCGGGCGAGAAGGTCACGGTCTTTTCTTCGTTGGCGGCCAGCTTCACAGACTGTTGGAAAGCGATGTCGCCCACCTTCCCTTCCAGTATGCCTTCTACCGGTTTATCCGCATGGTTCTTGACGATGATTTCGGGCGTCAGCGTGGCCTGCGTGGTGTCAGGCAGGGCCAGTGCGGTCTGCACGAAGGGGTCTTGCACGGTGACCATGCCCGTGCTGGTGAGCCTTACGTCGTTCCAAATGCCGATGTTGCGTCCGCGCATGGTGGGAATCCAGTCCCAACCGATGGTGGCGTGGAATGTCGGGTTGTCTGCTCCCAGGATGCCGCCGTTGAAGTCGGTGCTTTGTTTGTTTTTCTCCTTGATGGCGCCGATGTGTTCGTTCTTGATGATTTCCACGGCCAGCACGTTGGTGCCTTCCTTCAGGAGGTTTGTCACGTCGAACTGTCCGCGGATGAAAGCGCCTTCCATCCGTCCCACTTTCTGTCCGTTCAGGTAGACGTTGGCTTTCCAGTTGATGCCGTCGAAGTTCAGCAGGACGCATTCGCGCTTGAAGTCTTGGGGTACTTCAAACTCGTTGCGGTACCAGAAATTGGAGTTGAAGAACGATTCCGAAGCTACCAGCTGGTTGTCGGCGTGGTTGACGTCGGGCAAGGCGCCGGCTTTCATGTAGCTGTTCAGCACGGTTCCGGGCACTGTGGCTGTCACCCATTGTTCGGGCTGATAGTCGGCGGTGGAGAGCACTTCGCCGCTTTCCTTGACTTCGGAGGCACGTTGCAGTTGCCAGTTGCCGCCTGCCAGGTTGATTTCTCCATCGGCCACGGCGGGCATCTGCGCAGGCTGCGGCACCAGGCCTCCGTGCCCCATCACCTCTACTTCGCTCAGGGCATAGCGTTGGCCGTTGGCCGGTTCTTCCATGAGGATGCGCACGTAGCGGGCTTTGCCTTTGGCGTCGATGACGTCGGTCTGGTCTGCCCCTCCCGGCAGTTCGGCCAGGTCGCGCCACGTCGAAGCATTGTCAGAGGTCTGTATGCGGCCCTTCACGGCTTTGTTTATCCAGTGCAGGGTGATTTGGTCGAACTCCGAACGAGTCCCTAAGTCCACACACAGCCATTCCGTACCGGTACCGGCGCTCATCCAGGTGCTGTTGAAGTATTGCGAGGGTTTCAGGTCGACAGCTCCGTCGGCGTCGCTGAAGTCTATGGCGTTGAATATCCACGAATGAGCTCCTGCCATCTTCAGACGGATGCGGTAGTGGGCATACGAGGCCGGTTGGTCGAAGTCGAAAGTTTCGTTCAGCCGCCGCACGGGCATGGAGATGTTGCCCGTCTGCTTGTTGGGGTCGTTCACCGTGACCCGGCCCGATGACGAGCGGCCTGGCAATCCGCTGCCTTTGTGGGTGGAGAGCGTCGTCCATTGTGTTCCGTCGTCCGAGCCTTCCCAAGTCATCTCGTATCCGCCGGACGCGGCCTTGTCGTCATACGCCACCAGACCCGTGACGACAGCCTTTGAGAGGGTTTTCCGGTAGTTGTTCAGCGAGAATTGGAAATAGGTGTCGGCCCCTTCCACGGTGTTTTTCGAGAAAGGCCCTCCGTCTATCATCCATTCTTTTTCTCTTTTGGGCACCTCGCCCTGCGGGGTGGAGAGCGTGAGGTAGGCAGGCTGCGTTTCGCTCACGATGCCGTCCGTCACCAGTTGGGCGGTCAGGTTGTAGTCGTACGCCGACGATTGCAGCGTGGCGCGCAGGCGGGCAATGTTTCGATACTCGTCGCCTCCGGGCAGCAGTTCGGGCGAGAAGTCTTCTTGGGGGCTTCCCGGATAAATGCCAATCCCACGGGTGTAATAGTCCGAGCGGACAAATGATTCCTTTAGGTTTCCATTGCCGGAGCACCCCATCAGCAGCAATAAGGCACTGATGCCGCAACAGAGGGACAATGCATTCTTTCTCGTGTTCATGAAATAGTTTTTTAAAGATTAATAAAGTACTGTTCTGTTCAAGTGGTTTGATGCCGCTAAATTAGTGTTTTTATAAGAGTTGTGCAAATGTGGGGTGGGAAAGATGTGGGATTTTGTTTGTGCGTTTGTGGAAAGGCAAGCAGGTTTTCATCAGTGCCTTGTGATTCCTCGGCAAAAGTCAGCCGATTGAATTTGCAGTAAAAATGTCCGGTTAATATTTGCAGTACAAATAATATTTTATATATTTGCCAAGCAAAATGACCATAATATTATGCAAGAATACTAAATATTCTCATTATGTCTGGTTTTAGCGATGCATGTAGCCGGACGTTGATGGTGGATATGCTGAAATCGGCGTATGTGTCAAGCGATGCCTAAGCAGCCTGGGGAGCCTTATAAAGCAGTATCTTCTTGATGCGATTTTTCTTTTCATCAGGAACAAAGATGTAAGTAACCTTTAGTGATAACTTTAAATGAAAGAAATGTCATGAAACATGTATGTGTCACACTGCTGCTGATGTTAGTCGGCAGTATCGGATGGGCTCAACGCACCTTGACAGGCGTGGTGTTGGAAGAGCCGGAGATGATTCCCGTCATAGGGGCAAGTATTATGATTGACGAGACCAAGCAAGGCGTGGTCACCAACCTTGATGGAGAATTTTCGTTAGAGGTGTCTGACGGTCAGACATTGATAGTTTCCTACATCGGGCTTATTACGCAGAAAGTGCTTGTGAAGGCAGGCGAGGACAAAATGGTCATCCGGATGAAGAAGAATACGATTAACCTGGATGAGGTGGTTGTTGTGGGATATGGTACGACCCGGAAGCGTGATTTGGCAGGCTCCATATCATCCTTGAAGACAGAAGACATCAAAGCCGGCGTAGTGACCAGTGCTGCCCAGTTTCTGAAAGGCCGTGCGGCGGGTGTACAAGTGCGTCAGTATTCCTCAGAGCCCGGTGGCGGGATTTCCATCCGCATCCGTGGCGCTTCTTCGGTCAGTTCCAACAACGAACCGCTCTATGTCATCGACGGATTCCAGACAGACCTGGGCAACCAAATCAATCCGGAAGACATTGCTACCATAGAAATCCTGAAAGATGCAGCTGCCACTTCTATCTATGGCGCGCGAGGAGCGAACGGCGTTGTCATCATCACCACTAAAAAAGGTTCCAAAGGGCGCTTCGATGTCAGCTATTCATACAATGCTTCTGTAAAAAACATCCATAATCCCTGGGAGCTGATGGATGCCCAGGATGTGATGGCTTATGACATGAAGGTGTGGGAAGAAAACGGAAGCAGCGGAAATCCTCCCTACACCCAAGAGCAGTTGCAATACAAGGGGAAAGGTACAGACTGGATTAAAGAAACCACGCGGACAGCCATGACGCAGATGCACCAGGTGTCCATTTCCGGCGGAAGCGATAAACTGACCATGGCCATCTCTGCCAACTACACGGACGATCAGGGCATCCTGAAAAATACGGAATTCAATCGTTTCAGCGGGCGCATGAACATGGACTATAAGTTGAACGACCGTGTGCGCTTTGGTTCAAATGTTTACATGGCCAGGTCGAAGAAAAACTACCTGAATATGGGTACCAATTCAACGACCGACAACATCATGTATTCCATTTTCATGTCCTCGCCTTTGTCCACTCCGGGAGAATATGACGTATTTGGAGAACGAGCACGCAAGAACAACCTGCTGGACGAAATAGAAGAAGTGGACTTTGAAGAAGTCACAAACAACATGTATGCCACGATTTTCGGCGAAGCCGATATCTTCAAGTTCTTGACGGCAAGGCTTTCCTATACCTACAGCAACGACAACACCAAGTCGCAGAAATATTATCCCAAAATAACCACCGTGGGAAGTTCTTACGACGGCCTGGCCACCATTGCCAACTATAAGAACGACCGCAGCCAGCTGGATGCCCTGTTGACCTATCACCAGATGTTTAAAGACATACATAACGTAAAGCTCCTGCTGGGCACCACGTATACTTCTCTGGTCGCTGAAAGCAACGGCATGCAGGGAAGCAAATTTACCACCGATGAATTCTCCTTCAATAACATGGGCGGGGCCGAGAACATCGAATACATCAGCTCCAGCAAAGAAAAGCAAACCACGGTCTCTTTCTTTACACGTCTGGAATATGTCCTGAAAGACAAATACATCTTCAATGCTTCTTTCCGCGCGGATGGCGCCTCCAATTTCGGCCCCAACAACAAGTGGGGATACTTCCCCTCCGGCTCGGTGGCCTGGCAGTTGGGCGACGAAGCGTTCATGGCATTCGCCAAACCTCTCTTTTCCAGCATCAAGCTGAGAGCCAGTTACGGACAAACAGGCAATGACGGTATCG
This sequence comes from uncultured Bacteroides sp., assembly GCA_949289265.1. Classification (GTDB taxonomy): domain Bacteria; phylum Bacteroidota; class Bacteroidia; order Bacteroidales; family Bacteroidaceae; genus Bacteroides. Next base: position 10,361 of record CASENE010000001.1, read on the forward strand.
GAAACTATCTGTCGCAGAAAAAGTTTGCCATGACCAATGTCTTCCTGGGGGGTGACGGCGTGGTGAAAGGCATGTACCCCTCCAATCCGGGCAACCAGAACCTGAAGTGGGAGACCACCAGCCAGTTCGACATAGGTTTGGACTTTACCATGCTCAACAATCGCCTGGAAGTCAATTTTGACTATTACATCAAGAAGACCAAAGACCTGCTGAATCCGGTGGTCGTATCCACCACCACCGGAGGTTTTGAAACCATGATGGGCAATAACGGTAAAATAGAGAATAAAGGATTTGAATTCTTTGTCAAGTCAAACAACATCACCACCAGTCATTTCAGCTGGAGCACCACCTTGAATGTCTCCAGAAACAAAAACAAAGTACTGGAACTCAACAAGGGAGAAGCCCGCTACGAGACCGTGCGGCCGCAAGGCAACTATGAATGGGAAGAATACACCCTGCTGAAAGAAGGCTATGCGCTGAGCTCCATCTACGGCTATGTGTTCGACGGCATCATTCAGCAGGGCGAAACCTATGCCCCGCAGCCAAACTCGGTGCCGGGCGACCCCAAATTCGTAGACTTGAACCACGATGGAATCATTACCGATGATGACCGCACCGTCATTGGCAATGGCAACCCGGATGTAGTGCTGGGTTTGGGCAACAATTTCCAGATTTACGATTTCGATTTCTCGTTCTTTTTCGATGCCAATATCGGCAACGAACTCCTGAACCTCTCCAAGATAGTCATGGAAGACGAAGGGCGCCTGAAAGTATCGGCCGATCGTTGGACCATCAACCACCCCTCCAATGACATTCCGCGCAACGGCTGGCAAAAACAAGACGGCATCCAATACGGCAACTACGTCAACAGCCGTTTTGTGGAAAACGCCAGCTACCTGCGCTTGTCGAACATCGAACTGGGATATACCTTCCCCCTGCGACGCATGGGCAGCCATCTCTATAAATACATCAAGAACCTGCGCGTATTCATCGGGGCGCAAAACCTCTTTACCCTCACCCCCTATACGGGCTTCGACCCGGAGGTGAGCGTAAACGGAGGCAGCGCCGTGGCTCAAGGGTTGGACTTCAGCTCTTACCCGGCCTATCGCATGTTTAATTTCGGAGCAAAAATAACTTTCTAAACACCATTCGATCATGAAAACTCTGTTACATATCATTTGTTATGTCTCCATCTCCCTGGGAGTCATGCAAGGACTGACGGCCTGCTCGGACACGCTGGAAGAAACCATTTATTCTGAACTTACCGAAGACAATGCTTTCGTTAGTGCCAACGACGCGTTAAGTGCGGTGAATGCCCTCTACGAACCCCTGCACGGCATCACCGAAACTTCGATATTCTACCTGAACGACATGCCCACGGACGACTGCTTTAAAGCCAACATAGATTGCGAGATACTCAACGAGAACCAATTGAACGGTAACGGCGATGTATTGAAGGGCTGGGAAGTTTTCTACCGCGTGGTAGGAAGGGCCAACATCGCCATTGACAACATCTCCGCCATGCCGGTGGAAGAGTTTGGCGACGACGCGGCCGAGGCCGAAGCCTATAAGAAACGTCTCATAGCCGAAGCCCATTTCATGAGAGGTTTTGCTTACTACCACCTGACGGATCTTTTCTATACTGTGCCGTTGGTCACGGACAGCAAAATAGCCGTAGACGCCATCCTTCCTCCTGCCACTATCGAGCAGCTGGACGAGCAAATAGAAAAAGACCTCCTGGCCGCCATCGCTGACAATGCGCTTCCGCAGAAATATGACAGCCGCAGCGACGCCGGGCGGCCCACCTATGGAGCCGCCCTGGGCTATCTCTGCCGCCTGCACATGCGCACGGCAGGACGGATGAGATTGGCGGGCCAAGACGCCGCTGCCGAATGGAACGAAGCGTTGGACTATGCCGACCAATTGCTGGCCCTCAGAGGCAGCGTCTACAACCTGCAAGGCAATGTGTGGGATATTTACGACCCGGAGCGGGACGAATGCCTCTACAACGACGAGCAGATTTTCACCGTGTTCTCCAATCCCAACAGCACGGCCGGCACCTCGGCCATCGGCATGACGTTTACTCCCTGGAACTACGACTGCGGATGGGATCTCTGCAGCATCCCTCTGGAAATGGCGTGGAGCTTCGATAAAGACGACGAAAGATTCACCAAGCTCATTGTCACCGCTTTCGACGACGTCTACGAGCCGGACAAAATCAAATACGTGATGCCTGCCACCCCGCAAGAGACGGGCACCCTCTATCAGGAAGTCATGGAAGGCGGCGAACTGGTGCTCACCGTCAACGAGATGGCCTCGGCCTTCACCCAGAAATACAAATACACCAAGCCGCTGACCTATAACTACAATACGGGCAACAACTTCTACTTCCTCCGTCTGGCCGACATCATTCTTTGCAAGGCCGAAATCCTGAACGAGCTCAACGGGCCCACGCAAGAGGCCATCGACTTGATAAACGAAATTCGCGAAAGAGCCTTCCAAAACGCCGACCACAACCTGCGACTGAGCGATTATGCCACGAAAGAAGCCCTGCGGAGCGCCATCTGCGATGAACGCCTGTACGAGCTCAACAACGAAGGCACCCGCCGTCCGGACTTGATACGGATGGGCCTCTGGAAAGACCGCCTGGACAAGCATTTTGCCCAAATCAAGCAGAAATGGATATGCAACGAGGACAATGTCGAGCAGAAGACCGGCACCCGCCCCGATTACAGCGCGAACTGGCTGGTCTATCCCACCGACTTGACCGAAAACGACATCCGGCGGTATTTCCCCGCGCCCAAGCGCGAATCGGATATTAATCCAGCCTTAAACAACTGCAGGAATTTCTGAAAAACGACTCGGGACAACTTCGTCTCTCCTTCGCCCCCGGGTCGTCCCTCCTTCGTCCCTGGCTCGTCTCTTGCAGACGAACCTGGGGCGAGGGAAAAGGGGGGCTGAGGCGGCGGAGAAACGAATAAAAATACATGCGTTTATGAAAAAATATACTATATGCCTGGCCGTGACGCTGTGGTTGGCCGGCACGGTGGAGGCCTGTGCTCAGGCAACCGGCATTTCCAGGGAATGGGGATTCGATTCGATGGACGGATGGGTGTATGCCCATCAGGATGAGAATCCGGACAATCAGTGTGCGATTGAAGACGGCATGTTGCGGATTTATACCCGCGCGGGAAGCCGGGACAGGAAAAAAGTACGCACGGCCGACAAGATTTATACCACGGGTCGCTACGTCTGGCGGACGTACATATCCGATTTGGGCGTGGGAGACCAATCCAGCATAGGTTCGTGGATTTATGGCGACGACCATCACGAGATTGATTTCGAGGTGGGATACGGCACGGCGGAAGTTCGCGAAAGGCTGCATGCGCAAGACGACGAGGTGGTGGCCTATATGACCACGCAGGACAATCCCTATCAGTCTGTGCAGACGCTCATCCGGAAAGGATGGCATGTGTTTGAGATAGACATTACGTCGGTGGAAGGGAAATATCATGTCAAGTGGCTGATTGATGGGAAAGTGGTCAGCAGCGTGCAGCAGACTTTTGGCAGCGAGGTGTCGTTTTATATCTTCTGCAGTGTGGAGAATCTGTTGTTTATCGGCGATAAGCCGGCCGGGCAGGATAACTATGGGTTGTTCGACTATGTGCGGTATGAATATCATCCTTGAGGAGGCGGCTTATGAGACGGAGAATGGAGATTTTGGCGCTGGCTGCATGGGGCATGATGCTGATTGTGCTGTCGGCTTGCGATACGGACGAAAGCGGTTCTTTTTCTTCTTATTCCGATTCCATTACGGCGAAGGTTCAGGATGGGAATGCCCTGAGGGTGGATTTGAACATCCATTTCTTGAAGCCGGTTGCTTATCAGGTGGAATATTGGGAAGTGGGAAACGAAGGGAAGAGGATGAGAACGGCACTGAAAGAAGGCGACGGACAGACCGTTTGTACATTGGTTTTGCTCAAGCCGGAGACCACTTATGCTTTTCGGGTATTGTTGTCGGACGAGGGAGGGGTGGTTCCGTCAGAAACCTATCGGTTCAAGACCTTGGAACTGCCCGGCATGATTCCGGATTGTTACATCGAAAGTGACGACTGGGAGGAAATGGATGGGTATCTGATATTGAGCAGGTTCGACTTGAAGCCCGGACTGATAACCATCGTCGACATGCAGGGCAACACGGTCTGGTATCAGGAGATGGAAGGGAAAGGCGTCAGTGTGGCATCGTTCGACACGGTTCGCCACACGGTGCAGTGCATTATGGGCGGACAGTCGGAGTATGCCTATTCGGGCACGGACATCGTGGTGATGGATCTGTTGGGCAATGTGCTGCTGCAGAAAGATGTGCGCGGATATGGCCTGCATCACGAAATAAGGCGGATGCCGGATGGCAATCTGTTAATGGTCAATCATGTGTACAGAGATTTTGATTTGTCGGCCGTGGGCGGTTCCACGCACGAAGAGGTGGTGGGCGACGGGGTGGTCATTATGGATATGCAGGGGAATATTGTGTGGGATTGGGATTGTTTCAGCGAGATAGACCCGAGGGAAGACGAGGATATCATGACCGCCAATGTGGGGCCGGGAGATTGGGTGCATGCCAATAGCGCTAATTATGACGGAGATGGAAACATTTATGTCACCTTTAACTGGCTGAACCAGATTTGGAAGATAAACCGGGAGACCAAGGAGGTGGAATATCGCCTGGGCGAGGGAGGCACTGTCGAGGTGGAGCCGGAAGGCTGGGTTAGCGGCGTGCATAATGTCAATGTGACGGGGCGCGACCGTTTTTATCTGTTTGACAATGGCACGCGCAGTCATCAGTCGCGGATTTTGGGCTATACGGTGGATATGCCGGCTGGGAGGGCCGAGGTGGATTTTGCCGTCGCTCTTCCCACAGATAAGAGTTCTCAGTTTCAGGGCGGGGTCAACATGCTGAACGACAACCTCATGGTGGTCTGCTCCACCTTCAGCAATGCCATTTTGTTTATGGACAGGTCTGGGCAGGTGCATCGCGTTATCCGGACTCCTTATCAGTCTTATCGGGCTGAATACATTCCTTCCTTTGAGTATTAAATAGATATGCAAAATTAATTGATACTGTCTTTAGTAGTAGGAGATAGTTACAGGTAGTTAGAGGGAGTTATAGGCTGATAGTTGCTCCGGCGATATACAAAAGGTATTGGCTTATAACTACTTGAGCGAAGCGATAACTCCTTCTAACTCCTTCTGACTTCTGAATATGGTATAAACCAAATATGATTGGTTACTTAATTATAATTGTAGAGATATGAATCCATTGTTTTTTGCGAGATTGGTTGTATGCTCCTTGGCATGTGTGGTTGTGGCAGGTGCATGTCGGCCTCAGAAAGTAGCTGGGGAAGAAGAAAAAACGCTTCATCCTTGGTTTATCTACCGAGAGGGAAGTTCTTTTAAGGAGATTGAGCCTCAAAAGGAACTCATAGGTACGCTCAGCGTTTTTGGTGAACCTTCCGAAGACTTTATAGCCCAGTGCCATCGGCATGGCATAGAGGTCTATCGAGCCGTGAGTGGGAATGAACAGACCATAGACACGCCGGAAGAGCAGGAAGCGGTGGTGGACGGTTATGTGAAGCAATGCGAAACGAAGGGATATGACGGTATAGATTTGGATTTCGAGCATTTGGATGCGGATTTCCAATCCGTTTATTCGGATTTTTTGAGGCTTGCTTCCAGAAAGCTGCATCAGGCGGGAAAGAAACTGAGTCATTGTGTGGGATTTTATCCGGCTTTGTATGAGGACGAGCAGGCAAAGACATTCTATCATCCGGAAGTTCTGGCCCAGACTTGCGATTTAGTCCGTGTCATGTGTTATGATATGTATTTTGCTCCTGCCATTGGCGATGAGCTTCTCCGCCACAGGGACGATTGCATGGGTATAGGTCCTACTGCCAGTTATCCATGGGTGAAAGATGCCATGGAATATTGGATGGCGCGGATTCCTTCCCACAAATTGGTCATGGCACTTCCCGCGTATGGCAATGATTATGCCCTGGCTGGCGCGTCGCTCAAGGGGCGGCAGATTTATGCTGTTCTGCCCGATAGTGTCGAAGGGACATTGCCTCCGGCCATCTGGAACTATTATCATAAATCAAACGTCTATTTGTATGATGGGGCAGATGGGTATAAGCATCTATTTTATGCCAGCGATGCACGCAGCACCCGCGAGTTGCTGAAGTTGGCCCTGGAACTGGGGATTGGCCGAATCGGTTTCTGGCATTACAGTTCTGTTTCTGCCGACATGTGGGATGAAGCCCGTGCCTGGAGCGGACGTTGAGGCTATCCTCAAGAGTTGCTGTGGATTTATAATCCGTGTGCAAAGGAAATGAACGGATTTAAAAATGTTTTGCAAAGACAGGCAGGGAGATAACGGGGATATTGTGTTTTCTGCTTGCATCGGATGTGTGGGAAAAAGCGTATCTTTGTCTGCTGAATAAGTGGAACGTGATATACGGCATTTATCTGCTTGTTCAGTGATAAAAGCATAGCACAATGAAACTCACTTACCTCTTTCACAGCGGCTTTGCCCTCGAGACGGACACGTGTGTCCTGGTGTTTGATTATTGGAAAGACCCGGTAGGCGTGATGCCTGCGCTGTTGGGGTCGGGCAAGCCGCTGTATGTATTCTCCAGTCATTTCCACGAAGACCACTTCGACCGGGAGATTTTCTCTTGGCGCACGGCGGCCAGGGCGGGTGTCACTTATGTGTTGTCGAAGGATATCTTGAGGCATCGCCGGGCCGGGCGCGAGGAGGCCGACGTGTGGTTGGCCAAGGGGGCGCGTTGGGAAGACGGGCGGGTGAAGGTGACGGCTACGGGGAGTACGGACAGCGGGGTGTCGTGGGTGGTGGAGACGGCGGGACGGCGTGTCTTCCATGCTGGCGACCTGAACAATTGGTATGCGCGCTTCCTGACCGACGATTATCGGGGCGGCACGGTCTTCAGTCCGGAGTTTGGCATGGATGTCGACCCGGGCCGGGAGGAGAAGCGTTATTTGGGCGAGCTGAAGGATATCCGCAAGTTGACCGACAGCTTCGACGTAGCGATGTTTCCCGTAGACGGGCGCATCGGTAACGGCTATACACGGGGTGCCCGGCAGTTCATCGAGCGTTTCCGGGTGGGGCTGCTGGTGCCGATGCATTTTGTGGCCAGCGGTTTCGAGTCGGCCTGGCGCATGAAGGAGTTTGCCGACGCGCGGGGTGTCGGCTTCTGGTGCATTCGCCGGGAGGGGGAGTCGATGGAGGTCTGATGCCGGACCGTAGAAAGGGAAGCGTCTCTCTTTGTGATGGAGCTTAGTCCTCGCGGTGCGGGTGCAGCAAGTCCCACTCATCGTCTCCTTCATCAAAGTGGTCTTCGCCGTCATCCTCGTCTTCGTGGTCGCGATGCGGGCGGCGTTTGTTTTTGCGGTGGCGCCATTCGTCGTCTCCTTCGTCAAAGTGGTCTTCGCCGTCGTCCCATTCCCGTTCGTTCCACGTGCCTTCCCAGTCATGTTCCCAATCGTCGTTGCCGCGCAGGCGTCCGTCGTTCCATCCGTCGCTGGTGTAGCGGCAGGCAATGCGTCCTTTGTCGGAGACGACGTAGATGCCATCGCGCCGGTCGGTGTCTACCTGTACGGCATAGAAGCGTCCCATCGGTGTGTCCACGGCCATGTTGTCGTTGTCGTCCAGGTGGCGGTAGGCAAAGCCGATGGCCGACAGTGCACGCACGATGACTTTGGGCAACTGCTCGCGGCGCATTTCCCATACGGTGCGCATCCAGCGTCGGCTGTGGTCGAAGAGCAGGATTTTGTCGGTGCCCCGGTGGCTGATTTTCACCTCCAGCAGGCCGTCGTCGTAATCCTTGTCCAGGATGCGGCAGCCGGGATACTTCTGTTTCGCAAAGCGGTCAATGTTGTCCACGGGACGTCCCGGCCGTTGGCCGACGGCTTCGTATGCGGCCGGTGTGTCTGCGGGGCGGTTTGTCAGGGCATTTGCCTGCAGGGATGTGCCCCATGCCAGGGCTATCCCTAAGAGTAAGATGGTTTTCATACGCAAGAGTATATAGGTTCTTATGCGGCAAAGATAAAGATTCTTGGGCAGAGCCTGTATCCGGGACAGTCAGAAAAAGCGGCTTTTTTGCTTCTCTTAATACATATATATGTACCTTTGCGCAGGTTATGCACATGTTTCGTTCACATCAGCCCGGCGGACTGCCGGTGTTTCATCTCATGGCGGTGGTCATCGTGGCCATCTGGGGCTTGACGTTCATTTCCACCAAGTTGCTGATAGGGCAGGGGATGACGCCGCAGGAGATTTTCGTGTTGCGCTTCCTGGTGGCCTACGTGGGCATCTGGTTCTTGTCCGGACGCCGGTTGTGGGCCGACACCTGGCGCGACGAGCTTTGGCTGGCGTTGGGCGGGGTGACGGGCGGTTCGTTTTACTTCCTGACGGAGAACACGGCGCTGGAATACACGCTGGCCACCAACGTGTCGTTTCTGGTGTGCACCACGCCGCTGCTGACCACCCTGCTTTCGCTGGCCTTGTATAAGAAGGAGAAAGCCACGCGGGCGTTGATAGGCGGTTCGTTCACGGCGCTGGCGGGGGTGGCCCTGGTGGTGTGCAACGGGCACTTCGTGCTTCGCCTTTCGCCCGTGGGCGACCTGCTTTCGTTGCTGGCTTCTTTGTCGTGGGCTTTCTACAGCCTGATTATGCGCCGCATGGCCGACCGCTACGACGTGGCTTTCATCACGCGCAAGATATTCTTCTACGGCCTGCTCACCATCTTGCCCGTTTTCCTGGTGCGCCCCTGGCAGTTCGGTCTGGCGCGACTGCTGGATGCCTCCATACTTTGCCACCTGCTCTTCCTCGGAGTGTTGGCGTCGTTGATTTGCTTTGCCGTGTGGAATGTGGTGCTGAAGCGGTTGGGCACGGTGCGCGCCTCCAACTACATCTACCTCAATCCCGTTTTCACGCTCATCGGTTCGGCCCTCGTGCTGGGCGAGCGGCTCACGCCGATGGCTTGGGTAGGCGTGGCGCTCATCTTGGGCGGGGTGTATTGGGCTGGCAGGAGGACGCATGGAACCACCAGCAGCCTATAATCGTCAACGTAAGGATTTCCGCCAACGGCATGGAAAGCCAGATGCCTTCCGTGCCCAACAGCAACGGGAGCAGTAGGAATACGGGGATAAGCAATCCTGTTCCGCGCAAGAAGACAAACGTCATGGCTGCCTTCATCCGCTCAATGCTCTGGCAATAGCCCACGATGGCGACATTCAGGATGAAAAACGGGATGCCGATGGCGTAATAGGGAAATCCGTCTTGGGCGATGCGGGCGGCCGTGCTGTCAGGATTCAGGAACAGGGCAACCAGCAGGTGCGGCACAAGCAGGAAAAGAGCCATGACAACAATGCCGCACAGCAGCGACGTGGCGAGCAGCAACCGGCGCGCCTTCGCCACATAGTCCCAGCGGGAGAGGCCGTAGTTGTAGCTGATAATCGGTTGTGCCGACTGGGCCACCGCATTCCCGATGTTGAAGAAGAAAGGCGTATAGTAGCAGGCGATGCCGAAGGCTGCCACGCCGTCATCGCCCAAATGCTTCATGAACATCAGGTTTCCCATGAAGATAAGCACCGCCAGCGTCATTTCGCCCAGCAACGAAGGCGAACCGATGCGGCAATGGTAGCCGATGTTGCGCAAGGAAAGGCACAGGCTTTTCCGGCTCCACTTCGGCAAGACGGGCTTCAAGGTCCGGGCATAAAACAACAGATAAGCGAGCGCGATGATTCCGCCGGCCATCATGCTGATGGAAGTGGCGATGGCCGCGCCCTTCACACCCCACCCGAGCGGGAAAATCATCACCCAGTCCAGCACGATGTTCATCAGCGCCGACACGACGTTGCACCACATCGCGACCTTGGGCGCACCGTCCAGGCGGATGATGAACAGCCCGATGAGGCTCCACATCTGAAACACATAGCTTGGCATGATCCAAAACAGGTAGTCGCTTGCCAGCGGAAGCAAGGTTTCGGATGACCCCAGCAGGCGTGCCGAGCCTTCGGGAAACAGCATGGCAAACACGCATATCACGGCCGTCAGCAGGGTGGAGAACAGCAGGGCTTGCGTCAGGTTCATCCTGGCCACTTTTAGCTGTTGCCTTGCCATGTGGATGGACACGACCACTGAACAGCTGGCGCCAAGCATCAACCCGATGCCGGAGAAGACTTGGTAGACGGGGCCGATGATGTTGACGGCGGCAACCCCCTCGCTGCCCACGCCATGTCCCACAAAGATGCCGTCGATGGTGGTCATGGCCGACATGGACAACGTGCCCAGCAAGGTAGGAATCAGCAGCTTGCGGTACAGTGTCGAAACATTCGTGTGCTTGAAATCAATGGCGTCTTTTCCCATTTCCTTATTCTTTAGTTGACAATGATGTTGAACGGCGGCAAAGGTAGGACGATTTTGCCTCACAAGCGCTTGAATAATCCTGCCTGTCATGGCACTTTTCGATACAATCGCATGGGCATTGGCGCGAAAACCTCTATCTTTGTACAGACTATCAACGAAGAACCGTATGCAAGCTATCAAATATTCATTGCGGCCGGACGACAGGCCGTTCTCGGTAGGAATGACGGATTTGAGGGAAAGCCACGGGGGCCTGGTCGACACCAACGGATGCATTGCCTTGTTCGTCATGGCGGGCTGTGCGGTAGCGACGGTCAATTTCAAGCGGCGTCCCTTGCGTCGGGGAGACTTTGTCTTGTTGTTCTATGACGGTACTTTTTCGATAGAACGGAGTTCCACGTTGTTCTACGTTCGCTATGCCTCGTTTGCCTACCCCATGATAGAAGAAGCCATTTGTAAGCCGCTTTCCGACCGGTTTTGGGACGTGGTGTATGAAAACCCCGTGTTTCCTGCCACAGTCGGACAAGAAGGCTTGCTGGACGCATGGTGGCGGCAGTTGGGGTGGATGGAGCGCATGGAATCCGAGGCCAGCCAGGAGGAAATGTTGAAGAACAGCATCCGCAATCTGCTGATAGCCGTCGATACGGAAGTGATGCGCCGCCAGCCGGACCAAACACATGGCAATGAGCAAGGCCACGCATGGATGCTCATCACCCGCTTCTTCAGGTTGGTGTCGTTGCATTGCCGGGAAACGCGCGAGGTAACTTTCTATGCCAGCCGGCTTTCCATCACCACGACCTACCTGTATAAGCTCTGCCGGAAGCACTTGCAAATGTCGCCCAAAGAGATATTGGACAGGCAGACCGTGACGGAAATCAAGACCTGTTTGGTTAACACCGATGCTCCCCTCAAGGGCATAGCGGACGCGCTGCACTTTGACGACGTATCTTATCTGTGCCGCTACTTCCGGCGGATGACGGGAGTGTCGCCGATGGATTACCGGAAGAGTTTCAAGTGAGCATGGGCAATGAGAAGAGAGCAGACCCGATTTCCCTTTCATTTTTCCCTTGGTTGCCTAAATGTAGCGTTAATCTGCCGATAGGGTTCGGTTATTCCGGCAATAAAGCGTATCTTTGTACGTCCGATGCAGTCACGGCCTCCCTGTCGGCCTGGCATTATAATCCCCGCTACCGGGCGTTATAACTCCAGCTACCGGGCGTTATAATCCCAGCTACCTGGCATTGGAACGCTGCTAAACGCTGACAGACAGGCCGTCTGCCACGGTTCGGGCGCCTTCCGGCGGAAGTGCCGCGCGGCCGGGCGCGCCATTGTTTAACCATTCAATGATGTATGAGAATGAATAAGCATGTTTTCTTATTGTTCGTCCTGGCGCTGTGGAGCGCAGCCGCTTCCCATGCCCAGCAGAACGTTTCGTTTAGAGAAGGGAACGTGGTTTCGCCACAAGTGAACGAAGACCATAGCGTGACTTTCCGCCTGCGCGCCCCGAAGGCCGGGAGCGTATGGGTCTGGGGCGACTGGGAGGCCGACCGGGGCCTGGGACAGATGCGCCGGGGGGCGGACAGCGTGTGGACGTACACCACGCCCGCCCTGCCTTCGGAGATGTACACCTACCGTTTCGTTGTCGACGGGGTGGCCGGGCTCGACCCCTCGAACCCCTTCACGCGGCGCGACGTGGGCAATGTGTTCAGCATCTTTTTCGTGAGCGGGGGCTGCGCGGACTATTACCAGGTGCGGCGGGTGCCCCACGGCACCGTCTCGGCCCGCTGGTATCCGTCTGAACAGTTGGGCCTGACGCGCCGCCTGTCCGTCTACACGCCTCCCTGCTACGAATCCAATCCGGACAAACGCTATCCTGTGCTCTACCTGCTGCACGGCAGCGGCGGCGACGAGAACGCCTGGGTGGAGCTGGGCAACGTGGCCCGCATCATGGACAACCTGATAGCCGAGGGAAAGGCCGAACCCATGATTGTGGTGATGCCCAACGGCAATTCCAGCAAGGAGGCAGCTCCGGGCGAGACGAGCGAGAACCTGGCCTATAAGCCCTCCATGACCAACCTCATCCCCGGCTCGTACAAGAACGGGCGCTATGAGATGGCCTTCCCGGAAATCGTGGCATTCATAGACAACCACTACCGCACCATCCCCGACAAGGCGCATCGGGCCCTGGCCGGACTCTCGATGGGCGGCTTCCATACCTTATATATATCTGTCAACCATCCGGACAGCTTCGACTACGTCGGCCTCTTCTCCGCCGGGCTCGACATGAGCAGCGTGGACATGTCGCAGCCGGCCTATCACGACCTGGACGGCAAACTGCAGGCCCTGCAAGCGGCAGGCTACAAGCTCTTCTGGATAGCCATCGGCAACGAGGATTTCCTCTACCAGGCCAACCGCGATTTCTGCCGCCGCCTGGACGGGCTGAAGTTTGGCTACGAATACCACGAGTCGACGCGCGGACACCTGTGGTCCAACTGGCGGCAATACCTGTTGCTCTTTGCGTCGCGGCTGTTCAAGTGACCGGACCTGTTATCCAACCTCTTATCACTCTGTAATCATCGTATGAAGTTTATCTCCTGGAACGTAAACGGCCTGCGTGCCTGCAAGGACAAAGGCTTTGTGGAAGCATTTAAGCAACTGGACGCCGATTTCTTCTGCCTGCAAGAGACCAAGATGCAGGCCGGACAGCTGGATTTGCCCTTCGAGGGCTATGAGTCGTATTGGAACTATGCGGAAAAGAAGGGCTATTCGGGCACGGCCATCTATACGCGCCACCGTCCGCTCGGCGTGACCTACGGCATAGACATCGAGCACCACGACAAGGAAGGGCGCGTCATCACGCTGGAGATGCCCGGCTTTTTCCTGGTGACGGTCTACACGCCCAATTCGCAAGACGAACTCCGCCGCCTGGACTACCGCATGACGTGGGAAGACGACTTCCGCCGCTACCTCCTCGCGCTGGATGCCCGGAAGCCGGTGGTGGTGTGTGGCGACCTGAACGTGGCGCATCAGGAAATCGACCTGAAGAATCCCAAGACCAACCGCCGCAATGCAGGCTTTACGGACGAAGAGCGCGCCAAGTTCACCGAGCTGCTGGCTTCGGGCTTCACGGACACCTTCCGCCACTTCTATCCCGACCGCAAGGACATCTATTCCTGGTGGTCATACCGCTTCCGCGCCCGCGAAAAGAATGCAGGCTGGCGCATCGACTATTTCCTCACTTCCAAACGCCTGGACGAAAAGCTGGTCAGCGCGGGCATCCACACCGAGATTTACGGTTCCGACCATTGCCCGGTGGAGGTGGTGATAGACCTGTAGCGTCACAACACCCCGAAGCTATACCCCTCTTCCTTCAGAAACTCTATGCTCCGCGGCAGGGCGTAGGGCAGGTTGCCATTGCCCCATGACTTCAGCGAGTCGTGAAAGGTGATGATGGAACCGTTGCGGGCATAGCGCATCACGTTGGCCAGCACCTGCGGGGGGCGCAGCTTCTTGGAATAGTCGCGCGTCACGAGATCCCACATCACGATGCGGCATCGCTTGCGCAACACCATGTACTGTCCCCACGTCATGTGCCCGTGCGGCGGGCGGAACAAGACGGGATTGAGGGCCTGGTCTATCAGCCGTTCGTCCTCCGTCGCCGCGCAGGCTTTCAGCATGAAGTCGTGTGCCTTGTTCACATCGTCCAGGTAGTGATTGGAGGCATGCTCGAACCCGCGCAGGTGGTGGAACGTATGGTTGCCGATGCGGTGTCCGTGCTCCAGCACCTGGCGGAAGACGTCGGGATGCTTGCGGATGTTGTCGCCCACCATGAAGAAAGTGGCCTTCACGCCGTAGCGTTCCAGCAGCTCCAGCACCCACGGCGTCACCTCGGGGATGGGCCCGTCGTCGAAGGTCAGGTAGACCGTCTTCTCCGAGGGGTTCATCCGCCAAAGCGCGCGTGGATAGAGCTTGCGGACACATGCAGGTGGCTGTTCGATAAACACGGTTTGAGCGTTTTATTGCTATTTCTGGTATCCCAGTCTCTCTACATACAGGTGATAATATTCGCCCAGTAGCTGGTCATACGTGTCGGTCAGTTCCGACTGGTATTTCTGCATGAGGTCTATCTCGGCGTTGAGCAAGGAGAGGTGGTAGTTGTATTCGCTGGCCGAAACCACGAAACGGCCGTCATCCAGGCTCATGTACCACTTCAGGTATTCCACCGACTTGTCGGCCAGCGCCTTCGCGATGGCGTCTCCCTTGTCCTTCTCGCCCAGCTGATAATAGGCCTCGGCCAGTTGCAGCGCGCCGTTCTGGTAGTCGTAGGGCACGTTGACCGCAGGAATCATCTTCTCCGCATAATCCAGGGCCGCCTTGGCCTTGTCCGTCTTGCCTTCGCGCATCAGCTGCTGAATCAGTTGGGCAAAGATGCGGCGGTGCGAATAGCACATGCGCAGGGCGTTTTCGTCGATGTAGATGCCCGGGCGGTCGATGCCTCCGAACTTGAACTTGTGCATCAGGTTGTCGTACATCTTCTCCGAGTCGATGGTGACGCCCGTCTTCGTATTGTCAAACGGCGTGAAGCGGTAGGCCAGTCCCTCTTGGATGAAGTGGTTGGCCATGCCCAGCTGGTTGTCCGTGCCTACGCTGATGGCGATGTACAGGGGACGTTCCCAGTTGGCCTCGGCCAGCATCTCCAGCATCATCAGTTCGCTCTTGTAGAGGGCGCGTTTCCCTTTCAGCGAGATGTGCATGTAGTCCGGGATGCTGTCTCCGGGAATCAGCATGCCGCTGCGGCGCACGGCCTCCTTGTCCACCTTGATGACGATGCTGTCCGTCGGGATGATGTTCAGTTCCCGGTTGCTCGGGTTGCGCACCCAGTGTTTCAGGATGTTCTTCAGCTCGTAGGGATTGTCGCCGAATTCCTTTTGGATGTTCACCAGCGTCTCGGGGTTGCCGGCCAATGCCTCTTTTTGGGCTTCGGCATAGAGCTGATCCAGGCTCTTGGCCACTTCCGGATGCACGGCGATATACTCATTGGTTCCTTCCACATATTCCATGCGCTCCCACGTGATGGGCAGCGACGGGCTGTCGTAGGCAGGCCGTTTCATCTGGTCGATATACCAGTCCGTCTGCAGGTAGCTGAGGTTGCACGTGCGGGCGTCGGGCCGGAAGCCTTCCGTCTCTTGCGCATACCACAGCGGGAAGGTATCGTTGTCGCCATTGGTATAGATGACGGGATTGCCGCTCTCTTGCAAAGACATCAGGTAGTTCTCGCCGAAGTCGCGCGCCATGTAGCGTCCGCTGCGGTCGTGGTCGTCCCACGTCTGGCTGGCCATCTGTATGGGCACCAGCAGGCAGATGACCCCTACCGCGAGGGCTACGGGCAGGGCCGGCCGGATGTCCGGCATCCACAGTCCCTGGCTCCAGGCCTCCAGCTGTTCGGGCGTCCAGTCTTTGCGGCTCCGCTTGCTTACGAGGCGGTCGACCAATTGCGTCAGTCCGGCCACGCCCATGCCTATCCAGATGGCAAAGGCGTAGAACGAGCCGGCGTAGGCATAGTCGCGTTCGCGGGGCTGCAGGGGCGTCTGGTTGAGGTAAAGCACGATGGCGATGCCCGTCATGAAGAACAGGAAGAATACCACCCAGAACTGCTGGATGCCCCGGCGTCCGCGGTAGGCTTGCCACAGCAGGCCGATGATGCCCAGCAAGAGCGGCAGGCAATAGAACACGTTGTGTCCCTTGTTCTCCTTCAGTTCCGTGGGCAGGTATTCCTGGTTGCCCACCAGCAGGTTGTCTATGAAGCCGATGCCCGTTATCCAGTTGCCATGCTCAATCTCGCCGTGCCCCTGGATGTCGTTCTGCCGTCCGGCAAAGTTCCACAGGAAGTAGCGCCAATACATCCAGTTGAGCTGATAGGAGAAGAAGAACTTGATGTTCTCCCACTGCGTGGGCATGTTCACCATCACCATCTCGCCGCAGCGGTCGAAAGGCTCGTCGTGGCCCTTGATGTCCATCCAAGCCTTGTAGGCCTCGGCGTGCTTGCTGCTGTACATGCGGGGGAACAGCATGTTTTGCGCGTATTCGTATTCGATGCGTCCGGGTATTTCGATGTAGCTGTCCTTCTCGTCGGGCGAGGCCTTTTCCTTGCGGATGAACTTGGTGCCTTCGCTGGCGATGCGCGGTTCGCAATAGCCGTCCTTCACGTCGAGAGCCACCTGCGAGGAGAACGCCTGGCCGTAGAACAAGGGGCGGGTGCCGTATTGTTCGCGTCCCAGGTATTCGCCCAGCGTGAAGATGTCCTCCGGCGAGTTCTGGTCCATCGGCGTGTTGGCCGTAGAGCGGATGACGATGAGCGCGTACGACGAATAGCCCACCACGATGAGCAGCGTGCACAGCAGGGCCGTGTTCAGGGCCCGGGCGCTGACGCGGAACTTCACCTTGATTTTATCCTGCGTCTTCGGGTTGAGATACAGCCACAGCAGGGCCAGGACGATGAGGCCGATGACCACTGCCCCCGCTCCGTGTCCGTAGAAGGGGATGCCCAGCAGGGCGATGCTCAGGATGAACGACAATGCCATGCGCAGGCGGTTGCGTTCCGTATAGGTCTCGTAGACGCCCCATATCAGGACGGCGGCCAGCAGGATGACATACACCAGCACGCCCGTGTTGAACGGCAGGCCGAACCCGTTGACAAACAACAGTTCAAACCATCCGCCCACCTTCACGATGCCCGGCACGATGCCATAGAGCACCACGGCCACCAGCACCGCCGAACACAGCAAGGCCAGCAGCGAGCCCTTGGCATTGGCGTTGGGCACCCGCTTGTAGTAATAGATAAGCACGATGGCCGGCAGACACAGCAGGTTGAGCAGGTGCACGCCGATGGAGAGGCCCGTCAGATAGGCGATGAGCACCAGCCAGCGGTCGCTGTGCGGCTGGTCGGCCACGTCTTCCCACTTCAGGATGAGCCAGAACACCACCGCCGTAAACAGCGACGAAAAGGCATACACCTCGCCTTCGACGGCCGAAAACCAGAACGTGTCGCTGAATGTGTAGGCCAACGCGCCCACCAGGCCGCTGCCCATCACCACGGCTATCTGTCCGCCCGAGACGTGCTCCTCGTCCGTGATGACCAGCTTGCGCACCAGGTGCGTGATGGTCCAGAAGAGGAACAGGATGCACGCGCCGCTCATCAGCGCGCTCATGTAGTTCACCATCTTGGCCACCTCCGAGGCGTCCGAAGCGAATTGCGAGAACAGGTTGGCCACCAGCATGAAGAACGGCGCGCCGGGCGGATGGCCCACTTCCAGCTTATAGCCGGTGGTGATGAACTCGGGACAATCCCAGAAGCTGGCGGTCGGCTCTATGGTCAGGCAATAGACCGTGGCCGCAATGAGGAAGGCAATCCAACCCGTCAGGTTGTTTACGGTTCTGTACTGTTTCATTCAGTCTTATCGGTTGTATTTTCTTTCTTCGTTTCCGTCTTCCGGCCCGTGCGGCGGAGACATACGGGCGCAAAGATAGTGATTTCGGCGGAAAGGCGCGGCAATTTGCCTGATAATTAGTATAGCTTAAGAGGCGGTTTAATTTTTCTTTGCTCCCTCCGCCCCGCGGCGGCGCGACCCGGCAGGCCTGCGGCCTTGGGCCGTGCCGGCGGGAGGTTGTCCCGCGTGCGGCCTGCCGGGGTTGCGCGGCAGGGCGTTGGACGGCGGCCGGCGGTTGTAAGTTTTTTTAAGATTTTTGAAGAAGCTGCTTGCCGTTTTCGTATCGTTTTCTTACCTTTGAGCCATCCGAGCGTTCCCGCTCGTGCGCTTCCCTCTCCGGGGGATGCGCCGCGCCCCGTCCGCTCCCTACCTCCTTCGTCCCCGGCTCGTCCCCCCTTCGTCCCTGGTTCGTCTCCTAAGGGACGAAGAAAAAGCGAGGATGGGGCAGCCGGGAAGGCTCCGAGGATGCAGGAGGGAGGGGCAAACAGCCGGGCTTTTTGTCCGTTTTTCGTCAGGGCGGACGTGCGGCGAGGCGCAGCAGGCATTCCGGCCAAACGGCTGCCTGCGGCGGGACGATGGGGACGGCATCAGGCAGGAACGGTTAAATCAGTGAGATATGAAGACATTATTTACAGGCAAAATCTTTATTTTGCTGGCTGTATGCCTCGGGATATGGGGATGCAGCAAAGACGAGGGAGGGGGCACAGAGCCGGGTCAATCCGCCATCAGTACGGATGTGGCTGAGTTGAACTTCGATTCGGGTGCCGACGAATTGGTGCTGACGGTGACGGCCAGCGGGGCTTGGACCGTGGACGGTACGGCGGACTGGTGCACCCTGTCTGCCGAGAGCGGCGAGAAGGGAGACACGCAGGTGCGGGTGGCGGCAGCCGAGAACGAGGGCGAGGAAGATCGCCAGTGTACGCTGACCTTCCGTTGCGGCAATGCCACGGCCCGCGTGGAGGTGTATCAGTTTGGCCGCATCGAGACCAATTATGTGGACATGCGTTGGGACGACGACGGGCGACTGGTGGCGTATGACGAGGCTACCGGCCGGGTGACCGTGGGTTTCGACACGACGCCGCCCGACGTGGAGGAGGGCAAGGCCATCATCCTGCCCGAAGAGCAGAAGCATGCCATCCGCGTGGTGCGCTCGGCCGAAGTGTCGGGCAACACGCTGACCATGCAGACCGAGGCGGGCAACATGGCTAACCTGTTCCGCAACATCGACTTCGTGCTGACCACCGACCCTGCCCTGGCCGCCGAGACGGCCATAACCACCCGTTCGGGCAGGCGGGTGCGGGTCGTTACGCCGTATCGGGCAGGAAAAGCTGGAACAAGGGTTGGTTATGAGGAATATTTGGTCAATAAACAATATGACTGGGCTGATGACCTGAATAAACTGCTGGACGGGGTTGTTCCCGTTCATCTTACGCAGTGTAATTTCGGTTTCCAACTTAAATTCTATCTTTATATGTCGTTTGGTGAAAAGGAATGGAACGGCATGAACATCGGCGATCTGCAGGCGATGAGTTGTTATTTGGACGGGAATGTCAGTTCGGCTTTTGCATTCGGAGTGGGCGTTTCGGGAAGCGTCCGTCGGTCACATGGCGGGCAGTTGTTTGACGTGGACTTGCCCGATGTTCCTTTCTTTGTCAGTGCGGTGCCTATATACGTAGGCTTGAATTTAGGTTGTTATTACCAGACGGACTTCAAGGCCGAAGGAGAGATTGCGTTGAGCTGGGGTTATACGTATGCGGCATCAGCTCGTTTGGGGGCGGTGTGGGCAAAGGATGTAACCCCGAGTCCTATCTGGCGTTTTAAGCCTTCTTTCAGTATCCTGGACCCCACCTTGCAGGTAAAGGCTTCGTTGGAAAATTCTTTCAAGTTACAGCCGATACTGGGCGTGGAGATCTATAATTTCCTGGGGCCGGAAGTGGGTATTTTCCCGGAATTGCATAACGAGCTGAAGGCCGGCTTGCAGGTGGGGTCTTCGGCAGACAATTCGTATTTCGGCTGGACGCTTCGTTCGGATATGAACGTGGATTTAGGCATCACCTTGGGAGTTGACCTGGGTATTATTGATTCGCACAGGTATGTTGTTCTCCCCGCCACGCAGGTCTACACGAATCGCTTGCTGGAAGCCCCTGCCCGCCTGGAGTTGGTAACCCCGCAGGCCGATGCCGTGTTGCAGGTAGGCGAGGAGACCGAGGTGACCTTCCGGGCGACTTCGCAGAGTCCCTTCAAGAGCGAGATCAACACGCCGTTCGTGGCCGTGCAGTTCAGCACGAAAGACGGGGAAGGCGGCAAGACGGACGTCACCTCGGCCCTGACGGATGCCGACGGCCTGGCCAAGGTGAAGTGGACGCCGGGAAGCTCGAAGGACAAGCTGACAGCCCGCATACTCGACGCCGACGGACAGGTGATTGACGTGGACGACGGGAAGAAGAGCGGCGAGGTGGTCTTCGAGCCTTTGTTGGAAGAAGTCGAACTGCAACTGCTCTCGCCCGAGGACCAGTCGCTGGTGGAGGCCGGGGTGGCCACGCCAGTGACCTTCCGTGCGGTAGTGAAAGAGGCGGACGGGACGGAGTCTCCCCGCGAGAACCTGCGCGTACGCTTCACGGCCCCGGAGGTGGACGAGGTGGGCACAACCGACGCCGAAGGCCAGGTGACGTTCGAGTGGACCCCGAAGGCAGGCGAAGTCCTGACGGCCACGGCCGAGGTGGAACAGCAGGCCGAAGACGGAACGGTCAGCTACGTCGAGCTCTCCGAAGCCACCTTTGCCCCCCACGTCGTGCGGCCCCTCGTCTCCCTGTCCACGCCCGCGGACAAGACTCCGGTGAAGGAAGGCCAGGCGGTGACCGTGACCTTCTACGTGGAATACGAGGATGAGGCCGGCCGTCACCCCTATCCGGGCCGCGAAGTCACCCTGTCGTCCGCCGGATTCTCCGAAAAGCAGACCAGCACGCCGGACGGCATCGTGCGCCTCAGCTGGACGCCCACGGGCGCGGAAGGCGACGCCCTGACGGCCGAGCTGCTGACTCCCGCCGGCGACG
Source organism: uncultured Bacteroides sp. (assembly GCA_949289265.1). Lineage (GTDB taxonomy): Bacteria > Bacteroidota > Bacteroidia > Bacteroidales > Bacteroidaceae > Bacteroides. The sequence continues at coordinate 31,339 of CASENE010000001.1, forward strand.
TGTCGGCACGGGCCACGTTTACGCCCACGGTGAACCGCCGCGTGCTTGAGGTGGCATCCCCCCAGACGGGCGTGGAGCTGGAGCCTGGCGAGTCGGTCACGGTCACCTTCGCCGCGAGGTGGTCGGAGGACAAGGAGCCCATCTCCGGCGCCAACCTCCGCTTCGAGGGCAGCGGGAGCCTGAGCCGAACGTCGGCCGCCACGGACGCGCAGGGACGGGCCACGGTGACCTGGACGCCCGACGGCGCGGGGACACTGACGGCCACCTGGGAGGAGACGGGATTGACGGCCACGTTCTCCGCCACCACCACCGACGATGAAGACGGGCCCGGAGGCGGCGGGAGCGCGTCCGAGCAGGAAAAGGCCGTCATGGGACAGTGGACCTGCGTCTACTACGAGATGAACGAGGGCGGCGGCGTGATGGGAGGCGTGCCCGACGAAGGCATGATGACCCTCACGCTGGGCACCGACCACTCCTTCCGCTACGTCTACGCCGACCCCCACGACCCCTCGGAGTCATACACCGAGACGGGCACCTGGCGGCTGGACGGAAGCACATTGATGGTGAAGATGACCGGCTATCTCACCGAGAACGGCTACTGCAACATCGTGTCCGTGGAGGGAGACCGGATGGTGACGCAAGTCGGCTCGGGCGCGTACTTCGAGCGGTTCACCTGGCAACGGATAGGAGACGCGCGCTGACGGAGTCCCGCCTCGTCTCCGTCGCCGATTCGCGTCCTGCCGCAGATTTTTACGGGAAAAACCCGTGGATATTCCGGCCAAAATGCGTAATTTGCGGCCCGTTAAGTTTAAACCCTCATGCTTATGAATAGAAAACTGCTTCTATCCCTTCTCTTCCTGGCCTGCGCCCTGGGTGCGGTCGCCAAGGTCAGGCTTCCCGCCCTGATGGGCGACCACATGGTGTTGCAACAACAGGCGGACGTCCGCCTCTGGGGTTGGGCCCGTCCTGGCGTCGAGGTGCGCGTCACCACCTCGTGGGACGGACAGACCGTGGCCTGCCGCGCCGGGGCGGACAGCTGCTGGACGGCTGTCGTCCGCACTCCCGAGGCCAGCTTCACGCCCTACGAGATAACCTTTGACGACGGCGAGCCGCTGACGTTGCGCGACGTCCTGGCAGGCGAGGTCTGGCTGGCCGCCGGGCAAAGCAACATGCAGATGCCGCTGAAAGGCTTCGGGGGCTGCTGCGTGGCCGGCGGGGTCGACGAGGTAATCCGTTCCGCCCGCTACCCTGGCATCCGTTTCTTCACCGTCCCCACCGTCCAGGCCTACGAGCCGCAGGACGACTGTCGCGCCTCGTGGCAGGTCCCGTCCGTGCATACGGCGGCCGAATTCAGCGCCACGGCCTGGTTCTTCGCCACTTCGTTGCAGGAAGCCCTGCGCCTTCCGGTGGGCATCGTCGTGGCCGCATACGGGGGCTCCAAGGTGGAGGGATGGCTCAGCCGCGAAGTGCTGCAGGGCTATCCCGATGTCTGCCTGGACGAGGATTCCATCGCTCGCATGAACTTCATGTACAGGCCGATGGTGATGTATAACGCGATGTTCGCCCCCGTCCGGAACTACACCGTGCGCGGCATCCTGTGGTACCAGGGCGAAAGCAACGTGGGCGAAGACGGCACCTACGCCCAGCGCCTGGCCGACATGGTGTCTCTCTGGCGGAAAGACCTGTGCCTGGGCGACATCCCTTTCTACTTTGCCGAGATTGCCCCCTACGACTATGACACGCCCGAACAGGACGAGAAGAGCGCTTACCTCCGCGAGGCGCAGTTCCGTGCCCAGAGCCTGATTCCCCACAGTGCCATGGCTTCGACCAACGACCTGGTAGAGCCCTACGAACGACACAACATCCATCCGCGCAACAAGTCCGTCATCGGCCGCCGTCTCAGCTACCTGGCCCTCAACCTGACCTACGGCCTGAAGCAAATCAACTGCTTCGGCCCGCAATACAAGTCCTGGACGGCGAAGGGCAGCGAGGCGTGGGTATCGTTCGACAACCTGCAGATGGGCATCTGCCGCAACTACGACCTGCGGGGCTTCGAGGTGGCCGGCGACGACCGTGTGTTCTATCCGGCAGACAGTGTCTGGCTGCATTGGCAGACCAACGAGGTGGTCGTATCCTCGAAGAAGGTGCCCCGCCCCGTGGCCGTGCGCTATTGCTTCCGCGACTTCCAGCCGGGCACCATGATTGGCGGCAACGAGCTGCCCACCATCCCCTTCCGTACGGACGACTGGGAATGAGGCGGCAGAAGAGACTTATCATCACTTTAATACCGATATGCATATGAACAGAAAACTGATTAGTGTAGGAATCCTGGCGGGAGGACTGGCTGCCTGCGGCGGCCCGGCTCCCGACGTCATCCGCCTGAACCAGCTGGGCTACTTCCCCTCGCAGGAAAAGGTGGCCGTGGCCGACACGGTGGGAGTGACGGAATTCGTAGTGCTGAAAGCCGCCACGGGCGAAGAGGTGTTGCGTGGACAGACAGAGCCCACGGCGGCCAATCCCTGGCGCAGCCAGGCAGGCTCCACGATGGACTTCAGCACGCTGGCCGAGCCGGGCAGCTACCTGCTGGTGGCCGGCGGAGACACGGCTGCCTTCGACATCAAGGAACGTCCCCTGCAGCCCGTGGCCGACGCGGCCCTGAAGTCGTTCTACTACCAGCGCACGGGCATGCCCATCGAAGAGAAGTATGCCGGACAGTGGAACCGCCCCGCCGCTCATCCGGACACCGAGGTGCTGGTGCATCCCAGTGCCGCAGGCCCCCGTCGCAAGGCGGGCGACGTGCTGTCGTCGGCAGGCGGGTGGTATGACGCGGGCGACTATAACAAGTATGTGGTCAACTCCGCCTACAGCATCGGCCTCATGCAGGCTGTCTACCGCCTCTTCCCCGACTACTTCGCCAAGCAGAACGTGAACATACCGGAGAGCGGCAACCGGACGCCCGACCTTCTGGACGAAATCCACTACAACCTGGCCTGGCTGCTCACCATGCAAGACCCTGCCGACGGCGGCGTCTACCACAAACTGACCACGCCCTCGTTTGAGGCGTTCGTCAAGCCCTCGGAATGCAAGCAGCCGCGCTACGTGGTGCAGAAGAGTGTCACTGCCGCCCTGGACTTTGCGGCCGTCATGGCGCAGGCGTCCGTCGTCTTCCGTCCCTTTGCCAAGGACTATCCCGGATTCTCCGCCCAGGCCCTGCGTGCCGCCGAGCGTGCTTATGCCTGGGCCGGACAGCATCCCGAGGCCTACTACGACCAGGCGGCTCTCAACAAGGACTATGACCCGGACATCGCCACCGGCGAATACGGCGACAAGGATGCCTCGGACGAGTTGTTCTGGGCAGCCTCGGAGTTGTATTACGCCACGGGCAAGCAGGCCTACCTGCTGCAGGCCGTCAAGTCCGCGCCGCGCAAGTACACGCTGCCTTCGTGGCCCCAGACCTCGGCCCTGGGCTTCTTCGTATGGCTCTTGCCCGACCGCCAGTTGAAGGGCGACGTCGAGAACGGGCTGGCTGCCTCGCTGCGCAGCTATCTGCTGGCCTATGCCGCCAATACCGTGAAGGGGGCGGACAAGGCTGCCTTCCATGCGCCCTTCGGCGACGAGGAGAGCGACTTCTTCTGGGGATGCCTGGCCGAACAGTGCGCCAACCAGGCCACGACGCTAGTCTATGCCTACCTGCTGGACGACAAGGTGAACTACCTGACCAACGCCTATCGCGACATGGACTACCTGTTGGGACGCAACCCGCTGGGCTATTGCTTCGTCACCGGCCTCGGGCAGAAGAGCCCCCTGCATCCGCACCACCGCCTCTCGGCCTCCGACGGCATCGACGCGCCCATCCCGGGCTTCCTGGTGGGCGGCCCCAACCCGGGACAGGAAGACAAGGAGTATGTCAAGTCCTATCCCTCGCGCCTGCCCGACGAGTCGTATGTGGACGACCCCGGCTCGTATGCTTCCAACGAGATTGCCATCAACTGGAGCGCGGGACTGGTGGCTGCCTCGTCGGCCCTGGACGCGCTGAGCGTGCAGAAGGAACAGTAAGGTTTTAGTGACCGCAAAGACAGAAAGGCACGGAGCCATCTCTCGCTTTCCGAAACAGGATGAGAGAAACTCCGTGCCTTTCTGTCTTTGTCGTTTATTTCTTCTTCGGGAGGAACCGCCGCGTCAGCCAGCGGCGCACGGGCTCGTCATATCCCTTCAGGGCGGCCCAGGCCAGGAGGACGCTGCCCGCGTAGACCGCCAGGGCCAGGGGCCAGCAGTCGCGCAGGGTGTAGCACTGGTGGTCTATCAGCCACGAGTAGAAGAGGTACATCACGGGGTAGTGGACGGCATAGAGGGGATAGGAGATGTCGCCCGCGAAGCGGCACACCTGCGTGGAGCGGCGGTCGGTGGTGCGGCCCGAGGCGGCCAGCCACACCAGGGCGGGGAAGACGAAGAAGATGCACAGGGCCTCGTAGACGCCATTCCACGTGACGGCGCCCGTCCGCCCCTCGACGTAGGGCACGCAGAACAGCACGACCAGCACCGCCGAGCACGTCCAGAACGCGCCCCGCACGCCCTTCCAGGGGCGGAACCGGCGCGAGAGCAGCATGCCCAGCGTGAAGGGGAAGAGCATGCGCAGCAGCCCGCCCCAGAAGTTCATCCCGTCCAGCGTCCAGCCCACGCCAATCATGCCGTAGCCCACGGCGTCGGTCAGCATGAACCATGCCAGGCCTGCGCCCGTCAGCACGACGAGGGCGGCGAGGGCGCGCGTGCCCAGCCGGTGGATGAAGAGGCCGTAGAGCACGTTGCCGATGTACTCGAAGAACAGCGACCAGCTGGGACCGTTCAGGGGGAACATCTCCTGGTTGCCCCGGATGTCGTAGGGCGCGCCGGGCGCGGCGGGGATGAAGAACAGGGCGCACAGCAGGGCCAGCATCACCATCGACACGGGCATGGGCGTCCCGTCCCACTGTTGGCAGCCCTGTAAGGCGTAGAACACCACGCCCGTCAGCGCGCCCAGCACAATCATGGGGTGCAGGCGGATGAGGCGTCGTTTGAAGAAGTTGCCCACCGTCAGCGTCCGCCCCCAGCGGTCGTCGTAGGCGTAGCCGATGACGAAGCCCGAGAGGATAAAGAAGAAGTCGACGGCCAGGTAGCCGTGGTTGATGACGGTGATGAGCGTGCCTCCGGCGGCGAAGGACAGTCCCTCGAAGATGTGGTAGAACACGACCAGCAGGGCGGCTACTCCGCGCAGTCCGTCCAGCAGTTCGTAGTGGGGTTTGGAGTCCGCATAGGCGGCAGATGAAGGTCTTGGCATGGCAGTAATAGTTTTTAGTTGACAACTTGTCAAGTAGCTACTCGCTGGCAAAGGTACGCAACTTCCGCCGTCCGGCATTTGTCCTGCGACAAATTATCTGCGGCCGCGCAGGCGGCTCAGTGTGGGCAGGGTGATGCCCAGGTAGGAGGCGATGTAGCCCAGTTGCACCCGTCTGGCCACGTCGGGGAACTGCCGGCAGAAGGCTTCGTAGCGTTGGGCGGCGGGCAGGGTGAGGCGTTCCTTGTGCGAGCGGTGCAGGCGGCGGTATTCGTTCTGGTGGATGATGCGTCCCCAGTTGGCCAGCTCGAGGTGGGTGCGGAACAGGCGGCGCAGGTCGTCCAGGCCGATGCGGCAGGCTTCGGTCTCTTCCAGCGTCTCTACGTACTCTTCGCTGGGCTTGTCGTAATACAGCTCGTCCATGCTGAAGACGATGCTGCCTTCGGCGGCGAAGGAGGTGGTTATCTCTTCGCCGTTCACCAGCCAGTAGGAGCGCGTGATGCCCTGTTCGATGAAATAGGCCGCGCCTGCCCGCCGTCCCTCTTCTGCCAGCAGGTATTTCCGGGGGAAGCGGCAGGGCGTGAGGCAGGCGGTCAGGGCTTGTTCCGCGTCGGGCGACAGGGGGACGAGGGCGTTGATGTGTTGCAGGATTCGTTTCATCGGCCGATGGGTTGTCCGGGTTGCTGTCCTCCGTCTTCCGCCGCCGGCCGCTGCTTGCGCTTCCACAGGGCGAACCACAGGGCCGACACGGCCAGGGAGGCCACGGCTGCCGCGTTGCCTGTCCACGTGGGGAGGCCGAAGCTGTTGGGCGAGATGAGCAGGAAGGCCAGGCAGACGGCCGTCATGAACAGGGCGGGGACGATCGTAATCCAGTAGTTCTTCCGCCGGCGCACCAGGTAGACCGTCACGGCCCACAGGGTGAAGACGGCCAGCGTCTGGTTGGCCCATCCGAAGTAGCTCCAGATGACGTTGAAGCCGTCCTCGTCGGCGATGTTGTACCACAGCAGGCCCAGCGTGACGGCAAACACGGGCACGCAGATGTAGATGCGCTTGCGGATGGTGTGCTGCTCCAGGTGCAGGAACTCGGCGATGATGAGGCGCGCGCTGCGCAGGGCCGTGTCGCCGCTGGTGATGGGGGCCGCCACTACGCCCAAGATGGCCAGGGCTCCTCCGAAGGCGCCCAGCCAGCCTTGCGACACGGTGGTCACCACCTCGGGCGCCTGCAGCGTGGCGGGCACGCCCAACTCTTCGGCCGCACCGCCGTAGAAGAAGTACATCGACACCGTGGCCCATATCAGCGCCACCACTCCCTCGGTGATCATCGCGCCGTAGAACATGGGGCGGCCCAAGCGCTCATGCCGGATGCAGCGTGCCATGAGGGGGCTCTGCGTGGCGTGGAAGCCGCTGATGGCTCCGCAGGCGATGGTGATGAACAGGCAGGGGAAGATGGGGCCGCCCGCGGGGTTCATGTTCTGCAGTCCGTCCGTCAGCTCGGGCAACGCGGGCCATTTGACGAAGAGCACCGCCATCAGCGCCACCGCCATGAACAGCAACGCCACGGCAAACACCGGATAGATGCGGCCGATAATCTTGTCGATGGGCAGCAGGGTGGCCAGGAAGTAGTAGGCAAAGATGATGAGACACCAGATGTAGACCCACGTCAGCGAGTCGCTGCACAGTTTGCCCAGGATGAGGGCAGGGCTGTAGACAAACACCGCGCCCACCATGAGCAGCAGCAGGACGGAGAACACCAGCATCACCCGCTTGGTGCGCCCGCCCAGGTAGAGCCCCACCAGCTCGGGCAGGCCCGCGCCGCCGTGGCGCATGGACAGCATCCCGCTCAGGTAGTCGTGGACGGCGCCGGCGAAGATACACCCCAGCACAATCCACAGATAGGCCGCCGGGCCGAACTGCGCGCCCATGATGGCGCCGAAGATGGGCCCCGTGCCGGCGATGTTGAGAAACTGGATCATGAATACTTTCCATCCGGGTAAGACCACGTAGTCCACGCCGTCGGCCATGCTGACGGCGGGCGTCGGACGGTTGTCGGGGCCGAAGATGCGTTCCACCACGCGCCCGTACACCAGGTAGCCCGCCACGAGGGCGAGCAGGCTTATCAAAAATGTTATCATATCGGTAGTTTTTAGTAATCCAAAGCTGTCCGTCCGCGCCGTCCGGTCGCCGCGCGCGGGGGCGGGCTTGCTGCCTGACGGGTAACAAACGGTCGCAAAACTACGAATTATTCTTGAGAGTTGACACATACCGCGGCCGTTAACTTATCATTTCTTTCCCGCCCGCCGCCCCTGCGGCGTCCGTTTCCCGGCATGGTAACGCCCGCTTGCTGGGATAGTACTCCCCGCTTGCTGGAACTTAAGTCCCCGGTCGGTGGGATAGTAACGCCCGGTCGGCCGGGTTATAAGGCCCGCCGGAGGCTGTTTTTTCCGCCCCGGGACATCGTTTTGAGCGGCACAATGCGTATCTTTGCCCGCAGGAAAAACTATCGAGGAGGATTTGCCGCATGAAAACCAAACACCTGACCGGACGGCCCGAGATGGAGGCCGTCATAGCCAAATGTCCCTACTGCATGGTGGGGATGACCGACGACGCGGGCGCGCCCTACGTGATACCGATGAACTTTGCCTATGCCGACGGCGTGGTCTACCTGCACTCGGGCCCCGCGGGCAGCAAGGTGCGCTATCTGGACGCTCGTCCCCGCGTGTGCCTCACCTTCAGCGAGGGGCACGAACTGGTGTGGATGCACGCGCAGATGGCCTGCAGCTACAGCATGAAGGCCCGCAGCGTGATGTGCCGGGGGCTGGCCCGGAGGGTGGAAGACCTGGAGGAGAAGCGGCGCGCCCTCGGCCTGATGATGCGCCACTACACCGATGCGCCCTGCGGGTTCTCCGACCCCGCCGTGCGCCACGTCCTCGTCTGGGAAGTGAGGGTGGAGGAGATGACGGGCCGCTCGTTCGGCCTCCTGCCTTCCGAATTGTGACGGCGGGGTGCCTGTCGCCCGGCGGCGATGTCAAGGCAAAGACTTTCAGCGATTTAAGTGCCCGTTGGCTCCGGACTACGTCCCCCCGCCTCCTTGTCCGCTGAAAATCTCCCGAGACTTCGTGCGCCCCTTTTGTAGGTTATTTGGCGAAAACTTCGTACTTTTGTGGCTGTTTATCAAGACCCGCAGACTGATGAGCCCATTGAACTTTACGCATATCCTGACGCAGGCCGTCGACGAACTGTCGGCCCCCGAGAGCTACGAGGGGCTTTGCCTGCGGCATACCGAGGGCGAACCGTTGCCCTCCGGGCGCGCCCTGCGCCGCATCGTGGAACTGGCGCGCGCCATCCTCTTTCCGGGCTACTTCGGCAATTCGACGGTGAACAGCCGCACGCTTCCTTATCACATCGGGGTGAACATCGAGCAACTGTTCGAGGAGCTGGCCGGCCAAATCCTGGCCGCCCTGTGCCTGACGGACGAGCGCATGGACGAGGGCCGGGGCGAAGCGCTCCGCCTCCGCGCCGCCGAGGGGGCGGCCGGCTTCGTCAGCACCCTGCCCCGCCTGCGCCGCCTGCTGGCCGCCGACGTGCGGGCCGCCTACAACGGCGACCCCGCCGCGCAGTCCACGGGCGAGGTCATCAGCTGCTATCCGGCCATCCGGGCCATAGGCAACTACCGCATCGCGCACGAACTGCTCAGGCTGGGCGTGCCCCTCATCCCCCGCATCATCACCGAGATGGCGCACAGCGAGACGGGCATCGACATACATCCCGGCGCGCAGATTGGCGAATACTTCACCATAGACCACGGCACGGGCGTCGTCATCGGCGAAACCTGCATCATCGGGCGCAACGTCAAGCTCTACCAGGGCGTCACCCTCGGCGCCAGGAGCTTCCCCCTCGACGCCGACGGCAACCCCATCAAGGGAATCCCCCGCCACCCCATCCTGGAGGACGACGTCATCGTCTACTCCAACGCCACCATCCTGGGGCGCATCACCGTGGGACGGGGCGCCGTGGTGGGCGGCAACATCTGGGTGACGGAAGACGTGCCTGCCGGGGCCAGAATCGTACAGAAGAAATAGATAACCGGCTGCGGGCCGCGGGCGGAAAACCGCCGGTCCGGACGGCTCGCAGCCGGACAACCGTAACTCGCAACTTGTAGCTTGTAACTTGTAGCAACAATATGGAACAGAACTTTGAGATGATTGCCAAGACCTTCCAAGGCTTGGAAGAAGTATTGGCCGCCGAGCTCACCGCGCTGGGCGCCGACAACATTCAGCTGGGACGCCGCATGGTGTCGTTCACGGGCGATAAGGAGATGCTCTACCGGGCCAACTTCAGCCTGCGCACCGCCTTGCGCGTCCTGAAGCCCCTGAAGCACTTCACGGCCGCCGATGCCGATGCCGTCTACGAGAACGTGAAGCAGGTGGACTGGGAAAACTACCTCGACCCTTCCAAGACCTTTGCCGTGGACGCCACCGTGTTCAGCGAAGAGTTCCGGCACTCCAAGTTTGTGTCCTACCGCGTGAAGGACGCCATCGCCGACTACTTCCGCGAGAAGACGGGCAAGCGCCCCAACGTCAGCCTCACCAATCCCGACGTCTTTCTTAACATACACATCGCGCAGACCGACTGCACCCTGTCGCTGGACAGCAGTGGCGAGTCGCTGCATCGCCGTGGTTACCGCCAGGAGGCCGTGGATGCCCCGCTCAACGAAGTGCTGGCCGCCGGCATGATACTGATGACGGGCTGGCGGGGCGAGTGCGACCTCATCGACCCCATGTGCGGCTCGGGCACCATCCCCATCGAAGCGGCCCTCATCGCCAAGAACATCGCCCCCGGCGTCTTCCGGCAGGGCTATGCCTTTGAACACTGGCCCGACTTCGACGCCGATCTCTTGGAAGCCGTCTACAACGACGACAGCCGCGAGCGCCCCTTCGAGCATAAGATATACGGCTACGACAACTCCCTCAAGGCACAGGCCATCGCCCAGCGCAACGTCAAGGCCGCCGGCATGAGCCGCGACATCGTGCTGAAGCAGCAACCCTTCCAGCAGTTCGAGCAGCCTGCGGAAAAGGCCATCATCATAACCAACCCGCCCTACGGCGAGCGCATCTCCAGCGACGACCTGCTGGGGCTGTACCGCATGATAGGCGAACGGCTGAAGCACGCCTTTACGGGCAACACGGCCTGGATTTTGTCTTACCGGGACGAGTGTTTCGACCAGATTGGCCTGAAGGCCAGCCAGCGCGTCCCGCTGATGAACGGCGGCTTGGAGTGTGAGTTTCGCAAATACGAGATATTTGATGGCAAGTACAAGGAGTTTCGCGAGGGAGGCGAGTCGCTCGACAAGCCCCGCACGCCCGAACGCCACCCCGCCGCCTCCCGCCGTCCCTCCGGCCCGGACGGGAAAGAACGCCGCCGCCCGGAGCGCTCCGACCGCGACGCCCGCCGTTTCGCCGGCTCCGACAGCCGGGCCGACCGCAAGCCCGAACGCCGTCCCCGCTCGGGCGAATCCTATCCGGAACGGAAGCGCAGGGAGATGCAGGCAAAGAAAGACCAGTAAGAGGCGGCGGGCTTCCCCCTAACGGAATCCCGTCACCCGACAGACGAACGAAAACCAGTAATCAGATATGAACAAACTCATCAAAACCGCGTGTGCCCTGCTGATGGCGCCCGCCTTGCTTATGGCACAAGATAATACCGCACCGGACACCGCCTCGCAGCTGCGGATGCCCACGCTGGAAGACCTCATTCCCGGCGGCGAAACCTACCGCTTCACCGAAGATATCTACGGACTGCAGTGGTGGGGCGACACGGCCGTGAAACCCGGCATCGACTCGCTGCTGTCCATCCGCCCCAAAGACGGACAAGAGTCCCTGCTCTTCACCCGCGAAAGCCTGAACCGGGCGCTCGAAGCCAAGGGACTGGGCAAATTGTCGCACCTGTATTCCCTCCGTTTCCCGTGGAAGGGAGAGACCAAGACGCTCGTCCTGCTGCACGGCAAATACATCACCTACGACTGGACGGCCGGGCAGGTGACCTTTGTGCGCGAGACGGCCGAAGGGGCTGCCAACCTGGACTACGACACCGAGGGCGGACACGTGGCCTATACCCTTGGCAACAACCTCTACGTGGACGGACAGGCGGTGACTGCAGAGCCCGAAGGCGTGGTGTGCGGACAGAGCGTGCACCGCAACGAATTCGGCATCTACAAGGGTACTTTCTGGAGCCCCAAGGGCACGCTCCTGGCTTTCTACCGCATGGACGAACGCATGGTGACGGAGTATCCCCTGGTGGACATCACTGCCCGCGTGGGCAAGTTGGAGCCCATCCGCTATCCCATGGCCGGCATGACCAGCCACCAGGTGCAGGTAGGCATCTATCGTCCGGCTGATGGCCAGACTGTCTACCTTGAAACGGGCGACCCCACCGACCGCTATTTCACCAACATCAGCTGGAGTCCCGACGAGCAGAGCCTTTATCTCATCGAGCTGAACCGCGACCAGAACCACGCCAAACTTTGCCGCTACGACGCCCGCACGGGCAAACTGGCCGAAGTGCTCTACGAAGAAAAGCATCCCAAGTACGTGGAACCGCAGACGCCCATCATCTTCCTGCCCTGGGACGACACAAAGTTCATCCTGCAGAGCCAGTGCGACGGCTTCAACCATCTTTACCTCTTCGACCTGACCAAGCGGAAATACCCGGAGACCTATACGACCGGCTTCGGCAGCGACTATCGCTCCGAGTACGTGCACACGCAGCTGACGCAAGGCCCGTGGCTGGTGCAGTCGCTCCTCGGCTTCAACGAGAAGAAGAAGGAGATATACTTCGCCGCCACCAAGGAGTCGCCCATGCAGACCAATATATATAAGGTACGCGCGAAGGGAGGGAAGGTCGTCCCGGTGGACAACGGCAAGGGCGTGCACTCCGCCCAACTGTCTGCATCGGGCACGTACCTCATCGACCGCTACTCCACGCCCGACGTGCCGCGCAACATCGAACTTGTGTCTACCGCCGACGGACATCCCACGGCCCGCCTGCTTACCGCCGCCGACCCCTTCCGCGGATTGGTGATGCCGCAGGTGGAGACCGGCACGATGCTGGCCGCGGACGACAGCACCACCCTGTACTGGCGCATGCTGAAGCCCTCCGATTTCGACCCGGCGAAGAAGTATCCCGTCATTGTCTACGTCTACGGCGGACCGCACGCGCAGATGCTGGCCGCCAACTGGATGTATGCCGCCCGCGGCTGGGATTTGTATATGGCCAACCGGGGCTACATCCTCTTCACCATCGACAACCGCGGCAGCAGCAACCGGGGCTTGGGCTTCGAGCAATGCACGTTCCGCCGCCTGGGCATCGAGGAGGCGCGCGACCAGGCCAAGGCCGCACGCTGGCTGCAGACGCTGCCTTACGTGGACGGCGGGCGCATCGGCGTGCACGGATGGAGCTTTGGCGGACACATGACGACCGGCCTGATGCTGCGTTATCCCGACCTTTACAAGGTGGGCGTGGCCGGAGGCCCGGTCATCGACTGGCGGTATTACGAGGTGATGTATGGCGAACGCTACATGGATACGCCCCAAGCCAACCCCGAAGGCTATGAAGGCAGCGACCTCAAGACTTTGGCCGGACGGCTGGAGGGACACCTGCTCCTCATCCACGACGACCACGACCGCACCTGCGTGCCGCAACACACGCTGTCGTTCCTCAAGGCCTGCGTGGACGCCCGCACCTATCCCGACCTCTTCATCTACCCCACGCACGACCACAACGTCCTGGGCCGCGACCGCGTGCACCTGCACGAGAAGATTACGCGCTACTTCGACGACTATCTGGGGAAATGAAGCAGGAAGAGCGGAGCGTGGAGAACGAAGCATGAGGAATCAGAGAAGCAAAGAACAAAGATTTTATCTTAAACTTATACTCTTATGAACATATTGTTACTCGGCTCGGGCGGCCGTGAGCACGCATTGGCGTGGAAGATAGCCCAAAGCCCCAAGGTGGGCAAACTGTATATCGCTCCGGGCAACGCCGGAACGGCGCTGGCGGGCGAGAACGTGGACATCAAGGCCACCGACTTTCCGGCGCTGAAGGACTTCGCCCTGACGCACGACGTGGAGATGGTGGTGGTGGGACCCGAGGACCCGCTGGTGCGCGGCATCTACGACGACTTTGCCGACGACCCCCGCACCAAGCGCATCGCCGTCATCGGCCCGTCGCGGGCAGGCGCCGAGCTGGAGGGCAGCAAGGACTTTGCCAAGGCCTTCATGCTGCGACACGGCATTCCCACGGCCCGTCACAAGAGCATCACGCGCGACACGCTGGACGAGGGCCTGGCCTTCCTCGAAACCCTGCAGGCCCCCTACGTGCTGAAGGCCGACGGATTGTGCGCCGGCAAGGGCGTGCTCATCCTTCCCACTCTGGACGAAGCGAAGCGCGAGCTGCGGGAGATGCTGGGCGGCATGTTCGGACAGGCCAGCGACACGGTGCTGATTGAGGAATACCTGAGCGGCATCGAGTGTTCCGTCTTCGTGCTGACCGACGGCCTGCACTACCAGGTGCTGCCCGTGGCCAAGGACTATAAGCGCATCGGCGAGGGCGACCAAGGCCTGAACACCGGCGGCATGGGCAGCGTGACGCCCGTGCCCTTTGCCGACGACGCGTTCATGCAGAAGGTGCGCGCCCGCATCATCGAGCCCACCGTGCGCGGACTGCGCCAGGAGGGCATCCTCTACAAGGGCTTCATCTTCCTGGGTCTGATGAACGTGGGCGGCGAGCCGTATGTCATCGAATACAACGTGCGCATGGGCGACCCGGAGACGGAGAGCGTGATGCTGCGCCTGAAGAGCGACCTGGTGGAACTGCTGGAAGCCGTGCGCGACGGCGACCTCGACCGCCACGTGCCCCAGGAAGACCCCCGCACGGCTGTCTGTGTCATGCTGGTGAGCGGCGGATATCCCGAGGCTTACGAGAAGGGCAAGGTGATGACCGGACTGGACGAGGCGGCGGCCACGGGCAGCATCCTGTTCCACGCCGGCACGGCCCTGAAGGACGGCCAGACGGTGACCAGCGGCGGGCGCGTCATTGCCGTCTGCTCCTATGGCGCCACGAAGGAAGAGGCCCTGGCGCAGAGCTACCGCGCTGCCGAACTGATTCGGTTCGACAAGAAGTATTGCCGCCGCGACATCGGTTTCGACCTCTGACCCATTTCCTCCCAAAGACGAAGCCGCAATGGGTAAGAAACTGTTTCAGGCCAGGGTGGTGGCGGGGCGTTACACGTTGCCTGCCGCCCTGGCGCTGTTGCTGGCCTGCCGCCTGCTGGAACTGTGGTTGCAGCCTGTCCCGGCTGACGACGGCGACGGCGGCGGAGGCACGCTGTGGCGGCGATATGCCAGCCTGCTGCCTCCCGGCATGTTCGCGTATTGGGCGGGGGTGGTGTTGCACGTGGCCGTGGGCTGGATGCTGATTGTGCTGAACAACACCTTTGCCATCATCCGCACGCGCGCTTCCTTCCAGACCTCGGTCTACCTGCTGCTGACAGCCGTGCTCTGCCCCGCGCTCTACGTGCCCCGGGCGGGCGACGTGGGCACGGTGCTGTTCGTCGTCTCGCTGTTCTTCCTGTTCCGCAGCTACCGCCGTCCCGCGCCTTCGGCCGACCTGTTTGCCGCGTCGGCCTGCCTGGCCCTGGGCAGCCTGGCCGTGCCCCAGCTGCTTCTGTTGCTTCCGCTCTATTGGATAGGCACCTATACGTTCCAGTCGCTCACGCCGCGCAGCTTCTGCGCGTCGCTGGTGGGCGCGTGGCTGCCCTATTGGTTCCTGCTGGCCCATGCCTGGTGGTACGGGGAGATGGACCTGTTTGCCGCGCCCTGGCACGACCTGGCCACGTTCACGCCCCTTTGCCGCGGGCTCGACGTGCGCCGTCTCTGCCTGCTGGGCTATTTGTTCCTGCTCTGCGCCGTGGCGGCGGGCCGTTTCTTTGCCAAAGGCTATGAGGACAAGATACGCACGCGCTGCTACCTGCGCTTTTTCATCCTGACGGCTTTCTGCCTGCTGGCCTTCGTCGTGCTGCAACCTTCTGTGGGGCAGACGCTGGTGCCGCTGCTGACGGTGTGCGTGTCCGTCCTGGCGGGCCATCTGTTCGTGCTCAGCCGGGGCCGGGCGGCCAATGTCTTCTTCTTGTTTTCCCTGCTGGGCCTGTTGGCCCTCTTCGTGCTGAACCTATGGATGCTTTCGTAGACGCTTTGGTGCAACTGCTGACCGATTGGGGCTACGTCGGCCTGTTCATCTCGGCCCTGCTGGCGGGCAGCATCATCCCCTTCAGTTCCGAGTTGGTGATGGGCGCGCTGGTGGCCATGGGGCTGGAGCCGTGGCTGTGCGTGCTCTCGGCCACGCTGGGCAACACCGCGGGCGGGCTCACCTGCTACTGGTTGGGACACTTGGGACGGATGGACTGGATAGAGAAATACCTGGGCGTGAAGCGTGAGAAGGTGGAGCGCATGCGTCGGTTCCTGCAAGGGCGCGGCGCGCTGATGGCCTTCTTTGCCTTCCTGCCCTTCGTGGGCGAAGCCATAGCCGTGGCCCTGGGCTTCATGCGCAGCAACCTGTGGCTGACCACCGTCGCCATGTTTGCGGGCAAGCTGGCGCGCTATGTGGCCATGTTGTGGGTATTCCAGGCTTTGTAGGCTGCCCGAAAAACAATTTATCCCATGCACAGAACGATTCAACAGACAGCCGACGGCAGCCCCACGCTCTTTGTCCCCGAGTTGGACGAACACTACCACTCGGTGAAGGGCGCGCGCACGGAGTCGCAACACGTCTTTGTGGACACGGGCCTGCGCGCCTGCGCCGTCGCCGAGCCGCGGGTGCTGGAGGTGGGCTTCGGCACCGGGCTGAACGCCCTGCTCACGTGGGACGAGGCCGACGCCCGGAGCCGCCGCGTCCGTTACACCACGCTGGAGCGTTATCCCCTGTCGCCTGCCGAGGCCGCCGCGCTGCACTATGGCGACGATGCCCGCCTGCGCCGCCTGCACGAAGCGCCGTGGGAGGAGGCAGTCCGCCTCAGCCCGCACTTCACGCTGCTGAAGCGGCAGGCCGATTTCACCCGCCTCGCGCTCCCGTCCGAAGCCTTCGACGTGGTCTACTTCGACGCCTTCGCGCCGGAGAAGCAGCCGGACATGTGGGACGAGGGCCGCTTCGCGATGCTGTTTGCCGCGCTGGCGCCCGGAGGCATCCTGGCCACCTATTGCGCCAAGGGGGCGGTGCGCCGCCTGCTGCAGCACGTCGGTTTCCTGACGGAGCGGCTGCCCGGCCCTCCCGGCGGCAAACGCGAGATATTGCGCGCCCGCAAACCCCTCTGAACCCCCTCCGGGAGGCCTTGCAAGGGGACTGACCGGGCGTTACTGTTCCCGCCGGCTGGCATAGTAACGCCCGCCGGCTGGCGTAGTAATCCCCGGTCGGTGGCGTAGTAATCCCCGGTCGCGCCCTCTTGCGCCCCGAAAAACAGCCCTCGGCCGCCGCGCTTTTCGGAAATATATCCGTATCTTCGCGACATGAAACCCGGAGAATCCGGAAACTTAAAACGAAGCATATGAAGAGACCCATCCTGCTGCTGGCGGCAGCGTTGCTGCTGCTGGCCGCCTGCACCTCCCGCCCGAAGAAGGAAACGGCGACGGACGGCGAAGGCCGCCCGGTGCTGACCGTCACGATAGAACCCCTGCGCTACTTTGCCGAAGCGCTGGCGGGCGACCGCTTCCGCGTGGTCAGCATGGTGCCCCGCGGCGCCAGCCCGGAGACCTACGACTCCACGCCCCGTCAGCTGATGGAACTGTCGGAGAGTGTGGCCTATCTGCGCATCGGCTACATCGGCTTCGAGCAGGCCTGGATGGACCGGCTGGAGGAAAATGCGCCCCACCTGCGTTTCTTCGACCTCTCGCGCGGCATCGACCTGATTCGCGACGACACGCATCCCGCCCACGACGGCCACGGCCACGCTTCCGGCGTGGAGCCGCACCTGTGGAGCTCCGCCGTCAACGCGCGGCGCATCGTGGACAACCTGACCAACGCCCTCATCGTCCTCGACGCCGGGGCCGACTCGCTCTACCGCCACCGGTGCGACAGCCTGCAGCGCGTCGTCCAACGCACCGACAGCCTGTGCCGCGCCTGCCTGTCGCAGCCCGGCGCCGACCGCGCTTTCCTCATCTACCATCCCGCCCTCTCGTACTTCGCCCGCGACTACGGCCTGCGGCAGATACCCATCGAGGCCGGGGGCAAGGAGCCGTCGCCCGCCTGGCTGAAGCAGCTGGTGGACGTGTGTCGCAAGGAGCGCGTGCGCGTCATCTTTGTGCAGCCCGAGTTCGACCGCCGCAACGCCGAGCTCATCGCGCAACAGGCGGGGGCGCGCGTGGTGGACGTCAATCCCCTGGCCTATGACTGGCCCGCGGAGATGCTGCACGTGGCCGAGGTCTTGTCGGGAAAGGAGGAATGAAGATAGGGTATGGAAGAAGAACAGAAGATATTGATAGAGGTGAAGGACCTCCGCGCCGCCTACGACGGGAAGACCGTGCTGCGCGACGTCAACCTCCGCGTCTACGACCGTGACTTTCTGGGCATCATCGGCCCCAACGGCGGCGGCAAGACCACGCTGGTGAGGTGTATCCTGGGACTGCTGAAGCCCACGGCGGGCGAGGTGGTGTGCCACTCGTGCCGGCCCACAGGCGGACGCGACGCGAAGTTCCGCATGGGCTATCTGCCCCAGTATGCCCGCATCGACCGCAAGTTTCCCATCACGGTGGAAGAGGTAGTCCTCTCCGGCCTGGCCGGATGCAAGCCGCCCGTCGCCCGCTTTACCGCTGCCGACCGCGAGAAGGCCCGCAGCGTCATGGCCCGCATGGGGCTGGAGGGACTGGAGCGGCGGCCCATCGGCGCCCTGAGCGGCGGCCAGCTGCAACGCGCCCTGTTGGGGCGGGCCGTGGTGTCCGACCCCGAGGTGGTCATCCTCGACGAGCCCAGCACCTACCTCGACCGCCATTTCGAGGCGCGCCTCTACGAGCTGCTGGCCGACCTGAACCGCGAGTGTGCCATCATCCTGGTGAGCCACGACATCGGCACCGTGCTCCGGCAGGTCAAGTCCATCGCCTGCGTCAACGAAACGCTGGATTATCACCCCGATACCGGCATCACCCCCGAATGGTTGGAGCGCAACTTCCAGTGTCCCATCGACCTGCTGGGCCACGGCATGCTGCCCCACCGCGTGCTGGGGCAGCACCGTCATTAGTCTGCCAGCGCGAAGTCCAGCTGCTTCTTCTCCAGGTTGGCGCGGGCCACCTGGATGGTGACGGCGTCGCCCAGGCTGTAGACGTGCTTCTTGCGCCGTCCGCGCAGGCAGTAGTTCTTTTCGTCGTATTCGTAGTAGTCGTCGTCCAGGTCGCGGATGGGTATCATGCCCTCGCACTTGTTCTCGTTCAGCTCCACGTAGAGGCCCCACTCGGTGACGCCGGAGATAACGCCGTCGTACGTCTGCCCCACGTGTTCCTGCATGAACTCCACCTGCTTGTATTTGATGCTGGCCCGCTCGGCGTTGGCGGCCAGTTGCTCCATGGCGCTGCTGTGGTCGCACAGGGCCTCGTATTTTTTTTCGCTGACGGTGCGTCCGTGTTCGTCCAGGTACTTCGTCAGCAAGCGATGCACCATCATGTCCGGATAGCGGCGGATGGGCGAGGTGAAGTGCGTGTAGTAGTCGAAGCCCAAGCCGTAGTGGCCTATGTTGTGCGTGGAGTAGCGTGCCTTCTGCATGGCGCGGATGGATACGGTCTCGATGAGGTTTTCTTCTTTCTTTCCCTTGACGTCCTTCAGCAGGTGGTTGATGGACTTGGAGAGGTCGGTCTTGTTGCCTGCCGTGCGCAGTTTGTAGCCGAAGCGTCCGATGAACTGGGCCAGGTTGTCCAGCTTGGCGGGGTCGGGCAGGTCGTGGATGCGGTAGGGGAAGACCTTGGCCTTCTTGCCCTTGGGCACCTTACCGATAGCTTCGGCCACGGTGCGGTTGGCCAGCAGCATGAACTCCTCCACCAGCTTGTTGGCGTCTTTCGACTCTTTGAAGTAGACGCGCAGGGGCTTGCCTTTTTCGTCAATCTCGAACTTCACCTCCACGCGGTCGAACTCCAGCGCGCCGCCGGCAAATCGCTTCTCGCGCAGCTGCTTGGCCAGTCGGTCGAGTTCCAGCAACTCGAACTTGTAGTCTCCCTCGCCCGTCTCGATGACTTGCTGTGCCTCCTCGTAGGTAAAGCGGCGGTCGCTGCGGATGACGGTGTGCACGATGCGCGAGTCCTGCACCTCGGCCCGGTCGTTCAGGGTGAAGATGACGCTGTAGGCCAGCTTCTCTTCGTCGGGGCGGAGCGAGCAGAGCAGGTTGCAGAGCCGTTCGGGCAGCATGGGGATGGTGCGGTCGACGAGGTAGACGGACGTGGCGCGCCGCTCGGCTTCCTTGTCGATGACGGTGCCCTCCTTGACGTAGTGGGTGACGTCGGCAATGTGCACGCCCACTTCCCACAGTCCGCCTCCCAGGCTGCGGATGGACAGCGCGTCGTCGAAGTCTTTGGCGTCCTTGGGGTCGATGGTGAAGGTGGTGACGCGGCGGAAGTCCTCGCGCCGGGCGATTTCTTCGGGCGGTATCTCGTCGGGAATCTTGTCGGCGGCGGCTTCCACGTTCTTGGGGTAAGAGTAGGGCAGGCCGAACTCGGCCAGGATGGCGTGCATCTCGGTGTTGTTGTCGCCCGAGCGGCCCAGGATGTCCACCACCTGTCCGATGGGGTTCTTGGCCTTGTCGGGCCATTCGATGATTTTCACCACGGCCTTGTCGCCCGTACGTCCGCCCTTCAGCTTGTCTTTAGGGATAAAGATATCGTTGGCCAGGGTGCGGTTTTCAGTTAGCAGGAAGGCGTAGCCGCGCGTTACCTCCAGCGTGCCCACGAAGCTGTCGTTGGCACGTTCCAGCACTTCCAGCACTTCGCCTTCGGCCGTCTTGCCGCGGCGGCGGGCGTAGTAGGCGATGCGCACGCGGTCGTTGTTCATGGCGTGGGCCGAGTTGCGCTCGGCGATAAAGATAGGGTCGCCGCCGTCGTCGGGGATGAAGGAGTTCTTGCCGTTGCTCTTGCGCACGAAGCGGCCGGTCATCTCCACGCCGCGCTGGTGCAGGCGGTATTGGTGGTGTTCGGTCTCGTTGATGTAGTCGTCTTCCTTCAGGCCGGCCAGGATGTCCATGCAGAGCATCTTCATGGGGTGCGTGGTGAGGCGCAGTTGCTCGAAGATTTGCTTCAGCGACACGGTTTCGCCGCCTTTCGTGTGGAAGTAGTCCAGCAGCAGGCTCGTGAGTTGCTTCTTGCTCATGCGTTTGCCCGCCTTCTTTTCTCGTTTGTCTTTCTTCTTGCCCATAGCAGTGTGGTTAGTCTTTGCAAAGCTAAGAAATAATTGCATATGCGCCGCCGTTCGTGGGAAGAAAAAAATGCGCGCCTGCCTGTGGGGAGCGGCCTGCCGGCATCCCTTGACGGGAGACGATTGCTTAAAATCGCGCGGAATGGTGCGGCGCAAGGCAGAATGTGCTATCTTTGCGCCGTCTTATCAACCAAGGAGAATATAGCGTATGGATACAGGCAAGATTGGGACGGCGGACACCGTCCGGCGCGAACGTGAGATTTATCGGGTGACCATCGTGGGCAGCGTGGTCAACTTCGTGCTGCTGCTCTTCAAGTTTTTTGCAGGCATTGCGGGCCATAGCGCGGCCATGATTGCCGACGCGGTGCATTCACTGTCCGACTTCGTGACGGATATCATCGTGCTGGTGTTCGTGCGCATCTCGTCCAAGCCCGAGGACGAGGGGCATGACTACGGGCACGGCAAGTATGAGACGCTGGCCACGGCCATCATCGGCCTTTGTCTCTTTGCCGTGGGGCTGGGCATCTTGTGGAACGGGGCGGAGGCCATCTGGCACGTTGTCCGGGGCGGGACGCTGCCGCAGCCGGGTATGCTGGCGCTGTGGGCGGCTCTTATTTCCATCGTGTCCAAGGAAGCTCTTTACCAATACACGGTGTTCGTGGGGCGCAAGGTGCAGTCGCAGGCCGTGGTGGCCAACGCGTGGCATCACCGCAGCGACGCCTTCTCGTCCATCGGCACGGCGGCGGGCATCGGCGGGGCCATCCTGCTGGGCGACCAGTGGCGCGTGCTCGACCCGATAGCGGCCGTCATCGTCAGCTTCTTCATCCTGAAGGTGTCCGTCAAGCTCCTGGTGCCCTCTATGAACGAACTGCTGGAGAAGTCGCTGCCCGCCGAGGTGGAGAACCGCATCAACGAGATTGTTCTCTCTTATCCAGGCGTCACCTCGCCCCACCACCTGCGCACGCGCCGCATCGGCAACAGCTATTCCATCGACCTGCACGTGCGCATGGACGGCAGCCTCACGCTGGAGGAGGCCCACCGGCGGGCCACCGTCATCGAGCATCGCCTGCGCGAGGAGTTCGGCAAGGGGACGTACATCAGCCTGCATGTGGAACCGTTTAAATGAGTGATAGCGGTTAGTGATGAGTGATTAGTGCGTGCGGACAGGCCGGAAATTAATCCCTAATAGCTAATCCCTAATCCTTAAACACTAATCGCTAAACATTAAACACTAATCACTGACCACTAACCGTTAGTTGACATGAGCAAAAGCATCCTTATCACCGGCGCCAGCGGCTTCATCGGCAGCTTCCTTGTGGAAGAGGCCCTCCGCCGCGGCTTCGACACCTGGGCGGGCGTGCGCCCCACCAGCAGCCGGGCCTACCTGCAAGACCCGCGCATCCGTTTCATCGAACTGGACATGGCGCACCGCGACGTGCTGGCGCGTCAACTCCTGGAGCATCGCCGCGCGGAGGGAGGCTTCGACTACGTGGTGCACTGCGCCGGCGCCACCAAGTGCATCGACCCGGAGGACTTCGACCGCGTGAACCACGTGCAGACGTGCAACCTGGCGGACATGCTGACGGAGTGCGGCATGATGCCCCGCCAGTTCATCTTCATCAGCACGCTCAGCGTCTTCGGCCCCGTGCACGAGCAGACCTACGAGCCTATCCGCGAGACTGATGTCCCCTGTCCCAACACCGCTTACGGGCGCAGCAAGCTGAAGGCCGAACGCTACCTGGAAGGGCTGGACGGCTTCCCCTACGTCATCTTCCGACCCACCGGCGTCTACGGGCCCCGCGAGCGCGACTACTACGTGATGGCGCAGAGCATCGCCCGCCATGTGGACGTGGCCGCCGGCTTCCGCCGCCAAGACCTGACGTTTGTCTATGTGGCCGACGTGGTGCAGGCCGTCTTTCGGGCCATCGAGCGGGGCGTGGAGCGCCGTGCCTACTTCCTGTCCGACGGGCAGGTGTACAGCAGCCGCACCTTCTCCGACCTGCTCATCCGCGAGATGGGGCATCCGTGGGTTATCCGCCTGAAATTTCCGTTGTTTGCCCTAAAATGTGTATCTTTGTGCGCTGAATGGTGGGCGAAGCGGCGGGGAAAGACCAGCACGCTCAACCGCGACAAGTATAACATTATGAAACAACGCAACTGGCGGTGCGACATCTCGCCGGCGGTCCGGGAATTGGGCTATGCCCCGGACTACGACCTGGACAAGGGCGTGCGGATAGCAGTGGCGTGGTATAAGGAAAATAAATGGCTTTAGACATATTCAAGCGCATAGAGACCCGCAAGGGACTGTTTGCCATCGAGAAAGTATCGCTGATATACAACCTTCTGACATCGGTGCTGATACTCATCCTCTACCAGCGGATGGACCATCCGGCGCAGATGTTGTGGGACAGGGCGCTCATCGCGCTGGTCACCTTCGTGCTGATGTATCTCTACCGCCTGGCCCCCTGCAAGTTCTCGGCCCTGGTGAGGGTCATCATACAGATGTCGCTGCTGTCGTACTGGTATCCCGACACGTTCGAGTTCAACCGCCTTTTCCCCAACCTCGACCACCTCTTTGCCGCGGCCGAACAGGCCCTGTTCGGCGGACAACCCGCCATCTGGTTCAGCCAACGTTTCCCGCAGATGTGGGTCAGCGAGCCGCTCAACCTGGGCTACTTCTTCTATTATCCGATGATGCTCATCCTCTTGTTGTGGTACTTTGTCTGCCGCTACGACTTGTTGGAGAAGGTGTCCTTCGTCCTCATCACCTCGTTTTTCATCTACTACCTCGTCTATATCTTCGTACCCGTGGCCGGCCCGCAGTTTTATTTCCCCGCCATCGGCTGCGACAACGTGGCGCAGGGCGTCTTTCCTGCCATAGGCGACTACTTCAACCACCACCAGGAGCTGCTGCCCGGCCCCGGCTACGAGCACGGCTTCTTCTACAGCCTGGTGGAAGGCTCGCAGCAGGTGGGCGAACGTCCCACGGCCGCCTTTCCCAGTTCGCACGTGGGCATCTCCACCATCCTGATGCTGATGGCCTGGCGCGGCAGCCGGCGGCTCTTTGCCTGCCTGATGCCCTTCTACCTGCTGCTGTGCGGCGCCACGGTCTACATCCAGGCGCACTACGTCATCGACGCCATCGCCGGTTTCGTGTCGGCCTTCGTGCTCTACGGACTGGCGACGCGGATGTACAAGCGGTGGTTCGCGCGGCCCGTGTTCCGTGCGCGGCCCGTGCCCAAGCCCGATACTTGCCGTTAAAGACGCCCGTTTGCTGGCGTAGTAATTCCCGCTTGCCGGGACTATAGTCCCCGCTCGCTGGGATAGTAACGCCCGGTCGGTGGGATAGTAATGCCCGTTTTCTCCCTTCCGACGCGCGCAGTGTGCAAAAAAGAGAGGAAACAGCTTCGCGCAGGTGATAAAATGCGGGCGAAGAGAACAACCTGTCTTGTAAATCCGTATATTTGGGGCGGATAAACTTTAAAATCAACAGGCTTATGAAAAAGTATGTAGCAGAAATGGTGGGGACGATGGTCCTCGTGTTGATGGGTTGCGGCAGCGCCGTCTTTGCGGGGCATGCCGCTGGCGCGGTAAGCGCCGGTGTGGGCACATTGGGCGTAGCCTTGGCCTTCGGTTTGTCGGTAGTGGCCATGGCCTATACCATCGGCGGCATCTCGGGGTGCCACATCAATCCTGCCATCACGCTGGGCGTCTGGCTTTCGGGCCGGATGAGCGGCAAGGACGCAGGCATGTACATGGTGTTCCAGGTGATAGGGGCCGTCATCGGCTCGGCCATCCTGTGGGCTTTGGTGTCGACGGGCGCGCACGGCGGTCCCACGGAGACAGGCAGCAACTCGTATGGCGACGGCATGATGCTGCAGGCCTTCCTGGCGGAGATGGTCTTCACGTTCATCTTTGTGCTGGTGGTGTTGGGCGCTACGGACAGCAAGAAGGGGGCCGGCAACCTGGCTGGACTGGCCATCGGCCTGACGCTGGTGTTGGTGCACATCGTCTGCATCCCCATCACAGGCACGTCGGTCAACCCCGCGCGCAGCATCGGCCCGGCCTTGTTCGAGGGCGGGCAGGCTTTGTCTCAGCTGTGGCTCTTCATTGTGGCCCCGTTTGTGGGCGCAGCCATCAGTGCCCTGGTGTGGAACGCCATCGGGAGCGGCAAGTCTGCGTGAGGCGGCAGAAGGAAGTTAGAAAAAGGGAGCGAGAGGTGGCATTTTGTCCTCCCCTCGCTCCCTTTCGCTTTTTCCGTTGCTTATAATCTCTTCTCGTCGCTCTTCATCATCGCTTTTCACAGCTCTTCGTCTTCCATGCGGATGGGTGCCAGCACGGGGCGCGTCAGCACCCGTTCGTATCCGCCTTCGTTCAGCACCTTCAGGGCCTGCTGCACGGTGCGGTCGGCGGTGTTCATCACTTGGAAATACTCGTTCATGTCCCACAGGTCGCGGGCGATGAGGGCCTTCAGTTGCGTCTTGACCAAGGGGAGCGAGCGGCGGTATTCTTCTTCGTCGAAGGCCACCTTTTCCGCCTCGGCCAGGGCCTTGACGTTGTCCATGAAGCTGTCGTCTATCTCGAACTTCCGGTTGAAGGCCTGGAAATCCTTGTATCGGCTCTTCAGCTCGCCGCGGTGCCGTTCGATGTAGCCCGTGGTGCTGCGGATGATGACTCCCTTGGCCGCGAGGTTGCGGTGCCAGTCGGTGTAGAGCGTGGTGTCGATGGGCACGAAGAAGTCCGGCATGATGCCCCCGCCGCCGTAGACGGTGCGTCCCAGGCGCCGGGTGCGGTATTTCAGCGAGTCGGGGAAGTGGATGCTGTCCGCGTGCATCAGTTCGCCGTGGTTGTAGCGGTCGAGGAGGTCGCGGTGATATTGCTCCAACATGCCTTCGCCGTTGCCCGTCTTCTCATAGGGCTTCTGGATGCAGCGGCCTGCGGGCGTGTAGTAGCGTGCCACGGTGAGGCGTATCATCGAGCCGTCTGGCAGGTCGACGGGACGTTGCACCAGTCCCTTGCCGAAGGTGCGGCGGCCCACCACGATGCCCCGGTCCCAGTCCTGCACGGCGCCCGTCACAATCTCGCTGGCCGAGGCCGAATATTCGTCCACCAGCACCACCAGCCGTCCCGCGGCCATCCGTCCGTTACCCTGGGCCAGGAAGTCGCGCCGCCGTTCGGCCCGTCCCTCGGTGTAGACAATCAGTTCGCCCTGTCTTAGGAACTGGTTGGCCAGGTCTATGGCCGCGTTGAGGTAGCCCCCGCCGTTGCCCTGCAGGTCCAGGATGAGGTCGCGCATGCCTTGCCTTTGCAGCTTCTTCAGGGCCTCCTGGAACTCGTCGGGCGTGGTGGCGGCAAAGCGGTTGATGCGTATGTAGCCGGTCTGGGGTTGAATCATGTAGGCGGCGTCGAGGCTGAAGATGGGTATCTTGTCGCGCCGGACGCAGAAGGCCAGCGGCTCTTGCACGCCCCGGCGCGCGACGGTGAGGTCGACCCGCGTGCCCTTGGGCCCGCGCAAGCGTTTCATGATTTCGTCCGTGCTCATCTTCACGCCCGCGATGGCGGTGTCGTTGACGGCCGTGATACGGTCGCCCGCCAGGATGCCCGCCTTCTCCGAGGGGCCCCCGCTGACGGGCTGGATGACCAGCAGCGTGTCTTCAATCATCTGGAACTGGATGCCGATGCCGTCGAAGTTGCCTTGCAGCGGCTCGTTCATGGCGCGCACTTCTTCGGCGTTGTTGTAGGTGGAGTGCGGGTCCAGCTGGGCCAGCATCTCAACGATGGCGCTTTCCACCAGCTTGTCCTCGTCCACCGTGTCCACGTAGAGGCGGCTGATGGCAAACTCGGCCATCTGGAGCTTGCGCAGGGGCAGGTTGCCTTGGGCCGCTGCCTGGAGGGCAAGGGCGCAGAGCAGCGTCGCGAGGGCAAGCGTCGTTCTTGTCTTTCTTTCTTTCATGCGATCATATTGTTTTATATTTTATGTTTCCCCCCTTGGGAACTGCCGACATTTAGCACACGTGTAGCTCCTTTCCCGCGGAAGCACCTGAATCAGCCTCGGGAGAGACCGTGGCGGGGGAGGGGGGCAGTTTCATGCCTTGGGGAAGGAAGGGGGTGATGTCTTTCCGGAAACTTAACAGTTCGCGCACGATGGTAGAGCTGACGGAGGTGAGTTCCGGCTCGGTGAAGAGGAGGATGGTCTCGATGCCCGTCAGTTTGCGGTTGACGTCGGCAATGGTTTCCTCGTACTCGAAGTCGCGCACCGTGCGTATGCCGCGCACGATGAGGTTGGCCCCTGCCTGCCGGGCAAAGTCGGTGGTGAGACCATCGTAGGCCTCGACCGTTATGCGCGGGTTGCCGCGGTAATAGTCGCGGATCATGCGCAGGCGCTGCTCCAGGGGGAAGTGCGTGTGCTTGTTCTCGTTGATGCCGATGGCGATGACGATTTCGTCGATGAACGTCAGCGCACGGCTGACGATGGAGGCATGCCCGACGGTGAAGGGGTCGAACGTGCCGGGGAAGATGGCGCGGGTCATAGTTCTTTCAGTGCAATATTCTGCTGTCAAATAACTCGTTGCAAAAGTAGCCAAAATCCTTGAACAGGCAAAGGTGTTGGCCATCTTTGCGGCATTTGCCATACGGATGACGGTTATGGTTCATTCTCCTTTTCATTTCTTTTGTTAAACTCACGTTGCTCTTCCACCATTTTCCGCACACTGTTCACCTCGTTAATCAACTGCGACTGCGTAGGCAAATACAGTTTGTATTCACTTGCCAATATGGTCCTATTGTCTTCCGGCAAAGCCATGCGAACTGCCGTATCGTTTTTGTCGGTGCAGAGCAGAATGCCGATGGTAGGATTTTCTTCTGCGGTCTTTTCCACGCGGTCGTAATAGTTGACGTACATCTGCAACTGTCCCAGGTCCTGATGCGTCAGCTTGCCGGTTTTCAGTTCGATGACAACAAAACATCTTAGCAGGCGGTTGTAAAACACGAGGTCGGCAAAAAACTCATCGTCTTCCAATAAGATGCGCTTCTGCCGTGCCACGAAAGTGAATCCTTGTCCCAGTTCAAGCAAGAAATGTTGCAGGTGGGTGATGATGGCCGACTCCAAGTCTTTCTCGTAATACGCAGCCTTGCGTTCCAATCCCAGGAACTCCAGAAACATCGGGTCTTTAATGATTTCCAAAGGTGATTGCGGAATCCGTTCCTTGCGGGCAATAGCCAGGACGGATTCCTTGTCATTGCTCAATAACAGGCGTTCGTAAAGTTGAGAATTGATTTGCCGCTCCGTCTCTCTTGCCGTCCAGCTGTTATTAACGGATTCCAGTTCATAATACATGCGCTTATCGGGATCGTCTATCTGAATCAGCAGGCGATATTGTGTCCAGTTCAATTGTGAACGCAGTGCGTTCGCAATTGGATAAGTTCGGTAGAATTGGCGGCAAAAGGCCAATTGGCGGTATGAAAAACCGCTTCCATATTCTGGTCCCAACTGCTTGGACAGATTCTTTATAAGATATGCTCCGTAATCGGCACGGTCTTTGCCCTGTTGCTCTTCCTCAAAAATACGCTTGCCAATGTGCCAATACATCTGCACCCGGCAGAAATCCACACTACGCACGGCTTGCGTCCTTGCGGCGTTTATAATCTCTCTGATATCATTCAGAAAAACTTCCTCTTTTTTCTGTAGTTCGCTCATGGCTCAAGTTCTTATATCGCCCGGATTGGTTGAGATTGCAATCGCTCTCTTTGCTGTATGCTTGTCATTTTATGCCCTTCTTACTGAAATCATCCTATATTTCCTTGGAAGGCAGGTTTGCTCCTGTTTCCTTTGTCTTCGTCCCAACCTCTTTCAGCCAGTTTATATCTTCCATGCTGGTCATCATATGGAGTGGGGCGCAAGGTCAATGATTCTGTCCTGTTGGATAATCGGAGGCTGGCGAATGTCCGTCAACAAGCGTTTTTGGGATTATTCCTCCTGCACCAAGTCTTCTTCCACCACCAGGTTCTGGATGATGAAGTTCTGCCGCTCCATGGTGTTCTTGCCCATGTAGAATTCCAGCATTTCCTTCACCAGGTCGGTCTTGCGCAGGGTGACGGGCTCCAGGCGCATGTCCTTGCCGATGAAGTGGCGGAACTCGTCGGGGGAGATTTCGCCCAAGCCCTTGAAGCGGGTGATTTCCGGGTTGGGACCCAGCTCTTGGATGGCGCGCAGGCGTTCGTCTTCGGTATAGCAATAGGTGGTTTTCTTCTTGTTACGCACGCGGAACAGGGGCGTCTGCAGGATGTAGACGTGTCCCTTCTTGATGAGGTCGGGGAAGAACTGTAGGAAGAACGTAATCATCAGCAGGCGGATGTGCATGCCGTCCACGTCGGCATCCGTGGCCACGATGACCTTGTTGTAGCGCAGGCCTTCCATGCCGTCCTCGATGTTGAGAGCCGCCTGCAGGAGGTTGAACTCTTCGTTCTCGTACACCACTTTCTTGGTCAGCCCGTAGCTGTTCAGCGGTTTGCCTCGCAGCGAGAAGACGGCCTGCGTGTTGACGTCGCGGCTCTTGGTGATGGAGCCGCTGGCCGAATCGCCCTCGGTGATGAAGATGCACGACTCCGCCTCCTGCTCCTTGCCCTTGCCGTCGCTCAGGTGGTAGCGGCAGTCGCGCAGCTTGCGGTTGTGCAGGTTGGCTTTTTTGGCGCGTTCGCGGGCCAGCTTCGTCACCCCGGCGATGGCCTTGCGCTCTTTCTCCGAGTCCTGTATCTTTTGCAGCATCACCTCGGCCACCAGCGGGTTCTTGTGCAGGTAGTTGTCCACCTCGGTCTTGATGAAGTCGCCCACGTATTTGTTGATGGTCGGGCCGGCGGGCTTGTTTTCCTGCGGGACGGCCGGCCACATGTTGTTGCTGCCCAGTTTCGTCTTGGTCTGGCTCTCGAACATCGGTTCCTCCACGTTGATGGCGATGGCGGCCACCAGCCCGTTGCGGATGTCGGCGTAGTCGAAGTTCTTGTTGAAAAACTCTTTGATGGTGCGGGCCAGGTGTTCTTTCAGGGCCGACTGGTGCGTGCCCCCTTGCGTGGTGTGCTGCCCGTTGACGAAGGAGTAGTATTCCTCGCCGTATTGGTTGGTGTGGGTAAAGGCTATCTCGATGTCCTCGCCCTTCAGGTGGATGATGTCGTAGAGACCCTCGCTGGTCATGTTGTCCTTCAGCAAGTCCTCCAGTCCGTGGCGCGAGAGGATGCGCTGGCCGTTGTAGACGAAGGTCAGGCCCGTGTTGAGATAGGTGTAGTTGCGCAGCAGGTTTTCCACGAACTGGTTCTGGAAGCTGAAGCCCGTGAACAAGGTGTCGTCCGGCTCGAAGTAGATGAACGTGCCCGTCTCTTCGTTGCTTTCCTCGGTCGTGTCGCTTTGCAGCACGCCCCGCTCGAAGACCACGGCGCGCACCTTCCCGTCCCGATAGCTGCGCACCTCAAACCTGGAGCTCAGCGCGTTCACCGCCTTGATGCCCACGCCGTTCAGTCCCACGCTCTTCTTGAACGCCTTCGAGTCGTATTTGCCGCCCGTGTTCAGCTTGCTCACCGCCTCCACCAGCTTGCCCTGCGGGATGCCCCGTCCGTAGTCGCGCACGCTGACGCGGCGGTTGTCCTCGATGGTCACTTCGATTTTCTTGCCCGCTCCCATCTTGAACTCGTCTATCGAGTTGTCCAGCGTCTCCTTCAGCAGCACGTAGATGCCGTCGTCGCTCTGGCTTCCGTCGCCCAGGCGGCCGATGTACATGCCCGAGCGCACACGGATATGCTCCATGTCGTCCAGGTGTCGGATGTTTTCCTCGGTGTAGTCCACGGCGGGTTGCGTCACGTCTTGCGTGCCGTTCGCCTCGTCCAGCGGCAGTGTCAGGTTGTTATCGGGTGTCTCCATATGTTCAAGTCGGCAATTTGGCACAAAGATAATGATTTTTTTGATAAGTCGGGCCGGGGAGGCGGGCTGTTCGTTCCGCTGTTCAGAAAACTTGACTTTTCCGTCCGGAATACCTGCCCCCTTCCACGGCTTTCGCTCGTCCGATGTTCGTCTTCCTGGAGACGAAGGAGGGACGAAGGAGGGACGACCCGGGGACGAAGGAGGAGTGCGCGAGATGCATATTTGCCAAAAAAGTATTCTTAGGATACATATTTTCGAGAATATTTTTTACCTTTGTGGAAAGAAAATCTTTTCTACATGAATTACCTGTATGCCTAATGTGCTTCTAACAGAAACGTGTGTCCGGAGTTGTCCTTATTGTTTTGCCAAACAATATATGCAGGATGCGGATGTTGGCGATGCTTTGACGTGGGATAACTTGATTTATATTGCAGATTTGCTTCTGGCTTCCGGCGAACGCCATCTCTCTCTTTTGGGTGGCGAGCCGTTGATACATCCGCAAGTGGCCGAGTTTATTGCCTACTTGAATAGGCGGGGCATTGCGGTGACTGTGTTTACAAGCGGCATCATGCCTGATAAGAAGTTTGAGCCGTTTGTCGAAAAACTTTTTTCATTTCCGGATTTGGAAGTGGCTTTTGTGGTGAATGTGAACGAGCCTAAATATTGCAAGCCCTCGGAGTTGGAAAGAGTGAGGCGTTTTTTGTCTGTTTTCTCTCAACGGGCATCGTTGAGTTTCAATATTTACAGGCTGGACTTTAATATGGCTTTTTTGGCCAATTACATCATTGATTATCATCTGAACAGGCACATACGGCTTGGCTTGGCTCATCCTATTCCCGGGAAGAAAAACCTGTACATATCGCCCGAACATTTTGGCGAGGTGAAGGATAAACTTCTTGCTTTCTTCAGAGAGTTTGAGAAATTGCATATAGATCCTGGCTTTGATTGCGGTTTCCCGATGTGTATGTTTACAGACGAAGAGTTAGGTAGGGTGTTCAAATACACTGTCGGACAATGCTCGTTTCAATGTGGGCCGGCCATTGATATCGGTACGGATCTGAGTGTATGGTCTTGTTTTCCGCTTTCCGGATTCAAGAAGCGTAGCCTGCTGGAGTTTAACAGCTTTGGCGAGATTGTCGATTTTTATCAGGCAGAGATAGAAAAGGTCCGGCAAGAAGGAGGGGGCATTTATCCGGCATGTTCTACTTGTCTTTACAGACAGAAGCGTCTTTGCTCGGGAGGATGTTTGGCTCATGTATTAAACCATTGGATGGAAGAAGGGAGGTGGAATGAGGATGTCACAGCATAGTGGAGAAATGCTTGCAGACGGGCATGCATGTCGTTTGCTTGACTATGGCCAGCAAATGCTTTCGGAGATAAATTTTGATGCTTCGTGGCGTGAGTTTCATGGGGGCGTCAAAGTGGGTGGAATGGGTGATGTGATGGCGGTTTTGAGGGATATCGACAGGCTGCGGGAAATAGATGTACGTGTCTATTTTCCGGGTGATGATGTCCAAAGTTATTCTCATCTGAAAATGTTAGCTTCTTTAGGCGTTGGTTGTGGTTTGTGGCTGGATGAGGAGGTGCAGCTCAGTGATGAGTATTTTGTGGATTTGGCATCTTATCATTTCATGTCTCCGGTGCCTCATGCGGGGATAGAGCCTTTTGCTTATATTTCATCGCGTCTTGACGAGGAGAAAAACATACGCCCGTTAGACCTGTACTCGGCCATGGATACCCGGGATGCGGCGGATGCTGATTTTGAGTCGCGCCTGCGCACGTATTATCATCATTTTATGGAATTGGACGCTTGCGCTAAATGCAAGGCCTTCCGTATTTGTTGCGGATGTCTGAAAAATAATTTTTCTGATTGCGAGCAAGTCATGGGTGAAACGTTGGAATATGTTGTCCTTGGCGAAAGGTTAAAGAATAATGAATGAAATATGCCTACATTGATATTTAAAGAGACGGAAGCCTGCAATTCCAATTGCATTTATTGTGATGTGATTGCGCGTAAGCAACCTAAGACGATTAGTCTTGAATTGCTTGAGAGGGTTTTTGCAAGCATCAATGATTATCTGGAGGAGAATCCGAAAGAGTGGATGAGTATTGTGTGGCATGGGGGGGAGCCCTGCATAGTAGGGGCTGGTTTTTATCGAAAGGTGCTTGACATTGTTCGCAAGGTTTGTCCTCAGACCATGCAACGAATTGAATATGATATCCAGACCAATCTTACGCTTATCAATCAAGAATTGATAGATGTTTTCAAAGAAATGGGAATAGATAGGGTAGGAACCAGTTATGAACCTTATAAAGGCATTCGCGGATTTGGTGCACAACGGGATTCGGACGCGTATAATCGTTTGTTTTTTCGCGGGATAGACTTGATTGAGCGCAACGGTTTTTCTTGGGGATTCATTTATGTGGTTACGAAGCGTGTGCTTGACAAACCGCTTGAATTGTTCCGTTTGCTGACAAATTTCAAGGTGCGTGGCGGATTCCAGTTGCATCCTGTGTATTCTTATAAGAATGAAGATCCGAATGGTGTGGGAATAACAGCTAAAGAGTTTGCTGATTTTTTAGGGGTTATTTTTAAGGAATGGTGGAGTTTGCGAGAATTATATCCTTTTGTGGAGCCGTTTTTTTCGTATATGAATCATTATGGGAGAGGGGGTGCTGTTTGCTGTAGTGACAGTGGCGAGTGTGCCTATTCTCATATTTACATAGGTCCCGATGGAGAAATCTCTCATTGTGGGCGTTCTTCGGATTGGGACGTGTTTGAGGTGGGGAATATTAGGGATATGAGTGTTTCGGAGGCATTCAGGAGCGCTTATCGCGAGGATATCGCACGGCGTTCTTCTTATTTGCAGAATAACGATTGCAAGGGATGCGAGTATTTCAAGATATGTCATGGTGGTTGTCCTTTGGATGGTTGGAATGCAAAGGGTACTATATTCGCAAAGACGGAATGGTGTTTGAGTAAGAAGTATTTTCTGAAGGAATATTTCGAGCCAATAACGGGTTTGAAATTTGATGGAAGTAAGTATTTGTAATCAGGGATGTCTAAATATTTGAGGTATGGAAAATGACAAAAAAATGACACGGCGTGAGGCTTTAAAGCGTATGGCGAAAGTTGCTACAGGCATAATAGGCTTGGCAGCATTACCTTCTGTCGTGGCTGATGCGCAATATTATTATAAGTATTATAACTACTATAATTCAGGCTATGGGCATGGCGGTTATACGAAATACTATAATTATTACCGAAATTACTACAATTATTATTCTAATTACTATAATTATTCCAATTACAGTAATTATATGAACTATAGTAACTATTATAGTAATTATATGGATTATAACAACTATAGTAATTACTATAATGTGTCATACTATTATACCAATTATTCCAATTACTATCGCAATTATTATAATAGATATTATAATTATCTTAAATTCGGATATTGATGTCGCTGAATATTGCTGTGTTTGTGCCAGAAGGCATTGTGATTTCTTCGGATACGCTTTCATTCGTGAAAAACGGGGATGATGGCTATTTTTCAGTGGCAGAACGTACTTTCTGCTTGTGGAATCGTTACATCCTGTCTTTTGCCGGCAATGGCTATATGGATGGATTGCCTTATGGATATTATGTCAATGCCTTTTTGTCCGAATATCATTCGCATGATGTGGAGACAACGGATTGCTTGATGAAACTCTTTTCTGGTTTCGTGATGCGGTGTGTCCCTGATAATGAAGAGGTCATTTATTGTGCAGGCTATGATGCCGAAGGGACTCGTCAGATTCCTTGCCTTTGGTTATGGGATAAAGGACAGATGGCTCGTCTGAATTATGATGAACGCTGTTCTCAGCCGTTGTATAATTATCATACCGTAGGAAATAGTGTGTGGATAAACAAATTGCTTCTTCCTACTACTTTTGAGGATTCGGTTGTTAATAGGAAAGAGGAGTTTCTGGCAGCCGATATAGATTTTTCTAAGTATTCTATATCGACAGCGGTGGAGTTCGCTCATTTCCTGTTGGATTTGACAGGGACAATGGATGTTGTCACGCAAAGGAGAATTACTGTAAACAAATCGTTTACAACGGCATGTGTAGTTCCTGTGAAAGGCGCTTACATACAGCGTAGAGATATTCAGGCTTCTTTTCTTTTTTAGCTAATCTCTTTCACGAACGCCCGTCTCCGCTTGTGCTGTTCCGTCCGGAAGTATTCCCATTGGGCCTGCACCTTGCCGTTCAGTTCCAGTTCGGGATTGCTTTCGGCGTATTCAAAGCCCAGCTGTTGGTAGACGGGGATGAGGTCGGAGAAGAGCAGGGCGTTGACTCCCTTGTTCTGGTATTCGGGCTTGACGGCTACGAGCAGGAGGTCGAGGATGTGCGAACGCTTCTTGAAGAACAGGGCCTTGAGCAGGTAGAACCAGCCGAAGGGCAGGAGGCGTCCGTGTGACTTCTGCAACGCGCGGGACAGCGAGGGCATGGAGATGCCCACGGCCACCAGTTGGTCGGTTGCGTCGGTGATGAGGGTCACCATGCGCAGGTCGAGGATGGGCAGGTACATCTTGACGTACTGGTCTATCTGGCCTTGCGTCAGGGCGGAATAGCCGTAGAGGGGCTGGTAGGCTTCGTTGACCAGCTCGAAGATGGCCTGGCCGTATTCTTGGGCCAGCTTCTTGCCGGAGGTGTATTTCTTGATTTTCAGGTTGTATTTGCGCTGGATGAGGTCGGAGATGCGGCGGTGCTTGTCGGGGATGGCGTCGGGGACGTATATCTTGTATTCCACCCAGTCGGCGTCTTTCCGGAAGCCCAGGCGTTCGATGTGCTGCGGGTAGTAGGGATAGTTGTAGGTGGTGGCCATCGTGCCCAGCTGGTCGAAGCCTTCGATGAGCATGCCCTCGGCGTCCATGTCGGTGAAGCCCAGGGGACCTACGATGTCCGTCATGCCGCGCTCCTTGCCCCATTGTTCCACAGTGCGGATCAGGGCCTCGGACACTTCCGTGTCGTCCGTGAAGTCTATCCACCCGAAACGGACGTTCTTCTTCCCCCATGCCTGGTTGGCGCGGTGGTTGATGATGGCGGCCACGCGGCCTGCCAGCCGTCCGTCTTTGTAGGCCAGGAAGTAGTCGGCCTCGCAGAACTCGAAGGCGGCATTCTTCTGGGGGTTGAACGTGTTGAGCATGTCGTCGTAGAGGTCGGGCACGGAGTAGGGGTTGCCTTTGTAGAGCTCGTAGTTGAAGCGGATGAAGCGCTTCAGGTCGCGCCGGGTGGTGACTTTCTTGATGGTAATGGCCATGTTCCTATTTGTTTATGCGGGTGCAAAGATAATGCAAACCGAGTGCAGGACAAAACAAACTCGTTTGTTTTTCATGCCGAGGTGCAACTTATCTTATTTAAAGATAAGGCTTTTCCGCTTCATACAAAAATCCCCTCCCGACATTCTTCGGCCGGAGAGGGGATTTGAAGCAATGGTTTGATAGCGGCTTTACTTCGTGTGCGTCACCGTGTGCAGCACCTGCCCGTGTTTGTCTATCATGCGCAGTTCCAGCGTGGTGGGCGTGGCGGAGAGAATGGAGAAGCCCGGCTCGCTGCTGCAGAACACCGTGCCCTCCACGGGCTTCACCTTGCGGCTGAGCGAGCCGGAGGAGTTGGTGACGTAGTCTATCGGGCTGCCCGCCATGCGGATGTGCTGGAAGTTGTGGATATGGCCATTGATGTACATGGCTACGTTACTGTGGCGGCGCAGGATGCTGTCCACGCGTTTCTGCATGTCCTGTCGCTCCACGTCGTCCTTCGAGGTCTCGGCGTAGATGGGGTGATGGCCCACGACGACTACCCAGTCTTCCTTGGCCGAGGTCAGCGTGGCGTCCAACCATTGCAGCTGGGCGTCGATGTCCTGTTGGCAGGCGTCGGGATACTTGGTGAACTCCTGACGGTACTTGTCGATGAGGGGCGTGGTGTCAATGAAGACAATGCGCACGCTGGTACCTTCTTCGTTGAACGTCTTCGTATAGTAGCGGGCGGGCATCTCCCAGCGGCGGCTGACATGGCTATAATCCAAGACGGCTTGTGTCGAGCCCCTGTATTCATGATTGCCGCAGATGGGGTACCAGGCTATCATCAGTTCAGGGTGCGAGTAGATAAGCTCATAGTTTGTCATCCACAGCGGGTCTTCGGTAGAGATGACGCCCTCAAAGTGGTGTACGTCGCCCGCAGCAATGACACATTCAGGGCCTACTTCCTCGGCCATGACGCCCATCAGTTCGGCGATAGACTTCTGGTCATAATAGCCGTTGCGACCCAGGTCGTTGGCGATGTAGAAGTTGCACTTGTCGTCGTAGACGCTATAGTCTATCTTCGGTTGAGTTTGGGCCAGGGCCCAGTTGCCCAGCAGGGCAACAGCAAGTAAAAGGAATAGTTTCTTCATTGTTTCGATGATTTTTATTGTTTGATAATTCTTATTCTTATATACTGCAAAGATAGGTACTCTTTCTGGAATCTTTTAGGAACCGATATACCTATATGTCTGATGTTGATGTCTTGATATAGCTGGTACTCATATCTTAATAGGACTGATACCCATATCTTAATAAGACAGATACTGATATCTTAATAGGACTGATACCTATATCTCGATAGAAC
The DNA here is from genome assembly GCA_949289265.1 of uncultured Bacteroides sp. GTDB lineage: Bacteria > Bacteroidota > Bacteroidia > Bacteroidales > Bacteroidaceae > Bacteroides. The sequence continues at coordinate 68,646 of CASENE010000001.1, forward strand.
TGATATCCATATCTTGATAGAACTAATACTAATGTCCCGGTATAGCAGATGCAGATATCATGATATAACCCTTACTTACATCCTGATGTAGCTTATCAAAAGGTGTACGGCTTTCCATATATAAGGTGTACACCTTTTCATGTATAAGGTGTACACCTTTTAGGTTACTAGATTCGGGTATAGCTATGTGTCAGATTCCTGTATCATCCTATATCATATGCCTGTATCGAGGGATGTCAGATTCCTGTATCGGTGATGGTCAGAAGCTGATTTTCACACCGGCATTCACCCGTACGCCGTAGTACTCAGCCTGCTTGGAGCGGTCGGGCGTACCCTGGTAGTAGCGCAGGGGCTGATTCAGCAGGTTGGTGGCTTCGGCGTAGAAGGTGGTCTTGAACGCGCGGCCGAAGGTGTAGCTGGCGTTGACGTCCATGTAGTTCACCTTGTCGTAGTAGACATCGTAGAAGGCTTCCTCGCCCACTTCGTCGATGAAGTCGGAGGCGAAGTTGTAGCTCCAGCGCAGGTTGAAGCCGGCCTTCTCGAAGTAGAGCGAGAGGTTGGCCGTGTGCTCGGGCGAGCCGGGCAGGCGCAGGTCGTCGTTCTCGCGGCCCTCGAAGTTGAAGTGGTTCACCTTGCTGTACGTGTAAGTGTAGTTTCCGTATAGGCCGATGCACTTCAGTGCCGGGTGGATGAAGCCGAAGTCGCGCTGGTAGGCCACCTCGATGCCCAGCAGGTTGGCGTCGCCTGCGTTGATGGGGGTCTTCATCTCGTCGTAGGTCACACCGTTATACTGGTAGTTCTGCTGGCGGTAGTCCACGATGAAGTCGTTGATTTTCTTGTAGAACAGTCCCGCGCTGACCAGGCCGACGGACTTGAAGTAGTACTCGGCGCTGAGATCGAGGTTGTAGGAGAGCGTGGCGTTCAGGTCAGGGTTGCCGAAGGCGATGTCCTCCTTGTCGATGATGACGTTGGGCACGAGGTCGGCGTACTTGGGACGGGAGAGGGTGTTGGTGAAGGCGGCGCGCAGCTTGAGGTCGTCACTGACATCCCACTTCAGCAGCAACGAGGGCAGGGCGTTGAGGTAGCTCTTGGATTGCTTGCCGGTGGGGTTGAGGCTTTCGTCGCCCCCGGTCATGTCGCCGTCGTCGTAGACGTAACCGCTGTAGGTGACGTGCGTGTTCTCCAGGCGGAGTCCGGCCATGAGGTTCCAGCGTTTGCCCAGCTGCTGGTCGAAGCGGAGGTAACCGGCTGTCACCGTCTCGTGTGCCTCGAAGTTCTCGGCCATCTCGTCCAGCTTGATTTCTTCCTCGAAGTCGGCGGAGTTCTTCACATTGATGTTGCCCAGGTATTTCTTGTCTACGTAGTTACCTACGCGGTAGCGGTCTCCCGCCATGTATCCGTCGCGGTCTTGGTTGAGGAGATGTCCGAAGGCTCCCGCCAGGAAAGCGTCTTCGTCCGTGGGCTTGTATTCGTAGAAGTCAATCCACTTGTCCTTGTTCTTGTCTACCACCTTGGCTCCGAACTTCAGTTTGTTGGCGAAGCGGCCTTGCACGAGGGGCAACTCGAAGTTGGCGCTGAACTTGAGGTCTTTCTCCTTGATGTCCTCGAACTGTTCGGTCAGCTCGTCCAGCTCGAAGCCGTTGCTGTTCGAGGCATCCAGCAGGTAGTCGGCGGCGGAAACGGGTCGCATGAAGGGGCGTCGGATGTCGCTGAAGTCGGTCTCCATGGCCACGCCTTCGCGCTTGAAGGAAAGGTAGCGTTCGTGGGGGCGCTTCTCGCCGGCCTGGGCGTAAGACGCCTTCCAGTCGAACTGCAAGCGGCCGAAGAGGTGCTCACCACCCAGGGTGAAGTCCATGGTGCGCTGCTGCTCCAGGCGGGCGTAACGCTGGTCGGGGCCTCCGGCCTTGCTTTCGAATATCATTTCGTATTCGTTCGGCGTGGCGTCGTCCCACTTATACTGGCGGCGGTAGCGGTTCTCCCAGTCGTTGCGGTTGTTGAAGATGCCCTTGAAGTCCAGGCGGTGGTTCTCGTTGATTTCCCAGTCGAGGGCCAGGGAGTAGCTCTGGCGTTGGCGGGTGACGTAGTATTGGCGCACTTCGTATTCGTCCAGCACCACTTCGCCGTCGTCGTTGCGCTCGTAGGCCATCTCCACGTCGTCGCTGCCTGCGGGGTTGTTCTGGTAGGAGGCGGAGAGCATCAGGCCCAGCTTGTCGTTGAAGAAGCGGTCGCCATAGGTGAAGCCCAGGTTGAGGTTCATCTTGTCGGCCACGAAGTTATAGCCCGTACCGGCGGTGGCGCTGATGAAGCGTTTGTAGGGCGAGTTCTTGGTGACGAGGTTGATGCTGCCGCCGATGGCGTCGGCGTCCATGTCCGGGGTCACTACCTTGTTGACTTCGATGGTCTGAATCATGTCGGCGGGGATGAGGTCGAGCTGCACGTTGCGGGTCTCGCCTTCGGCCGAGGGGATGCGGTTGCCGTTGATGGTGACGGAACTCATGTCGGCGCTCGTGCCGCGCACCTGTCCGAAGCGCGCCTCGCCCTGGTCATACTGCACGTTGATGCCGCTGATGCGCTTCAAGGCGTCGCCGATGTTGGAGTCGGGAAACTTGCCCACCTGGTCGGCAGACACGACGTTGGTGATGCCCAGCGCGTTTTTCTGCGAAGCAAGGGCGCGTCGCTGGCCTTGGAACGTGCCGCCCACCACTACCTCCTGCAGCTCGAGGCCCTCGTTCAGCGTGACGTCGCGCATCACGGTCTGCCCTTCGGGGATGGTGATGGTCAGCTCGACGGGCGAGTAGCCCACGTAGGACACCTTCACGCGGTAGGTGCCCGGCTTGAGGTTGGGCAGGGTGTAGAAGCCGTTGACGTCGCTCACCACTCCCGTGTGGAGCGATTCGATGTAGATGCTGGCGCCGGGCAGGGTCTGCTGCGTGTTGTCCACGATGCGTCCGCGGATGGCGCCTTGCTTGGTTTCGTTCACAAATTCGTCGGCGCGGACGGGCAGTCCGGCCATCATCAGGATGAGCAGGGATAAGAGTGCTCGCTCGATTTGTTTCATATTGGTGTCTATAAGTTGTTTTGATTTTTCGCCGCAAAAGTAGGGCGAGGCTGTTACATGGTTCTTTCACGCTCTTTAAGGAGGTTTGACAAATGCGTTACAACGCTGTTACGTCCCCCCGGAGGCCTTGCAAGGGGGCCGGGAGGGGCTTCTGGAGGCGGTTTGCTGGGACTGTAATGTCTGCCGGCTGGGATAGTAACGCCCGCTTGCTGGGATAGTAATCCCCGCCGGCTGCGACTTAAGTCCCCGGTCAGCCCCGTTGTAACCCCTCTGCAGGGGCTTCCTGAGGGGGGCGGGGAGGGCGTAGGGCGGGATTGGTCTTTTGTGCCCGAAAAATGGCCGTAAGGTTAGTTCTACCTTGCCCGCCGAAAACTTTTGCCTACTTTTGCGCCCTGATATGGACAGGATTTGTATAAAAAAGGTACAAGACGGACGCGGGATGGACGACTTCGTGCATCTGCCCCGCCGGCTCTATGCGGGCAACCCCTGCTACGTGCCCGACTTGGAGCAAGACGTCCGCGACACGTTCGACCCGCGCAAGAATGCGGGGCTGGAGTTCTCGGAAATCCAGGCCTTCGTGGCCTACGACGAGGCGGGCCGGCCCGTGGGCCGCATTGCCGGCATCATCAACCACCATGCCAACGAGAAGTGGAACGCGAAGAACGTGCGTTTCGGCTTCATCGAGTTCACGGACGACCTGCAGGTGTCGGCCGCCCTGCTCGACGCGGCGGCTGCCTGGGGACGCGAGCGCGGCATGGACACCATCGTGGGCCCCATGGGCATCTTCGACTTCGACAAGGAGGGGATGCTGGTGGAGGACTTCGACCGCCTGGGCTCGTCCATCGCCATCTACAATCCGCCCTATTATCCGCGCCACCTGGAGGCCCTGGGCTTCGTGAAAGAGGTGGACTGGGTGCACGCCCGCGTGGCCGTGCCCAAAGAAATCCCGCCCCGCTATGCCCGCACGGCAGCCTTGGCGCAAGAGATGTTCGGCCTCAAGGTGCATGCCCTGACGGAGGAGGACTTGAAGAAGCGCGACTACGGGCACAAGGTGTTCCGGCTGCTCAACGAAGCCTTTGCCCCGCTGTATGGCTATTCCGAGTTGCAGGACAGGCAGATAGACGAGTACCTGCAGCGTTACGTCCCCCTGCTGGACTTCCGTATGGTGCCGCTGGTGGAGAACGCCGAGGGCGAGCTGGTGGGCGTGGCCATCACCCTGCCCAGCCTGTCCGAAGCCCTGCGCAAGAGCGGCGGGCGGATGCTGCCCCTGGGCTGGTTCCACCTGCTGCGCGCGCTGAAGTGGAAGCGGGCCGACACGGCCGACCTCTACCTGGTGGGCGTCCGGCCCGACTACCAGGGGATGGGCGTCAACGCCTTGTTCTTCACCCACCTGATTCCCATCTACAACCAACTGGGCTTCAAGTATGCCGAGACAGGCCCCCAGCTGGAAGACAACGTGAAGGAACTGGGACAGTGGGCGCCCCTGCACCCGGAGCTCGTCAAACGCCGCCGGTGCTACAAGAAGACGCTCTGAGCCTCTCCGCCCGGAGCGGAAACCGATGGGAAGTGCATATATAATATATAATAAGGTATAGGCGTCCGGCTCCGTGCCGCCGCCCCTGCCGGACAGACAAGAAGAGATATGGAAAGAAGAGTTGTTATAACAGGCCTGGGCATCTGGTCGTGCCTGGGCACCACGCTGGACGACGTGTGCCGTTCGCTCTACGAAGGCCGCAGCGGCGTCATCTTCAGCCAGGAACGCAAGGATGCCGGCTTCCGTTCGGCCCTGTGTACGGCTGTCCCCAAACCCGATTTGAAACCCTACGTGTCGCGCAACCTGCGCCAGTTCATGCCCGAAGAGGCCCAGTATGCCTACATGGCCACGCGGGCAGCCCTTGAACATGCCCGTCTGGACGCCGACTACATCGCCGCCCACGAGGTAGGCATCATCTACGGCAACGACTCCGTGGCCGAAGCCACGATGGAAGGGCTTGACAAGTTCCGCGAGTTCCACGACACGGCCGCCTGCGGCAGCGGCAGCATCTTCCAGTCCATGAACTCCACCGTCACCATGAACCTGGCCTGCCTGTTCAAGCTGCGCGGCATCAACCTCACGGCTTCGGGCGCTTGTGCCTCGGGCAGTCACGCCGTGGGCCTGGCCTGGTTGCTCATCCGCAACGGGCTGCAAGACTGCGTGGTGTGCGGCGGCGCGCAAGAGAACAACATGTATAGCGTGGCCTCCTTCGACGGCATCCAGTCGTTCTCCGTGCGCGAGGCCGAACCTGCGAAGGCCAGCCGTCCCTTCGACCGCGACCGCGACGGCCTGGTGCCCGGAGGCGGAGCCGCCACGCTGGTGGTGGAGAGCTACGAGAGCGCCGTGCGTCGCGGGGCGCCCATCCTGGCAGAGATAGTCAGCTGGGGCTTCTCCGGCAACGGCGACCATATCTCCACGCCCAACGTCGAAGGGCCTGCCCGCTCGTTGGAGCTTTGCTTGCAGCACGCCGGGCTTACCCCGGCCGACATCGGCTATGTCAACGCCCACGCCACGTCCACCCGCATCGGCGACGCCCGCGAGGCACAGGCCATCGCCCGCATCTTCGGCGACTACCGCGTGCCCGTCACCTCCACCAAGGGACAGACCGGACACGAGATGTGGATGGCCGGCGCTTCCGAGCTGATATACTCGCTCCTGATGATGAAGAACCAATTCATCGCCGGAAACCTCAATTTCGAGCACCCGGACGACGATACTGCCTGCCTGAACATCGTACCCGAGACGCGCGAGGCTCACTTCGACCGTTTCCTGTCCAACTCCTTCGGCTTCGGCGGAACCAATTCGACGCTGATTGTGCAAAACCTGTAATCACTTAACACTTAAAAGATATGACACGCGAAGAAATCGTAGAGAAAGTAAACAGCCTCCTGGCTGACGAGTTTGAAGTAGATGCTGCCCTGTTCACTCCGGACGCCAACGTGCGCGAGACGCTGCAGCTGGACAGCCTGAGCCTGGTGGACCTGGTGGCGCTGATACAGCAGACGTACAAGATCAAGATTCCTGTCAACGAACTGCGCACCATCCAGACCTTCGACAACCTGTATGACTACATCCTGTCCCACCTGCCCCAAGCCTGAGGCGGAGGGTCGCATGCCCGACATCACGAGGCTCATCCCGCAGCGGGCGCCCATCCTGCTGGTGGACCGCCTGCTGCGCGCCACGGACGAAGAGGCCGAGACGTGCTACACCGTGCCCGCCGACGGCTTCCTGCTGGACGATGAAGGCCGCCTGGCCGAGACGGGCCTGCTGGAGCACATAGCCCAGTCGGCTTCGGCCCTGGCCGGTTGGCGGGCCTGTCAGGCCGGAGGAGACGAGGCTCCGTTGGGCTTCATCGGCGAAGTAAAGAAATTCCGCTGCTACGGCCGTCCGGCCCCGGGCAGCGAGTTGCACACCACCATCCGCCTGACCGCCGAGGCCGGCGATGTCCTGCTGGTGGAGGGAGAGACGCGTGCGGACGGCAACGTCTTGGCCGAAACGCGGCTGAAGGTGGCCATCCGTCCGCAAGAGGGCGCGACAGAAAACTAACGAGAAACAACGTATGGCAGTCTTAGCATTGGAAAATAACTACTACCGCCTGGAGAGCTGGCAGCCTGCCGGCGACGGCGCGGTCTTCCGGGTGGCCCTGTTGTCCGACAGCGAGGTCTATCGGGGGCACTTCCCCGGCCGTCCGGTATGTCCCGGCGTGTGCCACATCGAGCTGGTGCGCCAGTGTGCCGAGCGTCTGGCGGGACAACGCTTGCGCATCCGCACGGTAGCCCTGTGCCGTTTCCCGGCCATGGCCTCTCCGGCCTCGTGCCCGCAGGCAGAGGTCTGCGTCCGCATCAGCCCGTCTACTGAAGGCTTTGCCGTCAATGCCACCCTGCAGTCCGGCGGGAAGACGCTGCTGGAGTTTAAAGGAGAGATGAGCGTATGACCGCACTTTGCCTGAAGATATACCGGTATTTCCGCCGGAACCGTCTGGCGTGCTGGGGCTCCATGCTGCTGCTGTTCGGGCTGTTGGGCTTCCTGGCCTCGCAAATCCATTTGGAGGAAGACATCAACAAACTGATGCCCTCGTCGAAAAACGAAGACGGCAGCACCAAGCTGGCCTTTGCCGAACTGCGCATCAAGGACAAGACGTTCCTGCTGTTCGAAGGGCGGGAGGGCGCTACGGTGGAACACATCGCCGCCACGTGCGACGCCTTCGTGGACTCGTTGCTGGCCGAAGAGGCCGCGCTCGACTCGTCCCGGCAGGCCATAGGCGACGTGTTCTACCGCTTGCCCGACGACCTGCTGCCGGATGTCATTGACTACCTCACGCTTCACCTGCCCGCCTATGTCGATACTTCGGCCTATGCCGCCTTCGACACGCTGCTGACCCGCGAACATCTCTCCCGCCAGATGCCGGCCAACCGCGACGACCTGCTGAAGCCCCTGGGCACGGCTTTCCCCGAACTGATTCAGATGGACCCATTGGGCCTGCGCGCCGTGCTGGCCGACCGGCTGAAGCCTCTGATGGCTGGTTCCACAGGGGGCTACCGCACTTTGGAAGGCCATTTCTTCGTGCCCGACTCCACGGTGTGCGTGGCCTTCATCACTCCCCGTTATGCTGCCACAAACACCGGACAAGGCTCGGCGCTGTTTGAACGCCTGAACCGCCGCATCGAGCAGTTTGCCGCTTCGACGCCCGACGTGCGCATCAGTTATCATGGCACGCCTGCCAGTGGCTTCTACAACGCCTCGCGCATCAAGTCCGACCTCGTCGGTACGGTGGGGGCTGCGTTGTTGCTGGTTCTGGTGCTCATTTCGGTGTGCTTCCGCAATGCGGACACCGTCCCGTTGTTGTTGCTCCCTGTGGTGTTCGGCACGTTGCTGGGCCTGGCGGGCATGTATCTCCTCAAAGGGCAGTTTTCGTTGCTGGCGCTGGGCATCGGGTCGGTGGTGCTGGGCGTGGCCTTCAGCTACGTGCTGCACGTCATGACCCATTTCAAATACTTGGGCGACCCGGAGCAGGTGTTGCGCGACGAGGTGAAGCCGGTTTGTCTGGGATGTCTCACCACCATAGGCTCTTTCCTGGGGCTTATCTTCGTGCGGACGGAGCTGTTGCAAGATTTCGGGCTGTTTGCTGCTTTCTCCATCGTGGGCACCACGGCCTTCAGCCTGGTGTGGTTGCCCCAGATGCTGCGCCCTGCCCACAACCGGGTCAACCGCCGGGCCTTTGCCTGGATTGACCGCATCAATGCCACTCCCTTCGACCGTAACAAGCCGTTGCTGCTGGTGCTTTTGCTGGCCACGCTGGCTTGCATCGCTCTCTATGCGGTGCGGGGCACCCAGTTTGATGCCGATATGCACAACCTGGGCTACCGTGCGGACATCACGACCCATTCGGAAGAACTGCTGCGGGCCAAGACTTACACGGGCGACAAGCAGAAGTATTTTGCCGCTTCGGGCAGCACTCGCGAGGAGGCCCTGTCGCGCTTTTCCGCCTTGGCCGTGCAGCTGGATTCTCTGAAGCAGGCTGGGTTGGTCAAGAGCTATACGCCCACTCACTTGTTGCTGGTGCCTCTGGACGTGCAACAGCAGCGCATAGACGCCTGGAAGGCCTATTGGACAGACGAACGCCTGGATTTGGCGCGCCGCCTGGTGGCAGAGGCTGCTCCCCGCGCCGGGTTGCGCCCCGAAGCCTTCGAGCCTTTCTTCGACCTGGCACAGGCAGACTATGAGCCGGATGCCTTGTATGAGGCCGGTCTGATTCCCGAAGGCTATCTCTCCACGCTGATGGAGGAAACCTATGGCGGCACGGCCTTGTGCTTCACTTCCGTGCGTTGTGCCAACGACTCCGTGCGCAGCGACGACAGCGATTATCACCGCATCTGCGAGGCCGTGGCCTCGCGCCCCCATCAGTTGGTGCTGGACACTTATTATTATACCACCGATGCGCTGAAGCAGCTGAATGCCGATTTCAACGTGTTGCAATGGGTGTCGATGGCCTTTGTGCTGGTAGTGCTCTTCTTCAGTTTCCACGGCAACCTGCGGCACACGTTGTTGGGCTTCATGCCGATACTGCTGAGCTGGTTTGTGGTGTTGGGAATGATGGCTTTGTTTGATATGCATTTCAACTTGGTGAACATCATCATCTCCACCTTCATCTTTGGTATCGGAGTGGACTACAGTATCTTTGTGATGAACGGGCTGATAGACGGCGGGCAGAAGCCCCATTTGTTGGAATACCACAAGACGGCTATCTTCTTCAGTGCCGTCATACTGGTGCTGACGGTGGGTTCCATGCTGTTTGCCGTGCATCCGGCCATCCGTTCGGTGGGCTTCTCCACGCTGACGGGACTGGTTTCGGCCGTGGTGTTGTCGTATGTGGTGCAGCCGGCCGTGTATCGTTGGATCAACCAGAAACGGCGTCGCACATGAAGCACGATGTGGTTATCATAGGAGCCGGCCTGGGAGGCTTGGCCTGCGGCTACATCTTGTCGCGGGCGGGCCTGAACGTGCAGGTGCTGGAACGGGAAAGCCAGACGGGCGGATGCCTGCAAAGCTACCGGCGGAACGGGATGACCTACGACACGGGTTTCCATTACGTGGGCGGCTTGGACGAGGGTCAGTCGCTGCATGCCGTTTTCCGCTACCTGGGCCTGCTGGATTTGCCCTGGCACCGTCTGGACGATGCGTTCGACCGTATCCGGCTGGAGGGACAGGACTTCGCTTTGGTGCAAGGAGGATATACGGCTTTTGCCGATGCATTGGCAGATAGATTCCCGTCCGAGCGCGAGGCACTGCATCGCTATGCAGCCTTGCTGGGCAAGGTGTCGGCTCATCAATATGATGGGTTGAATCCGGCTTTCGGGCAGGACGATGCCTTGACTGCTACGACATGGATGGAGCAGGGCGCCTGGCCTTATTTGGAAGAGAACTTCCGCGCCCCTTTGCTTCGCCAGGTGTTGAGCGGCAATGCTATCCGCATGGAGCTGAGGCGCGAATCGTTGCCGCTGTTCACCTTTGCCCATTGTAATGCCGGCTACGTGGAAAGCAGTTGGCGTTTGCAAGGCGACGGGGCACAGATAGCAGAAACCCTGTGCAGAGGCATCCGTGCGCAGGGGGGCGAGGTGACTTGCCGGGCCGATGTGAAGGAACTGGTGGAGAAAGACGGACGAGTGGCGGCGGCGGTTTGTTCCGATGGCCGGACGTACGAGGCAAATACGTTTGTCAGCGATGTCCATCCGGCGGTGACGTGCGCTTGGCTGAAGGACAGCAGGGTGCTGAAGAAAGTCTATCGCCGACGCATGGCCAGCCTGGAAAACACCTTTGGCCTGTGCACCGTGTCGCTTCGGCTCAAGCCCAAGGCTTTGCCCTACTTCAACTGGAACCAATACATCTACAGCGGGTCGGACGTATGGACGTTCTATCACCAACAGCACGGCGGCCCGGTGTCGGGCGTACTGGTCAGTTGCCGGGTGCCTGCCCCCGGCGACGGCGGATATACGCGCCAGGTAGACCTGCTGACTCCCATGACGTGGGACCAGTGTCTGCCTTGGGCCGGGACTTCGGTGGGCAGGCGGGGCGAAGACTATCTGGCCATGAAGGAACACGTGGCCGATGAGTGCGTGGCCCTGGCCGAACAGTGTTTCCCCGGCCTGTCCGGCCTGGTGGAAGAACGTTACGTCAGCACGCCGTTGACCTACCGCGATTACACTTGCACGCCCCAAGGCTCGGCCTACGGCGTGCGAAAGGACTACCGCAATCCGCTCCTGACGCTGCTCACTCCCCGTATGCCCGTGCCCAACCTGTTGCTGACGGGGCAGAGCCTGATGCTGCACGGGATACACGGCGTGGCGATGACGGCCCTGTTTACCTGCGCGGCCTTGCTGGGCAAGGACTGGGTGTGGCAACATATAGTAAGAAAGTAAATAACCCACAATAAACAGCGAGAAAGAATCGTAGTTATGAAGTATGCATTAATAACCGGAGGCAGCCGGGGCATTGGCCGGGCTGTCTGTCTGCAGTTGGCACGGATGGGCTATCATGTCCTTATCAACTATGTGCACAATACGGTGGAAGCCAAGAAAACCCTTGACCTAGTGCGCGAGGCCGGTGGAGAGGGAGAAGTCCTGATGTTCGACGTGGCCGACCGGCAGCAAGTGTCCAAGGCGCTGGAGGTATGGGAGAAGGAACATCCCGACCAATACATCGAGGTGCTGGTAAACAACGCCGGCATCCGGCGCGACAACATCCTGGCCCTGATGCCCGAAGGCGACTGGAGCCGCGTGCTCGACACCACCTTGGGCGGATTCTACAACGTGACGCAGGCCGTGCTGCAAGGGATGCTCTTCCACAAGAACGGACGCATTGTCAACATGGCCAGCGTGACCGGCCTGAAGGGCATGCCGGGACAGGCCAACTATGCGGCGGCCAAGGGCGGGCTGATTGCCGCCACCAAGTCGCTGGCGCTGGAGGTGGCCCGCAAGCGCGTCACGGTGAACGCCGTGGCACCCGGCTTTATCCAGACCGATATGGTGGAGGGGCTGGACGAAGACAGCCTGCGCCGCACCATTCCTTTGGGACGCTTCGGCACGCCCGACGAGGTGGCCGCCTTGGTAGGTTTCCTGGTGTCGCCGGCTGCGGCCTATATCACGGGCGAAGTCATCTCCATCAACGGAGGCCTGTACACCTGAGTCTTGTATGTTTACCCTTTATTCCCATTTCTTATGATGAAGAAACTCATTGCCATATGCCTGGCTTTCCTCTTCCCCTACCTGACGCTGTGGGCGCAGGAGGCCGATATCCGCCGCATGGCGGAGGAGTATGCCGACGTGCAGACGCTGTCGGCGCGGGTCGTCCGCACCAGCCACAACCCGGCCCTGGCCGAAGACGTGGTGACCCAAGGCGCGTTCTACCTGAAAAAGCCCGGCAAGATGTGTCTGACCTTTGACAACAACAAGGATATGCTGCTGATGGACGGCACGACTTTCACCCTGGTGCAGGGCGGACGGAAGGCCGTGGCCAAGGGACGGAACGGCAGGCTGATGGCCGGGCTGGGCACCGTGTTGCGCGCCCTCTTTGCCGACGGGGCCTACCAGCCGGATGCCGAGGCGATGGAGGTGAAAGCCGAGCGGCAAGGCGCCCGCTGCGTCCTCACCTTGTCTCCGCGCCTGGCCAGCGCCAAAGAGAAGCGTCGCCTGATGTTCACCTCGTTTGTGCTGACCATCGACACGGCCACCTCGCGCCTGCTGTCCCTGCGCATGGAGGGCAGGGGAGGCAGCTATACGCAATACGACCTGTCGGATTACCGGAGCGGCGTCTCCGTGCCCGACGAGGTCTTTATCCCCGCGGCGCAATGACCAAGGTGCTGGAAGACATCTGCCGTATCCGCGTGAAGTTTGGGGAGACCGACGCCATGCGCTGCGTGTGGCACGGCTCCTACGTCAGCTACCTGGAAGACGGGCGCGAATCCTTCGGCCGCCGCTATCCGGGCATCGGCTATGTGGACATCAGCCGCTCGGGCATCTACGCGCCTGTCTACGACCTGCACGTCCGCTACGTGGCCCCGCTGGGCATCGACGACGTGGCCGAGATACATACGCGCTACGTCTACAAGCCCGGCGCCCGCCTGGACTTCAGCTACGAGATATACCGCGGGCGCGACCATGCCTTGTGCGCCACCGCTTCGACCACGCAGCTGTTCATCGACCCTCAGGGCCAGTTGCTGGTCGACCCTCCCGATTATTACGTGCGCTGGCAGGAGAGATTCCTAAAGGAATAAAACCTGCGCCCTTCGGGACAACTGCCAGAGGGAGAAGTGTCGTACCTTTGCAGCGGCCTTGCGAGAGGCAGGGCTTTATATAATGATTCATTGGTTGTTTGTTATGCGGAAAGAAAGAACCCTACATACTGTCTTGCTGTGGATAACCCTGTTGTGTGGCTGGTGTCTGTGTCCGTCGGCGGCGCAAGCCCAACGCACGGTGGTGCGTGGCACGGTGACCGACTCTATCACGGGGGAGACCCTGCCGTTCGCCTCGTTGGTGTGGCGGGGCACCACTACGGGCGCCAAGACCGACATCGACGGTCGCTTTTCCTTCGTCTCCGGCGGGCAGAACCGGGTGCTTGAGGTCACCTACGTGGGCTATGACACCCAGTGGGTGACGGTGCGCCCCGGCACGACCAACGACCTCAATATCCGTCTCCGCCCGTCCACCGTCGCCTTGCAGGAGGTGCAGGTGAAGCCCAAGCGCGAGCACTACAAGCGGCGGGGCAATCCGGCGGTGGAGTTTGTGCGGAAGGTCATAGCCCGCCGCGACGCCCACGACCCGCACAGCCACGACTACTTCAGCTACGAACGATACCAGCGCATGGTCTTCGCCCTGAACGACTACCAGCCCAAGCCGCGCAAAGAGGGACAGAAGGCGGGACGCTTCGACTTCGTGCGCGAGTTTGCCGACACGCTGGAGACGGGCATCACCGTCTTGCCCCTGAGCGAGCGCGAGCGCATGGAGCGTGTGTTCTACCGGCGCGAGCCCCACAGCCAGAAGAGCCTGCTGATGGCCGCCAAGTCGAACGGAGTGGACGAGGTGTTCTCGCGCGAAGGCATCCAGCAGTTCCTCAACGAGGCTTTCCGCGAGGTGGACATCTTTCAGAACAACATCCCCCTCTTCTTGCAACGCTTTGTCAGTCCGTTGTCCACGCTGGGCCCTGCCTTCTACAAGTATTACCTGTTGGACACGGTGCAGGTGAATGGCGGGCCGTGCATGGACTTGGGCTTTGTGCCCTTCAACTCCGAGTCGTTCGGCTTCACCGGACATTTGTACGTGGCCTTGGACTCGACCTATTTCGTCAAGCGGGCCGTCCTCAACGTGGCCAAGGACATCAACCTGAACTTTGTTTCGGCTATGACCATCGACCAGGAGTTCGAGCGCACGGCGGACAGCACGAGGCTCATCACGAAGGACGACATCCGCGTCAACTTCAAGCTGACTGAAAAGTCGAAAGGCATGTACGCCCAGCGGCTCAACGTCTATAGCCGCCACTCGTTCGACCCGCCCGCAGCCGCCGACGCCGCCCTCTTCGATCAGCCCGCGCCCGTGGTGGAGCTGGACAATGCCTATCGCCGTCCGGACACTTTCTGGGCCGAAAACCGTCCGGCCGAGGCCCAGAAGAAGAATCCCAACGGGGTGGACAAGCTGATGAAGCGGCTGCGCTCCGTCCCCATCTTCTACTTTACCGAGAAGGTGGTGACCACGCTTGTCTCCGGCTACATCCCTACCAACAAGAATCCGGAAAAGAACAAGTTCGACCTGGGGCCCATGAACAGCACCATCAACGGCAATGCCATCGAGGGCGCGCGCTTTCGCCTGGGCGGGGGAACTACGCCCCAACTGAACAAGCACTGGTTCTTCGAGGGATACGCCGCCTATGGTACGAAAGACCGGAAGATGAAGTACGACGCGCTGGTGGAATACTCCTTCAACCCGCGCAAGGACTTCCGGCTGGAGTTTCCGCGGCATGCGCTGACGCTGGAGTATATGTATGACATCAACAAGCTGGGACAGAACTACATGTACACCAGCAAGGACAACGTGATGCTGGCCATCAAGCGGCAGAAGGACACGCGCGCCACCTACCTGCGGCGCGCCGAGTTGACCTACACGCGCGAGCACTACAACGGCATCTCCTACGGCGCCACGGTGCGCAACCTGCGCGAGTATGCCACGCCCTACGCCCCCTTCAACCGCATCGGGGCGGACGGCACGCAGGCTCCTGTCCCCCACTACGACATGACCGAGCTGGAGCTGCGCTTCCGCTACGGGCGGGGCGAGAAGTTCTACCAGACGCGCACGCAGCGCATCCCCATCACCTTCGACGCCTTCATCTTCAACCTGAGCCACACCATGGCGCGCAAGGGCTTCCTGGGTTCGTCCTACGACCTGCAGCGCACCGAGGTGGGCATGCAGAAGCGTTTCTGGTTTTCGGCCTTCGGCTATCTGGACGTGATTGCCAAGGGCGGAAAGGTGTGGACCAAGGTGCCCTATCCGCTGTTGCTGCTGCCCAACGCCAATATCACCTACACCATCCAGCCCGAGAGTTACACCAACATGAACGCGCTGGAGTTCATCAACGACGAATACCTGTCGTGGGATGTCACCTATTACATGAACGGCATCCTGCTCAACCGCATCCCCCTCATCAAGAAGCTGCGCTGGCGCGAGGTGTTCTGCTTCCGCGGCCTGTGGGGACACTTGACGGACAAGAACGACCCGGCCCGGCAGGGCGCCGAAGGGCTGTATGCCTTCCCCTCCACCACCTACCGCATGGGGCGCGAACCTTATATGGAGGCCAGCGTGGGCATCGAGAACATCTTCAACTTCCTCCGCCTGGACTACGTGTGGCGCCTGAACTACCGCAACCATCCCGGCATCCAGACGCGCGGCGTCCGCGCCACCATGAAGCTTTCTTTCTGACCGGGGGCGGCCAGAGCCCCCTCTGTGCGGGGTTTTATCCCCCGACAGCTGGCATAGTAGTTCCCGCTTGCCGGGACTATAGTCCCCGGTCGCTGGGATAGTAACGCCCGGTCGCTGGGATAGTAACGCCCGGTCGGTGGGATAGTAATGCCCGGTCGGCGGGGTTGTGATGCCCGGCAGGGGGCAACAGAAAGCCCGTCCGGCGGAGGTCTCGTTCCGCCGGACGGGCTGTTTTTCATCCGGATGCGGGCTTTGCCGGCTTACTGTTTCTTGTTTCTGACGAGCGGGTCTTTCGCGCCCAGTTCCCGCTTGTCTTTCAGGAACTGCGTGAGGAAGATGAGGAAAAGGATGGCGGCCACGGCCAGGCCCACCAGGTCGAACACGCCCATGTCGCACCCCAGCACGTCGAAACGCAACGTCGACCACGGCGCGTAGATGTAGACCGTGTTGATGAGGATGAGCAGCAGGCGGAATTCGGTCGGCCCGAAGCAGCCGTACGTCAGGCGGAACTCGTCCTTGATGATGGTGCAGACGTAGGTATAGATGGAGAGGCACAGATAGCCGGCCAGGGCCAGCAGGGCTATGTCCATGCGCAACACGGGCGACAGTCCGGCGCCCAGGAAGATGAAGAGCGTGGTGATGGCGTCCAACGTGTGGTCGATGAAGAAGCCGTACACCGGCCGCTGCGTGTTGCGCACACGGGCCAGCGTCCCGTCCAGGCTGTCGCCGTACCAGTGGACGAAGAGTCCGAACGATGCCAGCCACAGCCAGTTGAGGTTAAGGTTGGACAGGGCGCCGCCCACGACGAACAGCAGCGAGCCGAAGACGCCGATGTAGGTCAGTGTGTCCGACGTCATCCACTCCGGTTGTCGCTGGGCCAGCCAAATCAATGCTTTCTTTTCTGCGCTGTTAAGCAGCGAAGTCTGGATTCTCTGTGATGTTTCTTTTCCCATAAATCTCTTGTTTGATTAAATTAGGTCAAAAGTAGGACTTCTTTGCTACACGGCAGTGTCCCGGATGGGTCGACAAATGGCCTGATGTGCCGACAGAGGCCGCGGGCGGTGGCTTAGCAGCCGGTTTTGGCGGCACGTATCAGCACTTTCTGCCCGTCGGCCAGCGTGGTGGCGAAGAGGTAGACGTCGCCGCCCTCTGCCAGGCGCAGACGCTTGCGCAGGTCGGCCACCGAGGCGGGGAAGTTGCGCACGCTCAGGTTGGCCCGTTTCTCCGCGCCCAGCAATGCCTTCAGCTCCTTTTTGCCGAAGCCGCTCCAGCCCTCCACGCGGAAGGCGCGTCCCGGGAAGTCCTCCACCCGCCTGTCCGACGTGTAGAGGTGGCTGCTGGGGTGCAGTTTGTGCAGGGCGTAGGCGGCTGCCACCTGGCGGAAGGCCCCGGCCTTGAGCAGGGCGGCGTTGGGTTCGTAGAGGTAGGCGTGCGGGGCGTCGGCCAGGGGGCAGGGGGCTTCGCGCTCCGTGCGGCGGCTGAAGGTGAAGGGGGGCGCGCCGCCGTCGTCGTCCGCCTTGGCAGACAGGTTGACGCAAGAGATGGGCACGTCGTCGGGGGCAGTCTCGTAGTCCCGCTCCAGCACGAGCAGCAGCTCCTTGCACTCGTTGTCCACCGCCGCCACGCAGGCTTCGCGCACGTGCTTCAGCGTCTGTAGGGCCTGCGTCAGGTCCAGCATGGGCGACAGCTTGAGCAGGGTGTGGCGGGCCTTTTCCAGCAAGAGCGGCTCCAGGCGGGCGGCGTCCGGCTCGCAGTCGGCGATGGCCACTGTCCGTCCGCCGTGATCGTCGCGCCGCGCAGGATCCATAAAGAGCCAGTCGGCGGCAGGCAGGTCGCGCAAGAAGTCGGCCGCGTCGGCCCGGTGCACCTGGATATGGTCCAGTCCCAGCGTGGGAAAGTTGTGGCGGGCCAGGTCGCAAAGCTCTTCCTGCCGCTCCACGTAGTCCACCTCGGCAAACATCGGCGCCAGAAACGAGCAGTCAATGCCCAGCCCGCCCGTCAGGTCGGCCAGCCTCCGGCGCGGGCCTTCGTAGCGGCCTACGATGCGGGCCTTGTGGCGGGCCGTGGCTTCGGAAGAGCACTGTTCCAGCGACAGGCGTTGCGGGCACAGGATGTCTGCGTGTCCGGCCCACAGGGGCACCTTGGCGGCCAGCACCTGCCGGCCGGCTATCTGGGTGATGGCTGCGGCCAGGTCTACGCCGGGGGTGTGCCGGGCGTGCAGGGCCAGCATGCGCACGTCGTCGCGGGCGTGCCGGCGGATAAAGCGGAGGGTTTCGTCGTTGAGGGTCATAAGGAAAGAGGAGTTTGAATGCGGGTGCAAAGATAAGGCATTCGGCGGACATTTGCACCCTTTGCCGCTGTCCCCGGGCCTTTAGCGTCCGGCGGCGGCGACTTCGCTGGGCGGCATGCCGAACTGGCGCTTGAAGCTGCGCGAGAAGTTGGCCGGCGACGAGCTGCCCACCTGGTAGCATACTTCGGTCACGGTGTACCGGCCCGTCTTCAGCAGTTCCATGGCCGTGTTCATGCGGTAGGTGCTCAGGAAGTTCTGGGGCGTCTGCCCGGTCAGTGCTTTCACCTTGGCGTAGAGCGTGCTGTAGCTGATGCAGAGTTCCTGGGCCAGGGTATTGATGCTGAACTCGCCGTCGGCCAGATGGGCGTCCAGTTGGGCATAGAGCTTGCTCAGGAAGTGGCGTTCGCCCTCGTCCAGCGGCACGTCCTGTCCGGGCTGCTCGCGCAGGCTCTTCGAGGTCAGCCCCGCCACGGCTTGTTGTATCCTCCGGCGGTTCTCCAGCAAATTCTCTACGACCGCTTGCAGATAGAAGGGGTCGAAAGGTTTGCCCACGTAGGCATCGGCTCCCTGTTTCAGGCCTTCGATGCGTTCGTCCAGGTTGCCTTTGGCCGTGAGCAGCACGACGGGGATGTGGGCCAGGTCGGGGTTCGACTTGAGGGTGCGGCACATCCGGTAGCCGTCCATGCGGGGCATGACCACGTCGCTCACCACCAGGTCGGTGGGATTGGCCGTCAGCCATTCCAGCGCCTCTTCGCCGTTCTGTACGGCCACCACGTTGTAGCGCGGCATCAGCAGAGTCCGCAGGTATTCGCGCACCTCCACATCGTCTTCGGCCACGAGCAACGTGTGTGTCTTCCGGCAGGTCTGTTTCGCCGGGGGCGGGCAGGCGGGCGTAGGGAGAGGGGGCAGGGCGTTGGCTAGGAGGTGCTCGTTGTCGTTGTAGGCAGCGACTGGTTGCGGCAGGCTGATGGTGAAGCAAGAGCCCTGCGGGTGGTTGGGGGCGTAGCTGATGCGGCCCTTGTGCAGCTGTGCCAGGTGTTGTGCGTAGTGCAGTCCCACCCCTTTCCCGTTCACGTCGGGGTGCAGCCTGTCGGCGTCCAGTCGCTCGAAACGGCCGAACAGCTGTTCTTGCTTTTCGGGTGGGATGCCTTGGCCCGTGTCGCACACGTGGATGCGGGCCGTCTGTCCGTCGCCCTCCACCGCCAGGCCGATGTGTCCGCCGCGTGGCGTATATTTGATGGCGTTGCTGATGAGATTATACAGCATCTTCTCTACTTTTTCTGCATCGAAGCAGGCTTTTACCTCAGCGTCCGCGTGTATGTCCAGGGCGAGTCCCTTCTCGTGTATGGCAAAGCGGAAGTTTTCGGCCAGCGTGCGGACAAAGCCTGCCAGGTCGGCCGGGGCGGCCTGCAGGCGTTTCTCGTCTTTTTCGCTCTGGTTCGAGTCCACTATCTGGGTGCTCAGGCGCATCAGGCGGTCGGCGTTGCGCTGCATGGTGCCAATCAGGGCGCGGCCGTGTCCGCTCAGGGTGTTGTCCTTGGCCAGTTCCTGCAGGGGCGCGTAGATGAGGGTGAGCGGCGTACGGAACTCGTGGGAGATGTTGGTCACGAAGTCCACGTGTTCCTGGTTCAGCTCTTTTTCGCGTTCGGTCAGCGCCAGCCTTTCTTTTTGCATCTTCCAGCGGAGCAAGAGCCACACACCCAGACACAGCAGGGCGAGTCCCGTCAGGGCATAGAGGCCGAGCGCCCAGGCTGAGGCCCACGGGGCGGGATGGATGGTGATGGGCAGGGCGAGCTCGGGCTGGCTCCACTGTCCGTCCAGTTTCTTCACTCGGACGCGGAAAACGTAGTCGCCGGGAGGCAAGTTGGGGTAGGAGGCACGTGTGTTGTTGCCGGCATCGTTCCACTTCCGCTCGAAGCCGTCGAGGCGGTAGGCGTAATGGAGGAACGAACCCGACTCGAAGCTGAGGCCTGAGTAATAAAACGTCACTCCGTTATCCGGATAATGCAGCTCCAGTTTGTTGCCGACGTCGTCCAGCGGTTCTCCGTTGATGAGGACGCGGTCGAAGGACAGGGGGATGTCTCTGACGGCGGCTTTCACCCGGTCGGGATAGACGATGGTGACGCTGCCCTGCCCGCCGAAGAACAAGCGCCCGTCGGGCGTGGTGGCGGCGCAGTTGAGGGAATAGAGCTTGCCGTTCTGGAAGTGTGGGTCGTAGAGATACGAGCACGACTGAGTCTGCCGGTCGTACTTGTTGATACCCGTGGAGGTACTGAACCAAATGTTTCCTTCCTTGTCCTCAGTGATAGACTTGATGTTGTTGTCCAGCAGGCCCGTGCCGGTGTCAAACTGTCTCACTTCTTGCGTCTGCGGGTCGTAGTAGGTTAGGCCGGCGTTGTAGGTGCCTATCCAGTAGGCTTTGTTGCGGTCGATGTGCACGCTGTTGGGGTTGAGGGCCGGCACGTCCAGGGGGAAGAACTGGCGGTCGTCGCCGAACTCGTAGATGCCGTTGTTTGTGGTGTAGAGAAACATCTTGCCTGAGGGCTGTACGGACCACAGGGTCGAAAAGGCCACGCCGTCGGGCGCGTTCTTGTAGCTGAGGCTTCCGTCGGGGTGGATGATGGCAAAGCGGTCGGTGAGCGTGGCCCAGATATTGCCCTCGCGGTCTTCGCACACGGCGAATACATTGCCCTGGAAACGGAAGCTGCGCCTGAGCGTGGGCCTTCCGTTTGAAAGCGTGTAGTGGTTCAGGCGGTCGTAGGGGTTAATGGTCCACAATGTTCCCTTCGAGTCGATGAGCAGGCAGCCATAGGGTCCGTCGTGCGCGTCGTGGTACAGCAGGCGTTCGTCCTCCATGTCATAGCAGGCCAGGTCGTTGCTGGTGCGCATCCAGAGGTACCCTTCCCGGTCTACGGCGATGTTCCGGATGATGGGGTCGGTCAGGAAGTCTTGCACCGAGGTGAGCGATTCGTAGAAGAACTGCGCGGGATAGAACTTCACGCCCGTGTGGGTGTCGGATAGCCAGATGTTTTGTCGTGAATCCACGAAGCAGACATATTGCTTGTCCGTCAGCCGCTGCTGGCGGTGCAGGGGGGTGAGCGTTCCGGCCCGTTTGTCGTAACAGAACATGCCCTGTCCTCCCACGCCGATGAGCAGGCACGAGTCGCGGTAGACCTGCAGGAAGTGTATGGGGCCACGTCGACGCAGGCCTTTCAGGGCGGCGGGCAACGGACGTTCTTGCGGGATGTGGGCGCCGGTGCGGTAGCAGCGTATGTCCCGTTGCGTCACCAGCCAGATATCGCCGTCGGAGTCCTTGGCCAGGAGTTCGGCGGGGGCGGTCAAGGGCAAGGTCTGTTGCAGGCGCAGGTCATTGTCCAAAATATAAATAAGGTGTCCCGACTGGGGCGTACTGTTGGCCACCCACACCTGTCCGTTGCCGGACACGGCCAACACCTGGGCCAGGCTCAGTCCGTTGCGTACGAAGCGTGCCTCTTCCTGCAGGTGTTGTTTGTTGATTTTGGCAATGCCGTTGCGGTCGGATACGATGAGGTGTTCCACGTCCAGGTCGGCCAGTTGGGGAATCAGGTGGAAGCCGTTGTTGGGCAGGTGCCTGAAGCGGCCGCGCTCCCTGACGCTCAGTCCGCACTCCGTGCCTATCCACAGCCGGCCTTCGGCATCGGTCATCAGGGTCTTGATGTCGTCGTTGTTCAGCCCTGCGGAGTCCCTTTGCGAGTAATAGGTCAGGTAGTTGCTGCCGCTGAAGCGGTTCAGTCCGTGCGTGGTGCCTATCCAGATGTAGCCCTGGCTATCTTCGGTCAGAGCGGTGACGTATTGGCTGGAGAGTTGGTCGGAGGTGGTATACTGCGCGTGCAGTCCTGCGGGCAGGCCGACGGGCAGGAGGAGCAGGAGCAAGGTGTACAGCCGCGCGAAGGCCCAAGGTAGCCGGCGGCGGTTCGGAAGACTCGTCTCATGGTTCATGGGCGCAAGTTAGGCAGAAATGCGGTAATACGCAAGAAAAACCCCCGAAATCCCTCCTCAAGGCTTTATGAACGGCTGTTCTGAAGATACTGACAAGCGGCAAGAAGGTGCTGACAAGCGAAAAGAAGATGGTGCAAAAGCGTTTTGGGGCAGGTTGGCGAATTTTGCAGAAACGAAACCCGAAGAAACTACGTATCATGAAAGCAATCCCTTCACTCCGATTTTCCGGCGGCCTCGTCCTGTGGTTGTGGACGGGGATGTGCCTGGCTGCTTTGGCGGCCTGCTCGTCTCCCGCGGGCGGCGGCCGGACTGCGGCGCAAGCCGACGAACAGCAACTGTACATTGGCGACTCTATCGCCGTGGCCCGGACTCAGTATGGCCAAGTGCGCGGCTACATCCTGCGCGACATCTATACCTTCCGCGGCATTCCCTACGGCGCCAGCACGGCGGGCAGCAACCGCTTCATGCCGCCCCGCGAACCCGAACCTTGGGAGGGCATCCGTCCCGCCGTCTTTTGGGGGGCTTCGGCTCCGCAGCTGACCGAGGGGAAATACCGCAACGATTACAACACCTTCAGCGACCATTGGAACTATTACGACGTGGGCGAGGACTGCCTGATGCTCAACGTCTGGACGCCTGCATTGGCCGACGGCAAGAAGCGCCCGGTGCTGGTGTGGCTGCACGGGGGCGGATTCACCAACGGCAATGCCTACGAGCAAGACGGTTACAACGGCGAGAACCTGAGCCGCTACGGCGACATTGTCTTTGTGTCCCTCAACCATCGCTTGGGCCCCATCGGCTTCAGCGACTTCTCGGCCGTGGACAAGAAGTTTGCCGAGTCGGGAAACGTGGGCATCCTGGACGTGGTGGCCGGACTGAAGTGGGTGCACAACAACATCGAGGCCTTCGGCGGCGACCCTGCCAACGTCACCATCATGGGGCAGAGCGGCGGAGGAGCCAAAGTCTGCACGCTGGTGGCCATGGCCGAGACCAAGGGCCTTGTGCACAAGGGCGTGGCCCTGAGCGGCAACATCACCGGGGCCATCGACAGCCGCTATAGCGCCGGCTTGGGCCGCTACATCCTGAAAGAGGCCGGCCTGAAGCCCGGACAGATGGCGAAGCTGCAGCAGATGCCTTGGCACGACTACATCGAGTTGGCCAATCGGGCGGCGGAGAAGTATAACCGCGAGAAGGGCGGCAGCGGCATGATGCGCGGCGCCTTCGGCCCCGTGGGCGACGGGTTCCACGTGCCGATGGACGTCTTTTATGCCGACACGCACGCGCCTTCCAACAACGTGCCCATGCTGTTCTGCACCACCAACTGCGAGTTCTCGCTGAGCCGCACCGACGCTGCGCTCGAGCAGATGACGCGCGAGCAGTTGCTGGAGTGGGTGGGCCGGATGAAGGGGGCTGACAAGGCAAAGGCCCTCGTCGACGCCTACGACCGGGCTTTCCCCGGCAAGAAACCCATCGAACTGCTGGGGCTTATCCTGAGCGCGCGCGACAAAGTGATTGCCGCGGCCAACGCCAAGGCCCGCCAGGACGCTCCCGTCTACCTGGCCTGGTTCGGTTGGAATCCGCCCTTGTTCGACGGACGCATGCGCGCCTTCCATTGCCTCGACATCAGTTTCTGGCTGAAGAACACCGACGTGATGCTGACGCACACCGGCGGAGGCAGCCGTCCGCGCGCCTTGTCCGACAAGATGGCCGACGCCCTGCTGAGCTTCATGCGCACGGGCAATCCCAACTGCGACGCCCTGCCCCATTGGCCCGAATATACGCCCGAAGAGGGAGCCACCATGCTGCTGAACGACACCTGCAGCGTGGCCTACGACCCCGACCGCGAGGCACGCAAAGCTCTCTGACCGGGGATTCCTGCAGAACCGGCAGCCGTCCCTTGCGCGTGGTTCGCCCGGGGCGGAACGTCGATATCTTTCGACCGAATGATTCATCCAATAACCTATAATAAGAACAAAACAATGAAAAGTATGATTCGCATGTTCGGCCTCGGTCTGGCCGCTTGCTGCCTGTCGGTCTCGGTCGCGCAGGCGCAAGTGAAGCTGAGCGCCGACAACATTGACGAGGTCATCGGCCAGATGACCTTGGAAGAGAAAGTACGCATGTGCATTGGCTGCGGCATGGCCATGGGCGACGACGCAAAGTTTCCCGGCACGGCCGGACGCACCTACGACATCCCGCGCCTGGGCATCCCCTCGGTCTACATGGCCGACGGCCCGCACCGCCTGGCCATGGCTGTCAAGCGCGACTTCGACAGCCGTTTCTACTACACCACGGAGTTCCCTTCGGGCATGACGGTGGCCGCCACCTTCGACCCGCAGGCCGCCTTCCGGGTGGGGGCTGCGCTGGGCGAGGAGGTAAAGGATTACGGCATGGACGTGCTGCTGGCGCCGGGAGCCAACCTGGTGCGCAACGCCTTGTGCGGCCGTAACCACGAGTATTATTCCGAAGACCCCGTGCTGACGGGCCTGATGGCGGCCGGATACATCAACGGCGTGCAGAGCCAGGGCGTAGGCGCGTGCCTGAAGCACTTTGCCGTGAACAACCAGGAGACGAACCGCAACAACAACGACTCGCGCCTGGACCAGCGTCCGCTGCGCGAACTCTACCTGAAGGGCTTCGAGATTGCCGTGAAGCAGTCGCAACCGTGGTCCATCATGACTTCCTACAACAAGGTGAACGGCAAATACACCTGCGAGGACAAGGAACTGACGGAAGACATCCTGCGCGGAGAATGGGGATTCAAGGGCGTGGTGATGTCCGACTGGAACGCCGGTAAGGACGCCGTGGCCTCCATGGTGGCCGGCAACGACATGTTGCAGCCCGGGCAAGACCGCCAGTACAAGGCCATCCTGGAAGCGGTGAAGAACGGCACCCTGGCCGAAGACATCGTTGACCGCAACGTGAAGCGCATCCTGGAGCTGGTGGTGAAGTGCCACTCCTTTGCCGGATACCGCTATGCCAACGAGACCGATCTGAAGGCGCACTCCTTGGTAGACCGCGAGGTGGGAGCCGAGGGCATCGTGCTGCTGGACAACCGCCAGGCCCTGCCGCTGGCACAGGGAGTGAAGAAGGTGGCCTTGTATGGCACGACGTCGTATGACATGGTGCCCGCAGGCATGGGATTCGGCGGAACGGGACATGGATACTACACCGTGTCGCTGGTGGAAGGCATGCGCAACGCCGGTTATGTGGTGGACGCAGGCCTTGTCAAGCAATACAAGAAGCACCTGGCCGACGAGCAGAAACGTCTGTTCCCCAAGGGCATGCCGCCCTTCTCGCTGACGCCGCCCGCCCGTGCCGACGAGTTCGTGCCCACGGCCGACGAGCTGGCCAAGCAAGTGGCGGAGAACGACGTGGCCGTCCTGACGCTGGGACGCACCTGCGGCGAGGCTTCGGACCGCCGCGTGTCCGAGTTCAACCTGAAGGGCAACGAAGGCGCGCTGATAGACGCCGTGGCCCGCGCTTACCACGCTGCCGGCAAGAAGGTGGTGGTCGTCCTCAACATCTGTAGCGCCATGGAGACCGCCTCGTGGAAGGACAAGGTGGACGCCGTGGTATGCGCCTTCCAGCCCGGCGCCGAGGTGGGCAACTGCGTGGCCGACGTGCTGAGCGGACGGGTGAACCCTTCGGGCAAGCTGCCCATGACCTTCGCCGTGAAGTATGGAGACGCTCCCTCGGACGCCAACTTCCCCTACGACTACGAGTTCCAGATGCCCGACTTCGCCATGGGCAGCGGCATGAACCTGCAGAACAAGAAGAAGAAAGAAGCAGACGCAAAGCCCAAGGAGCCGGAACGCAACGTGGATTATACGGACTACGAGGAGGGCATCTACGTGGGCTATCGCTACTATGACACCTTCGCTCAGCCCGTGTCCTACGCCTTTGGCCACGGACTGTCCTACACCACGTTTGACTACGACATCGTGGGCTCCAGCGTGGACGGCGACCGTTGCAGCCTGCAGGTGGCCGTGACCAACACGGGCCAGCGCGCCGGTCGCGAAGCCGTGCAGCTCTATGTCAAGGCACCCGCAGGCCGTCTGGAGAAACCTGCCAAGGAACTCAAGGCCATCGGCAAGACCCGCCTGCTGCAGCCGGGCGAAAGCCAGACGCTGACGCTGGAGTGGAACACGATGGACATGGCTTCGTTCAACGAGAAGTCCAGCGCGTGGGAACTGGCCAAGGGCACCTATCAGTGGATGGTGGCCGCCTCGTCGGCCGACGTGCGCGACACGGTGGAACAACGCATCGACCGGACACGGAAGCTGAAGGTGAACGACGCCATGGCGCCCCAGGTTGAAATAAAAGTTAATCCGATGGTAAAGCGATAGGCTTTCCCGCGCTTTTCCGTAATTTTGGATGACCTGTCCGCCGGACGGCGGGCTGCCCGGCAGCCGCAGGACGCGTCGGCCCTTCGCCGCGAGGGGTTCCGATGCCCCGGCGGCTGCCTTGCGGCATCTCTGCAACAGGTTGGTAATGAGCCGTCAGTGGGACTATAGTCCCGGCCCGGTGGCACAGTAGTCCCAGCGTACGGAGACTATAGTCCCAGGCGGCTGGCGTTATAACGCCCGGTCGGCGGGGAGGGGAGAGGCGGAACAAGGACTTTTAAACACAGCAAGCGATATGAAGAAATTTTGGAAACAGACACTCTGCGCCTGCCTCTGGTGCGTGGGCGCAGCCTGGCCGGCACAGGCGCAGCAGACGCCGGTGCTGACGGTGGACGGAGGCCGGATAGAGGGCGTCGTGGACGAGGCGGGCGTGACCGTCTACCGGGGCATCCCCTATGCCGCCCCGCCCGTGGGCGAACTGCGCTGGAAGCAGCCCCAACCCGTAGAACCCTGGCAGGGCGTGCGCCGGTGCGACACCTTTGGCAACGCCTCCCTGCAGGGCGGGCAGCAGGAAGGCTCGTTCTACTGGAAAGAGTTCTACCAGGACGGCAACCCCGCCATGAGCGAGGACTGCCTCTATCTCAACGTCTGGACGCCTGCCGCCGGGCGCACGGACGCCGCCTTGCCGGTGATGGTGTGGATACACGGCGGGGCCTTCATGAACGGCTTCGGCCACGAGATTGAGTTCGGAGGCGACGCCTATGCCCGCAAAGGCGTGGTGCTGGTGACGATAAACTACCGCCTGGGCATGTGCGGCTTCCTGGCCCATCCGCTGCTGACGGCCGAAAACGGCGGGCGCGGCTCGGGCAACTACGGCCTCTTCGACCAATTGGCCGCCCTGAAGTGGGTAAAGAAGAACATCGCCCAGTTTGGCGGAGACCCGGACAACGTCACTCTGTTCGGACAGAGCGCGGGTGCCGGCAGCGTGCAGGCGCTCGTCTCCTCGCCCCTGGCCAAGGGATATATCCAGCGCGCCATCATCCAGAGCGGCGGCGGGCTGGGCGGCATCATCGTCCCGCGCACGTTGCGCCAGGCCGAAGAAGAGGGCCAAGCCATGTGGGACGCCGCCGGGTTCACCACCCTCGAGGCCATGCGCGCCTGTCCGCCCGAACGCTTCGGCGAGGTGATGGCGGCTTACATGAAGACGCAGAAGATTCCTGTCGGCCTGCCCTACGGCCCCTGTGTGGACGGGCAGCTGCTCACCGCCACCACCGACGAAACGGCCATCGACGCCCGCCAACTGGACATCCCCTACCTGATAGGCTATACCTCGGACGACATCGACCCCGAGACCATGCGCCGCGCCGCCGTCGACTGGAGCCTCCTCCTGGAGCAGCAGGGACGCCGTCCGGCCTACGTCTATTGCTTCAGCCGCGACCTGCCGGGCGAGGACATGCCTCCCACGCCGGGCAGCTTTGGCGACATGAAGGGAGCCTTCCATTCTTCCGAGCTGTGGTACGTCTTCGGCACGCTGGACAAGTGCTGGCGGCCCATGACCGATGCCGACCGCGAGCTGAGCGAACGCATGGTGACCTACTGGACCAACTTTGCCCGCACGGGCAATCCCAACGGCACGGGCGTGCCCCTTTGGCAGCCGTGCACCGCGCAAGACCGCCACGTGCAGACGCTGGATGTGGCACCCCGGTAAGCCGGACAGACCGGATACTTCGGACATATTTAATTCTTACATAATCTTTAAACAACGACAACAATGAAAAGACTGACAACTCTGTTGGCTTGCACATTCATCGCCCTCGGTTCGTGGGCACAGCAAGCCTTGTTCAGCGGCAACGAGATCATCTCGCCCGAAGTAAAAGACGATGGCACCGTAACCTTCCGCCTCTATGCCCCCAAGGCCGTGAAGGTGGAGGTGACGGGCGACTTCCTGCCGCAAGTAAAGGTGCAGACCCCGATGGGCGAAATGGAACAGCCCGGCTATGCCGAACTGAAGGAGGGAAAGAACGGCGTGTGGGAGTATACCACCGCACAGCCCCTGTCGCCCGAACTCTATTCGTACAAGTTCCGTGTGGACGGCATGGACTATCTTGACCCGTCCAACGTCTACATGTGCCGCGACATCGCCTCCTACACCAACATCTTCATCGTGGAGAAAGAAAAGGGCGACAAGGGCGACTTGTATAGCGTGAACGAAGTGCCCCACGGCAACGTGGCCAAGGTGTGGTATCCCAGTCCCACGCTGAAGATGACGCGTCGCATGACCGTCTATACTCCTGCCGGCTATGACAAGGGCGGCCGCTACCCCGTGCTCTACCTGCTGCATGGTGCCGGTGGCGACGAGGATGCCTGGACCACGCTGGGCCGCGCCGCGCAAATCCTGGACAACCTCATCGCCGAGGGCAAGGTGAAGCCTATGATTGTGGTGATGCCCAACGGCAACCCCAACTGCGAGGCCGCTCCGGGCGAATGGTCGAAGGGGATGTACAAGCCCTCGTTCATGGGACACATGACGCCCAAACCCGTTGCCTCGATGGAAGAGAGCTTCCCCGACATCGTGAAGTACGTGGAAAAGAACTACCGCGTGCTGAAGGGCAAGAAGAACCGCGCCATCTGCGGACTGTCCATGGGCGGCGGCCACTCCTTCGGCATCTCCAAGATGTATCCCGACATGTTCGACTACGTAGGCCTGTTCTCGGCAGCCATCTTCCTGTCGGGCAGCAACGACCCGCAGCAGACGGCCCTCGATGCCATGAACGCCGACCCTCAGTTAGGCAAGGAACTGGCGGCTTTGTTCGGCGCCAACCCCAAGCTCTACTGGATTGCCATCGGCAGCACCGACTTCCTCTACAAGTCCAATGCCGACTACCGCAAATACCTCGACTCGAAGGGCTACAAGTATGAGTACGTCGAGACCGACGGCGGCCACATCTGGCGTAACTGGCGCATCTATCTGACGCAGTTCTCGCAGAAGCTGTTCAAGTAAGGCGCTCCGCTCCCTGTGCATACGCAGAGGCATCCGGCCAGACTTCTCTCCGGATGTCTCTGCTTTTTTATGCCCGTGTCCGTCCGGCGGCACGTTTCCGTCCGGGCGGCGGGCCGTTCCAGAATTTTTCCAGAATCGTTCCGTTCCTTTGCCACAGATATGAGTGACTGATATCCTTTATTCCTTTTACCAAAACTGATGAAACAATGAAGAAACTATTAGCTGCTTGTTTCCTGCTCTCAGGATTGTTTATGACGTTGGTCTCCTGTTCGGACGACTCTAATTCTGCTCCTCCTCCAGGCACTTCGGACGTGCCCCAGAGCATTTTGGCTCAATTCAGTGAAGATTATCCCGATGCGCGGGACGCTACGTGGAGCCTGACCCAGGACGGGTATTACACCGTGGAGTTCTCCACGTCCGAGTCGGCCCGGAATACTTCGTGGTATGACAAGCAGGGCCGCCGGGACATGGCCCAGCATGAAATCTTCTTCGACCAGCTGCCCGATGCCGTGCGCGACGGTTTTGCTGCCACCGAATATGGTCAGACCGGCTCGGAATGGCGCGCAGACCGCGAGGTGGACGTGCTGAAACGCCGGGGTAGCGGCAATGGCAACGGCGAGACTGGCGAGACGCTCTACATCATTGAAGTGGAGGGGCCGGACGGCACCGAGGTCGACCTCTACTTTACGGCCGACGGCATCCTGGTGCAGGAGGTGGTGGACGCCGGGCCGGACAAGAACTACGGACAATACCTGCCACAGGCTCCTGCTGCCGACATGAAGGACTGGCTGGACACGCATTTCCCCGGCTATCGCCTGATAGACATCGAAGGCGAGGACGGCGGACTGGAAGTGGAGTTCGTCTTCGACAGACGCAAGTACGAGGCCTTCTTTGGCCCTGGCAACCAGTGGCTTTATTATAAGACCGAACTGCACTATGGCAGCAGCCTGATACCCGATGTGGTGAAAGCCACGGTGGAGGCATCGGAACTGATGCAGCAGGGTGCCCGCGTGGACGAGGTGGAGATGTATGTGGTGAACGACGGAGGCACGGAGGTAGCTTACTTCTGCTTCGAGTTGGAGACCCGCTTTGACGACGACCGGAAGATGTATGTCCGCGCCGACGGAACGGAAGAACGCCCCCAGCTAGGTGGCGGTGGAAGCCAAGGCGGCATGCCGGTCGAGACGGACGTGGAGGCCTTCCTGAACGAGCGTTATCCGGGTGCCGTGGTGGTGGAGCGCGACCATGACGACGGGTTCCTGGAGATAACCATCCGCCACGAAGGCGTGCTGAAGGAAGTGCGTTTCAACGGCCGTCACGAATGGGTGCGCACCGAGTGGGAGACCCGTTCGCTGCCCGACGCCGTGCGCCAAGGCATTGAGGCCGAGGGCTACCGCATCAGCGACAACGAGTTTGAGCGCATTGAGAAGCCGGATGGCAGCTGGTATGAGGTGGAAGCCGTGAAGGACCGCCGGGAGTGGCAGCTCCACGTGGCCGACGACGGCACGATACTTGCGGCTCATCGCGACGATTGACCTCCGGGCTTCGGATGAAACAAAGCGGGCCACGAATTCTGACTGCATCAGGGTTCGTGGCCCGGTTTGTTTCTGTTAGGGGTGGCTTCAGCCCAGCAGGTGATATACGTTGCCGGCCAAGGCTTTGACAAGGCCTTTCATCTCCATCTCGAAGAGCAGGGCGCTGAGGCGGGCGACGGGGATGCTACTTTCCACGGTCAGCGTGTTGATGGACAGGTCGCCGTGGCGGGCCAGCAGTTGGGTGACAAGGGTTTCTTCCGCCGTCAGTTCCTGAAACAGTTGGCGTTGCACGGGCTTCTGTCCTGCCGCGACGGTGCTCCAGCCCATGGCCTGCACGAAGTCCTCGGCATCTTGCACCAAGGCGGCTTTGTTGTCGCGAATCAGGCGGTTGCAGCCGGCCGACTGCTCGTCGCTCACACGGCCCGGTACGGCAAAACACTCGCGGTTGTAGTCGTTGGCCAGGGCTGCCGTGATGAGCGAGCCGCCCTTGATGCCCGATTCTACCACGACCACGGCATCGGCCATGCCTGCCACGATGCGGTTGCGGCTGATGAAGTTGTAGCGTTCGGGCTCCGTGCCGGTCAGAAACTCGGTCAGCAGGCCTCCTTCGTGCAGCATGTCGGCAGCGGTCTTGCGGTGTACGTAGGGGTAGATGCGGTCCAGGCCGTGGGCCAGTACTGCCACGGTGGGCACGTGATGCTCCAGCGCGGCGCGGTGTGCGGCCACGTCGATGCCATAGGCCAGTCCGCTTACCACGAGCAGGTCGGGGCAGAGGTCGGACAGCCGGTGCACGAAGTTGCTGCAGAACTGTTTGCCGTATTCCGTGGCATGGCGCGTGCCCACCAGACTGACCACGCGCAGGCTGTTCAGGTCGGCCTGTCCCTTGAAGAATAGGTAGAGGGGCGCGTCGTTGCAGGTATTCAGGCGGTGGGGAAAACGGACGTCGTCCGGTGTCAGGCAGTCGATGCCGTTCCTTGTGGCAAAGTCCATCTCTTGTTCGGCCCGTTGGAAGACGCCCGGCGTGTCCAAAGCGTTTCGTATCGAGGCCGAGGCATTCAGGTCGGGCAACAGCTGCGCGAGTTCGTTGCGGCGGGCGAATACTTGGACCGCACTGCCTGCGGCTTCTATCAGTCGTTTGGCTGTGGTGAGGCCGATGCCCGGACAGAGAGTGAGGGCGATGCGGCAGATGCGTTCGTCGGTGCTGGTGGTGGAGGAGGTGTGGTTGTTCTTCATGGCGGTGCGGTTGTTCATTCGTCCTTCAGGTAGGGAGCAAACAAGCGGGCGAAGAGGGGACTGTCCGCCAGGCGTCCGTCCACGAGGCACACGGCTTCCACCACGCCCTTCAACACCAGTTTCTCGTCCGAAGCACGGTAGATGTCCTGGCAGAAGACGTACTTGATGCCTTCTTTGCGCAAGGCCAGGCGGCAGACAAACTCGTCGCCGCTGCGCAACGGTGTCTTGAACGACAGGTTGATGCGGGCTACCACCGGGTCGATGCCCTGCCGGTGCAGGTCGGCAAACCCGGCACCCGTGCTGAGCAGGAACTCGTGGCGGGCATGCTCCAGATAGTGTTGGTAGTTGGCGTTGTTGACGATGCCTTGCAGGTCGCATTCGTAGTCGCGCACCTTCAGGCGCAGTTCGTGGATGTAGTGTGGGGTCATGGCATATGTGTGATATAAAGTAAGTATCGCGTATGTCCGGGGATGTCTGCGGAGGCTCAGGCGTGGCGGAACAGGTAGGCCTGGCGTTCGCGCCGCAGGGGGTAGTCGCCTCGCAGTTGCTCGAAGCGTTCGGGGTGCGCCTTCAGTGCGTCGCTGTCGCGCCGTGGGTCGTACACCTGCAGGCAGGCCTCAGTCTCCGTGGCAGCAGTGATGACGGGGTTCAGCGGTTTGGGCGGGGCGATGTGGGAGTCGGGCCGGATGTCGAAGAAGCGGCACAAGGCGTTGAGGGCCATGCGTGTGGCGTTGGCCTTGCCGTCGGCGGAGTAGCCGGCGATGTGCGGCGTGCCGATAAAGGCGCGTTGCAGCAGGGTGCGGTCTATGTCTGGCTCGTTTTCCCATACGTCGATGACGGCATCAGCCACCAGTCCCTCGTCCAACGCCCGCAGCAGGGCTTGCGTGTCGTGCACCTCGCCTCTCGACGTGTTGATGAAGACGGGTCGGCGTTGCAGCGAGCGGAAGAAACGGTCGTCGGCCAAGTGATATGTGGGGTACCGCCCCTCGCGCACCAAGGGCACGTGCAGGCTGATGATGTCGCACTCGGCTGCCAATTCGTCCAGCGTGTGGAAGCGTCCCGGCCCTTCCTGCTCCTCACGCGGCGGGTCGTTGGCCAGCACCTTCAGGCCCATGTCCGTGGCTACCTCGGTGACCAGGCTGCCTACGTGGCCCACGCCTACGATGCCCATCGTCAGTCCGGCCAGGGGTTTGTCGCGCTTCAACTGCAGCAGCAGGAGGACGGATTGGATGTATTGTGCCACCGACGGAGCGTTGCATCCCGGCGCGTTGGCCCATTGGATGCCCGCCTGGCGGCAATAGTCGGTGTCAATATGGTCGAAGCCGATGGTGGCGGTGGCGATGAACCTCACACGGCTGCCTTCCAGCAGATGGCGGTCGCAGCGGGTGCGGGTGCGGATGATGAGGGCGTCGGCGTCTCTCACAAGTTCCGGCGTGAATCCGTTGCCGGGTGCGTATACCACTTCGTCGGCGATGTGCTCCACGGCCTCGCGGATGAAGGGGATTTTATTATCGACAATGACTTTCATAACTCTGCTCTTCTTTCCCCGAAGGGGGATTTTCGGGGTGCAAATATACGCTTTCTTGGGCGGAATGCGTGCAAAGCCGCCTTCTTTTTTTCGCCCGGCCTCTCGGCCCTGCAGGCCTTTGGGGGCGGGAAATGAGAAGGGGACGGGCGGCGCATCCCTCTGCGTCCGCCCGTCCCCAAGTCTTTCTGTGTGTCGGCTTATTTTACCTCCCACGTGTCGTTTGTCAGCAGCAGTTCCTCGAAGTTGTGGTACTTCTTTTGTGCGCTGACCTCTTCGATTTGTGCGTGTACGGCCTCGTCGTACGTGGGCTCGTCGACGTCGCGGATGACGCCCAGGGCGATGGGGAAGTCCGGCCCTTCCATCAATGCCAGTTTCAGTTGCAGCGTGTTGTCCATGCAGTGCGCGTCGTGGACGAGGATGTCTTTCTCCGTCACGCCGTTCTCGCCGAGTTTCACCACCTTCAGTCCGAAGCCCTCTTGCATGAGACCGAACTCGTGGTTCTCGCCGTACAGCATCGGCTTGCCGTGCTCCAGGTAGATGGCGTTCTTGGCGCGTCCTTCCTTATTATATACCGAGTCGTGCGTGCCGTTGTTGAAGATGACGCAGTTCTGCAGGATTTCGCACACGGCGGCGCCCTTGTGGCGGGCGGCAGCCTTCAGGATTTCCACCGTGCCCGGCGCATCCGTGGCTACGGCGCGGGCAAAGAAGCGTCCGCGTGCGCCGAAGCACAGTTCGGCGGGATGGAAGGGGTCTTCCACGGTGCCGTAGGGCGACGACTTGCTGACGAAGCCGCGGGGCGAGGTGGGCGAATATTGTCCCTTGGTCAGTCCGTAGATGCGGTTGTTCAGCAGAATCATGTTGATGTCCACGTTGCGGCGGATGGCGTGTATGAAGTGGTTTCCGCCGATGGCCAGTCCGTCTCCGTCGCCCGAGATTTGCCACACGCTCAGTGCCGGGTTGGCCACCTTGGCGCCGGTGGAGATGGCGGCCGCGCGGCCGTGGATGGTCTGCATGGCGTAGGTGTTCATGTAGTAAGGCAGGCGGCTGGAGCAGCCGATGCCGGAGATGACGGCCGTCTGCCACGGGGCGATGCCCAGTTCGGCCATGGCCTTGTGCAGCGAGGCCAGAAAGAAGTGGTCGCCGCAACCGGGACACCAGCGGGGCTGTCCCTTCTTGAAGTCTTTTGCTGTATAGGTGGGGGTATTGTTGTTGTCCATGATGTAGTCCTCCTCGGGTTATTTAGTTAAGATATCGTTGAACGCAGCCACCAGTTCGCTCACCACGAAGGGTTGGCCTTTCACCTCGTTGTACTGATAGGGCACGAAGCCGTCCACCTTCATGCGCAGGTATCCGGCAAACTGCCCCAGGTTCTGCTCGGCCACGACGACCTTGGGATACCGTCTCAGCACCTCCGCCGTGTTCTTGGGCAGCGGGTTGATGTAGTTGAAGTGGGCCAGGGCCACCTTGCGTCCCGCCTTGTTCAGTTCGTCCATGGCGGAATAGAGGTGTCCGAACGTTCCGCCGAAGCCCACGATGAGCAGGTCGGCATCGTCGGCGCGGCCATATACTGGGACGTCGGGCACGGGAATCTTGGCTACCTTCTCGGCACGCAGGCGGCACATCAGGTTGTGGTTCTCCGGGTCGGTGGAGATGGCGCCCGTCCAGCTGTCCTTCTCCAGACCGCCCAGGATGTGGGCGAAGCCCTCTTGCCCGGGGATGGCCCAGTAGCGCACGCCCGTCTCGGCGTTGCGGCGGTAGGGGGCATAGTGTCCCTTCATGGCCTCCTGCACGTAGGGCGGGCGGATGTCGGGATAGGCGGCCAGGTCAGGCAGGCGCCACGCGCCCGAGCCGTTGGCCACGTAGCCGTCGGTCAGCAGCACCACGGGCGTCATGTGTTCCAGGGCAATCTTGCAGGCCATGTAGGCGGCGTCGAAGCAGTTGGTGGGCGACGTGGCGGCGATGACCGGCATGGGGCTTTCGCCGTTGCGGCCGAACAGGGCCTGCAGCAGGTCGGTCTGCTCAGACTTGGTGGGCAGGCCCGTGGAGGGGCCGCCGCGCTGCACGTCCAGCACCACCAGGGGAAGCTCGGTGATGACGGCCAGGTTCATGGCTTCGGACTTGAGGCAGACGCCGGGGCCCGAGGTGGACGTCACGGCCAGTGCTCCGGCAAACGAGGCGCCGATGGCCGTGGAGCAGCCCGAAATCTCGTCCTCGCACTGCACGGTCATCACGCCCAGCGACTTGTGTTTGGACAGTTCATGCAGCACGTCGGTGGCCGGAGTGATGGGGTAGGAGCCGAGGAACAGCTTGAGGCCGGCCTTTTCGGCGGCGGCGATGAAGCCGTAGGCTGTGGCTTTGTTGCCCGTGATGTCCATGTAGCGGCCCGGCACTTTCTCTTTGCTCTCGATGCGGCAGGTGGCATGGGCGATGGAGGCGTGCGTGTTGTGCCCGTAGTCCCATCCGGCGTGAATCACCTTGATGTTGGCCTCGGCCACCTGCGGCTTCTTGGCAAACTTCTCGCGCAGGAACACTTCGGCTATGGTCAGGTCGCGGTCGAAAAGCCAGCACACCAGTCCTACCACAAACATGTTGCGGCACTTCAGCATCGCCTTGTTGTCCATGCCCGTGTCGGCCAGGCAGTCCTTGACCATCCGGGTGATGGGCGCGGCGATGAGTTCCTGCCGGATGCCCAGTTCCTGGATGGGGTCGTCGGTGGCGAAGGCCGCCTTCTCCAAGTCCGACTTCTGGAACGCATCGGTGTCTATGATGATGCATCCGTTCGGCTTGGCAAACTTGTATTGTGTCTTCAGGGCGGCGGCATTCATGGCCACCAGCACGTCGCACTGGTCGCCCGGCGTGTAGACCTTGCGGGCGCCCACGTGCACCTGGAAGCCCGATACGCCCGTCAGCGAGCCTTGCGGGGCGCGGATGTCTGCCGGATAGTCGGGGAAGGTGCTGATGTCGTTTCCCACCGTAGCCGAAACTGTTGAAAAGATGTTGCCGGCGAGCTGCATACCGTCGCCGGAGTCACCGGAAAAGCGTACTACCACTTCGTCCAGTTCTTTGACCATCATGTCGTTTGCCATAATCTCTATATATTCTTGTTTATTGGGTATTCGTTTTGCATGGTATCGCCCAGGCATCGGGCAAATTTCGCAAAGTTAATCGGATTCACAAAACATTTCTTCGTAAAATCAACCGAAAGCATTATCTTTGCGTCCAAAATACGCCGCTTGGCGTGTCCGGCCTTGGTAGTTCAACGGATAGAACAAGTGTTTCCTAAACATTAAATAGGGGTTCGATTCCCCTCCGAGGTACCACAAAATATACTTATTTTATTATTAATCAACTATTTATATTTTATCGGGTTGCCAAAGGGTTGCCAATATATTAAAATACTCCACTTTTAGGGTAATTACAGGGAACTTGTTGGAACTGCCCAATATAACAAACGGGCAAAGCCTTTGAAGCTCCACCCGTTTCTCATTTCAACCGTTTTTCAACCGATTATTGATTTTATCTTTTCTTCAAGTCGCTTGCTTGCCGCCAAATCAAACTTTCTATAATACTCTAAAGCCTTATCCACTTGTGGGCATTTGCTATCAACATCATACAGTCTTGTTAATAATGCCTCTCTACAATCATACAGATAACAGGAAAAGGCTTTTTCCTTTTTAAACATCGTTCTGGCTTCTTTCAAATCCCGCCTTAGTGATTTTTCATCATCGGCATAGGCGGCAATGTATTTGCCAAATGCAGATGCTTCCACCTTGTTAAGTTTCTCTTTCTTTGATAGGTAGTTTTCATAAGTCACTTTCTTAAACTTCATATACTCCCTTATCTTGCCCTCTATTTCCTCTTTGTTGAGGCTTCTTGCTTCCAATAGTGCCAAATGCAGGAACTCCACACAATCATAATAGTAGGCGGTATGCTCTATTTCCATTTCAAGCCGCCTTGCCGCTTTCCTGTGTTCCATTGCTTCATCCACATAAAGCCGCCTTAATCTGGCTCTGTCCTGCTCACACTTCCATAACAAACGCTGTGCCTTTGCCACCGTGCCTAAGTTCTGGCACACTCTTACTTTTTTCTTCTTCATTACTTGATATATTGATAGACATTTAGGCACAAAGAAACGGTGTGCCTTTCCCGCTGTCTATCACCTTATCAAGTAGGCTGTAAGTCCATTACAGACATTACACGGGGGTACACACCGCTAACTTATAGAGTGCAAAGCCTCAATCAGTAGATACAAAAAATCCACCAATCGGCAAAGACGGTGGAAACGTGCCACCTACTTGACATTAAAATGATAGACAATGCAAAAGTAGCCTTTTCCTTTGGCACGGCAAAACTTTCAAGCCCCAAATAAGCTGTTTTAAGGCAAAATAAAAGGTTGGGCGATACATTTACCGTCCAACCTGTTTTAATTGAATGTAGTGCTGGTTCCTGCCGTCTGTCAGCCGTTCCCCCGTCACTCAATCCAGCCGATAGCCTTTTTAAGCTCATTGATAGCCTCCAGCGTGACTTTTCCCACGTTCCTGTATTTCAAAAACTCACAATCTGGCATTGTCATAAGCAAACTAACATCTATCAGCGTGTGGCAATCCTCATACCTAACCACGTTTGCCATTTTCAAGGCATTTCTTGTCATTGTCTTTAATCTATCTTCCATCGTTATCTATGTTATCTTCTTCATCTGCATCAAGTTGTATCAATAAGTCCAGAAAGTCATTGTTGCCCCTAATCTCTTTGTAAAGTCTGGGTATCTTGGCGGTGTCTAACTCGCCTTTGCTCACGGCTACCAACAAAGCCGCTTTTTCTTCTTTGTTCAACTTTAGCTTCATACTCACCCCTGTTGATACTCATCTGGCAAATTAACCCCTTTAATATCTATTCTGAAAGTCATTTCCACACGGGTAAACTTCTTACCCCGTCTTTCCAGAACTTGATAGCCTGTTTCTGTTTCTTTCAAATAGCCCTTATCAAACA
>CASENE010000002.1 GCA_949289265.1 uncultured Bacteroides sp.
ATGCGCCGCCGCACCGAAGCTCTGCAAGCCATCGGCATCCCGGCGGAGTTCCACCTCTATCCGAACCTCCGGCACGGCTTCGGGCTGGGCATCGGTACGAGTGCCGAGGGCTGGATAGACGGGGCTGTCCGGTTTTGGGAAGAAAACCGATGAAAGATGACCTCGGAAGTGAGCCTATCTCAGTTACGGACTTAGATACCCTCAGTTCCGGACTAAGGTCTATTAACATTTGCAGCCAATATCTCCGACAACGACAATCCGTCAGGATAAGCACCGTCCGAGCCTCGGATAGCACCAATCCTGCAGGATAAGCATCATCCGAGGGGGCGGACAGCGGTTCTCGAAGAAAATAAGCACTGTCGGAGGCTCGGACAGCCTTTATTCTACAGTTTTAGCCCTGTGGAAGCCCTCGGATTGTGCTAAAAATCTTTCGCAAGCCTTGTCCGAGCTATTTTCGGCGTTTCGGTGAAATGGGTGCTTCTATCTGTAATCTGTGTATGGACGGAGAAGCCTTGCCGATGTAATTTTGCATCAGAAAACAATTAATAGACAAAAGAATATGGATACAGTAAAATTGAGAAACGGCGTGGAAATGCCGATTTTGGGTTATGGAGTTTATCAGGTATCGCCGTCGGAGTGCGAGCGGTGCGTGAGGGAT
The DNA here is from genome assembly GCA_949289265.1 of uncultured Bacteroides sp. Taxonomy (GTDB): domain Bacteria; phylum Bacteroidota; class Bacteroidia; order Bacteroidales; family Bacteroidaceae; genus Bacteroides. Next base: position 659 of record CASENE010000002.1, read on the forward strand.
GCCATCAGCGTGGGCTATCGTCTGATTGACACGGCTCAGGCGTATGGCAACGAGCAGAACGTGGGCAACGCTATCCGTAATTGCAGCGTACCCCGCGAAGAATTGTTCATCGTGACGAAGGTGTGGATTTCCAATGCCAGATACGAGCGGGCAAAGGCAAGCATCGACGAGTCGCTCCGCAAATTGCAGACCGACTACATCGACCTGTTGCTCATTCACCAGCCTTTCAACGACTATTACGGTACGTGGCGGGCGATGGAGGAAGCGTATAAGGCGGGCAAGCTCCGTGCCATCGGCGTGTCGAACTTCTATCCTGACCGCTTCATCGACTTGGCGGAATTCAGCGAGATACCGCCTATGGTCAATCAGGTGGAAACCCACGTGTTCAACCAGCAGATAGAGGCGCAACAGATTATGGAGCAATACGGCACACACATTATGGCGTGGGGACCGTTTGCCGAGGGACGCAACAACTTCTTCGGTAACGAAACGCTGATAGCCGTCGGTGCCAAGTATAACAAGAGTGCGGCACAGACCGCCCTGCGCTATCTCATCCAGCGCGGCGTGATTGTCATCCCGAAGTCCGTCCGCAAGGAGCGTATGGAGCAGAACTTCGATGTGTTCGACTTCACGCTGACCGATGAGGATATGCAGCGCATCCGCCAATTGGACTTGGGTCATAGCCTATTCTTCTCGCACTACGACCCGCAAACGGTGAAATGGCTTTGTGATTATGGAAAGAGCAAATAAAGATGAAAAGGATATTTCAACTCATCTGTTTGCTGCTTGCCGCCAACTGTGTGGCAGCTTGCAGCAACACGGAAAATGACGCGCCCCCGGTCCGATAGGCGAAACGCCAGCCGAGGAAGACCCGGATGCAGAGCACATCTACCTGTGGCCGGAAGGCAATATGCCAACCATAACGGACTATACCGTAAACAACGGCAATTATCAGGATGACCTGCGTGCCGGGAATATTCCCCCGACATTCTATACCTACGGTACGGAAGATCCTTTCTACCGCCAGTTCATCGCCAATGCTAACGCTGCCCGTGAAGCCGGTGTGCAAGTAGAAGAACACGTACTGGACGGTTGGCCGCACGGCTTCGGCGTACAGGGAGAATGGACTACATGGTTCGACAGTTTCCTAACCCAGATAATGTCGCATTGATTATGAAAACAGATAAAGACAACCCCAAAGGCATCTCCCGCCGTGACGCACTAAAACGGATGGGATTGTTCGTGGCTGGAGCAGCCGCATTGAGTATGCCCACGGCATTGACTTCTTGCGATAACGAAAAGAAGAAACGTATCATCCTCTATTTCACCGCTACGGGTAACAGCCTCTACATCGCCCGGCAACTGGCAGACGAAGAGACCGAACTGCTCAGCATCCCGCAGATAGTAAAGCAGGGCCGCCACGACTTTGAGGCGGACGAGATAGGTATCGTCTATCCCATCTACGGACACATGCCGCCCAATATGGTGCGGAACTTCATCAAGCAGGCACGCATCAAGGCAGGTTATAAGTTTGCCGTCCTCACCTATGGAATGCTTGACTTCAACGCCGCTGAGCTGTGGGACGGCATCTCACAGCAGGCAGGTACGAAGTTCGACTACATCAACACCCTCGTGATGGTGGACAATTGGCTGCCCAATTTCGATATGGCGGAACAGATGAAGATGGACAAGCACATTCCCGAACAGTTGGAAAAGATAAAGGCAGACTTGGGGCAACGTATGCGGTGGGTGAAGCCTGCCACCGAAGAAGCCCGCCGCGCCCACGACGGCTTTGTCGCCTTTTCGCGCCTCGACCCGGAGGTTGGCTTCCTGATGCGGAGCGAGAAGTATTTCCAAGTGACGGATGCCTGCATCGGCTGTGGCGTATGCACCGAAGTCTGTCCGCGCGGCAACTACGAACTGACTTCCACGGGAGTAAAGACCGAGGGCGATTGCGACTTTTGTTTCGCCTGCATCCACAACTGCCCGCAGAAAGCCATACAGTTCCGGTCTTTGCCCGACGACCCGTTGCTTGCACGCGGCGAGGTGAACCCTAATGCCCGCTACCGCAACGAACACATATCGTTGTGGAGCATCAAAGAAAGTAACAGACAATAAAACAACTAAAATCAAATAAGTATGAACACATTCAAGAAAATCCTGCTGTCCGCCTTGCTTGTTTGCGGCGGCGTATGTGCAATGAACGCACAAGAGAAAACCACCACGGCGGGCGTGCCGTTGGTTACATTGAACAACGGCGTGGAGATGCCCCGCTTCGGGCTGGGCACTTTCCTGCAAGGGTCTAATGAAATCTGTCGGCAGTCTTGTCTTACGGCACTGAAGGCCGGTTACCGACACATCGACACGGCACATGCCTATAATGATGAGGAGGGTGTGGGACAAGCAGTGAAGGAAAGCGGCATCCCGCGCGAGGAAATCTGGATAACCAGCAAGCTCTGGCCCAACGAATACGGCGAAGGCAAGACCCTGAAAGCCATCGACGATATGTTGAAGCGTCTCCAGCTGGATTATATAGACCTTCTCTATGTCCATCAGCCTTTCGGCGACTTCGTGGGAGCGTGGAAAGACATGGAGAAGGCTGTAAAAATGGGCAAGGTTCGC
>CASENE010000003.1 GCA_949289265.1 uncultured Bacteroides sp.
AGCCTCCTCTTTGGCCCGGGCCAGCTGCTCGTCCGTGGGCTGCAGCCAGACGGTGTAGGCATAGGTGGCATCCTGGGGCGCCGCGCCGTGGATGAGGAAAGCAGAAGCCTGTACGCCCTTGTTCTCGACCTTCGTACGCTCATTACGACTGGCCTGCTCCGTAATCTGCACACGCACCAAGCCTTCATGCACTTGGTAATGGTTGCCGTATCCATCGCTCAGCCAACATTGAGGGCCTCCGGCCATCTTCGTACCAAAAGGTAACCTGTCCACCGTCTGCCCCATGATGGAGGGAGCGGCCTTGCCGGGACGGTATTCCACCTGGAAGAGGGTGGTCTCCGTGGGATACTGGGCGTTGCTGTTGCTGATGCCGGTGCCCAAGCAGACCATGTGGTTGCCGAAGCAGAAGACGGACTTGCGCGCCCGGAAGTCGGGGGTGAAGTTCTTGTAGTCGGCCTCGGCCAGCTTCATGGCGAACATTCCGTTCCGCCCCTCCAGCGAGGAGGCCCCGGCAAACTCTTCGGGCGAGCGTGCCATGAGGGTTCCGGGGCGCGGATTGTCCAGCAGGTCGAGGGGCAGGTGGATGGTCGTGGTACCCGGCAGGCGGTTCCAGTCCCAGCCGTTCTCCACAAAGCCGCTGGCCTTGCGCGACTTGCCGCCCATGATCTGCACGGAGCCGTAGCTCTGGTAGCGTCCGTAGCGGTTGTCCTTGGTGTAGATTTCCGAGCCCCACACGTTGGTGTTATAGCCCTTGAGGGTCACCATCCAGTCGCCGCCGCGGAAGATGCCCGCCGCGCCGTAGTTGTAAACAAAGAAGCCTTGGGGAGCCGGGGCAGGCTGTACGCCCTGCTCCTTGAAGAAACGGGCCTGAGGCGTGTTCTTGCCGTCGATCAGGCGCAGGTAATCGGCGGCCAGTTGGTGGTCGAACGCCTCGTTCCCGCCCGACAGGTCGCCCGAAAGCGCCAGTTGGGCAAAGGCCTTGATATCCGCCGCCCCCATCTTGCCGGTGAAGGGATGACGTCCGCCGATGCCCGTCCCCCACTCGTGCAGGTTACAATAGTTGCGCATCGCGATGAAGGCGCCTGCCAGCCGCTGGCGGGCGTCGAGCGTAGGCACGAACTCCGTGCCCGAGGTCATCTCCACGTAATCGGCCACCGTAGCCAGTGCACCGGTGGTGTAGCCGGGATAGAAGCCGCCGTGGTGGAAGGTGGTACCGTCCACCTTCAGGCCGCCGATGGTGCCCGGCGTGAACTTCACCGAGCCGGACACCCAGCGCGACAGCCCCTGCAGGGCCTGTACGCGGTCGCAGTCATCGGGCAGGAGCATGGCGGAGATGAGCTTGGCCTGGAGCAGGGTGTTCCAGGAGTCGAGCATCTCGTCGCGCACGTCGGCACAGGGACGGCGCGTTTCCTGCAGAGCCGACCAAAAGACAAGAGTCCTGATAATGTCATCAGCCTGCGCCGACTTGCGGATGGCGTCGCGCATCAGCCAGGCAGTGGTATAGATCTTTCGTATCTGATAGCCGTAGTGGTGGTTGGTGCCCATACCGCTTCCGTAGGCAAAGCCCTGGTCGATGGCATACTGCCACACGGTTAAGTAGTCGCGGCGACCTTCATAAGACTTCTTGCAGACGGCCTCGTAGGCAAAGCCGGAAAGCATGGCTTCGAGATCGTTCCAGGAAATTTCGCCCTGCTTGCGGTCCAGCTCGTCGGGGGCCAGCAATGGCGAACCGACAAAACCGCTGCCCGACGGTTCGATGGCAGCCTTGTTGTAGGTGTTGCGCGCCTTCTTCACGGCACCGTCCACGTTGGAGGGAGGCGCCAGGGCCTCATCCAGCTTCTTCTCGATGGACTTCAGGTCGCGTTTCTGCTGCTCGGTGAGTTGTGCAGGCCGGGGAATGTCGTAGGTATATTGCTCCCACTCCCACACGCGGCACCAGTGCCACAGGTCGCGTCCCACGGCCAGGCTGTTGTAGGGCACCTGCATGTCGGGAGTCGTACGCAGGTTCATGTTCTTCTCGAGCATCGTCCAGCGGTCCAGATAGACACGCCCCTTGCGCTGGGGAGCTACCAGGCGGCAGGCGGTCAGTTCCACTTCGGACGCACCGCCCAACTTGTCGCCACGCATACTCTTGAAACCAATCCAACAAGCTCGCCATCCGGCCGAAGCCAAGCGATAAGTAAACCAGTAGCGAACCTTACCCGCAGCATCAAGGAACTCAAAGCGCAGGGAGTCCTGCTGGGGCTTTTCGTTGTAGAGCCACAGGGTGGTGCCGCACTTGTCGTGCGTCTTGGCTTTCAACACGATGGGTTCCTGCAGGGCGACGGTCATCGTCGCTCCCGGCTGAAATTCCCATTCCAAACTTTTCCCACCTTCCTTGTAGTAACGGTCGGTCACGGACAAGGCTTTCTTGGTGGAGGCGGAAAACTCCGCAGGCACTCCGTCTTCGAAGCCGATAACGGACTGCGCCCTCAGAGGAAGGGCGCAGCAAAGAAGGAGTGACGATACGAGG
>CASENE010000004.1 GCA_949289265.1 uncultured Bacteroides sp.
GTTCAACACCAACGAGATAGGAAACGGCTATCTGCTGGTGGTTTACAACCCCGAGACCGAGGCCTATGTGCCCTGGCTGGCAGGCATGCCGCAAACTCATGCCGTGGCCCCCTTCAAGGCGCCGCTCGACGAGTCGCAGATTACCATCACCTGGCATGAATATACCGACGCCTTCGGCAACAAGTTTCCCGACGGCGAGACCTACCAGCTGCGCTACCCCGAAGTGGACATCCCCAGGAGTGCCATCTACGTGGCCAACCGCGGCTACGACGTGGGCGACTACGAGGTGCGTCTGGAGTCCACCATCGGCATCTATGGCACGGGCCTGCTCGATGCCATCAGCGACGAGGACCTCAAAGCCGAGTACGCCAAGCAGGAGCAGGACGGCTACCTGCCCAATGGCCTGAACCCAAACATCTTCGCCAACGGCAACTGGACGGGGCAGTATGCCAACACCGCTCAGGGCGGCGACGGTACGAAGTATCCCTACCGCTATACCTACGCCCTGAGCCGTGGCCCCTTGCAGGACGCGGCGGGTGCCAATGCCTTCTGGAACATCACCAACGCCACGCGTAGCGACCGCCGCTTCCATTACCTCGACGCGGCAGGCTCCTACGCCCAATATGCTTCGCAGGACCCTGACATTCAGGCGGGCTTTCCCAGCTACATCGCCAAGGTGTCCACACCCGAGGAACACCCTGAATGGTTCACGGACAACGTGGCGGACAACATCTACAACTACCTGACGTCGAAGACGCTGCCTGTCGAGGTGAGCGACCAGGACTACATCGACCTCATGGTGTGGCATCGGGGCCTGGCCGTGCCCGCCGCCCGCAATGTGGACGACGAGGACGTGCTCCGCGGCAAGGAACTCTTCTCGGAGATAGGTTGCGCCTACTGCCACAAGCCCACCTGGACGACGGGCGACGACGAGATACGCGACCCTGCCCGCTTCTTCACAGGCGACAAGGCCAAGCAACTGCCCCGCTATCCGCATCAGAAGATTTGGCCCTACACCGACATGGTGCAGCACAAGCTCCACATGGTGAACGACATCCGCACTGGTTGGTGCCGCACCACGCCGCTCTGGGGGCGTGGCCTGCACCAGCGCTGCACAGGGGCCGAGTATGCCGACCGTCTGCACGACTGCCGCGCGCGCACCACGATGGAGGCCATCATGTGGCACGGCACCAGCGAGCAGAGCGATGCCTACTACAGCGTCCAGAAGTTCCGCGAGCTCTCGAAAGAGGACCGCGACGCGGTGGTGAAGTTCATCGACTCCATCTGATGACTTGCCGGAAGGGGCTCGGCTCTGTGCAGAGCTTCTCAACACGCTTGCTCGTGTGTAAATATGTTTTATTGCACTGAGTCGGAGGTCCGCACTCCCGCCTTTGCCCGTCGGCCGGATGGAACCGTCTCTGCTGATGCTGATAATCAAGCGTTTACAAACTCCCTGGAGTCTCTCTCGAAGACTCTAGGGAGTTGTGGCTTGACACTCTAGGGAGTCATGGCCGATGACTCTAAGGAGTCTTGCCCCATGACTCTAGGGAGTCTGGACGGGCGATTTCGGGGTCTGAATTCCGTGTAAATATGCTTTACTATCCGGAGCGGCCTCGGTGGCGTTTAATCGTCGCATTTCTCAAACATCTGCTTTCCTATAAATCCTTTTCTGGTATGAAAATTTTGCGAAATCTTTCCTTCGGCCTGCTGGGCCTGCTTGTCTGTGTATTGATGGCCGCCACGTGTGTGGAGAAGGTGTGGGGCACTCCCTTGGTCGTGCGCCACGTCTATGGCTCGCCTTGGTTCGTGGCCTGCTGGGCGCTGATGTCCGTTGCGGGTATCGGTTATCTGTGGCGCCGTCGGGTGCAGAAGCGTCGGGCGACTTTTTTGTTTCATCTATCCTTGGTGCTCATCTTGCTGGGAGCGCTGGTCACCCACGTGTGGGGCCTGCAGGGGCGCGTGCATCTGCGGCAGGGCGAGGCGGTGGAGGCCTTTACCCTGTCCGACGGGCAGAAGGCGGCTTTCCCCTTCCGCCTCTCGCTGGAGGAGTTCAGGGTGGAGCATTATGCGGGCACATCGGCGCCGAAAGATTTCGTGAGCCGCTTCACGCTGACCGCAGACGACAAAGCCTATCAGGGCGAGGTGTCCATGAACCGCATCTTCCGCCATGAGGGCTACCGCTTCTATCAGTCGGGCTACGACTCCGACGGGCAGGGCGTCACCTTGTCCGTGGCCTGCGACCCTTGGGGTATCGGCCTCAGCTATGCGGGCTATGCCCTCCTGCTGCTTTCGGCCCTGGCCTTCTTCCTTGAACCTCAGAGCGGGTTCCGACGCCTGCTTCGCCATCCGTCGCTTCGGGCGGCGGGGGTGGCAGGCCTGCTGCTGGCCGCTCCCTTCGTGCGGGCGACCGAAGACCTGCCGCGCACCTTGCCACGCCAGACGGCCGCCAGCTTCGGTCGGCTCTATGTCTATTACAACGACCGCGTCTGCCCCCTGCAGACGCTGGCCAAGGACTTCACCATGAAACTCTGTGGCAAGCCCACGTATCGGGGGCTCACAGCCGAGCAGGTGCTGACGGGTTGGTTCTTCTACTACGACGACTGGAAGCGCGAGCCGTGCATCCGCGTGAAGAGTGCCGACGTGCGCTGCCTGCTGGGGGTGGAGGGGCGCTATGCCTCGTTGCAGGACTTCTTCGGCCCTGAGGGCTACAGGCTCGATGCCGAAGCCTTGGCCGACGCTTCCATGGCCGACGCGAAGGCCGTGGGCGAGGCCAACGAGAAGTTCAGCCTGGTGAGCAGCGTAGCGACGGGGGCGGCTTGGCGCATCTTTCCTTATATGCCCCCGTCGTCGGCCGGTGCCTCCCGCCTGGAGTGGCTCTCCCTGGCCGACCGCCTGCCGCGCGACATGTCCCTCGAAGAAGGCACCTTCGTGCGTGGGGCGATGAACTACGTGGCCGAGCAGGTGGCGCGCAAGCACTTTACGGAGGTGGAGCGGCTGGTGGA
>CASENE010000005.1 GCA_949289265.1 uncultured Bacteroides sp.
AATACGCTATGGAGGTGGGCGAAATCTCCCTGCGTACCGAGCCGGGCGTGCTGACCATGTATGCCGTCGGCGAAAAGGAAAATCCCTGCAAGATACCCATCCTCGAAACCTACGCCAGCCGGGAGGCTTACCACAAGCACAACGCTACCGCGCATATCCAGAAAAACAAGCAATGGACGCTGCACATGGTCAAATCGATGGAACTGACAGACCAGACACCGCTCAACCCTGCCAACCGGATTAACAACTTTATAGAGTAATATTTGACACATGAAAAAGATACTGTTTGGGTTGTTTGTGGCAACTATGACTGACATGGGAGGAGTTATGGCGCAGGAAAAGATTACGGTAGATGTCCACACCCACATCATCATCCCCGAATACGTGGAAGTGCTGAAAGCGCACGGGGCGGAACTGGAAGAAACCTTCCCGTTGCCAGCGTGGAATGCCGAGCGGCACATCGCCTTTATGGACAGCGCAGGCATCCGCACCGCCGTGCTGACCATGCCTGCTCCGCAGCCGTATTACGGCGATACAGAGGAAAGCGCCGAGTGCATCCGCCGGGTGAACGAGGCTTCGGCTAAGGTGAAACGGCAATATCCCGACAGGTTCAAGTTCTGCGCCTCGTTGCCTCTGCCCGATGTAGATGCAGCTATCCGCGAAGCCGTCTATGCGCTCGATACATTGGGAGCGGACGGCGTGAAGTTGGCGACCAACAGCCGTGGGCAATATCTTGGCGATGAAGAACTCGACCCGCTGATGGAAGTCCTGAACGAGCGCAATGCCGTCATCATCATCCATCCGCACCGCCCCACGCCTTATCCGGAGAAAATCATCGCCACCACGCCGCTGGCAATGTACGAATATCCGGCGGAGACCACCCGTGCCGTGGTGAATATGTTGGCAAGGAACGTATTGGTGCGCTACCCCAATCTGAAAGTGGTCGTACCCCATTGCGGCTCGTTCCTTCCGTTGGCATTGCCGAGAATGAAATCCATCTTCCCTGCAATGGTCGCGCAGGGCTATATGCAGCCGATAGACTGGGAAGGCAACCTGTCGCGTCTCTACTTCGACTTGGCGGGCAGTCCGACTATTGAAGTCCTGCGGTCGCTGCTCACCACCACCACGCCCGACCATATCCTTTACGGCTCGGATTACCCCTACTTGCCCGATGCCGTGCTGAAAAGTAACCTGCAAAGGCTGAGGCAGACACTGGATGCGGACGAGGAGCTTGCCGGATATGAGGAGATGTTTTTGTGGGGGAATGCGGAACGGCTGTTTGAGTAAGGCGGAGAATTAGGGAGATTTCTCTTGCCTCGCTCCCTGATTTTTCTTATCTTCGCAGAGAATAAAAGACATAACATTATGGATGCCGTATTAAACTTAAATTACAGCCAGATACTAAGTCTGGTAAAACAATTGCCGACACGTACGCAACTTCGCTTGGGGCGTATCTTGACCAAAGATGCTACGAAAGCTGAACTGGAGCATTTCTTGGAGACGTTCAAGACGGATGAATTGAGTGAAGAGGACATTCTCGCAGAAGTGAAACAAGTAAGGAAAGAACGGTATGCGCGGCGCAAGAAAGAAGCGGATCATTGTTGACACGAATTGCTGGATTAGCTTTCTGATTGGCAGAAAGCTGTCCTCCCTTGTTGCTTTGTTAAGCGACGAGCGTATTGATTTGGTGTTGTGTGACGAATTGTTGGAAGAAATCAGGGAAGTGACACAACGTCCTAAGTTTGCGAAATATTTCCCTTTGCAAGAAGTTGAATCTCTTTTGTCATTCCTACGGCTAAAAGGAATTCTGTTCGAACCATCCGAAAACATACATATCTGCCGTGACGAAGAAGATGATTATTTGCTTGCGCTGGCAGTAGAAGCCAAAGCCCACTATCTTGTGACGGGTGATAAAGATTTATTGGTCATCAAGGAAATAGCGTCTTGTCGGATTGTTGACGTAAAGACATTTGAAGAGGAAATGAAAGGCTGAATAGCTAACTAACATGTTACAGGTGGTTGTAACCATATTACGGGAAATCAAAAGAAACCCTGTCGACAATGCTTATCCGGACGGATGGGAGGTGTCCATATCCTCCGTTTTTGTACCCATTTCCCTTTTCCTGTCATTTCCAGCGGAAAAAACGCTCTGCCTGCGGCCAAAAGTTGGCAATCTCTGGCGAAAACTGTAAATCTAGGCTGGATTTATGTAAATCTAAGCTGGATTTATGTAAATTTAGGCTAGATTTATGTAAATTCAGCCTAAATTTATAGTTTTTCTTTGGCTTTGGCAACTTTTACGGGCGGATGCAGCCGTTTTTGTCCGTTTCGTCGGAAAGAACGGGTTGGATATTAGGCCGGGTGATTCCTTTTCTTTAATTTTGGAGCATTGTTACGAGGTTATGGTAGATATAGATGCTTTCAGACGGGAGGTGTATCAGGTGGTGACTGCCATCCCCTGCGGCAAGGTGGCCACCTACGGGCAGCTGGCCTGGCTGGTGGGCTATCCTGCCCATTCACGCCTGGTGGGGCGGGTGTTGCGTGGGGCGCCCGGCACGCCCGACATGCCCAGCCATCGGGTGGTGAACAGCCAGGGGCGCACTGTGCCCCACTGGCCGGAGCAGCGGGTTTTGCTGCAGGCGGAGGGTGTCCGGTTTAAGGAAAACGGCTGCGTGGACTTGAGGCGTTGCCGGTGGGACGTGGCGGGAGCGGACGTCGATTCCGTCCCCGGAGGGGCGGGGAGGGAAGAAGCGGATTGATAGGAAAACAATCTTTTTTGTGATAAAATCTTGCATATGTCGTTCGGATACTTTATTTTTGTCGCGTTAAAAACCAAGTAGAGACATGAAGGCTTTCACGACGCATCATCACCATCATCATTATCCTGGCGAATAAACTCGGTGGGCGATGAGGCTGTGTGTGAAAGAATACATAGAGAAAAGAGCGAGGCTTGCCGGTGTTGTTGCTGGTAAGCCTCGTTGCGTATAAGACAAGATTGTAACTTAAATAAAGAAAAGAGTCATGCTAAGAATTGCAGTACAGGCCAAAGGGCGCCTTTACGAGGAAACCATGTCCTTCCTGGAAGAGTCGGACATCAAGTTGAGCCTCTCCAAACGTACGTTGTTGGTGCAGTCCACCAATTTCCCCCTGGAAGTGTTGTTCCTGCGGGACGATGACATTCCCCAGTCCGTGGCCATGGGCGTGGCCGACGTCGGCATCGTGGGCGAGAACGAATATGCAGAGAAGGGCGAGGATGCCGAGATTGTGAAGCGGCTGGGCTTCAGCAAGTGCCGCCTGTCGTTGGCCGTGCCCAAGGACGTGGAGTATGACGGCGTGCGGTGGTTCGACGGCAAAAAGATAGCCACCTCCTATCCCGGCATCCTGCAGAATTACCTGCAGGCCCAGGGGGTGAAGGCGGAGATACACGTCATCACCGGTTCGGTGGAGGTGTCGCCCGGCATAGGCTTGGCCGACGCCATTTTTGACATTGTCAGCTCGGGCTCCACGCTGGTCAGCAACAGCCTGAAGGAGGTGGAGGTGGTGATGAAGTCGGAGGCCCTGCTCATCGGAAACAAGCAGCTGGATGCCGATAAGCGGGAAATCCTGCGCGAACTGCTCTTCCGGATGGACGCGGTGAAGACGGCCGAAGACAAGAAATATGTGCTGATGAACGCTCCCCAGGAGAAGCTGGGGCAGATTGTGGCCGTGCTGCCGGGCATGAAGAGTCCCACGGTCATGCCTTTGGCCAAGGAGGGATGGTGTTCCGTTCACACGGTGCTCGACGAGAAATGCTTCTGGGAGATTATCGGGAAGCTGAAGGCCTTGGGCGCCGAAGGCATCCTGGTGTTGCCCATCGAGAAAATGATTCCATAAGATTGCGACAGATGATACAGATTGATTATCCGGGCCGCGAGCAATGGCCCGACATAGTGAGACGTCCGGTGATGGACACCGAGCATTTGACGGAGGCGGTGCGCGACATCCTCCGGCAGGTGAGAGAAGGGGGCGACCGCGCGGTGATGGATTGCGAGGCCCGGTTTGACAAGGTCTCGTTGTCATCCCTGGCCGTTACGGAAGACGAGATGCAAGAGGCCGAACGCTGCGTGGACGAGGAACTGAAGGCGGCCATCCGCCTGGCCCGCCAGAACATCGAGGCCTTCCATGCTGCCCAGCGTTTCGAGGGGAAGCGGATAGAGACCCAGCCTGGCGTGACCTGCTGGCAGAAGGCGGTGCCCATCGAGCGGGTGGGACTGTACATCCCCGGCGGGACGGCGCCGCTGTTCAGCACGGTGCTGATGCTGGCCGTCCCGGCGCGCATTGCCGGTTGCGCCGAGATTGTGCTCTGCACGCCTCCGGGGCGTGACGGGCGCGTGCATCCTGCGGTGTTGTTCGCGGCGCGTGTGGCCGGCGTCAGCCGTATCTTCAAGGCGGGAGGCGTGCAGGCCATAGGGGCGATGGCATACGGCACGGAGAGCGTGCCGAAGGTCTATAAGATATTCGGCCCGGGCAATCAATATGTCACTGCCGCCAAACAGCAGGTCAGCCTGCGCGACGTGGCCATAGACATGCCGGCAGGCCCGTCGGAGGTGGCGGTGCTGGCCGACGAGACCGCCGATGCAGCCTTTGTGGCGGCCGACCTCCTGAGCCAGGCAGAGCACGGCGTGGACAGCCAGGCGATGCTGATTACCACCTCCGAGTCCCTGCGCCGGGCCGTCGTCGACGAGGTAGGGCGGCAGTTGCAGCGTCTGCCTCGCCGCGAGATAGCTGCCAAGTCGCTGGAGCATAGCAAGCTGGTGTGCGTGGCCGACATGGACGAGGCCATCGGCCTGACCAATGCCTATGCCCCGGAACACCTCATTATCCAGACTGCCGACTACGCACAAGTGGCGGCGCGCGTGGTCAACGCCGGTTCCGTCTTCCTCGGCCCGTATGCCACCGAAAGCGCCGGAGACTACGCCTCGGGCACCAACCACACCCTTCCCACCAACGGGTATGCCCGTGCCTACAGCGGCGTCTGCCTGGACAGCTTCGTCCGCAAGATTACCTTCCAGGAGATTACGCCCCAAGGCTTGCGACGCATCGGCCCCGCCATCCAGCAAATGGCTTCCGGCGAACACCTGGAGGCTCACCGTGCAGCCGTGACCGTGCGCCTGCAGCGTCTCGCGGCCGAGGGCAGCCCGGCAGGCGATAATCCCCAAGACTAACAAAAACTACGAGCATGAAAACATTGCAAGCATTGACGCGCCCCAACATCTGGCGGCTGCAACCTTATTCTTCTGCCCGCGACGAATACAAGGGCCAGGCGGCGTCCGTCTTTCTGGATGCCAACGAGAATCCTTATAACACGCCCAACAACCGCTATCCCGACCCCCTGCAATGGGAGTTGAAGAAGAACCTGGGCCGTCTCAAGCACATTGAGCCGGAACACATCTTCCTGGGCAATGGCAGTGATGAGGCCATCGACCTCCTGTTCCGTGCTTTCTGCGAGCCGAGGGAGGACAATGTCGTGGCCATAGACCCCACCTATGGCATGTACCAAGTGTGCGCCGACATCAATGAGGTGGAATACCGCAAGGTGCTGCTGGACGACCGTTTCCAGTTCTCTGCCGAGAGCCTGCTCCGCGCTGCCGACGAGCATACGAAGCTCATCTTCTTGTGTTCGCCCAACAATCCTACGGGGAACGACCTGGATGCGGACGAGATAGACCGCCTTCTCCGTCGGTTCGACGGGCTGGTGGTGCTCGACGAGGCTTATAACGACTTTTCCGACGCGCCCTCTTTCTTGTCCCGGCTGGATGCGTATCCCAACCTGATTGTCCTGCAGACCTTCTCCAAGGCTTGGGGGTGCGCCGCCATCCGCTTGGGCATGGCTTTCGCTTCTGCCGACATCATCGGCATACTTACCAAAATCAAGTATCCCTACAACGTTAATCAGCTCACTCAGAATCAGGCCCTGGAGATGTTGCACCGCTATTACGAGATAGAGCGGTGGGTGGACATGCTGAAGAAGGAGCGCGGCAGGCTGGAGCAGGTCTTTGCCACGCTGCCCTGCGTGACGAAGGTCTTCCCCTCGGACGCCAATTTCTTCCTGGTGCGGGTGACCGATGCCGTGAGGATTTATAATTACCTGGTGGGCGAGGGCATCATCGTGCGCAACCGCCATACCGTGTCTCTCTGCGGCAACTGCCTGCGCATCACCGTGGGAACCCGGATGGAGAACGACGCCCTGGTCACTGCCTTGCAAAAATATAAGATATGAAGAAACGAGCCTTATTCATCGACCGAGACGGGACGCTGGTCATCGAACCTCCCGTCGACTACCAGTTGGACTCGCTGGACAAGCTGGAGTTTTATCCCAAGGCGATACGCAATCTCTGGTTCATCCGCCAACGCTTGGACTTCGAGTTCGTCATGGTCACCAACCAGGACGGTCTGGGCACGGACGCCTTTCCCGAGGAAACCTTCTGGCCGGCGCATCGGCTGCTGCTGAAGACGCTGGAAGGCGAGGGCATCACCTTCGACGACATTTGCATCGACCGCTCCCTGCCCGAGGACAATGCCCCTACGCGCAAGCCCCGCACGGGAATGTTGCACAAATACACGGACAGCGGCGACTATGACCTGGCGCAGTCGTTTGTCATCGGCGACCGCGCAACGGATGTGGAACTGGCCCGCAACCTGGGCTGCCGTGCTATCCTGTTGCAGGAAGATGCGTCGGCCTTGCCTGCCGATTTGCGTCCGACGTGTGTGCTGGCCACCCGGGATTGGGACCGCGTGGCCGAGTATCTCTTTGCGGGCGAGCGTCGGGCAGAGGTGCGCCGCACTACGGACGAGACGGACGTGCGCGTTGCGCTTGACCTGGACGGACACGGCATCGGCAACATTGACACGGGACTGGGATTCTTCGACCATATGCTCCAGCAGATTGCCCGTCACGGCGGCATCGACCTGGATATCCAGGTGCGCGGAGACTTGCATGTGGACGAACATCACACCATCGAGGACACGGCCCTGGCCCTGGGCGAGTGCATCCATCAGGCCCTGGGCAGCAAGCGCGGCATGGAGCGTTACGGATATGCGGTGACGATGGACGACTGTCTTTGCCAGGTATGCTTGGACTTCGGGGGGCGTCCGTGGCTGGTGTGGCAGGCCGAGTTCCGGCGGGAGAAGATAGGCGACATGCCCACGGAGATGTTCCTGCACTTCTTCAAGTCGTTCAGCGACGCTGCGCGCATGAACTTGAACATCCGGGCCGAGGGGCAGAACGAGCATCATAAGATAGAAGGTATCTTCAAGGCTCTGGCCCGTGCGATGCGTATGGCCTTGCGGAGGGACATCTATCACTTCGAGTTGCCCAGCTCCAAGGGAGTGCTGTGAGGGGGGAGAAACCCGCCAGGCGGCCCGTTTGACGGCAAAAGATGAGACTTGTTAGGAATAATTGCGGACTTTGTTGGGGATAGTTGCGGCAAATGTCTATCTTTGCCCGCAAGATATATAATAAGAACAGGCAAGTTTTTATGGGTTGTTTTATGAATTTGTTGTGGCTGGTGCTGGGCGGAGTGTTCACGGCCATAGAATATGTGGTGTCCAGCCTGCTGCTGATGGTGACCATTGTGGGCATTCCCTTCGGGATGCAGACGCTGAAGTTGGCAGGGTTGGCCTTGTGGCCTTTCGGTAAGAAAGTGGTGAGCGGCGAGCGGTCGGGCGGATGCCTGTATGTGCTGATGAATGTGCTTTGGGTGCTGCTGGGCGGCATCTGGATTGCAGCGTCTCACTTGGTGTTTGGCGCTCTTCTTTGCATCACCATCATCGGCATACCTTTTGGCCTCCAGCATTTTAAGTTGGCCGGTTTGGCACTGACGCCTTTCGGAAAGGACATTGTCAGCGATTGACAGTCAGCATTGAGGCAAAGGATATTATAATAAAAATGGTTAATGGAGCATCTCTGCTTCCATTAACCATTTTATCGTTTTATCAAGGAGCCACCCCTTGGTTACAGCGGCATGTTGCCGTGTTTCTTGGGCGGGTTGCTCTGGTTCTTGTTGTGCGCCATCTCCAAGGCCTGCACCAGCTTGTATCGGGTGTCGCGCGGCAAGATGATTTCGTCGATGTAGCCACGCTCGGCGGCACGGTAGGGATTGGAGAACTTCTCCTCGTATTCTTTGATAATGCCGGCCTTTTCTTCGGGCGATGCCTTGCGGTAGAGAATGTTCACGGCACCTTCGGCACCCATCACGGCAATCTGTGCCTGCGGATAGGCCAGGTTGATGTCGGCTCCCGTGGGCTTGCTGGACATTACGATGTAGGCGCCTCCGTAGGCCTTGCGGGTGATGAGCGTGATTTTGGGCACAGTGGCCTCGGCGTAGGCGTAGACAATCTTCGCGCCGTGGCGGATGATGCCGTTGTGCTCCTGCACGGTGCCGGGCAGGAAGCCGGGCACGTCTTCAAACGTAATGATAGGTATGTTGAAGCAGTCGCAGAAGCGGATGAAGCGGGCGGCCTTGTCGCTGGCATCAATATCGAGCACGCCGGCCAGGTAAGCGGGCTGGTTGGCCACGATGCCCACGGAGCGTCCGTTGAGGCGTCCGAAGCCGATGACCACATTCTTCGCGAAGTGGGGCATCACCTCGAAGAAGTACTGGTTGTCCAGCACGGGCTCAATGATATCCTTTATGTCGTAAGGCAGATTCGGGTCTTCGGGAATGACCGTCTGCAGGGCTTCCGTCTGGCGATGGATATCGTCCGTGCAGGGAACGAAAGGCGCGTCCTCCATGTTGTTGCTGGGCAGGAAGCTGAGCAGCTCGCGGATGGTCATCATCGTTTCCTCCTCGTTGTTGCACATGAAGTGGGTGACGCCGCTCTTCGAACTATGTGTGTAGGCGCCGCCCAGCTCTTCCTTATCCACCACCTCGTTGGTGACGGTCTTCACCACGTCCGGACCGGTGATGAACATGTGACTCTGCTCCTTCACCATGAAGATGAAGTCGGTCAGTGCGGGGGAGTAACAGGCACCGCCGGCGCAGGGGCCGAGGATGGCCGATATCTGCGGGATGACGCCCGACGCGATAGTGTTCTGATAGAAGATGGAGGCATAGCCTTCGAGGCTGTTCACGCCTTCCTGGATGCGGGCACCGCCCGAGTCGTTCAGGGCGATGATGGGCGCGCCGTTCTTTAGCGCCAGTTCTTGCACCTTGACAATCTTGGCGGCATTGGTTTCGCTTAACGATCCGCCGTGTGCCGTGAAGTCGTAGGCATAGACAAACACCAGGCGGCCGTCTATCTTGCCGTAGCCCGTCACCATGCCGTCACCGGGGATTTGCTTCTTCTCCATGCCGAAATTGGTGCAGCGGTGGTTGACGAACTTGTCCAGTTCGTTGAACGTACCTTTGTCCAGCAGGAGTTCAATGCGCTCGCGGGCTGTCATCTTGCCCAGCGTGTGCTGTTTCTCTATCTTGTCCACGCCGCCGCCTAGGGTGGCGCGCTTGTCCAGTTCTTCGTATTGTTGGTAGATTTCTTCTCTGTTCATTGTGATATGCTTGTTATCAATGTTCTTATTTGATTATCATTAAGATGCTCCCGCTCGTGATGAGCAGTGCGCCGATTATCACCCGCAGGCTGGCTGTTTCTTTCAGGAACAGACACGCCAAGCAGATGGTGATGACTACGCTCAGCTTGTCTATCGGCGCCACGCGCGAAACGTCGCCCGTCTGCAACGCTTTGAAGTAGAACAGCCACGAGAGGCCCGTGGCCAGTCCGCTCAAGACCAAGAACAGCCACGTGTGGCGGGGTATCTCCTTCAACTCCCCGGTATGCGATCCGAACAGCACAATGCCCCACGTCAGCAGCAGGATGATGGTGGTGCGGATGGCGGTGGCAATGTTCGAGTTGACGTCCTTCACGCCCACTTTGGCGAAGATGGCGGTCAGCGCGGCGAAGAAGGCAGAAAGCAATGCGTAATATTTCCACATGGTGCTTGCGGCGTAGCTCCTGCGCGGTCTTATTCGTCGTCCTTTTTGAGGATCTCCAGTTCTATCAGTGTCTGGTTGGCATTGACGGCTTCACCTTCCGTGACGAGGATGTTCCGCACGATGCAGTCGGCGCTGACCTTGTAGTTGCTCTGCATCTTCATGGCCTCCAACACGATGGCGATGTCGCCCGCCTGGAGCTGGTCGCCCACCTTAACGGGGATGCTGACCACCTTGCCGGGCATGGGGGCCACGATTTTGTCGCCCTGCTTCTCGTCCGCACCCCGGCGGGTGTGCAGGTACTTGGCCTGCGTGTCCACGATGTCTACGTGGAAGGAGCGCGTCAGGATGTTGACGTCGTAGTTCTTGCCCCCCTCGCCACGCACCAGGCCGGCGTTGAACGAGTTGCCGTTGTGCAGGATGGAGCAGTTGCCGTTTTCGGCCATCACGATGTCCACCTCCACGGGGTTGCCGTCGATGGTGAGCTGCACTTTGTTTCCTTCTTTGCTGACCAGCGTGACGTCGGCCACGCGGTCGCCAATATGTATTTCCATAATGTGATAGTATTCGTTTTACGTCCATTTTGCCTCCGTCCAGCCAAGGCGTTGCCAACGTCCAAAGCTGGCATTTTATATCCTCAGCACGCCTTTTTGCAGGCCGAACTCGCGCCAGCGGCTGATGGGGCGCGCGTCTGGCAGTTGGGTGGAGGCATTCTCTTCCAGGTTCACCAGGTAGTCCATGTAGGCGGCTATCATGGCGATGTTCTCCAGCTCCTCGTTGTGCGTGTTGTTGCGCACCAGCATCTTGGCGTTTTTGGCAATGAAGAGCGTGTTGTACTCGCCCCGCACGAAGTCAGGCACGTGCATGATGCGCTTCAGGTAAGCCAGGTTGGTCTTGAGCCCCGTGATTTTGTACTCGTAGAGCACGCGACGCATACGCTCGATGGCGTATTGGCGGGTCGTAGCCCAGACGATGAGCTTGCCAATCATAGGGTCGTAGTAGATGGGGATTTCGTAGCCCTCGTACACGTAGCTGTCTATGCGGACACCGATGCCGTTGGGTTCGGTCAGTTGCTTGATGATGCCGGGCGAGGGCATGAAGTTGTTCTCCGTGTCTTCGGCGCAGATGCGGCACTCGATGGCATGGCCGCGCTGGAAGAGCTCTTCCTGCTTGAGGTGCAGCACCTCGTCGTTGGCAATGCGGATTTGCTCCTTCACCAGGTCCACGCCCATCACTTCCTCCGTGATGGGGTGCTCCACCTGCAGGCGGGTGTTCATCTCCAGGAAATAGAAATGACGGTGCTTGTCCACGAGGAATTCGATGGTGCCCGCGCCGCTGTAGTTGACGGCCTTGGCGGCTGCTACGGCCTTCTCGCCCATCTCCTTGCGGAGTTCGGGGGTAAGGAAGGGCGAGGGGCTTTCCTCCACAATCTTCTGGTTGCGGCGCTGCACGGAGCATTCACGGTCGAAGAGGTGGATGACGTTGCCATGGTTGTCGCCCAGGATTTGGAACTCAATGTGGTGCGGCTCCTCCACGAACTTCTCCAGGTAGACGGTGTCATCGCCGAAGGAAGACATGGATTCGGAGCGGGCGGTGTTATAGGCCTCTTCCACCTCCTCCTCGCTGTGGATGAGGCGCATGCCCTTGCCGCCGCCGCCCATCGAGGCTTTCAGCATGACGGGATAGCCTATCTCATTGCAGATGCGGCGAGCCTCCTCCGCGCTTTGCAGAGGTTGTTCGGTGCCGGGCACTACAGGCACGCCGGCTGCTATCATACGCTTGCGGGCGGCAATCTTGTCACCCATGGCCTCCATCGTTTCCGGAGCCGGGCCGATGAAGATAATGCCTTCCTCGCGGCAACGGCGGGCAAAGTCTGCATTCTCAGACAGGAAGCCGTAGCCCGGGTGGATGGCATCGGCACCACAACGCTTGGCGGTGGCAATCACTTTCTCGATGTTCAGATAACTTTCTTTCGCCACGGCCGGGCCAATGCAATAAGCCTCGTCGGCATACGCCACGTGGTGCGACGTGCGGTCGGCCTCCGAGAATACGGCCACGCTCTGTATTCCCATCTCACGGCAGGAACGCATCACACGCACGGCTATTTCGCCTCGGTTGGCAATCAATACTTTCTTTATCATAGTCTTTACAAACTTGTTTCGCTATAATCGGGCGCAAAGATACGACTTTTTTGAAGATATATCTCGTTTTGTACAACTATACCGTCGCTTGTATGTGGAGATACCGTGGCTTGCGTACGGATATATCTCTGTCCAAGGATCTATGTGCCAGCAGGATGAAACATGAAAAAGGCGGGGACTCTCACATTGGTCTCCGCCTTCCGCTACATCCTGTGGTGTAGTTATCAGTTAATACTTCGTTTCCTTATAAAGCCGAGGCCTGCTGGGCAAGCAACTTCTGCAACTTGCTGTTCAGAGCCTGGCACATGGCACCCTTGCGCATGGCTTGGTAGCGCTTGATCTGGTACCGTAACATCAAAATCTCATTCACGTTTTTTTCCATAATCGTCTTGGTTTGTGCCTCCGCGTTTCGGAGGCGGTTAAACATCTTGTTATCCTGTACTTTCTTATTTTGACGCTGCAAAGATAAGCATTCTTTGCGAAAAAACATGTTGTACAACATAAAATATCTGCGTTTTTTGCCTTTTTTAGCCTATTCCGGCGTTTTCAGCAAGCGGATGTTACAATAATGTGAAGAGAATGCCGTATATTTGTCCCACTTACTTAATACCATAACATACATAATATAATAATATGAAAAGAATCATTCTCTTTTGCCTGGGCCTATGCCTTGTCTTTCTCGCGTCGTCTTGCGGCGGGAATTCTCATTTCATTACCGATGCTTCCTATCGTGCCCGTGTGGAGCAGGATTTTGAGTTGAAAAAGTCTCTGTTGCCCCGTGGCGACCTGTTTGCCGTGTTCGGTACGGAACTTACTACCTATGAGCGCGAAGCGTTGGAGTTTCTTTATGCCTACATGCCTTTGCCGGATATTACCGATTTTTCCGGCCAATTCTATTTGGACAACATCCATGCCTCTCAGCGTGCGGCGCAGGAGATGCCTTGGGGCAAGTCGATACCCGAAGATGTCTTTCGTCATTACGTCCTGCCGGTGCGCATTAACAATGAGCAGTTGGACGGTGCACGCATGGTGTTTTACGACGAGCTGAAGGATCGTGTGAAGGATCTTCCGATGGCCGAAGCCATTCTGGAGGTGAATCACTGGTGCCACGAGAAGGCGGTCTATCAGCCCAGCGATGCCCGCACCAGTTCGCCCTTGGCCACGGTGCGCACCGCCTTCGGTCGTTGTGGCGAGGAATCCACCCTGCTGGTGGCTGCCTTGCGTTCGGTAGGCATTCCTGCCCGCCAGGTTTATACGCCGCGTTGGGCACACACCGATGACAATCATGCTTGGGTGGAGGCTTGGGCAGACGGAGAGTGGCATTTCCTGGGTGCCTGCGAGCCTGAACCTGTATTGGATTTGGGCTGGTTCAATGCTCCGGCCAGTCGCGGCATGCTGATGCATACCCGTGTGTTCGGCTATTATCAAGGCAAGGAAGACGTGATGGACATCACTCCCAACCATACGGAAATCAACATCACTGCGAACTATGCGCCGACGGCCGACCTGACCGTGCGGGTTGTTGACGAGGCGGGTAATCCCGTGTCGGGCGCTTGCGTAGAGTTCAAGCTTTTCAACTATGCCGAATTTTATACCGTGGTTACCAAGCAGACAGGCACTGACGGTACCTGTGGGTTGAATGCCGGCAAGGGCGACATGCTTATATGGGCTTCGAAAGACGGTCGCTTTGGCTTCTCTAAAGTGACTTTCGGCCAGCAACCGGAGTTGACCGTGAAGTTGGACAAAAAAGGCGGCGATGCTTTTGCTTTGGATATAGACGTTGTGCCTCCAGCTGAAAATGCTGTCCTGCCGGAAGTGACGCCTGAACAACGGGCAGAAAACGACCGCCGTATGCTGGTGGAAGACTCTATTCGCAATGCTTACACCTCAACCTTCCTGGACGAAGCCCGCGCGAAAGCCTTTGTGGATAAATTGTCAGGCTTGAAGCCTGCCGAAGCCGAAGAGGCAGTGCAATATCTGGTAGCTTCGTATGGCAACCACGAGGCTTTATGCAGTTTCCTTACGCAGGCTTCGGCCGAAGGAAAGGCGGCTTTGGCTATCCGGCTCTTAGGCGTGATCTCCGCCAAGGATTTGCGCGATGTATCTCTCGACGTGCTGACGGATCACCTGCAGCATACGCCCGATGTGAAAACCAGTCGCTATGCTCAGGCGTTGCTGAATCCTCGCGTAGGCACTGAAGGCCTGACACCCTACAAGGCATTCTTCCAGCGCGCCATTGACAAAGATTTGGCAGAGGCTTATCGCCAACAGCCCCAACAACTGGTGGCTTGGTGTCGCGACTCCATAACCATTAATGATACGCTGAACGTGCGCCGCGTGCCCATGTCGCCCGAAGGCGTTTGGAAGGCGCGGGTGGCCGATCGTCTCTCGCGCGACATCTTCTTTGTGTCGGTAGCGCGCAGTCTGGGCATTCCTGCATGGATAGACGGCGTGACAGGCGAGGTGTGCTATCAGGATATGAATCAGCAGGGGGCGGTCTACGATGTCAATTTCCTGGCCGGTTTGGCCGAACAGGTGCCTCCTTCGGGCAAGGTGGCGGCCACCTATACGGCTACGTCCGTGCTGGACGATCCCAAATATTACACGCACTTTTCTATCTCGAAATGCGAGAACGGTCGTTTGCAGTTGCAAAGTTATGACGAAGCCTTGTGGTCGGCCTTGCTGAAGCAGCCCCGGGATATGGCCGAAGGCTACTACGTCATGGTGTCGGGCACGCGTCTGGCCAATGGAGGCGTATTGGCCCATGTCCGTTCGTTCAATGTGGAGAGCGGGAAACCCACTCGTCTGCCGCTCGTGATGCGCGAGAGCAAGGATGAGATACAGGTGATAGGGAGTTTTAATGCCGAGACGCCTTTTACTCCGCTGGCGGATGGAAAACCGGCTGTAGAACCGACTAACTTCCTGACGGCTTGCGGACGCGGCTATTATGTGGTAGGCATTCTTGGTCCCGGGCAAGAACCCACCAACCATGCCTTGAAAGACATTGCCAAACTGGGCAAGGATTTGGAGAACTGGGGACGCAAGATGGTGTTGCTCTTCCCCAACGAGGACTCTTATAAGAGATATCACGTGGAAGACTTCCCCGGTCTGCCGAATACCGTCATCTATGGTTTCGACACACACGGAGCCGCCGAGCAGATTGCCGGTGAAGTGAAGCTGCGCAACAAGAGTTCGCTGCCCATCTTCATCATCACCGACACATTCAATCGTGTAGTGTTCGTATCCCAAGGCTATACCATTGGCCTGGGCGAACAGCTGATGCGCACCATCAAAGCGTTGTAAGCGCAGCGATGGTGTCGGCCACGCGGCGGGTCGTAGTCACGGGGCGGGCGTATTCCGATATGTGTACGGTTCCGCCCATCGAAACCGCCTCGTTGCGATACTGCATTCCGCTGACCACCTCCTCACGGGCCGAGAAATGAAACTCATGGATGCCCGTTTCCCGGGCGATGCGGGCAATGTTCTTTTCATTCACTCCACAGCCGGCGAGCAAGATAATGCGCTCGCCGGCTTTTTCTTGCAGTTCTTTCAGCAGAGGGATGCCCTGTTCGGCAGTGGGTTGCTGCCCGGAGGTCAGGATGCGCTGACAGCCGAGGGCTATGATTTCCTCCAGGGCCTGCAAGGGGCGGCGGCAGACATCAAAGGCACGGTGGAAGGTGACGGACATGCCCTCTGAGGCTTCCATCAGCCGTTCCATCAGCGGGAGGTCTATGTCGCCGTCGGGCGTCAGGCAGCCGAACACCACGCCGTCGGCGCCCAGCCGTTTGGCATTCTCGATATCTTGCAGCATGATGCGTTGCTCCAGGGGCGAATAGAGGAAATCGCCGCCTCGCGGACGGATGATAACGTGCAGGCGCGTTTCCTTCAGCACTTCGCGGGCCGTGGCGATATCGCCAAACGAGGGGGTAGTGCCGCCTTCGGGGATGCCGGCGCAGAGCTCCACGCGGTTGGCTCCTCCGGCCTGGGCAGCCAGGCAACTCTCTACGGAGTTGGCACAAACTTCAAACAAATACTTTTCCATACGCAGGAATATTTTAGGGTAAGTGAATAAAATACGGGCGCGGATTGCGCGGACTTACGCGGATGGCTCTATGAGAATATCCGTGAAATCCGCGTAATCCGCGCCTTATATATAAATATGTGTAACTGTTATTTCGCGTAGCTCACCGCGCGTGTTTCGCGGATGACGGTAATCTTCACCTGTCCGGGGTAGGTCATTTCGTCCTGAATCTTCTTGGCGATTTCGGTGGACAGTTTTTCGGTCTGCTTGTCGTCAATCTTGTCGGCACCTACGATGACGCGCAGTTCGCGACCGGCCTGGATGGCATAGGTCTTCGTGACGCCGGGATAAGACATGGCCAGCTGTTCCAAGTCGTTCAGACGCTTGATGTAGGCCTCCACAATCTCGCGGCGGGCGCCCGGGCGGGCACCCGAAATGGCGTCGCACACCTGCACGATGGGAGCCAGCAGGCTGGTCATCTCCACCTCGTCGTGGTGGGCGCCGATGGCGTTGCAGATGTCCGGTTTTTCCTTGAACTTCTCGGCCAGTTTCATGCCGTAGAGGGCGTGCGGCAGTTCAGGCTCTTCGTCGGGCACCTTGCCGATGTCGTGCAGCAGGCCGGCGCGCTTGGCCTTCTTGGGGTTCAGACCCAGCTCGGAAGCCATCACGGCGCAGAGGTTGGCCGTCTCGCGGGCGTGCTGCAAGAGGTTCTGGCCGTAGCTGGAGCGATATTTCATCTTGCCGATGATGCGGATCAGTTCCGGGTGCAGGCCGTGGATGCCCAAGTCGATGGTGGTGCGCTTGCCGGTCTCGATAATTTCTTCTTCCACCTGTTTGCGCACTTTGGCCACCACCTCCTCGATGCGGGCGGGATGGATGCGTCCGTCGGTCACCAACTGGTGCAGGGCCAGACGGGCAATCTCGCGGCGCACGGGGTCGAAGGCGGAGAGCACGATGGCCTCCGGCGTGTCGTCCACCACGATTTCCACGCCCGTGGCAGCCTCCAGCGCGCGGATGTTACGGCCTTCGCGTCCGATGATGCGGCCCTTGATTTCGTCCGACTCGATGTGGAACACGGTGACGGAGTTTTCGATGGCCGTTTCCGTGGCTACGCGCTGGATGGTCTGGATGACGATGCGCTTGGCTTCCTTGTTGGCTGTCATCTTGGCGTCGTCCATGATGTCGTTGATGTAGGACTGGGCCTCGGTCTTGGCCTCTTCCTTCAGCGACTCAATCATGCGCTCTTTGGCTTCTTCGGCAGAGAGGCCGGAGATGGTCTCCAGTTTTTCGATTTCCTGGCGTTGCAGGTGTTCCAGCTCTTCTTTCTTCTTGTCGATGATTTCCAGCTGTGCTTCCAGGTTTTCTTTGATGGCCTCGGCCTCCTGCTTCTTGCGTTGCACCTCTTCGTGCCGCTGGTTCAGCACCATTTCGCGCTGCTTCAGTTTGTTCTCGGCTTGCTGGATTTTCTGGTTGCGGACGGCCACCTCCTTTTCCAGATCGGCCTTCTTGTTGAGGAATTTCTCCTTTACTTCCAGCAGTTTGTTTTTCTTGATGACTTCCGCCTCGGTTTCGGCATCTTTCAGGATAGCCTCGTACTTGGACTTGAGCCCATAGCGGAAGAACGCGTAAGCGCCCACTCCGCCCACAATGAGGCAGGCAACTGGTACTAATATTGAAACTACGTCCATCTTATTGAATAGGTTTAAAATGTAAATAAAAAAATAGCACTGCCCGGACACTCCTTTTCTGGCGAGGAGGGCCCAAACAATGCGTGAACTTTCTTTCTCCTTGGCTTTTGTTCCGCTTGTGCCGTGCCCCTGGCTTCAGGTGGTTTCCTTAAAGTGGGCGTCCAGCACCTCCGTCAGTTCCCGGATTTTGTCGGCGTAGGGCCTTGTGTCGTTCCGTCCTTGCTGTTCCAGCAGCTCCAGTGCAAACTGGAAGGCGGTGATGGTGATGGCCTTTTCGGGTGTCAGTTCCGGGTGGTTCTGGCGATTGCGGTTAAGCCTTATGTTTACCTGCTTGGCTGCCTCGCGCACCATTTCCTCGTCCGCGCGTTCGATGTGGGCGGGATAAACAGTGCCTGCCATCTGCAGGTTGATTCTTATCTTATCGGTCATACATCCTCTCTTCTGTTCTTACGGTTTTATTCGTTCAGCAAAGCGATGCATTTATCGACTTCACGCACTAATCTCGACAGCCGTTGCTTGGTCTCCCGCACGTCGTTGCCGTCCAGGCTGATGGCAGTGGCTGTCTTCAGGTCGGTGTAGCGTTGTGACAGGGCGTCGAAATCGGCTTGCAGCCGTGTGCGGGCTTCTTCTGCTTCGGCTATCTGCCGGCGGAGTTCGGCGTTTTCGCGCCGTTGCTCTTCGTGCAGGTAGATAAGGTGTCTGAGCCGCGTCTCAAAGGCGTTCAAAAGCTGCTTTCCTTCGTCTGTCATTACTACTGCGCCAAAAATTCAGACAAATATACACTTTACTTACTTATTACAAAAGTTTTTCGGCGAAAATCCTTGTTTTGGGGCGCATTTTTCTTCAGATTCCTTCCTGCAGGGCTTGTTTTCCCGCCGGGCGGGGGCGTTCAGTCTACTACCCATGCCGGGTTGTGCGCCCGTGTCTGTTGCGGGTCGTAGTGCATGCCTTCGCGGGTGGGAATCTTCAATACGTAGGTGCGTCCGCTTTTGTTCTGCAGGAAGGTGTCGCGCAGCCAGGGGTTGGCATCCTTCAGCCGGGCGTAGCTGATGCCTTTGCCTTGGGCATACGAGGCCAGGTCGGCAATGCCGGTGGTGACGGTGTCTGTGGTGCAGGGGATGGGTGGGTAGAGGTCGGCGTGCTTCAGCAGGAAGCCGTAGCGTTGGGGCGCTTCGAGCACGGACTTGGCGGCCAGGAGGCGGAACATGTAGCGGGCGGTCTCTTCCACCAGCCACAGGTCAACGGCGCGGTTGACGCCCTGACGCTGCATCTGGCGGCTGATGCGGGCTTGTCCGGCGTTGTACGAGGCAGCCACGCAAAGCCAGCTGCCATACTTGGCATAGGCTTG
The DNA here is from genome assembly GCA_949289265.1 of uncultured Bacteroides sp. Lineage (GTDB taxonomy): Bacteria > Bacteroidota > Bacteroidia > Bacteroidales > Bacteroidaceae > Bacteroides. The sequence goes on from CASENE010000005.1 coordinate 19,164, forward strand.
GCGGAGGTATCGGCAGGCGGCGCGGGTACTCTTCTCGATGTGGTAGCGTTCGTCTATGTTCTGGTTCACCTCCAGGCCGAAGTCGCGCCCGGTGCCTTTCATGAACTGCCACATGCCGGCGGCACCGGCGCCCGAACGTGCTTGCGGATGGAGGCTGCTCTCGATGGCGACCAGGTATTTCAGGTCGTCCGGCAGTCCTTCTTCGCGCAAGATGGGCTCGAGGATGGGGAAGTATCGGTTGGCTCGTTTGATGAGCAGCATGGTGGACGAGTGCATGTAGGTGAAGGCCATCAGCTCGCGATCCAGCCGTTCGCGCAGGTCGTAGCGGTCGATGTTGATAGTCTCGTTGGCAAAGCAGACCTGCCGGGGGACGAGCGGCGGAGCGGTGAGCGAGGGAACTTCGGAGCGGACGGAGTCGCGCTCGGGTTGGAACTCTTCGTTGCCTACCAGCAGGGGCAACGACACGCCGAGGCACAGGGCGGCCAGAGCGGTAAGGACGGTGGTTTTCAGGGGTTGCTTCATGGCTTCAAATGTTTATGGTTTCTTACCGGCAGCCTCTCCCAGAGGCATCGGGGGATGAGTCGCCAGAGAAAGACCAGCACGCGGTAGCGTAGGTCGATGATGCAGACGCGTTCCTTGCGGGTCAGGGCACGGACTATGCGCCGGGCCACGTTGACGGGATCCATCAGCATCGGGTATCGTTTGTCGCCTCCCAGCAGGTCGGTGTCCACGAATCCCGGCCGTATGTCGGTAAAGCGGATCGGCAGTCCCTGCATCCGCGTCAGTTGGTCCAGGGCGTCGATGTAAGTGTTCTGGAAGCGTTTGGTGGCGGAGTAGGCGGGCGCCACGCCCAGCCCTTTCGTGCCGGCGATGGAACTGATGACAGCGATGTGTCCTCCGCCACGGGCGCGGAAATAGGCATAGGCCGTGTCCACCATGCGGATAAAGCCGGCCACGTTGGTCTGCGCCGTGTCCAGTTCTGTCTGCATGTCCAGCTCCGGGTTCTGGCGTCCGATGCCGGCACTGAGCACGAAGGTGTCCATTCCTCCCAAGTCTTCCGCCAGGTCGAGCAAGCGGCGGGGGGCATCGTCGGCTGTGACGTCCAGCCGGCGGTAGGTTATTTGTGCGGGGGCTACGGCCTTCAGCGTTTGCAGGGCTTCGTCCCTCCGGCCCGCCACTCCCACGCGGCATCCCCGGCGGACAAGTTGCAAGGCCACTTCGCGCCCGATGCCCGAGGTGGCTCCTACGATGACTACCTGTTGCATTCTTTTCTTCATTGATGGTCCATTCGTTACTTTTTGCCTGCAAAGGTAGCCCTTTTCCTCATAAATCTGTTGCAAAACTTGTAGTTTGTCAGATAATGGCGTATATTTGTTACCGTTTTAGCCCTCCGGGGTCAAATTCCCTTGCACGCATCCTAATAATAATCTAATAGAGAAGAATGGAAAAAGTAATTGTCAATTCGTATGAAGATTTTGAGAAACTCGTAGGCCAGCCCATCGGTGTTTCTGATTTCGTGGAGATTACACAAGAGCGCATCAACCTCTTTGCCGACGCCACGTCGGACCATCAGTGGATACACGTCGATGTGGAGCGTGCCAAGACGGAGAGCCCTTTCAAGAGCACCATCGTCCATGGCTATCTGACGCTCTCCATGCTGCCTTACCTGTGGGGGCAAATCATTGAGGTGAACAACCTGAAGATGATGATCAACTACGGGATGGAAAAAATGCGCTTCGGCCAGGCTGTTCTCTCCGGACAGCGCATCCGCCTGAACGCCTTCCTGCAGTCGCTTACCAACTTGCGCGGCGTGGCAAAGGCTGAAATCAAGTTTTCAATCGACATCGAGGGCGAGCGTAAGAAAGCGCTGGAGGGCGTGGCCGTCTTCTTATACTATTTTCAATAACTGATTCAGCGGGACAATACTCTTGCCACAAGTGGCGCAATGCCGCTACGGGGTGGCGCCACAACATGCGGGGACCGGCATAGCGCATCACCAGACGCATCCGTTCCCGCATGTCGCGCTTGTAGCAATGCACGGGACACCGTCTGCACGTCTTCTTCCTTTCGCCAAAAGGGCAGCGGGCCAGGCGTGCGTGGGCATAGTCCAGCAATTCCTTGCACGCTGGGCACAGTTCCTGTTTCCCTTCGTTGTGGCGGCAATAGAGGCGTATCATTTGTTCGACAGTCCGTTTCTCTTGAGCGATGCGTGACATAGGCGGATGAAATGAGGGATGACGGGCGGCGAAGTTATAAAAAAACAGGACAGGTTGCAACGATTCTTGCCGAAAAGCCGTACCTTTGCTTGGCAAGTAAGAACGGAACCCATGTTAAAACCCGACGAAATATGAAGAAACTAATCCTTGCCCTGGCAGCCATGCTCGTCCTGTCAGGGTGTGGCACTGTCCCGTTGACGGGCCGCAGGCAGATTCTGCTGGTGTCCGACCAAGACGTGCTCGCTTCCAGCCTGACGCAGTACAATGACTATATGAAGACGGCCACGAAATCCACCTCTTCCCAGTGGTCGTCCATGGTGACGCGCGTGGGGAAAAAGATTGCCGATGCCACCGAACGCTATCTGCGTGCCAACGGCATGGCCGGCGAAGTGAAAGAATTCTCGTGGGAGTTCAATCTGGTCAAAGACAACCAAGTGAACGCCTTTTGTATGCCCGGCGGCAAGATTGTCGTGTACGAGGGGCTGATGAATCTCGTGTCATCGGACGATGAACTGGCCGTCGTGCTCGGACATGAAGTGGCCCACGCCGTGGCCAAGCACAGCAACGAGCGGATGAGTCAGCAGATACTGGCACAATATGGCGCGCAAATCCTCAGCCGTTCGCTCGCCGAGAAGAGTACCGCCGTACAGCGGCTGGCCGGGACTGTCTATGGCATCGGCGCCCAGGTGGGCGTCATGTTGCCCTTCTCCCGCAAGCACGAATCCGAGGCCGACTACATGGGGCTTATCCTGATGAAGATGGCGGGCTATAATCCCGATGTGGCAGTGGGCTTCTGGCAGAAGATGTCGGCAGGTACTACCGGCGCCGTGCCTGCCCTGCTGAGCACGCACCCCAGCGACGCGCAACGCATTCGGGATATACAGAAAGTCCTGCCGGAGATTAAGGCGAAGTATTGAGCTTTGGAAACCGTGCCGGGTAGGCGGCTTCCATCCACAGATTTTGGATAAACCGTCCGGATATGCACTGTGCAGGCAGGCGGACATGGAGTTTGAAGAGCGTGCGCATCTGTCCTGTCTGTGCATATCTGTGGCTTAACCTTCCTTTTTTATGACATTCTTTACCAACAACCGCTTTGTGCGGGCATGGAGCGCCTGCACTCTTCTCTTGCTGTTTTCCCTTTCTGCATGTCGTTCCCCGGAGAACCCGCTGGATGCTCTCCGGACCCAACTCCGGGCATACACGGATACGCTCGACGCGCAGGTGGGCATCGCCCTGCTGACCGAGGACGGCGACAGCCTGACGGTGGGCAACGAGGCGCGCTACCCTCTGATGAGCGTGTATAAGTTCCACCAAGCTTTGGCCGTGTGCCATTGTCTGCAGGCCCGTCGCCAGCCGTTGGATACGCTGTTGCGCGTCAGTCCTTCGGAGTTGAGGCCGGACACGTGGAGCCCCTTGCGGGAAAAGTATCGGACGGCGGGCGGACAGGACAGCATCGGCATCACGGTCCGCGAACTGCTGCTGTACGCGCTCCAGCAGAGCGACAACAATGCTTGCGACATCCTTTTCCGCCGCTACATGTCGCCTGCGGAGGTGGGCGGCTGGCTGCGGGAGCGTACCCGCTTGGAAGGGTTCGACATGGCGTTTACCGAGGAAGAGATGGGGCAGCAGCACCTGCGTGCCTACGAAAACTGGACGACTCCTTATGCGGCCGCTTCCTTGATGGCCTTGTTCTTGCAGACGGACTTGGTGGATGCGCCTTATCGGGCCTTTCTCAAGCAGGCCATGCAGGAATGCCGCACCGGCACCGCGCGCCTGCCTGCCCCGCTGCTGGGCACGGAAGCCACCATCGGGCACAAAACAGGCAGCGGCTTTGTCACTACCGATGGGCGGCTCATGGCTACGAACGATGTCGGCTTTGTCTCCCTATCGCCGGACGGCCCGCGCTATGTCCTGGCTGTCTTTGTGAAAGATTCGGGATACGACGAGCCTGCCACCGAGGCCATCATCGCCCACGTCTCGCGCCTGGTGTATGCCTGTTGGGCGAAGGGCGAAGATGCGGGCCTATAGCCTGAATCCGGCCTCCGAGCAGAAGGCGACTCTTTCACCGGTCACCGGGTGCGTGAACTCCAGCCTCTCGGCGTGCAGGTACAGTCGTTCCGCCGGGGTGCCGTAGAGCGCATCGCCCACAATGGGACAATGCAGTCCCTGCGGATGGGCGGCATGGACGCGGAGTTGGTGCGTCCGGCCGGTTTGCGGGTAGAAAGCGATGAGGGTACGCCCGTTTCTTCTGGCCAAAACCTCGTAGTCTGTCACGGCAGGCTTGCCATGCACCGGGTCGGCCACCTGGCGGGGACGGTCGTGCCAGTCCGGACGCAGGGGTAAGTCGATGCGGCCGGCGTCTTGCGGCACCGTTCCCTCCAGCAGGGCCACGTAGCGTTTGCGCACCAGGCGTTGCTCGAACTGGGCTTGCAGGCAGCGGTGCGCCGCTTGGGTCTTGGCCAATACCAGCAGGCCCGAAGTGTCCATGTCCAGGCGATGCACCGTCAGCAGGTCGCAGCCCGGGGACAGCAGATTGTGCACGAGGCTGTAGACCGAAGCGACCTCTTCCTTGCCGGGTACGGAGAGCAGGCCGGCAGGCTTGTTCACCACGACGAGGGCGTCGTCCTCGTACACCACCTCCGGGGCTTTGTCCGTCTGCGGTCGGGCCAGCGGGTTGGGCTCCATGTCCAGTCCTTGCAGCATGTGCTTCAAGATGGGGCCGCACTTGCCCGTGCACGACGGATAGTAGCTGCCTTGCCGCCGCACCTCCGTTTGGGGCGAAACGCCCCACCAGAACTCTGCCATTGCCAGGGGCTTCCAACCGTGGCGGTAGGCATATTGCAACAGCTTGGGCGCGGCACATTCTCCTGCCCCTGCGGGAGGGACGCGCTGCACGGTGTCGGCAAAAATCTCGCACAAATCCTTTACCTCTCCCCGGTAGTTCAACACCCGGAACTGGGCGAACAGACGCTGCTGCAGGCGGGCAGAGCGGGTTTTCCGTTCTTGTTTCAAGGCTTGCAGGCGGGCTTCGTGTGCGGCAATGGCCCGGCGAATGTCCTCTGCCCGTTCCTTCCAACGGCGTTCCAGCCGTTTGTATTCGGCTTTCTGGAACTGGCTTTCGCGGACGAGGGACTGGGCCTCTTCGGGCGTAAGGCCGGGGGCATGCCTGCGTGCTTCGCGTCGGGCTTTGGCCGCCTTCAGGGCCTGTCGGGCTTCCGCCAGGGAGATTTCCGCATCGGCTTCGCACTGCTGCAAGAGGGATTGCCGTTGCCGGTAGTCCGCGTCCTGCTCCAGCTGCCTGATGCGCGCGTTGAGGGCGGAGATTTCCGCCTCTTCCTTTTTAAAGAAACCGTCGGGCTGCAAAAGGTCGTACACCGGCGGCACAAAAAACGGGTGCTTGTTCTTCCCCGCCAGGATGCCGGAGAAGGCAGCCAGGTATCCTATCCCTTCGTCGGGCGTCTGCACCACAAGCACTCCGAACATTTTCCCCTCGCTCCATTCCGGATGACGGGCCAAATATTGCTGCACCTCTTCCGCAGCCCGCACGCAGAGGGGGTGGGGCGTGTAGCAGAAAGGGTAGGTGAACTGCCCGGGCAGCGGTATGCCGGCTATGGATGTCTGAAACTGGTGTAGCATGCGGCTGCAAAGATACAAATACTTCGGACTTCTGGCAGGAATTTCTTCCCAAGAAAGCGCGTCCGGCTGCCGAATCTTTTGCCGGCATGACGGCGATAGGACTCCGGCTACCAGGGACTATAACTCCGGCGAGCTGGGACTATAGTTCCTGCAACCTGGGATTATAATGCCAGCTACCTGGGACTGGTACGCCACTAAACGTTGATATACAGGCTGCTTGCCGCGGCTTCGAGGGGCATGAGGCGGAACAGGCGTGGCGAGTCGCGGGGAAAAAAGTGCCGGACGGACGGCGAATAGCCTCCGTTTTTCCCTACCTTTGTGGGCAGGTATCAAAACATAAAAGCGATATGAATTGGAAAAGTAAACTAATGTGCGGGACAGCCATCCTGCTGATGGCCTCCTGCGGCGGGAACGCCAAGAAGCAAGCGAATCAGTCTGACAGCCTTCAGGGCGTCGATACGGTGCTTGCGGACTCTGTGGACAGCCTCTACACCAGTTCGATGCACGTGGGCGACGTGCAGGTTTTGTGGGTGAGGGACAACGCAGAGCCGCGGCGGATGCCCTGTCTGCTCTTTCCGGCAGCCAGCCAGGCGTTGCTGGACAGCCTGGGCTTGCAGGAGGGCATTCCCTCGACGGTCAGTGCCTTCTGGGTGATAGCGGCGGATGGAACCAGGATTCTTTTCGATACCGGACTGGGATCTGTGGTAAACAGTTGTCTGTTGTCGGGACTGAAGGAGCGCGGCGTGCAACCCTACGAGGTGAAATACATCTATCTGACGCACATGCACGGCGACCACATCGGCGGCATGCTGAAGCCCGACGGTACGCCGGCGTTTCCCAGTGCCGAGGTCTACGTGTCGGCACCGGAGTATGACTACTGGCTGGCCGACAAGACCACCCACCGGCAGCAGGCGCAGACGATGGAGGCGTACAAGGACCGTTTGCATCTCTTCCACTTTGGCGACACCTTGCCCGGCGGCGTGGTGGCCCTGGATGCCGTCGGCCATACGCCCGGACATACCGTGTTCCAGGCAGGCAAGCTGCTCGTCATCGGCGACCTGATGCACGGGATGGCCCTTCAGGAGGTGCACCCCGAAATTTGCGCTTCGTTCGACATGGACACCGTGCAGGCGGTGAGGGCGCGCCGTCACTTCCTGCGCTATGCTCAAGACAACGGCCTGACCATGGCGGGCATGCATCTGCCCGCCCCGGCCTTCCGCTAACGTTCTTCTTCCTCCTCCTCCTCGATGAAATCAGCATCATCGGGGTGGGGGGGAAGCACTGGTTCAGGCTGCTGCGTGGCGGCCTTCTTCATCTTCTTACCATGTTTACGTTCCCATTCCCAAGCCGCTTTGCGTACCTGGTAGTCCTCGTACTGTTTTTCCAGATAATTGTCAGCCATAGTCGGTAGAGTTTTAAAGGGTTATACACAAAAGGATTGCGCTTCTATCGCAACGTGGGCAGGCTGAATTCCTGCCTGTCGTATTGTTCTCCCAAATTGTCGGCCACAGCCACGCGCACCACGATTTCTCCCGTCTTTATCCGCTTGCCGGCCGTGAGCGTCGCCGTGTATTTCACGCCGTTGTGCGGGGCGATGCTTTCCACAAGGACGGAGGGGGAGATGTAGATGCGCTTCATGCCGGTCAGTTCTTCCACCACGGGCACCACGTTGTAGACGGGGCGGCGGCCTTCGTTGATGATTTCAAAGACTACCTTGCTGCTTTCGCCGGAACTGATGACGTGGTCGCGGTCGTCATCAATGAAACGGATGTTCCGAATCCTCAGGCTGTACATGTCGCTGGTGCGCCGGGGGGCGTGTTCTATGCGCGCTGGTTCCGTCCGTTCTATCACGTAGCTGTCTTCTTCCGGAGCGGCCTGGCTGCGCGACGCGGCATTCCCGATGGCGGCTCCCGCCAGCGTGCCGACGATGGTGCCGATGGCCGAACCGCGGTAGCCGCCGTGCCACCCGTGCCGGTTTTCGCCAATCAGTCCGCCCACCAGTCCGCCCACGTTGCCGCCGATGGCGGCGCCCGCCAGGGTGGCGCCCGCGCTTCCGCCCGACGCCGTGCGGCCGGTGTAGCAACTGCTGAACAGGACGAGGATGGCAAGAGCCATGGTGAGGGGGATTTTACGTATTCGTTTCATAGCGTAGTATCGTTAAAGGTCTTCCCGCGCAAAGGCAATGGCGCGGTTCACGTATTCCAGGAACGGGTAGGTGCGGCGGAAGAGCTCCAGCGTGTTTTCCACCACGTGGTCGTCTTGCATGAACGCCTTCCCGGGGGAGTAGTTCAGGCAATAGGTGCGGTATTTCAGGTATTCGGCAGCCGGATCGTCCGCCGGAAAGCCTGCAGGCACCCGTTTCAGTTTGTCCGCTTCGTCCAGCCGGAAGGGGCGGGCCTGCCGCAGGACGCGTTCAAAGTCTCCTTCGCCGTTGCAAATGTCTTCGCGCAACGTGCGGAGCGCCTGCTTCTCCATCATGTAATGCCCGGCAGCCAGCATGCAGCCTGCCGGATAGCCGTCTTCCTCGGGACCGATCTGGAAGTAATAGCCGGCATATCCGGACTTCTTTCCGCCGGGGCAGATGAAGGCACCGATGTGGGTCTTGTACGGACTCTTGTCGTTCGAGAAACGGGTGTCGCGGTAGATGCGATACGTGCAGTCCTTCGTGCCGAGCCCTTCGATGCGCTTGTCGAAGCAAGCTATCCCCGCGATGAGCTGGGCGGCAAGCGCGTCGAATTCCTTCTGAGCGGCCAGATAGTCGCTTTTATGCGCCTGGAACCATTCCCGGTTATTATTGCGCTCCAATTCTTCGAGGAAACCAATCGCATTTCTCATAAGCCGTGTGTATAGGATGGTTATGCAAATGTAGCAATAACTATTGGAGAAAAAAACGTTTGGACGGAGTTTTTGTGAGAAAGCGGGGCGAAAAGCTGTCTGTCTGCAGCGGGCGGTGCTTATCCGACCGTCCATGTCAGGACGAAATCGGGGTGCAGGAGGTAGCGTATCAGGTAGGAGCGCCGTTGCCCGGTCTTGTATTCGCAGGCCCGGAAGGTGCCTTCCGGTTGAGGCGTAAAGGGGAATATCCGCAGGTGTTCCCGGAAGTCCACGGCTTCGATGTCCAGGCATTTGTACATTACTTCTTTGGCCGACCAGTGCAGCAGCAGCGACCAGGTGTTGTCGCCTTGCCAGGCGTTGGCCTGCTCGTCGTCCCGCATGAACCGGGAGGCCACCTTGTGCACGCGCCGGCCGTATTGCTCGATGTCTATGCCCACCGGCTCGCCGCCGCAGATGACGGCCACGTATCCCCGTGTGTGCGATATGCTGACGAAGGCGGATGACCGGAGCAGGTAGGGCTTGCCCGAGGGCAGGTAGCCAATCTCCGCCTCCTTCCCCGCCAGCCGGGCCAGCAGGGCGCGCACGGACAGCCACTCTTGCCTGCGGTGGGGGGCGGAGAAGCGTTGTTCGGCTTGCGCGACCAGTGTCGCCGACAGCAGGGCGCACAGTTCTTCGTAGGACTCTTCCATCTTCCAGATGCCCCAGCGGCAGGCCGGGCCTTGGTGTTGCAGATATAATGCCATGGGTGGGGTTATGCAGGTTTCGTTCCCTCGGTCGGGGGAAGCGGTTCGTGGATGGTAAACTTGACTTTCAGGATGCGTCGGTTGTCCATTTCCAACGCTTCAAATTCATACCGGCCGTAGGTTACTTTCTCGTGCAGAGCGGGGAATTCACCCTTCAGTTCCAATACCAGTCCGGCCAGGGCGTCGGCATCGCCCGCCACTTCGTCAAACGTGCCTTCGTCCACTTTGGTTATCTTGTAGAAGTCTATCAGCTGCGTCTTGGCTTCGAATATCCAGGTATGGTCGTTCAGGCGGACGTAGGTGCGCTCTTCGTCGTCGTATTCGTCGCGGATTTCGCCCACAATCTCCTCAATGATGTCTTCCATGGTCACCAGGCCGGACGTGCCGCCGAACTCGTCCACTACAATGGCTATGTGTATCTTGTTTGCCTGAAAGTCGCGCAGGAGTTCATCAATCATCTTCGTTTCCGGTACGAAGTAGGCCGGGCGTATCAGGGACTGCCAGCGGAACGCGTCTCCCTTGGAGAGGTGGGGCAAGAGGTCTTTGATGTAGAGCATGCCCTTGATGTTGTCTCTTGTATCCGCATAAACCGGGATGCGCGAATAGACATTCTCGACGATGCACTTCAGCACGTCTTTGAAGGGCGTATGCATCTCCAGGGCTATCATGTCCTGACGGGAGGTCATGATTTCCTTGGCGGTCTCTTCCCCGAAGCGTATGATGCCTTCCAGCAGGTGGTTTTCTTCGGAAAGCTCGGTTTTGTCGGTCAGTTCCAAGGCGTGCGACAAGTCGTCTACCGACAAGGCGGCGTGTCCCTTCTTCTTGCGTCTCTGGCGGATGAGGTATTTGTTCACGAAGGCTGTGGAGCGCACCATGACCGATGCCAGCGGGTAGAAGGCCGAACGGCAGACCTCTACGCCCAACGATGCAAACCGGCAGAAGGACAGGGGCTTTTGCGTGGAGAACATCTTCGGGATGATTTCGCCGAACAGCAGGATGAGGATGCTCAGGGCTGCCGTCAGCACCAGGCATTGGGCCAACGGCATGCAGAAGTGGAACACGTTCAGGAAAAAGAAGTTGGCAAGCACAATCACGGCCACATTGGCCAGATTGTTCGTAATCAGGAGAGTGGCCAGCAGGCGTTCGCTGTCTTCCAGCAGTTTGGCGATGCGCCCGTCGGACGGACGTTTCCGTTCGGCTATGGCGTCCAGGTCAGCAGATGACAGAGAGAAGAAGGCTGTTTCGGATGCCGAAGCAAAGCCTGAGACCAACAGGAAAATCCCTGCCAGCACGATGGCAAGGATGTCTGAAGCATTGGGGGCGGTGACAGCAAATCCTCCCAGGAAATCTGCCACCTGACATAAGTAAGAATCTGAGTCCAAAGATGTTCGTTTTAGTTAGACAATCAAAACGGCAAGCCGTCGTCCGTGGTTTCGTCCTGCGCCGGCGCCGTGCTTTGGGGACGTGCCACCGGTTGGGGTTGTTGGGGAGCAGCCTGGCTGGGCTGTCCGCCTGTGGCCGTTGGGGCCGTGTTTCTCGGCGTGAGCATCTCCATGTTGTCGACAAAGATTTCCGTCACGTTGCGTTGGGCGCCGTTCGGGTCGTCGTAAGTGCGGGTGCGAATCTTTCCTTCCACATAGAGTTTGTCTCCCTTGTGCACGTACTTCTCCACAATCTCCCCCAAGCGGTTTCTGAAGATGAGGTTGTGCCATTCCGTACGTTCGGGCACCTGGATGCCGCTCTGGAGGGTGTATCCCTTCTCCGTGGTGGCAAGCCGCAATTGGGCCACGCAGTGCCCGCCTTCGTAATAAGTCATTTTCGGGTCGTGTCCGGCGTTGCCCACTAATATTACCTTGTTTATTCCCATACTTGTCTGAAAATGTCGTGCCAAAATTAACGAGAATATCTACATCTTGCAAGAATCGTTCCGCTTTTTAAGAAGTTTTTCCAAGAAAACGTGCAGCAGGCGCGGGAAGGCGTAATGCTCCAAATCCTCCAGCCGCACGCGCTGATAATCCGGAAACTCTCCGGCCTCTGCCGGAATGGATACTTCGTAGAAATGGGCATGGATGATGCGGTGGGACAGCACGTGCTTCACATGCCGGTCCAAGGGTTTTATCACCGCTTCGGGGTGTCCCTGCAAAAAGCCGGCCAGGGAGTCGGATCCCAGGAACTCTTCTACGTTCAGGTCTTTGTCGGTCTCCAGCAGGGGGAGTTCAAAGAGGTTCTTCCAGATGTCGTCTGCCGTCCGTTTCCGGATGAGGGTCTCTCCCCGGCCGAGGGATACGAACAGGTAGTTGAAATAGCGGTCTGTCTGCCTGGTCTTGTGCTGCTTGACGGGCAAGGCCGAGACCTGTCCGGCGGCCAACGCCGCGCAACTGTCTGCCAAGGGGCAGAAAAGGCATTGGGGAGACTGGGGCGTGCACACCAGGGCGCCGAAGTCCATGATGGCCTGGTTGTAGTCGCCGGGATGTTTCTTGCTTAACATTTCCTGAGCCAATGCGGCAAAGGTCTTCTTGCCTGCCGTCGAGTCGATGGGCGTGTCCACGCCGAAGTAGCGGGCCAATACGCGGTAGACATTGCCGTCCACCACCGCGTAGGGCATGTCGTAGGCAAAAGAACAGATGGCCGCTGCCGTATAGTCGCCCACTCCCTTCATGGCCCGCACGCCTTCGTAGGTGGTGGGGAATACTCCGTCCGGCAGGTTGCGGGCTGCCGCGTGCAGGTTGCGTGCCCGCGAATAATAGCCCAGCCCCTGCCAGTAGCGCATCACCTCGTCCTCGTCGGCCTCTGCCAGTGCCTTTACGTCCGGGAAGCGCCGCACGAAACGGGCATAATAGTCATGGCCTTGTGCCACGCGCGTCTGCTGCAGGATGATTTCAGACACCCAGATCAGGTACGGGTCTTTCACTTCGCGCCAGGGCAGCACCCGTTTGTGGTCGCGATACCACGTCAGAAGTATGTCGCTGAATGTACTCATACGGATTGCTCTCTTCCGGAAATCAATAACCCAAGTCTTCGCCCGCCGGCACCACGGTGTGGCGTCCTGCCGGGTGCGAGTGGCGCACATCCTTGGGTGTCATCTTGGGTTTCGTCATATCTTGGTCGGTAAATTTTTGTCCAAAGGTAATGCTTTTTGCCGAAAGTGGCAAAAGGGGACTGCAAATTCGGTTTCGCCAAAGGTGCCTGCCGAAAATCTTCCTTTGCGCATGGTGCGCGTTTGAAGGCGGATGTTTGTAATATTTCCGGTTGTTCGGTTAGTGGTAACATAAAAGGCAATATGAGCATCGGCGGTGTAGCGGGAAACACAATAAACAGTAATATCACTGATTGTTCGGTAGAAGGCACGGTCACAGGTAAATTTTCAAAAGCCGGTGGAATTATAGGAAATGCAGATAGGAGTCGTACCACCGAATGCCATTCCTCGGCTATGGTAGAAGGCATTTCTTATGTCGGAGGAATAGTTGGACGGGAAATGAGTAATTCCAACATAACTGCTTGCTACGCCACAGGTGAAGTAAAAGCTACGACAACGTCAGACGAAGCCAATGCCGGTGGTGTAGTGGGGCAGATGACAGAATGCTCTATTACGGCTTGCTACTCCACGGGGAACGTCACTGCCGAGAACGGCACCAATGTCGGCGGTGTGGTAGGAGGCAGTGATAGAAGTACAATAACTTCCTGCTACCATGCTACGGGCGTTGTCACGGGTATAGGCGATGCTATTGGAGGTGTGTTGGGAGCGAACATAAAATCAAGTGGGCAATTAACTGGAGATGTTATTAATTGCTGCTGGAGCGGTACAGTTTCTACCGATAAAGGTATTGGCGTTACCGAAATCGGCACCGGCGAAGCCACGAAAGTGGAAGGCGATTGGACGGATGCCGTAACCGCGATGAATGCCGCCCTGGCAGATGATTGTGGCTGGGAATGGACGATTGAAACTCCCAACGCGCTGCCGACATTGAAAAAGAAAGAGACAAATTGATTTTGAGTGGTTATGAGAAAGCTCATTGAAAGAATAGCGTTCTACATCCGCTATGAAATGACGGAAGATGTCAAGTCGCGGATTGAAATGGGCGTATTGTGTGGAATTACGTTCATAGCTCTCAGTGTGTTTGGCTACAGTCTGTACAGCTTGCACCAGCAGGCACAGCAGAGAAAAGAACAGGAACGGGCTTCCCGTGAGGAAATGCGATACTTCATTGAGTTGATGGGCAAGCCCAAGCCGCAGCCTAACATGGAACGCATGGATTGGATGCCAAGGATGCTGCATCGGTTCCATTCCACGCAAGGTCGCGTTCCGCTCCAGCCGGAGGAATACCCCGATTGGGCCAATGAGGCTTCTCATAATCATCTATAATACTCCAGGCGTAAAGCCTGAAACATATCTTAAAGAGGAACAGCAGGAGAATGCTCCGCAAGTTGAAACGCATTCGACGTTTCTCACGCTCGGCAAAACAAGCAAGCTCGCTTTGCTCTCGCTTAATCGAAACGTTCCTGTTGTTCCTCTTCCCTTACATTTACTGAAAGTCCTATGATTTAGTACCTTAGCGCAATTTTCTACTCCCCATATCTCTCTTTTCCCCCTTTCCTTGTCGATGCAATGGTTCGCTGAAAATCCATTCGGTTTTCAGTTCATACGGTGGTATAAAAACTTCAAAGATGCTTGCCAACAAAGTCTTTACCATCACTTAAACCAAACGCCGGATTTACAGCCTTTTATTTTGCATATCACTCGGTTTGCACTATCTTTGCAGTGTGAAACAAAGATAGAAAGGAGAAAACTATGGCAAGACCAATTAAGGAAACGCCGATATTGTTCGGCGAAGACGCACGGCGGTTTGTAGAGCGGATGAACCAAGTCCGCAAGGAAACGGCGGAAGAAAGGGAAAGAAGGCTGGCTGATTTTGAGCTTGGCATGAAGATGCTCGAATGAGGAGAGCGCACCAAGAAGAAAAGCGTAAGATAGAAAGGAGGAACTATGGCAAGACCAATCAAGGAAACGCCGATACTGTTCGGCGAGGACGCAAGGCGGTTTGTGGAACGAATGAACCAAGTACGCCGCGAAACGCCCGAGGAAAGAGAGCAAAGACTGGCAGATTACGCCTTATTCTTGAAAATGCTTGAACGAGGAGAGCAGACAAGAAAGAAGGGCGTATGAGAGTGAGTCTGCAAGAACCATTCTCGGCTTATACCATCCGTAAGCTAGGAATTAACGAGAGAGTGAAATCGTTCGATTGCGGCGATGCCGACTTGAACGATTTCATTTTGAGGGAATCAGACCTCTATCGAGAGGCCTTGTTGGCGGTCACGTATGTATTCGAGGCTATAGACGATACGGAGCACGAGCATATCGCCGCTTACTTCAGCCTGGCGAACGACCGTGTGTCAATAACGGACTTTCCAAACAAGACGGAATTCAACCGTTTCCGCAAGCGTCGCTTTGTCAACGAGAAGAGGTTGAAGAGTTATCCTGCGGCGAAGCTCTGTCGCTTGGCGGTAAGCCAGGAATTGAAAGGTCAGCATATCGGGGAGTTTATGATAAGAGCCATCAAGAGTTTCTTCCTCGCCGACAACAAGACCGGCTGCCGCTTCCTCACCGTTGACGCTTATGCTGCCGCCATTCCTTTCTATCTAAAACAGAAGTTCGTACCGCTAACGGTGGAAGATGAAGGAGCTGACACCCGCCTCCTTTACTTCGACCTCAACGACATAGCCGATTAGGCTGATTCTGCCATGCGGACAACGGCATTCCGTTCTGAATGGCGGATACTGTTATAAAACAATATGTTATGGCATTGGAAATTAAAGCAATCCCCACGTTGAGAGGCAAGGAAGCTGAGCGTTTCGTGAAAGAGGCGGACAAGGCTTGGCAAAGCAAGGAAAAGACCGATTTCAGTAAGCAGGTTAAGGTGGCCCGTGCCATATTGAGAAAAGCCAATATGTTGTAACCCCAAACCGGGAGGCGTTTTATTTTATACCTTATGGAAAACCAAGGAGAAATCATATTATACCAGCCGGACAACGAAGTGAAGCTGGAAGTGCGTATTGAGGATGAAACCGTGTGGCTCAACAGACAGCAACTTTCTGAATTGTTCAATCGGGATGTCAAGACAATAGGCAAGCACGTGAACAATGCGCTGAAAGAAGAATTGGCAGGAATTTCAGTTGTCGCAAAATTTGCGACAACTGCCGCAGACGGAAAAACCTACCAAGTGGGGTATTATAATCTGGACATGGTGCTGTCAGTCGGTTACAGAGTAAAATCCAACCGGGGCATTGAGTTCAGACGTTGGGCGAATCGTGTGCTGAAAGAGTACCTGCTGAAAGGTTATTCTGTCAATCAGCGTATGGACAATCTTGAACACCGGATGAACAGCAAATTTCTGGAGCACGAACAACGCCTGAACCGGATAGACAGCAAGATTAACTTCTTCGTCCGCACTTCTTTGCCACCCGTGGAAGGCATCTTCTACGACGGTCAGATATTCGATGCCTACAAGTTCGCCACCGACCTTATCCGCTCCGCACGGGTATCCCTGCTGCTGATAGACAACTATGTGGACGAATCGGTGCTGCTGATGCTCAGCAAGCGGAAGACCGGCGTGAAGGCCGACATCTACACGCAGGCCGTCAGCCAACAACTGCAACTAGACCTACGGAAGCACAACAGCCAATATCCCCCGATAAGCATCCACGCCTACAAGAAGTGCCACGACCGCTTCCTGATTATCGATGGTACGGAGGTTTATCATATCGGAGCCTCCCTGAAAGACCTCGGCAAAAAGATGTTTGCTTTCTCCAAATTGGAGATACCGGCTGCGAGCATCACGGCTTTGCTGTAAGACAGTTCCCGGCTTTCATCACCGGCTTCCTCTTTCTGGATTTCCTTCATGTCGAAGTCCGTCTTGCAGAAGAATTTCATGGTCAACGACTATTTCCCCAAGCCTTTGTGCCGCATCGTCTCAGAGATGTTTTCTATCCTGTAGGCTGTTTCTTCTTTTATTTTCTGTAGCCAATACCCGCTTACTCCTGCCTGCTGTGCATAATGCTCATAGCGGGAGACTACTCCGATGGCTTTTTCTATGAGGGTGTCGGCTCCCTTGATGTTGTATCGCTTTGCCAGTTCAAGCAGGTCACTGCGAGTGATGTCGCAGTTCTTGTTGCACACGGTCATACTGTGACGGTTCACATATCCCGGAGCGGATGGATCGACGGAGAACGTGTAATCGTATGCCGGGGCGACATGCCACACGCCGTCATTATTCATCAGGAAACTGAAATTCTTGTTATGGTCGTCCACGTTTCCTCCCAATACGTTCATGACCGTCAGCAGAAACAGCTGCTTGAGTTCGGCTAGCAGGATACCGATCCGGCAGGCCGTGTCGAACAGGCTTTCGTAACTGCTTGCGGCAGGGTTCATGGCAGCCAGAGTCTGCATATGCACCTTTTTCCCATCCTTGCGGTCAAACCGCTCTGTCAAGAAGTGGGCAGTCTGTTCTCCTTCCACGAGGCGTGACGGCATCATGTTCAGACCGGCATCTTTTGCCATGAGGTAGTAACTGTACTCGATGCGTGTGGTAGGGACCTCTGAATGTTCGTCGAACTTGATGATCATGGGGACATATCCGGGTGCGGGCGCGGCGACCTGGCCGGAATAACATTCGCCCGTCTCCGGATTAAGGTTGATGATGGCTTTGGGCCTGCGTCCGCCTGCGGATGTGCCTACTTTGAACAGGCTCTCTATCAGGAAGTCGGGCTGCATCTCGGTCTTGAAGTTCCTGGCCTCGTTCAATGCGGACTGTGCCAGCCTGTACAGCTCGGCTATTTCCACTTTGAAGGGCTGTTCCATTTCCTCTGCAGCCGGAGGCAGGAACTCCAATGCTCCCATGCCCCGTCTTCCAATGTATGCCAGACGGTCGAGGGCGGACAGTTCCCTTGTGCTGATACGGTGGATTTTCGCCCATTCGTTGAACACCTTGTTGCCCCAGTGGTCAGGCAGTGAATCCGCAATGAAAGAGGGCAGCCCGCCGAAGAACTTTTCGCTTTCACCATATACAGGCAATCCGTTCCTGACGGAAACGCTATGGATAGAGGCACGCAAAGGGGCGATGTCGTATCCGCTGCCGAGGAAGTCACGGTCGAAATAGAAGCATATCTTTTCCGTGTATCTATCCTTGTAGGCGACCAGCGAACCCACTCTCCGGTTCCACAGGAAAACATCAAGATTCCTTATCATCACTGTTCCTCCTTACTCGTTTGGGTATGTACTTGTTCATCTGTTTCAAGGACATCGGGGGCACAGGCAGTTCGGGCAGCAGGTCGGACAAACGCTGCTCCATGCCAAGCACCCGCAGAAGCGAAATGAAATTGTTGAGCGTTATGTTCCGGTTCACCCCCTGCTCAAGATGGCTGATGGTAGTCAGGCTTACCCCGGACTTCTCCGCCATTTCCTTTTGGCTTATACGGGCGGCAAGACGGTACTCCTTCAAACGCTGGCAAAGGAGGGTGATGATGTCCTGGTTGGTGGTATATGAAAGATTGTCCATGTAGTTATATATTGCTATTCATTTGCAAATATACAGATAAATATCCATATATAACTATTATTATTGTCTGTTTTTATTTCAACCCTCGTTTGTTCAGTACGTCCTTTATCATCTCCTTGACGTCCTGTCCCACCTGAACAAAGTTCTTGTATAGGGTGCGTTCCCGCTCCTCCCTTGATAGGAAGGTGTAGAACTTCGGCAGCGGCATATACCCCGCTTCCTCTTTCTTGATTTCCTTCATGTCGAAGTCCGTCTTGCAGAAGAATTTCGTGGTCTTGAACTCTTCCGATTCCTGTATGTTCATCGAGTCTCCTGCGCCGGTTTGGGTCTTTACGAAGTCCCTCGCCGTCTGTCCGCAGATCCAGCCGGTGGACATGTTTCATAATGACGCACGATGTCCATGAATTCGTTGCCTGTGATGGTCTCTTTTTCTATCAGGAAAGTAGCGGCTTGGTGTACGATATCCATGTGATCGGCGATGATGCGTTTGGCTTTCTCGTGAGCGGTCTTGATGACTTTCAGAACTTCCTTGTCAATATCGGAAGCCGTTTCGGAGGAGCAGGTGAGTGAACTGTCTCCGCCTAGATAGGCATTGTTCACCGTTTCCAGCCCCATCATGTCATACTTCTCGTTCATGCCATAGCGGGTCACCATGGCCCGAGCCAGCTTTGTAGCTTGTTCGATGTCGTTGGAGGCGCCTGTGGTGACGGTGTCGCATACAACTTCCTCCGCCGAGCGTCCGCCAGTCAGGGTGACGATGCGGTTGAACAGTTCTTCCTTGCTCAGCAGGAAATGCTCCCCGCTGTCCACTTGCATGGTGTAGCCCAATGCGCCGGATGTGCGGGGGATGATGGTAATTTTGTGTACCGGTGCCGAGTGGGTTTGTAGGGCTGCCACCAAAGCATGTCCGATTTCGTGGTAGGCCACTAGTTTCTTTTCTGCGGCGGACAGGACGGCATTCTTCTTTTGCGCTCCGGCCAGTACCGTTTCCACGCTTTCCTCCAAGTCGGCGGTGGTCACAGTCTTGCGCCCCAGGCGGACGGCACGCAGGGCGGCTTCGTTTACAATGTTAGCAAGTTCGGCACCCGACGAACCGGCCGTGGCACGGGCCACGATGTCCATATCTATGTTCTCGTGTTTTACTTTTTTCAGGTGTACGGCCAGGATGGCTTTGCGTCCCTCCAAGTCCGGAAGTTCCATCTGTACGCGGCGGTCGAAGCGTCCGGGTCGGAGCAGGGCCTTGTCCAGACTCTCCGGACGGTTGGTGGAGGCCAGGATGACCACGCCTTTGCGCCCGTCGAAGCCGTCCATCTCCGTCAGCAATTGGTTCAGGGTCTGTTCGCGCTCGTCGTTGCCCATGGCGGCATCGCGCCGTTTGCCGATGGCGTCGATTTCGTCGATGAAGATGATGCAGGGAGCCTTTTCGTTCGCCTGTTTGAACAGGTCGCGTACCTTGGCCGCTCCCATGCCGACGAACATCTGCACGAACTCCGAACCGGATATGGCGAAGAACGGCACTTTGGCTTCGCCTGCCACAGCACGGGCTATCAGTGTCTTTCCCGTTCCCGGAGGACCGACCAGCAAGGCACCTTTGGGCAGCGAAGCACCTATTTCGGTATATTTGGCCGGATTGTGCAAAAAGTCGACAATCTCCTTCAAGGTTTCTTTGGCTTCATCCTGCCCGGCCACGTCGGCAAAGGTGGTCTTGATGTCCGATTCGGCATAAATCTTGGCGCCGCTGTTGCCGAAGGACATGAAGTTTCCCCCGGCTCCCAGACGCCCCAGACTCTTGCCGGCCTGCCGCCAGAGGAGATAGAACAACAGTCCGGGCAGTACCCACCATAGGATGAAGTTCAGAAGAGGCGAGTTTTCTTGCGGCACAATCTGGTTGAAGGCAATCTTGTGATTCTCGTTCGGGCTTTCGGCATTCAGCAGGCGGTCGACCAGTTGCGGGTCGTTGGTGGCTCCCGTCCGATAGGCCTGGGTCTTATTGTTTTCCTCGGCGGTGAAGAGGATTTGTCCGCTCTTAATGGCTACCTCCTTCACCACGCCGCTGTCCACCTTTTCGATGAAGGTGCCGTAGTCTGTGTCCTTGATTTGCCGTTGGGCGATGTTGGGGAAGATTAGTCCGTTCAGCAGCAGGACTATCAGGATACCCCAGAAGAAGCCCATGAACGGGTTCATCTTGGGTGTGGATGGTTGTTTGGTCTTGTTTGGAGTCATATGCGTTTGGTTAAAATAGGAATTTAGTTGACGAGGGACAAGGTAATAAGGCTACAAGGGCAGAGCTTAATCGCTTGTAATCCTATACCCTCTGACGAACCTTGTTACCTCGTTCACTCGTCCCCTTGCCAATTTCTAAGTCACTCATTGCTTCCCGAAGGCCCAGCCGAGGGTCAGGCCCACGTCCCAGATGTAGTTGGACGAATAGCCGTCGGCAGGCACGCCGTCCAGTTGCCGGCCCGTCAGGAAGTGGATGTTGGTGTAGATGCCGGCAAAGAAGTTCCGGGTGATACGGTAGGCCGATTCCAGGTTGACGCCCACGCCGAAGTGCCAGCGCGCGTCGTTTTCCAGCACGGGGGCGCCGTCGCCGATGGGGCGCAGGGTGGATTTGGTGCCGATGGCGGAAAGGGCGGGCGATACTTCCAGCGTCCACCGGCTATATCGGGTACGTTCGTAGAAGCCCAGGAGGTTGAAGTTGAGTTGCGCGGTGTATCGCTGCGTGAAGACGTCGCTCTGCAGGTCGCCGAGGTGCCAATTGCCCAGCGGAATGTCCGTCTGGCCGTCGCGGGCGCTCAGGTGCTCCCGTCCCCACAGGGCCTGCCCTTCCAGCGAGAGGACGGGGTTGAAGCGGTAGCCCACGTAGGGGATGGCGTTCCATCCGAACCGTGCCCGGTCTGTTCCGAAACTGGTGAAGGTGCTCACTGCGAAGGGGAAGCCGGTCTCTACGCCTACATACCACCCCTTCAGGTCGGCTGCCGACAGTTGGCCTGCGCCGCGTGCCATGCCCTGCTGCGGGAACAGCCCGCACAGGGCGACGACGATGATGGTCGTCATGGATAGTCTCATACGTTTCATTACCTTGTCTGATGGTTGGTTTTCAGCCTGCAAAGTAACGGTTTTGTCGGAACAATCAAGTGTTCCGCGTCTTCCCATTGCTATTCCAAACTTCTCCAGCCCCGGCCCGCAGGTCTGCACGCGTGGAGACTTTTTGCAAGGCATGCAGGTCGGAACGGGGGAGATACACCTATTTATATATGTACGAACGGACGGGGCTGATAGCGACGTGGAGGTGTGTCAAAAACTCTCTGACTGCTTCTTTTAGGCGCGGATTACGCGGATTTCACGGATTAAACTTACTAAATCTGCATTATTCCGCGAAATCCGTGCCTAATATATAACATTTTGAAAGCGTTCATAGTTTTTTGACACATCCACATGCCGTCACGCCTTTCCTGGCGGAGCGGGCGGCGGGGGCTGTGGCAACTGATTTACGGATGTTGCAACCCTTTTTACGGATTTCGTCCTTTCGTCCTTTCCCTTGTCGGCAGAATGCCGTATCTTTGCTTCTGCTTAATTTTATGCAGCTTATGAACGAAGAAATCATCAAATTGGATGCGGTGGACGACTACAACCGCTTGTTCGGCCTGGAGACGTTGCACCCGCTGGTCAATGTCGTCGACCTGTCGGAGGCCACCCGCTTCCCTGCGCGTTTCACGGTGAGTTATGGCATCTACGCCCTTTTCTTGAAAGAGACGAAATGCGGGGATATCCGCTACGGGCGGCAGACGTATGATTATCAGGAGGGAACCATCACGAGCTTTGCGCCCGGGCAGGTGTCGTCGGTGGAAATGCTGGAAGGCGTGAGGCCGATGGCTCGGGGCATCGTGTTTCATCCGGACTTGATCAAGGGAACTTCGCTGGGGCAGGAAATCAGGTCGTATTCTTTCTTTTCCTACAGTTCCCGGGAGGCGTTGCACCTGTCGGAGGACGAGAAGACGATCATCCTCGATTGTCTGTCCAAGATACGGATGGAGTTGGCGCATCCCATCGACAAGCTGAGCAAGCGGTTGATTGCCAGAAATATCCAGTTGCTGTTGGACTATTGCATGCGCTTCTACAACCGTCAGTTCGTCACACGCTCGGAGGCTAACAGGGACGTGCTGACACGTTTCGAGCAGCTGTTGGACGACTATTTCCAAAGTGGGAAGACGCAGACGGAAGGCATCCCGACGGTGCGTTATTTTGCCGAGAAGGTGTTTCTCTCGCCCAATTATTTCGGCGACTTGCTCAAGAAAGAAACCGGCAAGAGTCCCCAGGAGCACATCCAGGCAAAGCTCATGGACCAGGCCAAGGAAATGCTGCTCGGCACGCGGAAAAGCGTTTCGCAGATAGCTTACGACCTTGGCTTTCAATATTCCCAGCACTTCAACCGCCTGTTCAAAAAGAACATGGGCGTGTCGCCTAACGAGTATCGCCGCTTGCCCGGACATTGACTTTGCCTTTGAGGCACTTTGGCAGTGTCTTTGCGCTACATGGGTTCAGGAAACGCCTGGCCGTTCTCTGTCAGTTTGTCAGTAACTCTGTCAAAAGACAAGTGTTTTCCCCTTTGGCTTGCTTTGGCACGCGGTTTGTTTTTTCTAGAGCGTCTGCCGCTAAGGCAGGCAGAAACAACTTGAATAATAACGAATAAAAAATAACGATCATGGGAAAAATTATTGGTATTGACTTAGGAACTACAAACTCTTGTGTAGCCGTATTTGAAGGCAACGAACCTGTAGTAATTGCGAACAGTGAAGGTAAACGTACGACTCCTTCGGTTGTAGCATTCGTAGACGGTGGCGAACGTAAGGTGGGTGATCCTGCCAAGCGTCAGGCTATCACAAATCCGAAGCGCACAGTGTACTCCATCAAGCGTTTCATGGGTGAGAATTGGCAGCAAGTGCAAAAGGAAGTGAGCCGTGTGCCCTATCCGGTAGTGAACGACAACAACATGCCGCGCGTGGACATCGACGGACGCCACTACACCCCGCAGGAAATCTCTGCCATGATTCTGCAGAAGATGAAGAAGACGGCCGAGGATTATTTGGGTCAGGAAGTGACGGAAGCTGTTATTACCGTGCCCGCTTACTTCTCAGACTCTCAGCGTCAGGCCACGAAGGAAGCCGGACAAATTGCCGGTCTGGACGTAAAACGTATCGTGAACGAACCTACGGCAGCTGCTTTGGCTTATGGAATCGACAAGGCCAACAAGGATATGAAGGTGGCTGTGTTCGACCTTGGTGGCGGTACGTTCGATATCTCCATCTTGGAGTTCGGTGGCGGTGTATTTGAAGTGTTGTCTACGAACGGTGATACTCACTTGGGCGGTGATGACTTCGACCAGGCTATTATCAACTGGCTGGTACAAGAATTCAAAAACGATGAAGGGGCAGATTTGACAACTGACCCGATGGCTATGCAGCGTCTGAAGGAAGCTGCCGAAAAGGCCAAGATAGAGTTGTCTTCTTCTACCTCTACGGAAATTAACTTGCCGTACATCATGCCTGTAGGTGGTGTGCCCAAGCACTTGGTTAAGACGTTGACGCGTGCCAAGTTCGAGCAGTTGGCTCACGACTTGATTCAGGCTTGCTTGGAGCCGTGTAAGAAGGCTATGAGTGATGCTGGATTGAGTACGTCGGACATTGACGAGGTTATCCTTGTAGGTGGCTCGTCTCGTATCCCGGCTGTTCAGAAACTGGTTCAGGATTACTTTGGCAAGGTTCCTTCCAAAGGTGTTAACCCCGATGAAGTGGTAGCCGTAGGTGCAGCTATTCAGGGTGCCGTGTTGAACAAGGAAGCGGGTGTAGGAAACATCGTGTTGCTGGATGTCACTCCGTTGACTCTGGGTATCGAAACCATGGGCGGTGTGATGACCAAACTGATTGATGCCAACACGACTATTCCGTGCAAGAAGAGCGAAGTGTTCTCTACCGCAGCCGACAATCAGACAGAAGTTACCATCCACGTATTGCAGGGTGAACGTCCGATGGCCGCACAGAACAAGTCCATCGGTCAGTTCAACTTGACAGGTATCGCTCCGGCACGTCGTGGTGTTCCTCAAATTGAAGTAACTTTCGATATTGATGCCAACGGTATCTTGAAAGTATCTGCAAAGGATAAGGCAACAGGCAAGGAGCAAGCCATTCGCATTGAGGCTTCCAGCGGCTTGAGCAAGGAAGAAATTGAGCGCATGAAAGCCGAAGCCACTGCCAATGCAGAAGCTGATAAGAAGGAACGTGAGAAGGTGGACAAGCTGAATCAGGCCGACTCCATGATTTTCACTACCGAAAATCAGTTGAAAGACCTTGGTGATAAAATTCCTGCCGATAAGAAGGCTCCTATCGAAGTCGCTTTGCAGAAGTTGAAAGATGCCCACAAAGCTCAGGATCTGGCAGGTATTGACAGTGCAATGGCCGAATTGAATACAGCATTCCAGGCTGCGAGTGCAGAAATGTATGCACAGAGTGGTGCTCAAGGTGGCGCACAGGCTGGTTCTAACGCAGGTCAGGCAAACAGCGGTCAGAGTTCAAACAAGGGCAATGACAATGTGCAGGATGCGGACTTTGAGGAGGTCAAGTGATTCCGATAAGTAAAGACATACAAAATCGCAAGCAAAAGCGTGCAGCTCAATGAGTTGCACGCTTTTGCGTTTATGGGGCTCATGGTTGCTATGTGTTTTCTATGGGCTTTTTTATCTCTTATTTGCGACATATTTGCGACAAGACAAAAAAGTAGATAATGTGGAACAAAATCCCACTTATCCTCACTTATACATACTAAAAAGTAGATAATATGCCAACAATCGGATTTGAAATCAAGAGAAAGTGTAAAGTCTGCGGCAATGTCTTTGTCGCAAAGACTCTCGACAGGCAATGCCTTTGTATGGTTCTAATATAAATCTATGTGTCGTCATTGTTTCAGTTCTTTTATGTAAGTCGTTATTGTCACAATAGTCGTTTTCAATGTTGAAAGTGTCAAAACCTACAAAAAAGACACGGGTTAATCTTTGATTA
>CASENE010000006.1 GCA_949289265.1 uncultured Bacteroides sp.
CGGAAGAGGCCGACTCATGGAGTCGGCCTCTTCCGCTTTTCTAAGTTGGGCTACCTGGATTCGAACCAGGAATGACAGGACCAGAATCTGTAGTGTTACCATTACACCATAGCCCAAACTAGCAGTCCCTTTCGGTTTTGCGGTTGCAAAGGTACGAAGTTTTTTTGAACTGCAAACGTTTTTGGGACATTTTTTCAAAAAAATCTCTTCCCCGCCGTCCCTAATGCCCCCCGGCAAGCCTTCTTCCCGGCATTTTCCCGCCTTTTTCTCCCGCCGACAGCGGCCCGTTGCCTCCCCGCCGCTCTCCCTACGGCGGTTCGCTCCGGCAACGCCCCCGCCGCGGCAAAGCGCATAGGAAAAGTCCGGACAAGCCCTTCAAAAAAAGCGACAAGTCCCCCAACCCGCCTTCCGGCAACAGCGGCCCGAGCATGCCAGGCTAAACGCGTATTCCCCAGCAGTTTAAGCCCCCGCAGCCTGGCATTCCTATCCCAGCCGGCTGGCATTACTACGCCCGGTCGCTGGAAATAGGACGCTGGCAAGCGGGCATTACTATCCCAGCAAGCGGGGGATTCAGCCCCTGCCCGGCAGCAGTGCAACCCCGCGAAAAAGGATGACAAATACGCCGAAAGGCAGCCCAATCGCCCCACGGCGGACATACAACCGGGACGACGGCGGAACGGAGTCCGGAGATACCTAAAAAAAGCAAAAAATCAAAGTCTTTTCACATTTTGCGTGCCGGATATGGGAAATCAACGTATCTTTGCGGATGTTTTTAATCATATTAACCCATAGAATGAACGAAACAGAAAAACTCCTCCAACAGATAACCCAAGGCATCCAGGATAAGAAAGGAAAAAACATCGTCATCGCCGACCTGACGAAGATAGAAGACACCATTTGCAACTACTTCGTCATCTGCCAGGGGAACTCCCCCAGTCAAGTCACCGCCATCGTAGAATCCGTCAAAGACTTCGCCCGCAAGGGAGCGCAGACCAAGCCATGTGCCATCGACGGGCTGCGCAATGCGGAGTGGGTGGCCATGGACTATGCCGACGTGCTGGTGCACGTGTTCCTGCCCGAGGCGCGCAACTTCTACAACCTGGAGACGCTGTGGGCCGACGCCCAACTAACCCAAATCCCCGACCTCGATTAAACGAAACGTATGAACAACAACAATACCAACACTCCCAAGCCCAACAAGCCGAACATGCCCAAGTTCAACCTGAACTGGCTGTTCTCCATCATAGCCATCATGCTGCTGTTCTTGTTCTTCACCGGAGAGAAGAACGTGAACACGAAAGAAATCTCGTACGACGAATTCCAGCTGTACGTGCAGAACGGCTACGTCAGCAAGGTCGTCGGCTATGACGACAACTCGGTGGAGGCCTACATCAAGCCGCAACACGTGAAAGACGTATTCCAGCAAGACTCCAACCGGGTGGGCAAGACTCCCATGATAGTCACCGAAGCCCCCTCGCGCGAAAGCCTGGGCGACTTCCTCCAGAAAGAGCGGGACGAGTCGCACTTCGACGGCTCCATCAGCTATGAAAAGAAACAGAACTACATCGGCCTCATCCTCTGGCAGGTGTTGCCCATCCTGTTCATTGTCGGTTTCTGGATCTTCCTCTCGCGCCGCTGGACGGGTGGCGGAGGCATGGGAGGCGGCGGCATCTTCAGTGTAGGCAAGTCGAAGGCCCAATTGTTTGAGAAAGGCTCGTCCATCAAGGTCACCTTCAAGGATGTGGCAGGCCTGGCCGGCGCCAAGCAAGAGGTGGAAGAAATCGTAGAATTCCTGAAAGAGCCGCAAAAGTACACCGACCTGGGCGGCAAAATCCCCAAGGGCGCCCTGCTGGTAGGCCCTCCGGGCACGGGCAAAACGCTGCTGGCTAAGGCTGTGGCCGGCGAGGCCGACGTGCCGTTCTTCTCGCTGGCCGGTTCCGACTTCGTCGAGATGTTCGTGGGCGTGGGCGCTTCGCGTGTGCGCGACCTGTTCCGCCAAGCCAAAGAGAAAGCGCCGTGCATCGTATTCATCGACGAGATTGACGCCGTGGGCCGCGCCCGCGCCAAAGCCGCCGCCATGGGAGGCAACGACGAACGCGAGAACACGCTGAACCAGCTGCTGACCGAGATGGACGGCTTCGGCTCGAACAGTGGCGTCATCATCCTGGCCGCCACCAACCGCGTGGACGTGCTGGACAAAGCCCTGCTGCGCGCCGGACGTTTCGACCGCCAGATACACGTCGACCTGCCCGACCTGAACGAACGCAAGGAAATATTCGGCGTACACCTGCGCCCCCTCAAGATAGACAAGACGGTGGACGTAGACCTTCTGGCACGGCAGACCCCGGGATTCTCCGGTGCCGACATCGCCAACGTGTGCAACGAAGCGGCCCTGATAGCCGCCCGCCACAGCAAGAAGTTCGTGGGCAAACAGGACTTCCTGGAGGCCATCGACCGCATCGTGGGCGGCCTGGAGAAGAAAACGAAAATCACCACCGAAGAAGAACGCCGCGGCATCGCCACCCACGAAGCCGGACACGCCACCATATCCTGGCTGCTGGAGTATGCTAACCCTCTTATCAAGGTGACCATCGTGCCGCGCGGACGGGCTCTTGGAGCCGCCTGGTATCTGCCCGAAGAGCGCCAACTGACCACCAAGGAGCAGATGCTGGACGAAATGTGTGCCACGCTGGGCGGACGGGCAGCCGAGGAAATCTTCCTGGGACGCATCTCCACCGGCGCCATGAACGACTTGGAACGCGTCACCCAGCAGGCCTACAGCATGATAGCCTACTACGGCATGAGCGACCGCCTGCCCAACCTGTGCTACTACAGCAACAACGAATATTCCTTCAACCGCCCGTACAGCGAAAAGACAGCCGAGCTGATTGACGAAGAAGTGAAGAAAATGGTGAACGAGCAATATGCACGCGCCAAACAAATCCTGTCCGAGCACAAAGAAGGACACCAGCGCCTGGCGCAAATGCTGATAGACAAGGAAGTCATCTTTGCCGAAGACGTGGAACACATCTTCGGGCCGCGCCCCTGGACATCCCGGTCGGAAGAAATCATGGCTGCCGTGGAAACCTCCAAGGAGATGAAACGCCTGGCCGAAGAAGAAGCTCAGAAAGCCGCACAAAGCGAACACGACGTCAAAGAGCAAGAAGCCAAGACCTTGCCTGCCAAGGACGACCCGCAAGCTGCGGACGACGCGCCGACCGAAGGCCACCCTGCGGAAGAAAAGCCCGCACAAGGAAAAGCCGAATAACCCTTATCTTTAAAAGCGAATGGCCATGAAGAGTAATTTCATACAGCGCGCCGTCACAGGCCTCTTGTTCGTAGCCGTACTGGTAGGTTGCATCGTGTTCTCTCCCATCTCGTTCGCCACGCTGTTTGCCGTTGTCTGCGTGTTGGCCGTACGCGAGTTCGGACACTTGATAAACCAGAACGGGCAGGCAGCAGTCAACAGGAACATCACTGCCTTGGCCGGCGCCTACCTGTTTTTGGCTCTGATGTCCTGCCGCACCCACCTGACAGACGCACGGGTGTTCCTGCCCTATCTGTTACTGTTGCTCTACATCCTGATTAGGGAACTCTATCTGAAACGGCCGAACCCGTTGGGCAACTGGGCTTTCTCCATGCTGAGCCAGCTATACATCGCCCTGCCCTTCGCCTTGCTCAACATCCTGGCTTTCACCTACGACCCCACGGCCAGCAGCATGAGCTACAACCCCGTGTTGCCCCTGTCGGTCTTTGCGTTCCTTTGGCTGAGCGACACGGGAGCCTATTGCGTAGGCACGCTCTTGGGCAAGCACCGCCTCTTCGAGCGCATCTCGCCCAAGAAATCGTGGGAAGGCAGCATTGGCGGAGGCGTATTCTCCATCGCTTCGTCGCTGGTGTTTGCCCACTTCTTCCCGTTCCTCTCCACGGCGGAATGGATGGGCCTCTCGCTGACGATTGTTGTCTTCGGCACGTGGGGCGATTTGACCGAATCGCTGATGAAGCGTCAGCTGGGCATCAAAGACTCCGGCAACATCCTGCCCGGACATGGCGGCATCCTGGACCGCTTTGACAGCGCACTGATAGCCATCCCTGCCGCAGTCATCTACCTGTATGCACTGACCGGCCTTTAAGCCGTCCCGCACCGCTCCTCCGCCCACAAAGACATAGCAGTCCATAACAACGCCGCTGCCCGCAAAGCCTGCCTCACGCTCGGTGAGAAACAAGGCCTGCGGGCAGCGGCATTGTTATGAGCCAGGAGCCAAGAGAAGATGCTCAAACTTCGTCAGCCGCTCCTTCCATCACCACGTGGAAGGTCAGCTCTTGCTCGCCCACTCCCTCCAGATTGACCTTCAGCTTGATGCCTTGGGCAGAGGGTTGGTAGTGCAGTTCGTTCAAACTGTATGATATCACGCTGTATGTGCCCGGCGTCTCCACCTCGGCCTGCGTGTCGCAGCGCAGTTCCAAGTGATAGAAGCCGTCAGCACCCACGGCGGGAGTCACTGTCTCTGTCAGGTCGTCCTTGATGTAGACCAGGCGAATGTCCGTCGTAAAGGGCAGGCGGCGGAGAAAGAATACGTTCAGGTAGCCATTGGTGATGCTGATGTCGTCTTCCACGGCCGGGACGGGCTCTGTGCCCAGCAGGGATTCCTCGGCAGAAGTCACCAGCTCCACATGCTTGGTAAACACGTTCTGCATCTGCAAGATTTTCACGGCATGGTCGAAGCCGCCGTAGTTGTCCCACAAAGGGTTGAACACCGTCACCACCCGCTGCCCGTCGATGGGGGTGTACCAGCCCATGTCGGTGTTTACAGGCCAGCAAGTGCCCCATACGTCACAGTCCAGGTAGAATCCGTTGGCCGACACGGTCCGCACGGTAGCCAGTTGGGGCGCGGTGAAATCGCCCAGCGAATAGCCGTCCCCATCGTCGCACGACTGGAAAGCCAGCGTCGCGGCCAGACAAACGATGCTTAACAAACAACTTATCTTCTTCTTCATAGTCCTGTTATCTTTATTGGTTTCTGCCTGAAAAAACGCGCGCACCGGGCAAATACTGCGCCATGCCGCCGGGGTTTAACATATTATTGCATACGCTCAAACTCCACCCCGTTTCCGCTTCTCCAGCAGCTCCACCATAAGGCGGGCGGCACGCTCCGGAGCGCCCGGCTCGCCCAGGCGGGCCAGCACGTCGGCATACCCTTGCTGCATCTCGTCCTCACGGGCCGGGTCGTAAAGCAGGCTTTGCAGTTCGGCGTTGACGCGGGCCACGGTCATCTTGTCGGCCACCAGCTCTTGCACCACTTCCCTGTCGGCGATAAGGTTCACCAAGGAAATGTACTTCACCTTCAAGAAGCAACGCCTCAGCAGGTTCACCAGCTTGCCCATCGGCATATAATAGCATACGGCCTGAGGCACCCGGAAAAGCGCGGTCTCCAAGGTGGCCGTGCCCGAAGTGACCAACGCCGCGCAGGCATGGGACAACAGGGGATAGGTGCAGCCGAACAGCAGCTTGACATCCGGACCTGCCGCCAAATAGGGACGGTAATATTCCGGCTCAATGCCCGGCGCCCCCGCAACTACCAACTGATACCCTTGCAGACAAGAAGCGGCCTGAATCATGCGGGGCAGGTTGTCCCTGATTTCCTGCCGGCGGCTGCCGGGCAACAGGGCAATGATGTCTTGCCCCCCAAGCCCGTGGGCACGGTTGAACTCCTCGCGCGTCTCCCGGTAGGAAGCGCGGAAGGCAGCCACTTCGTCCACCGTGGGATTGCCTACGTAGTGGATGGGATAGTGATGCTTCCGCTCGAAGAAGTCCACCTCGAAGGGCAGGATGGAGAACAGTTCGTCCACGTCGCGGCGGATGTTGCGGATGCGGTATTCCTTCCACGCCCAGATTTTGGGAGAAATGTAGTAGTAGACGGGGATTCGGGTGTGGGCGCGCACGTATTGGGCAATCTTCAGGTTGAAGCCCGGATAGTCCACCAGGATCACCACGTCGGGCTGCCAGGCGATGATGTCCTCCCGGCACTGCTTCATGGCGGCGAAGATGGTGCGCAAGTGCAGCAAGACGGGGATAAAGCCCATGTAGGCCAGCTCCTTGTAGTGCTTCACCCGCCTGCCGCCCACGGCCGCCATGAGGTCGCCGCCAAAGAAGCGGAACGCTGCCTGCGGGTCTTCGCGGCGCAAGGCCGCCATGAGGTGGGAGGCGTGCAGGTCGCCGGAGGCTTCGCCTACGATGAGGTAGTATTTCATGATTGGGAAGGTGTTTTAGAAGGAGAAGGAGTTGAAAAAGACAAAGGAGCCAGAGCGCGGGCAGGGGCATCCCCCTTTCCGCCCCTCAGGCTCCTTACTATAAATATAGGTATCAGAACCAGCTCTGCAGCTCGTCCAGCAGGTCGTAGGCCGTCATGTCCACCGTGGTGGGTGTGATGGCCACATAGCCGTTGTCCAAAGCCCAGTGGTCGTTCTTCTCGTTGTCGGGGTCGGTGTTTTCAAACTCGCCCGTCAGCCAGTAATATTGCGTGTCGCCGCGATGGGCAAAGTGTTCCCACTCGTTGGTCCACTGCCCGCGGGACTGCTCGCACACGCGCACGCCCTTCAGTTCCTTGACGGCCGGGATGTTGACATTGAGGCAGGTGAGCTGCGGAAGGCCCTTTTCCAGCACTTTGCGCACGATGTCGCGCACGTATTCGCCGGCAGGCTCGAAGTCCGCATTGGGGTCGTGGCTGCACAAGGAGAAGGCGATGGAGGGTACTCCCTTCAGGCAACCTTCCATTACGACGCCCATCGTGCCGGAGTAGTGGACGTTGACGGCGGAGTTATCGCCGTGGTTGATGCCGCCCACCACGAGGTCGGGCGTACGGTCGAGCACGGTGTGGAAGGCCAGTTTGACGCAGTCGGTCGGCGTGCCCGAACACTTGTAGACAGTCAGCCCCACCTCCTTGCGCAACAACTGGTAGTGGATGGGCTCCTTCACCGTGAGCGAGCAGGACGTGCCCGAGCGGGGCGTGTCCGGGGCCATCACCACAATCTCGCCCAAGGGGCGGAGAAACTTGATTAACTCGCTGATTCCCTTGGCTGTGATGCCGTCGTCGTTGGAAACCAGTATCAAAGGTCTTTGATTTTCCATTGTAGTCTGTTTTTGTTTCATGATTGGTGACGCAAAGATAAAGGTTTGGCGCGAAATAAGGAAACAATGCCGCACGTTCTTTCCTTTGCCGGGAGGCTAACGATTGTATGCGAATGTTAAAGTAAAGTAAACGCGCACGAGGGGCCTCCCACAGGCCTCTGCACGCCGCTCCGAGCCCCGTTTGCCGGGAGTTAAGTCCCAGTTTGCTGGAGGTTAAGTCCCAGGTCGCTGGGGGTTAAGTCCCAGGTTGCTGGAACTTAAGCCCCAGGCAGACGGGAATATGAGACGGAGAAAAGGGGCACAGAACCGGCCTTTTTCTTCGTTTTTACGCGGATAAGCCTTATCTTTGCCGCCAGACCGTTTTTTTAATATTTGAGACGTATGGACATCTTTCTGCTCATCCTGGGCGCGCTCTGCCTGCTCACCGGCTTGGCCGGCTGTATCCTCCCCATGCTTCCGGGCCCGCCGCTGGCCTATGCAGGCCTGCTGCTGGCGCACTTCACCGACCGCGTGCAGTTCAGCACCGCGCAACTGCTGGTGTGGCTGGGCCTCGTGATTGTCATCCAAGTGCTGGACTACGTAGTCCCCCTGCTGGGCGCCAAATACAGCGGCAGCAGCAAGTGGGGCACCCGCGGCTGCCTGGTGGGCACCGTGGTCGGACTGTTCTTCCTGCCGTGGGGCATCATCCTGGGGCCTTTTATTGGCGCGGTGGTGGGCGAACTGCTGGGCGGACGCGAAACGGCCCAGGCCCTCAAGTCCGGACTGGGCTCGGTGGTGGGCTTCCTGCTGGGCACGGTGGCAAAGTGCATCGTCTGCGGCTACTTCATCTGGCAATTCGCCGCGGCCTTGTTCTGAACGCCCGCCGTCGCCACATGCCCGGACAGCGGAACGCCCGCGCCGGTTTGGCGCGAGGGGACGCCTTTTTCTTCCACTTTTTTATTTTCTTTAGCACCTTTCTTTCACATTCCTACCAAAATTTGTCCTACATTTGCCCACACACAACATAAAACGACATAAACATGTTAAACACTGCCATGAGAATAAAGGCCGGCCTGATAGGCTTTGGCCGCATGGGGCAAATGTACGGGGAAGAGATGTCCAAAGATCCGCGCTGGGACATCGCCTACGTTTGCGACCCCTCCCCCGCTTCGCAGCGAGCGGCCGCCCGCCTGTTCCCCCGGGCGCGCATCCTTACGGACGAGCAGGCCATCTTTGACGACGACTCCGTCCAGGCGGTAGGCCTCTTTGCCTTGGCCGATTCCCGATACACGCAAATCAGAAAGGCCGTCAGCGCCCGCAAGCATATCCTGGCCGAAAAGCCCGTGGCCGACAGCATCGAAAAGGAATGGGAAGTGGTGCGGCTGGTGGAAGAAAGCGGACTCATCGCCACAGTCAACCTCTACCTGCGCAATGCCTGGTACCACCACGCCATCAAGCAATTCATAGACGAAGGAGAAATAGGCGAACCGGCCATACTGCGCATCTGCCACATGACCCCCGGCCTAGCCCCGGGCGAAGGACACGAATACGAAGGCCCGGCCTTCCACGACTGCGGCATGCACTACGTGGACATCGCGCGCTGGTATGCCGGAAGCGACTATAAGACGTGGCATGCCCAGGGACTGCGGATGTGGGACTACAAAGACCCCTGGTGGCTGCAGTGCCACGGCACGTTTGCCAACGGCATCGTGTACGACATCACCCAAGGCTTCGTCTACGGCCAGCTCTCCCAACAGCAAACCCACAATACCTATACGGACATCATCGGCACGAAAGGCATCGTGCGCATGACGCACGACTTCAAGACCGCCGTCGTAGACCTGCACGGCGTCCGCCGCACCCTGCGCCTCGAAAAGCCCTACGGCGGCAAGAACTTGGACAAGCTGTGCAGCCTGATGGCCGACTCGGTGCTGAGCGGGCGGCGCGACCCAAGACTGCCCCAGATGCGCGACTCGGCCATCGCCTCGCAATACGCCTGGACTTTCCTCGACGACGCCCGCCGGCACGACCTGCCCGCCATCGGCAACCTGCAGACACTGGAAGAAATCAGGGAACGGCGCCGACACATGACCAACGGCTACGGACTGCTGAGGCACGAAAAGCCCTGACGCCATGCCAGCGCCCGCCTCACGGCCGGCAACCTCCATCGACAGAACGATTCACCTAATATCAACCTAACTTTTAAAACCTAACAAACATGTCCAAATTTACAAGACGAGAGTTCCTCAAGACCGGCGGACTGGCCTTGGCGGGACTGACCATCGCGCCCAGCAGCATCCTGGGACGCAGCCACGGGCACATTCCGCCCACGGACAAACTGAACATTGCCGCCATCGGTATCGGAGGCATGGGTCACACCAACATCAACCACGTGAAGAACACGGAGAACATCGTGGCCCTGTGCGACGTAGACTGGCGCTATGCCAAAGGCGTGTTCGACGAGCTGCCTAACGCCAAACGCTACTGGGACTACCGCAAGATGTTCGACGAAATGGGCAAGTCCATCGACGCAGTGATTGTCGCCACGGCAGACCACACGCACGCCATCATCACAGCCGATGCCATGACGATGGGCAAGCATGTCTTCTGCCAGAAACCTCTGACCCACTCCGTCTACGAATCGCGCCTGCTCACCAAGCTGGCCGCCTCCACCGGCGTGGCCACCCAGATGGGCAACCAGGGTTCGTCTGACGAGGGCACGGATCTGGTATGCGAATGGATTTGGAACGGAGAGATAGGCGATGTCTACAAAGTGGAATGCGCCACCGACCGCCCCATCTGGCCCCAAGGCCTCAACGTTCCCGAAAAGGAAGACCGCATCCCCAAGACGCTGAATTGGGACCTCTTCACCGGCCCCGCAAAGCTGAACCCGTACAACGAAATCTACCATCCGTGGAACTGGCGCGGCTGGTGGGACTACGGCACCGGCGCTTTGGGCGACATGGCCTGCCACATCCTGCATCAGCCTTTCCGCGCCCTGAAACTGCAATACCCCACCCGGGTAGAAGGATCGTCCACGCTGCTGCTCAATGCCTGCGCTCCGCAAGCCCAACACGTGAAGATGATTTTCCCCGCCCGCGAGAACATGCCCAAGGTAGCCATGCCCGAAGTAGAGGTGCACTGGTATGACGGCGGCATGATGCCCGACCGTCCGAAAGGATTCCCCGAAGGCAAGCAACTGATGCAGAGCGGCGGAGGCCTCACCATCTTCCACGGCACGAAAGACACGCTGATATGCGGCTGCTACGGACAGAACCCGTGGTTGCTCTCAGGCCGCGTGCCCAATGCGCCCAAGGTTTGCCGCCGCGTGCCCGACGCCATGAACGGCGGTCACGAGATGGACTGGGTGCGCGCCTGCAAGGAAAACAAGGAGAACCGCGTGCCGTGCAAATCAGACTTCTCGGAAGCCGGCCCGCTGAACGAAATGGTGGTCATGGGCGTACTGGCCATCCGCCTGCAGTCTTTGAACCGCACGCTGGAATGGGACGGCGCCAACATGCGTTTCACCAACATCGGCCCGGACGAGACGATACGCACCGTCATCAAGGATGGCTTCGAGATTCACAACGGACACCCGACGTTCGACAAGACGTGGACAGATCCCGTCAACGCGCAAGCCTTTGCCCAAGAACTCATCAAGCACACGTACCGCGAAGGTTGGGCGTTGCCGGCCATGCCTAAATAACAAGCAGAAACCAAGAAACAAACCATTCATTCTATTCCGTTCTCTCCCGCCTGCGCGGGAGAGAACATCACCCTTTAAAAACATTACTAACAATGAGAAACATTCTTTTTACAGTAGGATGCGCCGCGCTGGCACTTTCGCTGGCAGCCTGCGGCGGTAACGCAAAGAAAAATCAAGCCACAGCCGAAGAGGCTGCCACTCCACAGAAGCCCGCATACACCGTGCTGGACAAGCCGCAGGTCAACCTGGACGAATTGTCCAAGGATGCCGACGGCTACATCTCCCTGTTCGACGGCAAGACACTGAAAGGCTGGCGCGGATACGGCAAAGACACCGTACCGGCCCGTTGGGTAGTGGAAGACGGCTGCATCAAGTTCAACGGCAGCGGCGGCGGAGAAGCGCAAGTCAGCACGGGCGGCGACCTGATTTTCGCCCACAAGTTCAAGAACTTCGAATTGGAGCTGGAGTGGAAAGTCTCCAAGGGCGGCAACTCAGGCATTTTATACCTGGCCCAGGAGGTGGTTACCAAGGACAAAGATGGCAAAGAAGTGGTAGAACCTATTTATATCTCTGCTCCTGAATACCAATTGCTGGACAACGAGAACCATCCGGACGCCAAACTGGGCAAAGACAACAACCGTCAGTCTGCCTCGCTGTATGACATGATCCCAGCTGTACCGCAAAACGCCAAACCTTACGGCGAATGGAACAAAGCCAAGATTATGGTGTACAAGGGTACCGTGGTGCACGGACAAAACGACCAGAACGTACTGGAATATCACCTCTGGACGAAGCAATGGACAGACATGCTGCAGGCCAGCAAGTTCAGCGAAGAGAAATGGCCCCTGGCCTTCGAGCTGCTGAACAACTGCGGCGGCGAGAACCACGAAGGATACATTGGCCTGCAAGACCATGGCGACGACATCTGGTTCCGCAACATCCGCGTGAAGATTCTTGATTGATCCACCGTTCTGAAACACACCGACGTTTATGAGAATCAAAGCGCTTATATTGGGCACAGCCCTCTGCCTGGGACTGACCCAGACGGCATGCACGTCGCAACCGGCCGCCGGCCAGGAGCCTGAGCAGCCGGCACAGAAGGAGGTATGCATCCAGCTCTATTCCGTAAGAGACTTGCTGAAGGAGACCGACAGCCTGGAGAACGTATTGAAGCAACTGGCCGACATGGGCTATACCAGCGTGGAAGCCGCCAATTATGCCGACGGCAAGT
Source organism: uncultured Bacteroides sp. (assembly GCA_949289265.1). Lineage (GTDB taxonomy): Bacteria > Bacteroidota > Bacteroidia > Bacteroidales > Bacteroidaceae > Bacteroides. Next base: position 12,046 of record CASENE010000006.1, read on the forward strand.
TCTACGGCAAGACGCCGGCAGAGTTCAAGCAACTGGTGGAGCAGACGGGCATGAAGGTGCTCTCGTCGCACACCACGCGCCCCCTCACCGACAAGGAACTGGCTTCGGGCAACTTCACGGAGGCCTTGAAATGGTGGGACCAGTGCATCGCCGACCACAAGGCAGCCGGCATGAAGTACATCGTCACGCCGTGGATGTCCGTGCCCAAGACAGTGAAAGACCTGCAGACGTATTGCGACTACTTTAACGAAGTCGGCAAGCGATGCCAGGCCGCCGGGCTGAAGTACGGCTATCACAACCACAACCACGAGTTCCAGAAGGTGGAAGACAAAGAGATGATGTACGACTATATGTTGCAGCACACCGACCCCGCCTACGTATTCTTCCAGATGGACGTGTACTGGGTGGTGCGCGGGCAAAACAGCCCCGTGGACTACTTCAACAAGTATCCCGGACGCTTTGCCATGCTGCACATCAAAGACCATCGCGAAATCGGCCAGAGCGGCATGGTGGGCTATGACGCCATCTTCCGCAACGCGGCCACGGCAGGAGTCAAGGACATCGTGGCCGAAATCGAGCAATACAGCGTTCCCGTCATGGAGAGCGTGCGGCAAAGCCTAGCCTACCTGCAAGAGGCACCGTTCGTAAAGGCTTCGTACAGCGAATAAACGGCCCTGCGCGCACAGCCCCCGGCACCTGCCGGAGACAGGCCGACACAATGAAAGCGCGGACACCCCGTCGACGGGGTGCCCGCGCTTTCCGTTTCCGGCTTCCGCCGCGGCTATTCGCGCACTATCAGCACGGTGGCATAGGCCGCGATGCCCTCCTCGCGCCCGGTGAAGCCCAGTTTCTCCGTAGTGGTGGCCTTGACGGACACGTCGTCCGCCTCCACGCCCATCACGTCCGCCAGCACCTGCTGCATCCGCGGGATGTGCGGGTTCAACTTGGGCCGCTCGGCGCACACCGTGGCGTCGACGTTGCCCACGGCATAGCCCTTCGAGGCAATGAGGGCCACGGTCTTCGCCAGCAGCACCTTGCTGTCGATGTTCTCGTACTCGCCCGCCGTGTCGGGGAAGTGATAGCCGATGTCGCGCATGTTGGCCGCGCCCAGCAGCGCGTCGCAGATGGCATGGATCAGCACGTCGGCATCCGAATGCCCCAACAGCCCCTTGGCATGCTCCAGGCGGATGCCGCCCAGCCACAACTCGCGTCCCTCCACCAGCCGGTGGACGTCGTAACCGAATCCTACACGTATCTTCATCTTCATAAGCATGTATATAAAACGAATGGTAATCCCCCAAGAGGCGGAAGCGGCCTGAAGGAGGCCGCAGGCGGCTCAGCGCACATGGAAATCCAACAGTTTCTCCTCGCCCAGGTATCCCTCCAGATGCTGCCCTTCGGCCACCGGCCCCACGCCCGCAGGCGTGCCCGTAAAGAGCAGGTCGCCCATCTTGAGCGTCATGAAGCGGCTGACGTAGGCCAGGATATCGTCCACGCGGAACAGCATGTCTGCCGTACAGCCCCGCTGCGCCTCTCGCCCGTCGATGTCCAAGTGGAAGTCCAGCCGCTGCACGTCGCCCCCCGCCTGCTCCAAAGGCACGAACCGCCCCACCACGGCCGAGCCGTCGAACCCCTTGGACAACTCCCAGGGCAGTCCCCCGTCGCGGAAGCGGCGCTGGAGGTCGCGCGCGGTGAAGTCTATGCCCACCGTCACCGCGTCGTAATAGCGGCGGGCAAAGCGGGGCGCGATGTGCTTGCCCAGGCGGCAGATGCGCACCACCACCTCCGTTTCATACTGCAAGTCGGCGGAGAAGTCGGGCAGGAAGAAAGGTTTGCCGTCCTTCAGCAGCGCCGAATCGGGTTTCAGGAAGATGACCGGCTCCGTGCCGGCCGCAGCGTGCCCCAGCTCTTGGTTGTGCAGGGCGTAGTTCATACCAACGGCTATGATTTTCATGCGACAGTATTTCTCTGGTTTACTCAGTGTTTACTTGCCTTTCGGGCAGACAAAGGTACGCTTTTTCCGGCGGAAAACCGGACGCCGGCCCGGGCTTAACATAAAAAATCTGCAGGCCGGCGTACCGACGGACGATAAAAAAGCGTACATTTGTCAAAGAATCTGCTCCCCCCTGCGGGCCCTTAAAGCCTGGCTACCTGGCGCCGCAGTGCCAGCCACCGGGCGTTCCAATGCCACCGACCGGGCGTTACTACGCCAGCAAGCGGGGAATAGAGTGCCGGGAAGCGCCCGCTTAAACCGCTGTCAATCAGCATCAAGTCCCAAGAAACGGGCAACGCGCCGGCGCAAAGACATGTAAGGATAAATCAACAAGGAAACGACTACCGACCATGGCAAGAGACCCTAAGAACAACGACTGGAAAGACCGCCTCAACGTGGTCTACTCCACCAATCCCGACTTCCGCTACGAGACCGAAGCCGACGAAGCCCCCTCCACCCTGCCCCCGTCCCAACAACGCCTGCGCGTCCGCCTGGACCGCAAGAACCGGGGCGGCAAGACCGTGACCCTGATTACCGGATTCGTGGGCGCCGAAGACGACCTGAAAGAACTGGGCCGGCTGCTGAAAAGCAAGTGCGGCGTGGGAGGCTCGGCCAAGGACGGCGAAATCATCGTGCAGGGCGACTTCAAGGACAAAGTGGCCCAACTGCTGCTGCAAGCCGGATACACGCAAACCAAAACGGCCGGCTGAACCGGCCCGCATCTATCAACATTCATTCACGCTCAACCTATGACTCACCGCATCCCTTCAGCGGGCTTCGGCCTGCTTCTGGCAGCCTGCCTGGTCGGCCAAAGCCCCGCCTGCGCGCAGGTGCAGGACGACGTATTCTGCCGCCCCTACCGGCTCTCGGCCGACCGGCGGCACGCACTGACCCTGCAGGTGGACAACCTGAACTTTTTCCAGAACGACGAGTTCAAAGGCGGGGTGGACGACGGCTACACCCTGCCCGGACTGTGGCTGCAACCCCGTCTGACCTACCAGCCGCTGTCCAACCTCAGACTGGAAGCCGGCGCCCACCTGCTCTACTACAGCGGGGCCGAACACTACCCCGGAGGCCGCTACCAAAGCCTGCCCGCCTGGCACGACGCGGCCGAAAGCGACGGCAAAGGCCTGCATGCCCGCCCCTTCTTCCGCGTGCAGCTCAGCGCCTTCCGCAACCGGCTGAACCTGGTGCTGGGCAACCTGTACGGCGGCTCGAACCACCGGCTGATAGAACTGCTCTACAATCCGGAACTGAACCTGAGCACCGACCCCGAAAGCGGCCTGCAGGTGCTGTTCGATTCGCCCTATGTCGACATCGACGCATGGATAGACTGGCAGAACTTCATTTTCCGGCAGGACGACCAGCGCGAGCAGTTCACCCTGGCCCTGTCGGCACGCTTCAAGTTGGGACAAAGCGGCTGGTACGTCCCCGCGCAGGTGGTGGGCCAGCACCTGGGAGGCGAGATTCAGCAAGCCGACCACCACGGCATCTCCAGCCTGGCCAACGCAGCGATAGGCGTGGGCTACGACCGCGCGCTGGAACGCCCGGTGCTGAAGCGCATCCGGGGCGGCGTACACGTCCTGGCCTACAAGCAGCTGGCAGGCAGCTTCCTCCCTCTCGACCAAGGCCTTGGCCTGCACGCCCACGCGGCGGTCCGCCTGCAAGGGTTCCACCTGGAGGGCGGCTACCTGTATTCGCACAAGTTCGTCACCCTGCTCGGGTCGCCCTACTTCGGCTCCATCAGCGCCAGCCACACCGACATCTATCCCAAGGCACACCTGGTCTACGAGAAAGCCGAATACACCCACCGCTTCGGCAGCGTCTGTTCCGTAGGCGTCAACCTCAGCCTCTACCACCGGCTGAAAGGCACCGGCCTCGACATCGAAGGCACGGCATTCGCCTCGCCCACCTCCACCAGCGTCCTGGCCGGCATCTACGTGCGCACCAGTTTCTCCGTGCTGCTGGCCCGACTGTCGTCCCAATAAGCGCCTGCAAGCAGACCTCTGTCCGGGGCATCCCGACTCCCAAGAAACGAAAAAGAAAAGCCGAAGACTCTTTCCGAGCCTCCGGCTTTCTTATCTTCAGGACTCTTCGTCCGTCTGTCTCTTATTCGGCACGCAGCGTGTAACGCTTGAAGTCGAGCACCGTCAAATCCTTGTCCTGAGACTTCAGATAGTCGGCAATCGTCATCTTGGCATCCTGGATGTACTCCTGGTTCAGCAGGCAGTTCTCTTTGTAGAACTTGGCCATGCGGCCTTTGGCGATGTTCTCGATCATCTGAGCAGGCAGGTTGGCAGCTTTCTCGGCAGCCACCTTCTCCTTCAGCTCGCGGATTTCCTGAGCCTGAGCCTCGGTGATGTTGCCCTTCATGATGCCCTCGTTCAGGTGCTCTTCGTTCTCGGCAATGTAAAGGTTGAAACCGGCTTTCTTCAGAGCGGCCTCCACAGCCTTCTGCACCTGCTCTACCTTGGTCTTCTCAACGGCCACCTGCAGCTCGTTGTTCTTCACTTCTTCGGGAACGCCAGCCTCGTTGACAGCAATGGGGTTCATGGCAGCCACCTGCATAGCCACTTCTTTGCCCACTTGCGGGTCAGCCTCCTTGTTCAGCACTACCATCGTGCAGAGGAAATTCTTGTTCTGGTGGTTATACGTAGCAATGCTCGGTCCTTCCACGGTCTGGTAGCCGTCCAGTTCCATCTTCTCGCCCGTGATGCCGCTGCGGTCAGTCACAGCCTCAGCCACGGTCATGTCGCCCAGCTTCAGTGCCTTCACCTCGTCCAGCGTCTTGCACTTGTTGGCCACGGCAGCGTCCAGGATTTCCTGAGCCAGCTTCACGAAATCAGCGTTCTGAGCCACGAAGTCGGTTTCGCACTTCAAGGCAATCATGGCGCCGAAGCCGTCTACAGCCTTCACCAACACACAGCCCTCGGATGCTTCACGATCCGAACGCTTGGCGGCTACAGCCTGTCCCTTTTCACGGATAATCTTAATAGCCTGATCAAAGTCGCCCTCGGCCTGAGTCAAAGCGTTTTTGCAATCCATCATACCAGCACCCGTCATCTTGCGGAGCTTGGTTATATCAGCCATTGTTACAGCCATACTTGTTGTTGAATTAAAGGATTAATGAAAATAGAAATAGTTGGCAGCAAGCAGCATGAGTAGTGAGTAGAAGATGCGGCCTGCGCCCCCGACGGAGGGCAGACGTTCCTACCTGGCTACTGACTACTGGCTACCAACTACTTCAGTTATCTATGATTAAGCTTCTTCGTCTTCCTGGATGAAAGCGGCAGCCTTCGAAGCGTTGATGGCTTCTTCGTCGGACTTATCCAAGCGAGCCTTGGAAACGCGCTTGCGGCCCTTGTTGGCAGCGCCTTCGCCGGCAGCTTCCATGTCTACCTTCTCGGCCTTGCGCTCTTCCAGACCTTCCTGCATGGCGGCGCAGCAAGCGTCCAGAATCACTTCTACAGACTTCGTAGCGTCGTCGTTAGCCGGGATGACGAAATCCACGTTCGTCGGGTCGGAATTGGTATCCACGATGCCGAACACGGGAATGCCCAGACGGTTGGCCTCACGCACGGCGATGTTCTCCTTCAGCACGTCCACGACAAACAAGGCAGACGGCAGGCGGGTCAAGTCGGCAATGGAACCGAGGTTTTTGTCCAGCTTGGCACGCTGACGGGAAATCTGCAGGATTTCGCGCTTCGACAGGTTGGAGTACGTACCATCGGCCATCAGTTTGTCAATGGTAGCCATCTTCTTGACAGCCTTGCGGATGGTGGGGAAGTTGGTCAGCATGCCGCCCGGCCAGCGCTCGATTACATAAGGCATGTTTACAGAGGCAGCCTTGTCAGCCACCACCTGCTTGGCTTGTTTCTTAGTAGCAACAAACAGGACTTTCTTTCCTGATTTAGCGATTTGCTTCAAAGCTTCAGCAGCTTCGTCTATTTTGGCAACCGTCTTGTTGAGGTCAATGATGTGGATGCCGTTGCGCTCCATGAAGATATAGGGAGCCATGGCGGGGTTCCATTTTCTCTTCAGATGGCCGAAGTGGCAACCTGCTTCCAACAATGTATCGAAATTTGTTCTTGACATAGTCTTTGTTTCTTTTTATTCGTTTACTTTCTTTTTTGTTTTCTTCTAAACCAACCGCCGGGTAGCCTTCCGCCTTGCGGGGAAAAAGAGTCCCGGTAGTTTAGATACTAAACGCTGTTCAGTTGACGGAGTTATCAGTTGACTTGCCAACAAGGAAAACCTCGTTAACTTGTTAACCTGTCCACTTGTTAACTTAAGTAACTGATTAACGTTTACTGAACTGGAATCTGCGGCGTGCTTTGGGACGGCCCGGCTTCTTACGCTCAACGGCGCGCGGGTCGCGGGTCATGAAGCCTTCAGCGCGCAGAGCGGGCTTGTCTTCCGGATTGATTTTCACCAGGGCGCGGGCGATGGCCAAGCGCAGGGCCTGCGACTGTCCCGTGAAACCGCCACCGCACAGGTTTACCTTGATGTCGTATTTCTCGGCAACGCCCAGTTTGTTCAGCGGCTGCTTCACTACATACTGGAGGATGCTCGAGGGAAAGTATTCTGCCAAATCTCTTTTGTTTATCGTAATCTTGCCAGTACCTTCGCTTACGAAGACACGTGCAATGGCACGTTTACGTCTGCCTAATGCATTTACTACTTCCATTATCTATCAATTAAGAGCGTTAATATCAATCATTTTGGGATTTTGAGCCTCGTGCTTGTGCTCGCTGCCGGCATACACGTACATGTTGCCCAGCAACTTGGCGCCCAGCTTGTTCTTGGGCAGCATACCCTTTACCACTTTTCTCAGCAACTTGTCTTCGCCGTTGGGCTTAGCCATCAGGCGGGCGGGCGTCATCTCGCGCTGGCCACCGGGATAACCCGTGTAGGACAGGTAAACGCGGTCCGTCCACTTCTTGCCTGTCAGTTTCACCTTGTCGGCATTGATAATGATGACATTATCGCCGCAATCCACGTGAGGAGTGAAGTTGGGTTTGTACTTGCCCCTCAACAACTTTGCAACTTTCGCTGCCAAACGGCCCAGCACCTGGTCCGTAGCGTCCACGATGACCCATTCTTTCGTCACCGTAGCCTTGTTTGCAGAAATGGTCTTGTAACTTAAAGTATCCACTCTTTGAAATGTTTTAAATTGTTACTACTAATTTATCACCGCCAGCCAGCAGGCTGGACAAACTCCTGCTAACTAACTATGAATTAATCGCTTATCTTCTATTTGATAATAATCGGCTTGCAAAGGTACTGATTTTCTTACAAATGGCAAATGTTTTCTGTTTTTTTTTGCCCGCGCCGGGCAGTCCTGTCCCGCCGTCGGCAGCCCCATCCGGCAAAGCCGGCGCGTGGAGCGGAAAAATCTCCCAGCCGCGGCAAAAAACGGGCTATCTACGGCAAAAACTGTAAATCCAGCCTAGATTTACATAAATCCAGCTTAGATTTACATAAATCCAGCCTAGATTTATATACATCCAGCCTGGATTTACAGTTTTTCTACCGCCTTGGCAACTTTTTCCAAGGTCTCTGCCGGTTTGAAGCGAAGGAGACGGGAGAATCTGTCCTGCACGCCCCGGACTCGCGCGCAGCCTCCACAAAAAACGGGCGCGGGGAATGCCTGTTCCGGCATTCTCCGCGCCCTTGCTCCGAGAATAATAATTGGTCAGAAATCGGCGTTACGCGGCGTGCGGGGGAAAGGAATCACGTCGCGGATATTGGCCATGCCGGTCACGAAGAGCAGCAGCCGCTCGAAGCCCAGGCCGAAGCCGGCGTGCGGGCACGTGCCATACTTGCGCGTATCCAAATACCACCACATGTCCTTCATCGGGATATGCAACTCCTGGATGCGTGCCATCAACTTGTCGTAGCTTTCCTCGCGGACGCTGCCGCCGATGATTTCGCCGATCTGGGGAAAGAGGACGTCGGTGCCCTGCACGGTCTTGCCATCCTCGTTCTGCTTCATATAGAAGGCCTTGATTTCCTTCGGATAGTCTATCATGATAACCGGCTTGCGGAAGTGCTCTTCCACCAGGTAGCGCTCGTGCTCGCTGGCCAGGTCGCAGCCCCAGTAGACGGGAAACTCGAACTTATGGCCCTTCGCCACGGCGTCTTCCAGTATCCGGATGCCCTCGGTGTAAGGCAGGCGCACGAACTCAGTGTTCACCACGCCCTGCAGGCGTTCTATCAGGCCCTTGTCCACCATCTTGTTGAGGAACAGCAAGTCGTCCTGGCAGTTGTCCAACGCCCATTTCACGCAATACTTGATAAATTCCTCCTCCAGGTCCATCAGCTCGTGCAGGTCGGCAAAGGCCACCTCGGGCTCAATCATCCAGAACTCGGCCAAGTGGCGCGGCGTGTTGGAATTTTCGGCGCGGAAGGTCGGGCCGAAGGTATAAATAGCCCCCAGCGCCGTGGCTGCCAACTCGCCTTCCAGCTGTCCCGACACGGTCAGGCTGGCCTGCTTGCCAAAGAAATCGTCGTCGTAGATGATGGAGCCGTTCTCGTCTTTCTTCAGGTCGTAGAGGTTCATCGTCGTCACCTGGAACATCTGTCCGGCTCCCTCGCAGTCCGAGGCCGTGATGATGGGCGTGTGGAAATAGAAGAATCCCTTTTCGTGGAAGAACTTGTGGATGGCAATGGCCATGTTGTGACGGATGCGGAACACGGCGCCAAACGTATTGGTGCGCGGACGCAAGTGGGCCACTTCGCGCAGGAACTCCATCGAGTGCCCCTTCTTCTGCAGGGGATAGGTGTTGTCGCAGGCGCCCAACAGTTCAATCTCGCGGGCTTGTATTTCTACCTTCTGTCCGGAACCGACCGATTCGGTCAGCACGCCGTTCACGCTCAGGCAGGCTCCCGTGGTGATGTCCTTCAGCAGGGCCTCGTCAAAGTTGGCCACGTCTACCACAATCTGCACATTGTTGATGGTGGAACCGTCGTTCAAGGCAATGAAGCTGACCTGCTTGCTGCCCCGGCGGGTACGCACCCAACCTTTCACATTGACCATCGCCCCGAAGTCATCGCGCTTCAGGAGCTCAATCACTTTCGTTCTATTTATCTTTTCCATTTTGTCTATACATTATATATTATAGTGACGAGTTAACCAGTTAACGAGTCTACAAGGAGCAGAGCCCATTTGTGTGCCAGTCAACAAGGGGACAAGGAACGAGGCTACAAGGAACGTAAAAGCTCTGCCTTGCCAGCCAAAAGCCTTGCCAACTTTGTCAACTAAGAAATAACTCGCCAGCTAAAGAAGATTATTCAAACGAACCCATGCGCAGGAAGTTCACCTCCTGTTCGGTCAGGAAACGCCATTCGCCGCGGCGCAGGCCCTTCTTGGTCAAACCGGCAAAATAAACGCGATCCAGCTTCACCACCTTGTAGCCCAGCGACTCGAAGATGCGGCGCACGATGCGGTTCTTGCCCGAGTGGATTTCGATGCCCACGTCGCTCTTCTTCGTCTCGTCCGTATAGCTGATGGCATCGGCACGAATCTCACCGTCATCCAGCTGGATGCCGGCAGCAATCTTATCCATGTCTCCCTTGCTCAGGTTCTTGTCCAGGTGTACATGATAGATTTTCTTCTTCAGATACTTGGGGTGCGTCAGCTTCGAGGCCAGGTCGCCGTCGTTGGTCAGCAGCAGCACGCCCGTCGTGTTGCGGTCCAAGCGGCCCACCGGATAAATGCGCTCCGGACAAGCACCCTTCACGAGATCCATCACCGTGCGGCGTGCCTGCGGGTCGTCCGAGGTAGTTACCGTGTCTTTCGGCTTGTTCAGCAGGATGTAAATCTTGCGCTCGATGTTGACAGGCTGGTCGTGGAACTTCACCTCGTCGCCACGCTTGATTTTCGTGCCCAGCTCCGTAATCACCTGTCCGTTGACCGACACCACGCCGGCAGTGATAAACTCGTCTGCCTCACGGCGCGAACATACGCCGGCATTGGCCAGGAACTTGTTCAGGCGGATAGGCTCGTTGGGGTCTACAAACTGCTCCTTATATTCTATTTGCTTCTTCTTGCTATACTTGGCATTCGGGTCGTAATCGCCCGTCCGACGGCGGGGCGCATTGCCATAAGGACGGCCTCCCCCATTCGGATTGAAGCGCGGATGCCCCTGGCGGTTGCCACCATACGGACGCTGCGGACGCTCGCCGTTGTTGTCGTTGTTATAGCTGTTGTTATAGCGCGGACGCAGGCTGCGGTCGGCATTGCCATACGCCGGGCGTTCGCCCATGTTATTGTTGCCATTGGCATTATACGGACGCTGCGGACGCTCGCCCCCCTCGACATTGGCATTGAAGCGCGGACGATACGGACGGTCGTTGCCATACGGACGCTGCTGCGGACGATAGGGACGTTGCGGACGTTCGCCGCCGTTCTCGGCATTGGCATTATAGCGCGGGCGGTACGGACGGTCGTTGCCATACGGACGGTCGTTGTTATGATAAGGGCGCTGCGAACGGTCGCCGCCATTCTCGGCATTGGCATTGAAGCGCGGACGATACGGGCGGTCGCTGCTGTAAGCCCGCTGGGGGCGTCCACCGTTTTCATTGTTGAACCGCGGACGATACGGACGTGCGCCACCCTCCCGGTTGTAAGGCACACGTGTCGCGCCGTTCTCGTTGTTTGACTGGTTCCCCTCGCGTTCGGCACCGGTGTTCTCCGCTGCGGGAGAAGCATCGCGCCAAGTTTCGTTTTCTGTAGTCATTGTCTTATATTCCTGATAAAATTAAACCATTGGCCTCACGGCCTTGCTATTGAATACTGTTATTAGTTAGTGTTTAGTCCTTTCGTTCTTGGGTGAACAGGCGACGCCGACGGCTTGCGCCGGAACGCATGCCGCATCGGCCCCTGCTTTCATCAAAATACACTCCCTTCCGGGGCTTTACATGCCCGTATAGTTATGCGGCGTGATGGCGCGCAATTCCTTCTTCACCTCCTCGCCGACGTTCAGTCCTTCGATAAACTCCTTGATAGAAGCCTCGGTAATAGCCTGATTGGTGCGCGTCAGGGCCTTCAATGCTTCATAGGGGTGCGGATAGCCCTCGCGGCGCAGGATGGTCTGGATAGCCTCGGCCACCACGCTCCAGCAGTTGTCCAGATCGTGATAAATGGCCGTCTCGTTCAGCAACAACTTGCGCAAGCCCTTCAGCGAACTCTGAATGGCAATGATGATATGGCCGAAAGGCACTCCCACGTTGCGCAACACCGTCGAATCCGTCAAGTCGCGCTGCAGACGAGACACGGGCAACTTCACAGCCAGATGATTCAGCAACGCATTGGCCACGCCCAGATTGCCCTCTGCATTCTCAAAGTCGATGGGATTCACCTTGTGCGGCATAGCGCTCGAGCCTACCTCGCCCGCTTTAATTTTCTGCTTGAAATACTCCATCGAAATATATTGCCAGAAATCCCGGTTCATATCAATCATGACGGTATTGATGCGCTTCAAGGCATCGAACACAGCCGACAGATTGTCGTAGTTGGAAATCTGCGTGGTATATTCTTCCCGCTCCAGGCCCAAATTCTCGGCCACGAATTTATTGCCGAACACCTTCCAGTCATACGACGGATAGGCCACATGATGGGCGTTGTAATTACCTGTCGCACCGCCGAATTTAGCCGTCAACGGACAAGCCTTCAAGGCCGCCAGCTGACGCTTCAGGCGATAAGAGAACACATAAATCTCCTTACCCAGGCGCGTCGGCGAAGCCGGCTGCCCGTGCGTCTTGGCCAACATCGGGATGTCGGCCCACTCCGTGGCATACGTATCCAGCTGAGCAATCAGCTCTTCCAACTGCGGGTAATACACCTGCTCCAGCGCCTCCTTCACCGACAGAGGCACCGAAGTATTGTTGATGTCCTGCGAAGTCAGGCCGAAGTGGATGAACTCCTTATACGGCTCCATCCCGCCCATCTTGTCAAACTGTTCTTTCAGGAAATACTCCACGGCCTTCACATCGTGGTTCGTCACACTCTCTATCTCCTTGATACGGGCCGCATCCGCTTCCGAGAAATCACGATAAATGTTTCTCAGCGTCTCGAACACGCCCTTGTCCACCGTTTCCAGCTGCGGCAAAGGCAGTTCGCACAAAGCGATGAAGTACTCCACTTCCACGCGCACCCTGTATCTCATCAGTGCAAATTCAGAAAAATAGGCAGCCAAGACATCCGTCTTACCCCTATACCGACCGTCAATCGGGGAGATTGCGGTTAATACATCCAGTTCCATACGTCGTATTTATGATGATAATTATCAGGCCGCAAAATTACGTTTTTTTCCCGAGCAACAGATAAAGTTTGTGTTTAAAAATAATAATGCGCCCAGCCCCACCCGCCATAACCAAACAAAACAGCCGCACCGGGAACCGTGATGGGGTTCCCGGTGCGGCTGTTTTGAGCAATTGCTATCCGAGGATAAGGTTTACCGCATTTTATGCAAGACAAGCCCTTATCTGCTCCACAATGTAAGCCACATCATCGTCTGTTACACACGGCCCACTGGGCAAACACAACCCACGTTTGAATAAAGCCTCGCTCACGCCATTCACATAACACGGACAACTTTTAAACACCGGCTGCAAATGCATCGGCTTCCATAACGGACGCGACTCAATGCCAACCACATCCAGTGCCATACGCATAGCCTCCACATTCACGTTGGGCTCACAGGCCGTATGCGCCGACGTAGCCTGATGCGTCACTCCGGCCGCGCCCCCCACTGCACCACGTACCACTTGCTCATACGCATGCTCTTCCCCCTTCACGTGCAAATCCTCGTTCAGCAATATCGTGTTCAGCCAATAGTTACTGTCTTGTCGGGAAGTAGGATTCTCATGCAACTCTATTCCCTCCACGTCAGCCAACAGCTCTTTATACAACCGGCACACATGTTTGTGATGCGCAATGTGTTCATCAATCACCGTCATCTGTCCACGCCCAATGCCAGCACAAATGTTGCTCAACCGATAATTATAACCTATTTCCTCATGCTGGTAATACGGATATGATTCACGTGCCTGCGTGGCATAAAACATAATCTTCTGTTTAGCCTCATCATCGGGACAAATCAGAGCGCCGCCTCCCGATGTTGTTATCATCTTATTGCCATTGAACGACAACACGCCATACCGGCCAAACGTGCCGCACACCTTCCCATCATATCGGCTGCCTAATCCTTCCGCCGCATCCTCTATCACCGGGATGCCGTATTTGGCAGCCACCCGCATGATTTCCTCTATCCGGGCCGGCATGCCATACAAATATACCGGGATGATAGCCTTCGGCTTCTTGCCCGTCACTTTTATACGATCCACGATGGCCTTTTCCAGCAACTCCGGATCCATGTTCCACGACTCCGCTTCCGAGTCCACAAACACCGGCGTAGCCCCCAGATAAGTCACCGGATTCGACGAAGCACAAAACGTAAAGCTCTGCACAATCACCTCATCACCGGCCTTCACACCGCAGGCAATCAACGCCAGATGCACTGCCGCCGTACCCGACGACAATGCCACCACCTTCTTGTCCTGCCCAACAAAACGCTCCAAATCCGCCTCAAAGGCATTCACATTCGGCCCCAAAGGCACCACCCAATTCGTGTCAAAAGCCTCTTGGATATACTTCTGCTCCTGCCCGCTCATGTGAGCGAGACAGAGATAAATTCGTTTGCTCATAAAGTATATGGATTAAAATAAAACCTTCATTATTCAAACACCAATAGCCAAACTGTTTTTTCAGGAAAAACTTGGTAAGAGATTCATAATCTACGGCTATAAATCCTTTCCAAGCACCGTATAAACAATGATTTTAATATCCTTCCAAAACGACCAATGATCCAGATAATCTATATTAATGCTGACCTTATCAGGGAACAAAACCTCATCATTATATTTCTGCGGATTCTCCTGTCGTGCCAATAGCTCCTCCTCATTTCTATATTTCAGACTTGCAGGGCCGGTAATCCCCGGCTTTAACAATAACATCCTCCGATCATCTCCCTCCAACTTATCCGCATACCCAGGAACATCAGGCCGTGGTCCCACAAAACTCATATCCCCAATCAATACATTCCACAATTCCGGCAACTCATCCAATTTATATTTCCTCAACTTAGCCCCCAACGGTGTAATACGCGACTCCCCTGCCACCGAAACCGAACTTCCCGAATGGTGCACCCGCATCGAACGGAACTTATACATCGTAAACAACTTGCCATGCTGTCCGACACGCTGTTGCTTAAAAATAACCGGGCCTCCGGGCATCTTGATACGAATCAAGACTGCAACAACCAACAAGACAGGAGATAATACGATTAAACCGAAGAACGCCATACCCCGGTCGAAAAGAGATTTGAAAAACATTTTAATACAATAAAATATGAATATCCGCCATTAACCAGTCCGGTCGCATAACAAAACGCAGTAGTACTGACTTTGCCAATGAAGTATATCTTCATAGACAAATGCAGTATATCTTCAACCGCCCATGTAGTATATCTTCGTTTTTAGTGAATATATGTGGGCTGAATGAATTCATTTAATGAAATTCAATCCTTCTATGCCTATCTGCATTCTTTTTTAATACTTCTAGCCGGAATACCAACTACCACATCTTCAGGAGGCACAGACTTATTCACCAAACTACATGCGCCGACTATAGCATTTTCACCTATCACCAAACCTTCTGCACGGCGTGCAATGATAGAACTGTTCATGCCAATATAAGCTCCCCTTTTTATCAGCAACTTATTATGCCCTTGATTTTTTCCATGGCATGCAAAAAACACACCATACGATATAATCACATGATCTTCAATCTCTATCAAATCATAGCACATATCATCCAAATAACAACGCATGCCAATAAAAGTATGTTTACCTATTTTATAACCGCACCAACGATAACACTGGACACGCAGATTTGAAAAAGGAATAGTTGGTATAACTACCGCAGAAAACCACTTTCTAATAGGCTTTGTTATTATCTTCCAAACCGAATAATAACAATAATAAGGAGGGGTAGTTTTATAAATCTTTCTATAGATCCATGAGATTATTGTTTCTTTCTGAGATACCTGTTTACAATTTCCCATAAGCGTGCATATTACCCGGTTTCATCACACAAGAACGCTCCGGTCTAATTTTTTGATATTTGCAGAAAATTTTTATAAATACATGTGTCAACATGCACATATATGCAATGAAAAGATTATGCCCTTCAAATTTATGCATCACAACAATATAAGGTTTTATTACAGCAAATTTATTTCGAGATATGCTTCCTTTACGAACCCTATATAAAGCTAAACATTCGTTCATCCCCATACCAACCTTATAATGCCGTAAGACTTGTAGGAATAGAGCGTGATCATTATTCTTTTTGATATCTTGTGCATATATCTTATGAGAAAGATCTTGTTTATACATAACAGTCAGACACCCAGGCCAACAATGCATCATCATTTTTCTATATGATAAATGCTTTATTACTTTGGCTTGTAAACCTAAACTATTGCCATTTTCATCAATATGTTCATAACGGGAAAAAGAAAAATAGCAATGATTCATGGCCATAAAGGTTAATTGCCGTTCCAACTTCTCAGGCAACCATAAATCATCACTATCTAAAAATGCCAAAAAAACTCCTTGGGAGCGACGAATAGCATTATTACGCGTAATTGCAGCTCCCGCATTTTTTTCATTAACCTGCACTTTAATTCTTGCATCACGGACTGCATACTCCAACGCTATCTTCAAACTATCATCCGTTGAGCAATCATCTTGAATCAGTAACTCCCAATGTGAATAAGTCTGTACTAGAACACTCTCTATCGTTTGAGCAATATATTTAGCACAATTATAATTGGGCATAATAATGGAAACCAACCCGTAATCTTTCACTAAGAATATATTTATATTAACGTCCTATACAAAAATAATCAAAACCCATAGCCTGCATTTCCTCTGCATCATAAATATTACGCCCGTCAAATACGACAGGATGAGTCATGGATTTCTTCACCACTCCCCAACTAGGCAAACGGAACTGTTTCCACTCCGTCAACATCAGCAAGGCATCTGCATCCAATACGGCATCATACATATCAGCGGCATAAACAACCTTATCCCCTATGCGGCGACGACATTCCTCCATGGCCACTGGATCAAAGACTTTCACCACACAATCGGCTTCCAACAACAACTGAATGGCAACCAAGGCAGTTGCTTCACGCATATCATCTGTTTCTGGCTTAAAAGCCAATCCCCAAATAGCAATAGTTTTGCCTCTCAACTTGCCATCATAATAGGCCGATAGCTTGTCAAACAGCCTACGCTTCTGAAGTGCATTCACTTCTTCCACCGCTTTCAGCACTCGCATACTATAACCGTTAGCTTCAGCAGTCTTTATCAGAGCCTTTACATCTTTAGGGAAGCACGACCCTCCATAGCCACAGCCCGGATAAAGGAATTTACTACCAATGCGTGTGTCAGCCCCAATTCCCTTACGGACCATATTCACATCCGCACCAACCAATTCACACAAGTTGGCGATGTCGTTCATAAAGCTAATACGGGTAGCCAGCATAGAGTTGGCTGCATACTTAATCATCTCCGCACTGGGGATGTCCGTGAAGATAACCCGAAAATTATTCAGTAGGAACGGGCGGTACAGTCTGGTCATCAGTTCCTTGGCACGTTCCGAATCCACGCCCACCACCACACGGTCAGGAGACATGAAATCTTTGATGGCAGCTCCTTCTTTCAAAAATTCAGGATTGGAAGCCACGTCAAACTCAATGCGGGCATCCCGTTTATCCAACTCCTCCTGAATAACAGCTTTCACCTTTCGAGCCGTACCTACCGGAACCGTTGATTTAGTCACCAACACCAAGTATTTATTCATATTCCTGCCCACGGTTCGGGCGACTTCCAGCACATAAGACAAATCCGCACTGCCATCCTCGTCCGGCGGCGTACCTACCGCACTGAACACCACCTCCACATCATCCAAGCACGTGGTGATATCAGTGGTAAAATGCAGCCTGCCTTCCTTATAATTTCGGAGCACCATTTCCGCTAGGCCCGGTTCGTAAATGGGAATCTGCCCATTTAACAACGAGTTTATCTTAGCTTCATTCACATCCACACAAGTGACGTTCACGCCCATTTCGGCAAAACAAGTTCCTGACACCAAGCCGACGTAGCCAGTGCCGACGATTGCGATGTTCATATTGATCTCTAAAATTTAAAAAATCAAAATTAAGATTTACGATTACAGTACTATCTTATCACGTGGATTGCCGAAGCAATAATCCTCGACAAAAACAAGAAAAAGTTGTACCGGAAAGGATTCCTCATATAGATGCAGCTGTACTCTGTTATCTGCATCAGGCAAGTTTTAATTTGGGATATCTTCGTTCTTTTTACCCGTGATGCCGAGCCAGATCTGCAACGTCTGTAATATATAGCATCATCCGCCAATCTGATTTCCTTTATATCTTTCGAGATGGAAAACATAAATAAAGAATCTTCGCCTATCTTAAAGGCGGTATTAAAACGGGATGTACCTATTAGGACTTTGGGGATAATTTTGCAGCAAGAGCTGGAAAGGAAACTTCTTTTAAAGTAAATGTTACTCTTATCGTGGAACTTGAATTTTCGGAATGTTTTTGAAATATAACCCATTGAACATTGGGAGATATTTTCCACGAAAATTCTTTCATCAGAAACAACCAACGCTTTCCTGTCTACTTTTTCTAACAGGCTCAGTAAATAGTTACTAGACACTATATCATCATCATCTATAAAAGTTATATATCTACCTATCGCTCTGTCCAAAGCCAGGTTCCTGGCATTTGACACACCAGGCTCATCCGTTTGAAATAAGTGTATATTTTCAACAGAATATTTCAATATATAATCCTTTATTCCAGACAGATATGGTTCATTACAACCATTTAAAACTAGTAAAATTTCAAACTTATCAGACGGAAGAGTTTGGTTTCGCAAAGAGTCCAAACATTCCCAAAGATAAACCTGAGGCTTATATGTGGGTATTATGACCGATATTTTCATAAAGTAAAATTAAAATTCGATCAATGGAAAAATATAGATTTATAGGTATATTCTCCTGATGCAAAAACTGTCACTTTTAGCGAATAAATTAAAAATAAGTACAAAACAATAAACCAAAAAAGAATACTCTTTTTTCTATACAAGTAGATTAATAAATAAACAACTGGTATGCATGTTAATATCGTAAAATACATACCTATTCTATTCATAATAGTACTGGCTAAACAGGATAGGTATATACAATAGGCACATACACCTACAACATACATGTTTTTGGAAAAGATGTTCAATTCATATTTGTTACTCTTGTAAATGGAATAAACAATTATGGGGAGATTGATAAATTTTGTAACTTTATTCATCGCCCCTATTTCTTGAACATAGCCATTTGTCAGGTATTGGTCATAAAAGCCTGTTAAAGACATAAAAGAAAAGAGCCAATCTTCTTTAAAAATAAAGAGAAATAAGACAGAAAATAACAAGATATAATACAAGAAACTTTTATTATATACGTTTCTCAACCCAAAGAAAAGTAACAGAACAATCGGTAATATGATAGCCGAAACATGCCAACCGGCTGCAAATACAAGAAAAAACAGACATAGCATATATCGCTTTTTTATCAAAAATAAAACAGATAACGAAAATAAATAGGTAGCCACATATTGCCTTAATCCATTCATTTGATTATTGAATACAGAAGAGTATGCAATAAAAACAAAAAAGAAAATAAACAGATATTTTGTAGTAAATAGCTCTTTACCCAAAAACAATAATAAAAACACTTCAAAAGCTGCTACAATAAAGAATAAATCTTGCCCATGTAAACCCAAGTAATTCAGCCCCTTAACAAAAAAAACGAAGAACCATTCTCCAGAATTTTCCATCCGCCACAAATTATTTCCATCAAATAGCGTTAAATATTCCGGATAATCTGTGCCTACATAATATTGTCCTCCTATAATGAATACCCAAATCAATATAACAGGAAGAGAAAAAAATACTAATTCTATGTACTTAGTATCTTTATATTGAGATAGTTTTGCAAATATAGAACAAGAATATATTAAATATAGCAAATAAACCATAACTAGCCGTAATAAGTCCAAAAAAATCTTCTGATATTTTTTTATCTTCAAAAACTAACAGAAATTGCTTATCTATATTTAGCAGTACACTACACACAGACTCTATGTGTTTATTTCAAGTTTTACAAACTTATATGACGCACTTTTTCAAACTTTACTCAAAATATACGAGAACTTAATCCACTCGCAACACTTAACATTCCTCACCAATGTTATGCCAAACTTCACTACCTTCTACTGCATCCTGTCACCAAATAAATTATTTCTGCAAAAAACTTTTTCGATTAACAGTACCAAAGCGAGTACATCCCTCATACCATCAATATATCCAGCCTTAACTATATTTTTTTAGATAAAAGTATTAACAAATTCCTAGCTGTTAATACTGGATGACGGATGCAATTCCCCACACTCTCATACGCCATATAAGAAAATGGCTTACGTATAAGAATTTTAATATAATACATATTAACTATTTCGTTTATAACTTTACTGTATTTCGGCCTAAAGAAATTCTCTAATATTTTATAATGATTTACAATCGTTTCATAAGGAAGAGTTCTCTTCTGCTTTAATGTAATACTATTGATATTACGACGATATACACTCATAATATCATATAAACAATATAATTGCCCTTTATTAGCTAACTGTAGAAACATGAACGTATCCCCCCATATCATTCCTGGTAATAAAGGATGCATATAAATGCCACAATTTCTATATACCACACTCGCTGTAGGAACAGTCCATTTTCTTAATATCTCCTCACCCGTATAATATCGTTCTTCTAGATGCTGAAAGACAGATGAAATATCTATTTTAATATCATCTTCTACCAATTCACGACAACGATGAAAACACATTGAACACTCCGGGTGCTCCTCCAAAAAATCCACCTGCTTTTGCAACTTCAGTGGATCAATCCAATAATCATCTCCCTCACATAATGCAATGTATTTCCCTCTAACTTTTGGATAAACAAACTTGGCATATATCCCACGAACACCTTTCTGATATTGATTCTCTTCATGAAAAATCGGGATAATTAAATCAGGATATTTATCAGCATATTCTTTTACGATTTCTGTTGTTCCATCCGTAGAACAATCATCATTAATGATGATTTCAAAAGGGAAAGTCGTTTTTTGCATCAGAAATCCTTCCAAACACTGACGAATATATGGTGCATGGTTATAGGTAATGCAACCAATGCTTACTAATGGCGCTTCCATAAATTAAAATATCACAGGAACCAAATCCTTACAACTTCTAATGCCTATTTTCGGAGTCAACAAATTCATATCTGTGGCATTGCCATCCAGCCATTCTATTATTTGCTGAGGAACATTAACTCCAGCATTGTGTGTAAAAGGATATTGTCCGCCAAATCGACAATTCATCTCTAAAACAATAATTCTACCATCACTGGTCTTAAAACAGTCAACATCCAAATTACCTATATGCTTTAAGTTTGCAGAGATTTCTTTAGCAATGGGTACAAAATCACTTGTTTCAACAGTTTCTGCAATATCTGTCTCTCCTGAACGCATGGCTATCTTCCTCTTTGCAAAGGTTGTAACATAATTTCCCCGCAAATCATCCAATATCTCTATACCATATTCTTGTCCTTTTATCATCTGTTGGATTAAAATGCAAGAGTTTATATCTGCCTCTGATTCATATTTTAAATATGTTTCAAAAATTTCGCGACGCAATTTTTCGTAAAAGACATTCAACTCAGATACATTGTCAACCTTATAAATACCAATAGATCCCATTCCCCAACGGGGTTTTAATATTAAAGGAAATTTCAATATATTTGCAGATAAGTCTGCTTGGACTTCAGTAGCTGAAATATAAGTAGGAACCTGTGGAATTCTTATTTTAGATAAAAACTTATAAGTTAGCCATTTGTCATTGCATATTTGGGTCACCTCATAATCAGAAACCACAATAGTTATACCCTTCTCTGCAAATTCTTTCTTGTGCATAGCAAGCACAGGCAAATCAATATCAAACAAGGAAAGTACAACTGATACATCTTCTTGTTGACAATAGCCTATAAGAAACTCTATATAATTTTTATCATAAATATTTGGAGTAATAACATACTTATCAGCTTGCAATAAAGCATAAGTAAGCATGCTATTAGAAGCATAAACTAAGCCACGCCCATATAAAGCCTCCTTGAAGTATTTTATCATATATGTTCGACGTCCTGCCGAAGTTAATAAAATATTCATCCTCTATAATGTTTTATGTTTTATTTAAATGGCTCTTGAAGAAAGAAGATTAATCAAGCCTCCTGTATTCCAAAATAGAATCTTTTTTCCAGCATAATCTCCTGCTGACAACACGGAAGACATACCATAGAATGCCTTTCCGACATAAGTAGGATCAATAATCATTCCCGCGCAAGATATACATTCACGGATAACAGCCAACTGCTCATTGGAACTTTTACCATAACCTCCTAAAAGGTATTCGTCATGAAAAACCAGATTGGAAAAATCATAGCTTTTTCCTAAATAAGTATTCAACCAACTCATATCCTCACTAAGGACTTGTTTTTCTGCCTCCCAATTCCTTGCTACAGAAATTCCGTGGACTCGTACATGAGAAAAATATTCTTGCATGCCTGCACAAACTCCTGTCAAAGTTGTACCTGTCCCACAGGCTATGAACACTTCGTCAAAATCCTCACTGTATTGCTCACGTACCTCTTTTACTGCGTCAAAATAAGAATAAACACCTTCTAACGATTTACCCCCCCCATATATAAAATATGTTAATTCATCGGATTCTTTAAGCAACTTCTCTATCGTTTGAGAGACTTCGGTTTTCTTACAATAGATATATTGGCAGTTTGTAAGATTTACCAGATAGTTATTCAAAGAAGAGGTATATTCTTCAGGATTATCCGTATAAGATACTAATTTCAAATTAAGTCCATACTCCGCACAAAGCAGAGCGATTGCCCTATTGAAGTTGGAACACGGACCACCTGCCGTAATAATTGTTTTTATGCCGTTCTGCACTAACGGATAAAGAATGTATTGGAGCATTCTTGATTTGCTTCCACCTAATGCTGAGGGGAAAAGGTCATCACGTTTTACATACAACTCAACCCCGTATTTATTTGAGAAATAGGGCAAGTATGTAATTGGTGTCGGAGAAAATGAAAAGTGATTCATCTATTTACAATTTAAATTCCAAATACGACCTACCGTTTATTGTTTCCTTGCATTTAAAACCTATTTTCTGGTATAATGAAATAGCTACCGGATTATTCGCATGAATTCCAATTGTATTGATTTTTCCCTTCAAAGAAGCAACGTATCGCAATGTAGTAGACAACAACCTGTTGGCAATGCCCAACTTCCTATAACGCGGAGAAACAGCAACTAAAGGAATATAAGCATATTGTTTCTCATAATCATTGGCATACATCGCTATCAAACCTTTGATAACACCTGAATCCGAAAGCTCATAAAAAAAAACAGCATTATCCAACATCTTATCTGCAAACAATTCCAAATCAATTTTTTCTGAAAGTGGCGGATGAAAATCTCCATCCACCTCTTTCAGAAAATCAAGCAAAACATCTTTAGCTGGTTTCATCTTACAATTTCATTTATAACTCTTTCCACATCCTCTTCCGTCAAACTATGATACATCGGCAAACAAATCACGCTGTCCGCTATCTGATGAGCCACCGGCAGGTTCTCCGGACGTGCCGAATCCAGCCCTCTATAGGTGGAGAACTCACTGATCAGCGGATAGAAATACCGACGCCCCAACACATTGTTCTCCTTCATCTTGAAATACAGTTCGTCGCGCGTCATGCCGTACTCCTGCGCGTCAATGAAAATTGGGAAATAGGAATAATTATGTTTCACTCCCGGCATGTCTTCCATCACACGGATGCCTTTCACTCCACGCAGAGCCTCACGGTATTTGACTGCTACCTGACGACGCGCCTCGATGGCCGCATCCACCTGCTTCAGATTCACCAGGCCGTAAGCGCTGCGCACTTCGTCCATCTTGCCGTTGATACCCGGGGCGATAACAGTGGTCTCGCCCGCAAAGCCGAAGTTCTTCAGGTAGTCGATGCGCTTCTTGGTCTGTTCGTCATGGCAAATCAAAGCGCCGCCCTCCACGGTGTTATAAACCTTGGTGGCATGGAAACTCAAAGTCGACATGTCGCCTGCATTCAATATGGACTGCCCGCCCACTTCCACACCAAACGCATGGGCAGCATCGTAGATGACTTTCAGACCGTATTTGTCAGCTATCTCCTGGATGCGTTCCGTATCGCAAGGTTTCCCGTAGACATGAACAGGCATGATGGCCGTAGTCTTAGGAGTAATGGCTGCCTCTATCTTGTCCGGGTCAAGATTGCAAGTTTCTGGGTCAATATCCACAAACACAGGCTTGATGCCGTTCCACCACAGGGAATGGGTGGTAGCCACAAAACTGTAAGGAGTGGTGATCACTTCGCCCGTGATACGCAACGCTTGCAAAGCGCACATCAAAGGCAAGGTGCCGTTGGTGAACAAGCTGATGTAAGGCACCTTCAGATATTCGCACAAAGCCTTCTCTAATTCCTGATGGTAATGCCCGTTATTGGTCAACCATTTACGGTTCCAGATATCCTCCAAATAAGGTTTCAAGTCTTCCAAAGAAGGAAGCAAAGGAGAAGTAACGGTAATTACTTTCTTTTCCATAATTCGATATTTTAATCTGCGTTTATCCGCATGTTTGATGTTAATGTTTCCGTTTCAAGAGAGAGAATGCCAACTTTTTGGTTTCCAAATACTCCGGAAGATGAAGGCGTTCGTAGATCAGCATGGCTAACCCGATGCCCATCAAGCATTGCAAAGGCAAAAGGAGCCAATAGGAAAGAGGGAAGAGGGTCAAGCTCCACATGGCCAGGGCCGTTACGAACGAGACCAAAAAGGTGGGCAAAATATCTTTTATTTGATCTTTGGTCGGATAATTGATCAAATTGGCGGAATAATAACTGTTCAGGAAGTAAGCGATGAAGGAAGTCAATACGCTGCCCCACAACATGTATTCGATGCTGAAAAATATGCCCAATGCCAACGGGCCGACAGCTATCGCCTTCTTGATGATTTCCAGGCGAAGAAACAAGTCTGAACGGCCTTTCACCTGCAGGATATTCAGGTTGATGGCATGAAGGGGATACAGCATGCCGGAGAAGCAGATGATCTGCAAGTAACCGACAGTCGGCAGCCATTTATCACCTATCAGCAATACGATCAGGGGCTTGGCCACCGCTGCCAGACCCAACATGCAGGCAAAGCTGACCAGCATCGTGCTCTTGATGATTTTGCGATAGCCTTCCCGCAATCGTTCCGGCTCGTCTTGAATGGAACTCAGCACGGGATAACTGACGCGCTGGATTACACCGGTCAGATTGCTGGATGAGATTTGGCTGAACTGGTTGGCACGGGTATATTGCCCCAACTGGGCTGCCGTATAACAGCGGCCTATCACCAAGGCATATATTTCATTGAAAACCGTAGTTAACAGCCCGGACAACAACAATTTGGAACCGAAGCTGAACAGTTCCTTAAAGCTCTGCAACGAAAATTCCCAGACCGGACGCCATTTGCAATAAACCCACAGGAACAACGTATTCAGCAACTGACGGGACAGCTGTTGTCCGACCAAACTCCACACCCCGAAACCTGCCAAGGCCATGCCTATGCCCACGATGCCGCTGGAAACGGAAGCTATCAGCGAGACCTTGGTCTGCGTCTTGAAATTGATATCCTTGACAAACAACGTGCGGGGAATAATAGCAAGCGCATTGATGACGAGCACCCAGCCGATCACCCGCATCACTTCCACCAACAACGGTTCCTTGAAGAATGTGCTGATAGCAGGAGCAGCCAGGTAAAGCACCGCATACAATGCGAAGCTGACCACCAAGTTAAAAAAGAAAACCGTATTGTAATCTATCCGTCGGGCATCGGTCTTACGGATCAACGCATTGGAAAAACCACTGTCCACTATCGAATTGGAAACGGCTATGAATATCGTGATGATGGCCATAATGCCGTATTCCGAAGGGGTCAACAAGCGGGCCAATACCAGACCCACCAAAAATGTTATCCCCGAACTGGACAGATTGTCAACAAAACTCCAACCGACACCCTTGACGGTCTTATTCTTCAAAGATTCTGACACGACGTGTTCTCTTACTCTCTGCCTAAAAAGACAAAGCGCCCGTGAAGAAAAATCGCCACCATGGCAACTCTCCGTTCACCTAATTAAAAAAATAGACAAAAGAAAATGTTCTGTAAACTCCCTCGACTACACTCAAAAAGACAGGTATCAGATTAGATTCTGACGCAAAAAGGCATAACAAAGATTACCTCAAGTGAAAACACAAGAGGTAAATAATAAAAATAATGATAAATAATTAATCCTCAAACAAGCCGGAACTACCTCAAAGCCTGCCTATCTCCTCCACGCTCAGTTTCGTAAACAAAGCTATCTTTTCAGCAGACAAGCCTTGCGCCTTCATCATCCGGGCGATGCTCAGACGCTCCTCCGCACGGCCTTGCTCCAAACCTTCCGCACGACCTTCCGCACGACCCTCAGCCAAACCCTTTTCATGAGCCTCCCGGCGGGAACTGCTGATCTGCATCTTGGCCGTGCTCACCATGTCCCAGAAACGATCGTAGCCCAACAACTGAGCCTCGCTGAAAGCGGATTCTTCCAATTGGCTGACAGCCTTGTTGATTTCGGGATTCTCCAGCAATTCCCCGGGCACTTCACGGGTATGTTCGTTGATTTCTGTCAGATAACGCAGCCAAAGCACCTGCATCTTCTTGTCGCCATAGTTCTTGGGCGTGAATTTGGGAAGCTCGATAAAGATGAAACGGAGTCCTTCGATGACTTCCTTGGTCTCGGCCTCTTCTACTATTTTGAAGTCGTGGTAATAATCCGCACTGTCCGAAAAAGTATCGTTCACCAAGTTCAGCGAATAGACGGGCTGAAGCAATTCGTAGTCTCCGCCCTTTTCCAGCTGGCTGACATACGCTTTTGAGGCATTGAACAACACACGTTGCTTATAGGCCGACGTCCACATCATCTGCATCTCCACAATGAACTGACGGCCTGCCCGATCCCGACAACGCACATCCATGATATTGTCTTGCCACAACGGGTTCTGCGAAATCAAATCCTCCGGGTTCAAGTATTCCACCCACGTGATTTCTTCATCAACCCGTTCAAAGGGAAGCAGGGAGTTCAGAAAACTAATAACCAGGTCGGGATGTTCTCCAAAAACCTTCATAAACGTCAAGTCGGCTTTGGGAATCAAGTATTTCATTGTGACTTTTCGTTCTGAATTACAGTTGTTTTCCCTTATGCCCGCACAATCTTCCACTCCCTCAGCGTATGCCGTTCGCTGTCAAAATCAATACCCACCTTCACCACCGGCAGGCCGCACAGCGCAAAACGTTCGGGATAGTTCTTCAGGTCTATCTGGTTCATGGCGGTCTCGGCGCTCTTGTCCAGCTTCAGTTCCACCACATAAAGCGTGGTGGCCGTGCGCAGCACCATGTC
>CASENE010000007.1 GCA_949289265.1 uncultured Bacteroides sp.
CAGGCACTTGTCGGCCTGTATCAGTCCTTCGGGTTGGGGAGCCAAGCCGAAGATGCCGATGCGCAGCCCTCCGCGGCGGATGACGACATAGGGTTTCACCAGTCCTTCGAGCGGGGTGCCGGTCACGTCGTAGTTGGAGCAGACCACGGGGAAGCGGGCCATGCGGAAGAGGCGGGCCAGGTTATCCATGCCGAAGTCGAACTCATGGTTGCCGATGGTCATGGCGTCGTAGCCGATGAGGTTCATCAGCCGGATTTCGACCTCGCCCTTGTAGAAGTTGTAGTAGGGCGTGCCCTGCGAGATGTCGCCGCAGTCGAGCACGAGGGTGTTGGGATGTTCGGCGCAGAACTGGCGGACGAACGCGGCCCGGCGCGCCGCGCCTCCCTTGCCCGCGTCGGCATCGGCGGCGTCGGCGGCCAGCGGCTCGATGCGGCTGTGGGTGTCGCTCGTGTGGAGCAGGTAGAGTTCTTTCGTCTGCTGGGCGGAGAGGCTCAACGCCAGGCATCCGGCCAGCCAAAGCAGCATATAGATTCGTTTTCTCATTGCGATAGTTCCTTTCGTTCGGTTCGTTTTTGTTGGGATGACACGGTTCATTGCTTCACCACCACGCGGCCTTCGACGCGTGCTTCTATCTTCCGCCCGGCAGCCGTCTGGCGCTCCACGTAGTCCATGAAGAGGCCGCGGAGCGTGGCTCCCTCGGGGCACTGGCGCTGGCTGGCGCGGGTCAGGGCCTGCATGCCGTCGTTGCCCTCGGCCAGGAAGTCGATGGTGCCCACGGTATAGGTGCGTCCTTCGTCGACGGGCTGTCCGCCCACGCGGGCCTCAAGCAGGCGGCCGTCGGCGCTGATGACCAGGTTCAGCCCGCTCACGCCCTCGCCTCCGCGGGCGGCGATGTTGGCGCAGAGCTCCTTCAGGTCGGCCCCGCTCAGGGTGAGCACGCAGAGCGAGTTTTCAAAGGGCAGGATTTCGTAGATGTTCTGCGTGGTGATGTTGCCGGCGGTGAGCACGTTGCGGATGCCGCCCACGTTGACCAGCCCTACGTCGGCCGGACGGCCCAGCACGCTGGCGGCGGCCTGGCGCAGGACGTCGGCGATGAGGTTGGACAAGGGGCTCTCGGGGCGGAAGCGGTCCATCGACACGGCAGCCACGCCCTTCACCTCGCCCATCACGCTGTCTACGCCCGCCTTGTAGGGTGCCAGCAGAGCCAGCGCCTCTTCGCAGGGACGGGCATCCCAGGCGGAGTCCATAGCCACCCGACGGGCCTCGACTTCCGTCACGGCATATCTCGTATGGCAGGAAGCCAGCAGCACCAGAGCGACCAGCGACAGGCTCCACAGCCATCCCATTTTTTCTGTCTTGTTCTTTTCCATCAGTTTATCCGTTTTTGTTTTCAACGACACAAATGTAGCAAAATTACTTGGAACGACCAAAAACGGAGGCCCCGAAAAGGCCGTTTTTTTACGCCTCCGGGCAACTTTTTTTCGCGGGGATTCTCCACCCTCCGTCTTTCGAAAAATACGGAAGATCCCTTCCCCGCACCAACCGTCACAAAAATCACAAATCACAAATCACAATTACCGAAAATGAAATTCCACCGACCCTCCGGCAAGTGCGAGAGAAACTAATATTATATATTATATATATAATA
>CASENE010000008.1 GCA_949289265.1 uncultured Bacteroides sp.
GTGCAAAAGTAGAGACTTTACACGTAACGGCCAAATACAAACAACTCTTTTTTTGCAGGAAAATGAAAGTTTTTGAAAGCATGGCTGAAAAACAGAAGATTACAGAACTGATTCCTAAAGTGAGAAGAAAAACGGAGAGGGAGAATACACATAATTATATATTTTATAAGCGGGAAAGGGCGGAAGAAGGAAGAGAAGGAAAACGTTTTCCGGCATCCGGGAAAGAAAAAATGGGAAAAATGCGCGCCGAAAAGCCAGAAAGAGGAGGAAGACAGGAAAAGGAAAGAGAGGAAACGTGGAATTTGTACAAGTTTTTCTTCGCCGTCCACACAAAGGAAAGCATACCGGGAACGCAGGACAGAGCATAGACAAACGCCCCTGGTTCGTCTCCATGGAAGACGAACCAGGGACGAAGGAGGGACGAACTTGGGGCGAGGGAGAAAGGAAGCCCTCCCGCCCCGCGGCCTTGGCAAGGAATATGCGGGATGAGATTTACGGATTTTTCAGCAGACAAAATGTGATAAACTGAAAAATACGGCGACAAATAGGGCAGATATCAACTGAATTACTTATCTTTGTTAGCTCAAAAAGCTGGCATACAAAAACCACTGAAAAGTTATGAAAGATTTTCTGAAATTCACGCTCGCCACCGTTGTGGGAATCGTTTTGTCGAGCGTAGTGTTATTTTTTATCAGCATGCTGGTTGTCTTCAGTATGCTGTACACGTCTGAATCGGAAGTGCAGGTGAAGGAGAACACCGTCCTGAAGATGGACTTGCGGGGAACCCTGTCCGAGCGGAGCCAGGAAGACCCGTTCAGCCTTCTGGCCGGAGACGACAACCATGCCTATGGGCTGGACGACATGCTGGCCTCCATCCGAAAAGCCAAGGAGAACGAAAACATCAAAGGTATTTATATAGAAGCCTCGTCGCTGGCCAGCGACGGATATGCCTCGCTGAAGGAACTGCGCGACGCGCTGGCCGACTTCAAGGAGTCGGGCAAATTCATCGTGGCCTATGCCGATGCCTACACGCAAGGACTGTATTACGTGTCGAGCGTGGCAGACAAGGTGTTGCTCAACCCGCAGGGCATGCTGGACTGGAGCGGCCTGGCCTCGTCGCCCGTATTCTTGAAAGGGCTGCTGGACAAGGTGGGCATCGAGATGCAGGTGTTCAAGGTAGGTACGTACAAGTCGGCCGTGGAACCGTATATCAACACCCAGATGAGTGAGGCCAACCGCGAACAGATGACGGACTACCTGACTTCGCTGTGGGGCACCCTGACGGAAGAAGTGTCGGCCTCACGCCAGGTGTCCGTGGAAGACTTGAACCTAGCCGCCGACCGGCTGATGGCACTCCAGACGGCCAAGGACTGCGTGGAATGCGGGCTGGTGGACACCTTGATGTATAAAAACGACGTGCGTGATTATCTGAAGCAGATGACCGGGGTGGACGAAGATGACGACTTGCCCACGCTCAGCCTGGACGACATGCGCAACGTGAAGAAGAACGTGCCCAAGGACAAGAGCGGCAACATCGTGGCCGTGTATTATGCCTACGGTCAGATTGGCAGCGGCCTGATGAGCTGGGGCAGCGAGAATATTGACGCGGAGGAAGTAATTCGCGACCTGCGCGAGCTGAAGGAGGATGAAGACGTGAAAGCCGTGGTGTTGCGCGTCAATTCGCCGGGAGGCAGCGCCTACGACTCCGAACAGATATGGCATGCCGTCAGCGAGCTGAAGGCGGAGAAGCCCGTCATCGTGTCGATGGGAGACTATGCGGCATCGGGCGGCTACTACATCTCGTGCAACGCCGACACCATAGTGGCTGAACCCACCACCCTGACCGGCTCCATCGGCATCTACGGCATCGTGCCCAGCCGGGAGGAACTGTACCGGAAAATCGGCTTGAACTTCGACGTGGTGAAGACCAACGCGCACGGCGATTTCGGCATGGTCAGCCGGAAGATGAACGAGGGCGAAAAGGGACTGATGCAGGCCTACATCAACCGGGGCTACGACCTCTTCCTGACCCGCTGCGCGGAAGGGCGCGGCATGACCAAGGAAGAGATAGACCGGATTGGCCAGGGACGCGTGTGGACTGGTGCCCGCGCCAAGGAACTGGGCCTGGTGGACGAGCTGGGCGGCCTGGACCGCGCCATCGAAATCGCCGTGGAGAAAGCCGGGGTGGAAGCCTATACGCTGATGAATTATCCTGCCAAGAAGAGCGCTTGGGAACAGTTGAAGGACTTCAACACGGGCAACTACGTCCGGACGCGCCTGCTGAAGGGAGAGGCGGGAAAAGCCTACCGGCAGATAGAAGCCATCGACCAGCTGGAAGCCGTGGACGCCCTGCAGGCACAGATGTATTTTGAACCGAATATCCACTAAAACGAATGGAAGAACAACGTATCCGGAAATCCTGCTGGCTCTACCCCCTCTCGTGGCTGTACGGGATGGGGGTGGGCCTGCGCAACAAACTCTTCGACTGGGGTTGGCTCCGGGCGGAGAGTTTTGACGCGCCTGTCATCTGCATCGGCAATCTGGCGGCAGGCGGCACAGGCAAAACGCCGCACACGGAATACCTGATACGGCTGCTCACCCGGCAGAAGCTGAACGTGGCCACCCTGAGCCGGGGCTACAAACGCAAGACGACGGGCTACATCCTGGCCGACGGACAGAGCGATGCCCGACAGATTGGCGACGAGCCATGCCAGATGAAGAACAAGTTTCCCGGCATACGCGTGGCGGTGGACGAAGACCGCCGCGAAGGCATCCGCCGGTTGCTGGCGCTGACAGACCCGCCCGTAGACGTGGTGCTGCTGGACGACGCTTTCCAGCACCGCCGCGTGAAGGCAGGGCTGAACATCCTGCTGACGGACTATCACCGCCTGCTGTGCGACGACGCCCTGCTGCCGGCAGGCCGCCTGCGCGAACCGGCGGACAACAAACAGCGGGCGCAGGTGGTGGTGGTGACGAAATGTCCAGACGACATCAAACCCATTGACTTCAACATCATCACCAAGAAGCTGCACCTGTATCCCTACCAGAAACTCTTCTTCTCCGGCCTCCGCTACGGCAGTCTCCAACCCGTGTTTCCCGACAGGGTCAAGGGCACCGGACGGCCGTCCCAACCGGACGGGAGCGAACACGTGCTGCTGGTGGCCGGCATTGCCTCGCCCCTGCCCCTGCTGCAAGAGTTGCGGCGCCGGACGGCCCACGTGGATCCGCTGTTCTTCGGCGACCACCACGACTTCGGCAAGGGCGACCTCCTGCAGATAGAAGAGCGGTTCGACGCCTTGAAGGGCACGCGCAAGCGCATCGTCACCACCGAGAAAGACGCCGCGCGCCTGCGCAGCCACCCGCAACTGCCCGACAGGCTGAAACCCCACCTCTACATGCTGCCGGTGGACATCACCATCCTGCAAAACCAACAACCGATATTCAACCAAACTATCATAGACTATGTTAGAAAGAATCCAAGAGACCGCAGCTTTCCTGAAGGAAAAGATGCCAAGCAGTCCTGAGACCGCCATCATCCTGGGCACGGGCCTGGGCAGCCTGGCGGAAGAAATCACCGACAAGTATGAAATCAAATACGAAGACATCCCCTACTTCCCCGTGTCGACCGTGGAAGGGCACAGCGGCAAGCTGATATTCGGCAAGCTGGGCCAGAAAGACATCCTGGCCATGCAGGGACGCTTCCACTTCTACGAGGGCTACACCATGCAGCAAGTGACCTTCCCGGTGCGCGTGATGCGCGAGCTGGGCATCCGGACGCTGTTCGTGTCCAACGCCGCCGGCGGCATGAACCCGGCCTTTGGGATTGGCGACCTGATGATTATCACCGACCACATCAACTTCTTCCCCGAACATCCGCTGCGCGGCAAGAACATCCCCTACGGCCCCCGCTTCCCGGACATGAGCCAGGCCTACGACCGGGAACTGATCCGCCGGGCCGACGCCATAGCCGAAGAAAAAGGCATCCAGGTGCAGCACGGCGTGTATGTCGGCACGCAAGGCCCCACGTTCGAGACGCCGGCCGAATACCGCATGTACCACATCTTGGGCGGCGACGCCGTGGGCATGTCCACCGTGCCCGAAGTCATCGTGGCCAACCACTGCGGCATCCGCGTCTTCGGCATCTCGGTCATCACCGACCTGGGCGTGGAGGGCAAGATTGTGGAGGTGTCGCACGAAGAAGTGCAGAAGGCCGCCGACGCCGCACAGCCCAAGATGACGGAAATCATGCGCGAGCTGATCAACCGCGCCTGACAAGCCCCCAGAACCACCCCGCGCGGGCCGTCCGAAAAACCCGCGCGGGTAGCCAACAGCGCCCGCGCGGATTTTTCAGACCGTCCGCGCGGATTTTTCCAACCCAACCATCATCCTAACAAAATCCGACCCTATGCGTACTGAAATATCCACCCTCGGCGAGTTCGGCCTCATCCGCCACCTGACCGAGGGCATCGAGCTGAAGAACGAATCAAGCCGCTACGGCATCGGCGACGATGCCGCCGTGCTCTCCTATCCCGCCGACCGGGAAATCCTGATGACCACCGACCTGCTGATGGAAGGCGTGCACTTCGACCTGACCTACGTGCCGCTGAAGCACCTGGGCTACAAATCGGCCGTGGTCAACTTCTCGGACATCTACGCCATGAACGGCACGCCGCGGCAAATCACCGTATCGCTGGGCGTGTCCAAACGCTTCAGCGTGGAAGACATGGAAGCCCTCTATGCGGGCATACGCCTGGCCTGCGAGGACTATGGCGTGGACATCGTGGGCGGCGACACCACCTCGTCCTACACGGGCCTGACCATCAGCATCACCTGCATCGGCGACGTGGAGCGGGGAAAAGCCGTCTACCGCAACGGAGCGCAGGAGACCGACCTCATTTGCGTGAGCGGCGACCTGGGGGCCGCCTACATGGGACTGCAACTGCTGGAGCGCGAGAAGTTGGCCATGAAAGACGCCGGCGGCGATGTCCAACCGGACTTTGCGGGCAAGGAATACCTGCTGGAGCGGCAACTGAAGCCGGAGGCGCGGCGCGACATCGTCGAACGGCTGCGGCAGGCCGGCGTACAGCCCACGGCCATGATGGACATCTCGGACGGGCTGTCGTCGGAACTGCTGCACATCTGCACGCAGAGCCACGTGGGCTGCCGCATCTACGAGGAACACATCCCCCTGGACTACCAGACGGCCGTGATGGCGGAAGAGCTGAACATGAACGTGACCACCTGCGCCCTGAACGGCGGCGAGGACTACGAACTGCTGTTCACCGTGCCCATTGCCGACCACGAGAAGGTGGCGGAGATGGAAGGCGTGAAGCTCATCGGCCACATCACCAAGGCGGAACTGGGCTGCGCCCTCATCACCCGTGACGGGCAGGAGTTCGAGCTGA
The DNA here is from genome assembly GCA_949289265.1 of uncultured Bacteroides sp. Taxonomy (GTDB): domain Bacteria; phylum Bacteroidota; class Bacteroidia; order Bacteroidales; family Bacteroidaceae; genus Bacteroides. The sequence goes on from CASENE010000008.1 coordinate 5,406, forward strand.
AAGCCCAGGGCTGGAACCCGCTGAAAGAGGGCCCGGAGGCATCTCCCTCAACATCGGTTGAAAAATAAAGGAGGGGCAGCCTGTTTTTCCGGAATCCTCATGCAGTATTTCGCGATTTCCGTACTTTTGTCTGCGTATAGCAGAGCTTTGCATCCGGTTGGCCAGCGTTAGAACGCCAGGTTGCGGGGGTTAGAATGCCAGCAAGCAGGAGTTAGAACGCCAGGCCGCTGGGATTAGAACGCCAGTAAGCGGAAAGCAAAAGCCTGAAAACGAGCAACAAGAGACTAAAGAATCATCCAAATACAGGAGGACAAAGGAATGAACATGCTAAAAAAACTGCGGCTGCAAGCCATGTGCCTGCTGCTCTGCTGCGCCGGGCTGGCCGGATGCCTGAACGACAACGAGCCGGAAGGCCGCCAAGTGACCGGCTACGAGGAATACGCCCTGACGGTGGCCTCGAAGAAACTGCCCGGACTGGCAGGGCAAGGCAGCAACGTGTTGACGGAAGTGTATGCCGTGAAGAAAGAAGGCGCCACGGAGTGGGAAGAGCTGCCTGCCATCAACGGCTTCGACTACGAGAACGGCTACGAATACCGGATCCGCATCAGCGAGACCAGCTACCTGGACAAGCGCATGGGCACGCCGGCCTGGACGGAGCACGACTTGCTGGAGATTATCTCGAAGGAGAAGAAAGATTCGGAAGGACTGCCCGCCGACTTCATCCCCGCCTGGTATCAAGACGCGCAGACAGAATGAACGGCTTCAACACCTACCTGCAACACATTGACCGCAATATCCTGCGCGACTACATCCTGGCCCACGGTCGGAAACGCGTCTTCCGCCGCGGAGAGGCGTTCCTGACCGAAGGCTGCCCGTGCCCGGACATGTGCTACGTGCAGGCGGGCGTTTTCAGTTTCACCACGTTCAACGCCGCCGAAGGACGCTCTTACAGCGTGGGCTTCGCCTTTCCCGACGAGTTTGTGGCCGACTATCCCGCCTGCCTCTACGGCGGTCCTGCCTTGGTAGGCGCCCGCGCCCTCACCCGGGCCGAGGTCTGCGTCTGTCCTGCCGCCCCCTTCTGGCAGATACTCGACAAGGCGCCTGCGCTGCACGGACAAGACCGCCTCATTGCCGAACAACTGTTTCTGCAAACCTTCCGCCGCTACCTCAACCTCTACCGCCTGACGCCCGAAGAACGCTACCTGCAACTGCTGGCCGACCATCCCGGCCTGCTGCAGCTGGTTCCGCTGAAAGAGATAGCTTCGTACCTGCGCATCACCCCCACCCACCTCAGCCGACTGCGCAAACGAATAAACAAGAGATAACTTTTGGCACAACCCAAAAAATGCCCTATCTTTGCCCAAACAAACACTAAAAAACGACCATGAGGATAACCCACCCGCTGAAGAGGCTGTTGCCCGTCCTGACCCTGCTGCTGTGCACGGGATGCAACGGAGACGTGTTCATCGACGAGTTCCTGCCGCAGGCCCCGGCCCCCGTCAGCCTGACGGAAGAGGCAAGCGAGACCACCATCCGCTTCGAGGCCGACAACTGGGAAGTGAAGAGCATCGGAGGGCCAAGTCCCTCCGAATACCTGGACTACCGCATAGACAAGTGCGACGGACGCACCCTGAAACTGTCCCTGCTTCAGAACCTGTATGAAGACCCATGCGAACTGACGGTCTATGTAGGCAATGATTACGAACAATGGCAGATTACCGTCACCCTCCACCCCACCAGCAAATACCAGGTGGACAGCATCGCCTATGACTGGAGCCGGTTTGACTTCTACGATTATATGCTGGAAGCCGTGCAAGAGCTCACTGTCATCAACAAAGAAGGCACAAGCCCCGTCAGCTGGACCTGCTACCCGTACCAGTACTCCAAACGCAAGGTTACCTTCACCGACCTGCACTCTTATAAATTGGACGAAGACTGGTTAAGGCACTATTTAGGCCAGCCATTGCCTGAAATCACCATCCCCGATGCTAAAGACGGACAGCCGGCGATGGGAGCCACGAAGGCGTCCTTCGGCATCTTCGAGCAAGAGTTGGAAGTAGATTTGGACAAAACCTTTTTTGAGGAAGTACCGGTGGACGCCGGGAAAAATATCCACATTACGGTCTATAATAACATGGACACCTACAGCGTGCCCTTCACCCTCTATGCCTCCCATCCCCGCACCGGGAAACACCTGGAGATAGCAGGCATCTTGCGCAGCGAATGTCCCGTGGATTACATGATATTTAAAAATGACGTTACCGATGAGCAACCCTAAACCCTATCGCCGGGGCGCGTTTCTGCTGCTCCTCGCGTGCCTCTGCATGCCCCTGCTTCGTGCCACGGAGCATGACACCTTGCGCACACGCCGCCTTATCCCCGTGTTGGGTGCAGATTTCCGCCCGGCCTATACCTTCCCCACCGACCGTTTCTTCCGGGGCGACAACCAGGCAGGCGAACCCATCCGCACCAACCTGTCCGGCCATCTGAAACTGGGCTTCCAGTTTGCCCCCGGCACCCGCCTGGGCGACCTCTATCCCTACACGGTGCAGGGTATCGGCGTGGCCTACAACACCTTCTTCAACCGCAAGGAGTTAGGCAACCCCGTGGCAGTCTACGTGTTCCAGACCTCGCGCATCGCTTCCCTCAGCCGACGGCTCTCGCTGGACTATGAATGGAACTTCGGCGCTTCGTTCGGCTGGAAGAAATACGACTATATCCACAACTTCTATAACTACGTGGTAGGCTCGAAAACCAATGCCTACATCAATCTGGGCTTTTTCCTGAACTGGCAAGTCGACGCGCAGACCAGCGTGAAAGCCGGCATCGGCCTGACGCACTTCTCCAACGGCAATACCAGCTATCCCAACAAGGGCGTCAACACCATCGGCGGCAACATAGGCATCACCCGCTACTTCGGCCGGCAAGAGGAGGCGGAAGGCCAGCAGGCACACGCCGCAGGCCGACATGTCTTCAAGCCCTACGTCAGCTACGACCTGGTGCTGTACGGCGCCACGCGCAAGAAAGGCGTATTCCCGGAGAACGGTTCTCCCGTGCTGGTGCCAGGTTCGTTCGGCATCATCGGCCTGAACTTCACCCCCATGTACAACTTCAGCCGTTACTTCCGGGCAGGCCTGTCGCTCGATGCGCAATATGACGAAAGCGCCAACATCGGACAACACATCGCCAACAATACCTACACGCCCGACGCCAACAGCATCCGCTTCCACCGTCCGCCCTTCATCGAGCAGTTTGCCATGGGCCTGTCTGTCCGCGCGGAGGTGGTGATGCCCATCTTCTCTATCAACCTGGGCATCGGACGCAACATTCTTTGCAAAGGGCCGGACACCAATGCCTTCTATCAAATCCTCGCGCTGAAGACGCACCTGACCGACCGCCTGTTTCTGCACGTGGGCTATCAACTCTCCCGCTTCAAAGACCCGAATAACCTGATGCTGGGACTGGGATACCGGTTCGGGAAAAGCCACTGACGCGCCCGCCCGCGCCACAAACATGCTTCCAGCACTCCCCAAACGGTTTTCCTGTTTTTGCTTTCACGCTTTCACCAGCTTGCAACGGGCTATTGTTTAGCGGATTATGGATGAAAGCAATGGTTCCCACCGTGGCTTCACCGAAGGTTCTTTAGGCACGGATTTCGCGGAATTCGCGGATGAACTATTTGGTGTAATTTGCGGAATTCGCGTTCCTCTTCCCCCGATTCTTCATTTCCAAGTGTTGGTAGACCACCGACCAAGAGATGGTAGACCAGCGACCGGGGGATGGTAGCCCCGGTCGGTAGGGATGGTAAACCAGGAAGCATGAATCGGAGAGTGAAGGCGTGCAGAGCTTGCTTTCACCGAGAACACGCTGTACGACAAGACCATACAACCTGGTGAAAGCGTAAAGGATGTTTGGTGCAAGCCTTCATGTTTCAGTTGACCGATGAGGGGTGCGAAATCTTGAGGTGCAAAAATCCCACCTCAAGCTGAGGGGAGGGCGCAGATACAACCCTTCCGAAAATCCGCTGACTCGAATACACCCGGCGGTGGATAAATTGAAAGAGGAAGCGATAGACAGCCTGCCGGAATTAAAGTTTTAATCACAAAAGGATTATCTTTGCATTTATGAATTTTGAAGCATTAGTAAAACATATCAGCACGATACAAAGCACATTGCAGGCACAAGCCGCACATGCTGTAAATCTTGCCCTGACCGCCCGCAACTGGCTCACGGGGTGCTATATCGTAGAGTTTGAACAGAACGGGGAAGACCGTGCCGCATACGGCGAACAACTGTTGAAGAAGCTGGAACAGCGGCTGAACGTCAAGGGGCTAAGCCAAACATTCGGCACACGCTGAGTGCCGAATTCATTGAACCAATTCGGCGGTTGCCATCCGCCGAATTGGATGATGCAAAAAGATGGATGATTCCGGCAGACAGGCTCTTGAACAGGCTCACATATTCTAATCTGATGCTTATATCCACGATTGACAACCCGGTAAAAAGAGTCTTTTATGAATTGATTAGGTTATTCCTTTTTACTATTTTTGAGTACTATTAAGATGATAGGTTATGAAGAAACTTCTGTTCATACTGCTTTCATGGATTGTTATAGGTGGACTTTCCGCCCAAAATAACGATTATACAGATATATCCGCATTGTTGGAAAATAAGGTATGGAAAGTGCAATTTCCACAAGACAAGCAATATGCTATGGAAATGGAATTTCGTGATGCAGGGTGGAGAAGCGTCTTTTTGTATGATGGCAAAAGGAAAGAAACTTCTTATTCTTATTTTTTATGCGGAGATACAATCAAAGTCTTTGAATCGAGGGAAAATTACATTATCCAAGAACTGACCGACAGCACATTGGTTTTTCAGCATCTGCCCGACTCGCTGACCATTGGTGTTGGTCCGGTCAGATGCGTGACTGACAACACCCTACAAGGACAATGGGAGAATGAGAACCGCTTGGACAGCATTTGGCGTGAGGAAACCAGTTGGAACTTGGGTGTTTTGGACATGTCTGGGAGTCCAATTAAAGACTTATCAACCATTGAACCACCACGTTGGGCAAAATGGAATTACGATTTAGAAAAGTATTATGCTTCCCAAATGATATATCCCGAAAAGTTGTTGAAAAAGAACCAAGCCGGATATTCCGTAGTCATGTTTTATATCGACACATTAGGGTTGCCACACGGCATTTACATTTTGACTTCTAAACATAAAGAATTCGACAAAGAGGTTATCCGGCTGA
>CASENE010000009.1 GCA_949289265.1 uncultured Bacteroides sp.
TTCCGTACCGTTGCCATCCCCGTATTTCAGTAACGGGATAGTAACGCAACTCCGGTTCAAGTTGGCTTTCAGGCGGTTTTACTTGGCACTCGCCAAAATCGTCAAAACCTCATAAATCATTAACTTTCAATCATATTTCCGTGATTTGCTCAGTATCTCACTTTTTTGTATTATCTTTGCCCCCAATTCAAAGACAACATATTTTATTGAAGTATGAGTTTTAACATTGCACGAACAAAGGCAAAGCGAATTGTGATTGTAGGCGGTGGATTTGGCGGCTTGAAGCTGGCCAACGAGCTCCGCAAGACCGGCATGCAAGTGGTGCTGGTGGACAAGAATAACTTTCATCAGTTTCCGCCGCTGATTTACCAAGTGGCTTCTTCGGGCATCGAACCGAGCTCTATTTCTTTCCCTTTCCGCAAGATATTTCGGAAGAGGAAGAACTTCTATTTTCGCATGGCAGAGGCGCGTTCTATCTTTCCCAATCGCAAGATCCTGCAGACATCCATTGGAAAAATTGAATATGATTATTTGGTGCTAGCTGCCGGTACGACGACCAACTTCTTCGGCAACAAGCATCTGGAGGAAGAGGCCATGCCTATGAAGACGTTGCCCGAAGCAATGGGCTTGCGCAACGCTTTGTTGAGCAACTTGGAGCGAAGCATCACGTGCGCCACGGAACAGGAACGAAACGAGTTGCAGAACATTGTTATCGTGGGCGGAGGTGCCACGGGTGTGGAGATAGCCGGTGTCCTGTCGGAAATGAAGCGTTACGTGCTTCCTGCCGACTATCCTGATATGGACAGTAGTCAGCTGAATATCTTCCTGATAGAGGCTGCCGGACGTTTGCTGGGAGGTATGTCGCCCGAGTCATCGGCGGCGGCCGAACAGTTCTTGCGCAACATGGGAGTCAACGTGTGTCTGCATAAGAAGGTGACCGACTATCGGGATCACAAGGTCATCTTTGAGGACGGCATGGAGATACCTACGCGTACCTTTATTTGGGTGAGCGGCGTGCGTGCCGTGTCGATAGGAAACATCCCCTCTGAGTGTATCGGACGTGGAGGACGTCTGAAGGTGGATGCCTATAACCGGGTGGAAGGTCTGCCGGATGTGTTTGCCATTGGAGACCAGTGTATCATGACAGCTGACAAGGATTATCCGAACGGGCATCCCCAGTTGGCTCAAGTGGCCATTCAGCAAGGACGACTGCTGGCTGCCAACTTGAAGCGGATGGAGAAGAAGAAGGCTCTGAAGCCGTTCCATTATAAAAACTTGGGTTCGATGGCAACAGTCGGACGCAATCGTGCTGTGGCAGAGTTCAAGAAGGTCAAAACTCAGGGCTGGATTGCCTGGCTGTTGTGGTTGGTGGTTCATCTGCGTTCCATCTTGGGCGTGCGAAACCGCGTGAGCGTCATGCTGAACTGGATCTACAATTACTTCACCTACGACCAGTCTCTGCGTATCATTGTCTATGCCCGCAAGGCCAAGGAGGTGCGCGAGCGCGAAGAACGCGAGGCACACGTGCATTGGGGCGAAGACTTGCAGGAGGCTGAGGACGAGAAGCGGAAGGCTGACAGTTGACAGATAATCGGAAACATACATAAATAGAATAAGAAGGATAATTACGGAATGAACTCCGCAAAGCGAGTACTTGTGGGCATGAGTGGCGGCATAGACAGTACCGCCACCTGCCTGATGCTGAAAGAACGAGGATATGAGGTAGTGGGGCTGACGATGTGGGTATGGGGCGACGAGCCGGTAGATGCACGCCAGTTGGCCCACGAGATTGGGGTGGAACACTATGTGGCGGACGAACGGGAAGGTTTCCGCCAGACGGTAGTGCGATATTTCATAGACGAATACCGGAGGGGGCGTACTCCCAATCCTTGTGTCATGTGTAATCCCTTGTTTAAGTTCCGCATCCTTGCAGAATGGGCCGATAGGCTCGGGTGCGATGCTATTGCCACTGGCCACTACACGCGCTTGGAACGACGAGGAGACCGAGTCTATATTTGCGTGGGTAATGACGAAAAAAAAGACCAGTCCTATTTTCTTTGGCGTCTGGGGCAAAACGTATTGAGTCGTTGCCTTTTCCCTTTAGGTACTTATACGAAGCCGCAGGTGCGTGAATATCTTCGGGCAAAGGGATATACATGTAAGGCCGATGAAGGCGAGAGCATGGAGGTCTGCTTTATTCAGGGAGACTACCGCGATTTCCTGCGGACGCATTGTCCGGAGATAGACGATGAGATAGGCAAGGGCTGGTTTGTTAATGCAGAAGGAGTGAAGTTGGGCGAACATAAGGGCTATCCCTATTACACCATCGGGCAGCGCAAGGGGCTGGAAATAGCCTTGGGAAAGCCTGCCTATGTGCTGAAAATCAATCCCCAGAAGAATACGGTGATGTTGGGTGATGCAGATCAACTGAAAACCAGATGGATGTTACTGGAACCGGAGGCTCAGTGGGTGGACGAAGCGGAGGTGTGGGAGAATCCTGATTTGTGCGTCCGCATCCGATATCGCAGCAAACCTATACCTTGTTCCCTGAACCGTTTGGACAATGGACAACTTTTGGTACATTTCCGGGAAGAGGCCTCGGCGGTGACTCCCGGTCAGTCTGCCGTGTTCTATGTCGGAGGACGTGTGGTGGGCGGTGCCTTTATCGCTTCGCAGCGCGGCATAGGCATGTTTATACCTTCTTGATATATTGCTTAGGTTGGATTTATGAAGAAACTGATTTTTTGCCTGGCTTTGGCTTCGTTTTGCCTGAAGTCCTTGGCTGAAGGAGATACGTTGAAATACCGCGTCTGCCTGAAGGATAAAGCTGCGACTGAATATTCACTGCAGCATCCGGAGGATTATCTGTCTGCGAAGGCCATTCAGCGAAGGGCGCGTCAACAGATAGCCATTGATTCTACTGACTTGCCCGTATGCAGGAAGTATGTGGATGAGATTCGTCGTTTGGGGGCGAATATCGTGGTGACAGGTAAGTGGGAGAACTTTGTGACCATTTCTTGCAATGACACGACTTTGGCTCTCCGCTTGTCGGCTCTTCCTTTTGTCCGTTCTGTGAAGCGGGTGTGGAAAGCCCCTGAAGGAGAAAACATGGGGGCGACGCGGCGCGACAGCCTGAGCAATCATCCTACTATTTATCCGGACAGTGTCTATGGCCCCGCCTTTAGTCAAATAGCCTTGAGCCGTGGAGAGCGGTTGCATGCGGCCGGTTTCCGGGGGAAGGGAATGACCATTGCCGTGATAGATGCCGGGTATCACAATGTCGACCGTATAACAGCGATGAATAATATCCGAATCCTTGGGACAAAGGATTTTGTGGAACCCGGTGCTGATATTTATGCCAAAGGAAGCCATGGGATGATGGTGCTGTCGTGCATGGCTATGAATGTGCCCGAGGTGATGACCGGCACAGCCCCGGAGGCTTCTTATTGGTTGTTGCGCAGCGAGGACGAGCGTAGCGAGCAGTTAGTGGAGCAGGATTATTGGGCGGCGGCCGTAGAGTTTGCAGACAGCGTGGGGGTAGACGTGTTGAATACATCTCTGGGGTATTATGAATTTGACACTCCTACCGATAATTATCGGCTGCGCGACTTGGACGGGCATTGTGCGCTGATGTCCCGTCAGGCATCCCGCATTGCCGATAAAGGCATGGTGCTGGTGTGCAGTGCCGGTAATGCAGGTGCGGATTCTTGGAAGAAAATCACGACTCCGGGCGATGCGAAATGCGTGCTGACAGTGGGTGCCGTGGACAAGGCAGGTGTGCTGGCGCCTTTCTCGTCCGTTGGTAATACGGCAGACGGACGTATCAAACCGGATGTAGTGGCCGTGGGACTGGGGGCCGACGTCATGCGTACGGATGGCAATCAGGGCCGGGCCAATGGAACTTCCTTTGCTTCGCCCATTCTTTGCGGTATGGTAGCGTGTCTGTGGCAGGCTTGTCCCGAATTGACGGCCAAGCAGCTTATCGATTTGGTGCGCCGTTCGGGAGACCGGGCCGATTGTCCTGATAATATCTACGGATACGGGGTGCCAGACTTATGGAAGGCCTATTTGTGGCAGCACGGTCATGATAGCTGTGCCCTTACTCATTGAAAACGTCCTAATCGCTTCCTTATGTCGCATGAATCCATTTCGCTTTACGAACTGAACGTCCTTGTACGCAGGATTCTGGAGGATTCTTTGCCGGATACTTATTGGGTACAAGTCGAACTGGCCGATGTGCGCGTCAATGCCAGCGGTCATTGTTATGTGGAGTTCGTGCAGAAGTCGACACAAGATGATTCTTTGCTGGCTAAGGTGCGGGGAACCATCTGGGCCCAGACTTTCCGGATGTTGAAGCCATATTTCGAAAGAGAGACTGGTCAGGGCTTTATGCCTGGTGTCAAGGTGCTGGTAGAGGTCTCTGTTCATTTCCACGAATTATATGGGTATAGCCTGACCGTACACGATATTGATCCTTCCTATACCGTGGGCGACCTGGCACGTCGTCGTCGCGACATTCTGCGTCAGTTGGAAGCCGAAGGCGTCTTGACGCTGAATCAAGAATTGCCCATGCCGTTGTTGCCGCAGCGTGTAGCCGTGATTTCTTCCCCTACGGCGGCCGGTTATGGAGACTTTTGTCATCAGTTGCAACAAAATCCGCGTGGATACTATTTTCAGGTGGAGCTGTTTCCGGCAGTGATGCAGGGCGACGATGCGGAATCTTCCATCCTTTCGGCTTTGGATGATATCAATGCCCGTTTGTCTTCGTTCGACGTGGTAGTTATCATCCGGGGCGGAGGAGCCATCTCTGATTTATCTTGTTTCGATACTTATTTGTTGGCTGCGGCCTGTGCCCAATTTCCGTTGCCAATTATCACCGGCATCGGACACGAGCGTGACAATACGGTGTTGGACAGTGTGGCTCATACTCGCGTCAAGACTCCGACTGCCGCTGCCGAGTATCTCATCGGCTGTATGGACGCTGCAGCCGATGCTTTGTGCGCGTTGACTGTTCGTTTGCGTGACAAGGTACGGGCGCGTTTGCTGCAGGAGCGTTTACAGATAGAAAGCCTTAAGCGTCGCATGCCCACGGTGGCTTACCGGTGCCTGTCCGAGGCTAAAATGCGTCTGTTAGTGCTTCGCAAGGATGTCGTTGCCGCGGCATCTGCTTCGTTTTCTTCTTGCCGTCATCGTTTGAAACTGCTCCGACAACGACTGTCGGATGCCTCTCCCGAGAAACAGTTGGCCCGCGGATATAGCATGACTTTGAAAGACGGCCGAATCGTGAAGGATGCTTCAACGCTGCGTGCAGGCGACTCGGTTGTGACACGATTGCATAAAGGAGAAATCCGTTCGATAGTAGAGCAAAGAATTTAAGCAAATGTTGAATATGAGTTTATCACATAAAGCAGCGGACAATAGGGAGGAAGGCAGCTACCTTGACATAGAAAAGGTGCCACCTTTTCCTACAATCAGTGCCACTGATTCCTATCCTTCCCGATGAGAAAGCAGCGTTATCCCGGACTGAACATTTAATATTGCAGATATGCCCACGAAGAAAAAAGAATCTTATGCCGAAGCGATGGCCCGTTTGGAGGGTATCGTCGCTCTCATTGATGGCAACGAATTGGATATTGACCAATTGGCAGATAAAATCAAAGAAGCGAATCAAATCATTGCTTATTGTACGGCTAAACTGACAAAAGCAGAGTCGGAGGTGCAAAAATTACTGGTCGAAACGTCAGAAAGTAAAGAATAAACCGTACATTTGTGCCAAACTAACGAAGAAAAGCAGTATGACAGCCATGGATTTGAGAAAAGCAGTCTTACAGGAAGTCGTTTCGTTGCTGGACGATGATGCAGCCATGCAACGGTTGCTGGACTTCCTGCTTTCCTTGAAGCATGCTGACGGGCAGGCAAGCATTGTCGGGCTACCTTATACGCGGCAGGAACGCCAGGATGCGCTGTTGCGGGCCGAGGAAGAGGTGATGGCAGGCCATGTCTCCACCCACGAGGAAGTGGTCGTACGGATAAAAGAGCGGATAGAAGCATGGAAATAATCTGGACTCATGAAGCAGAACGGCAACTGACGGCGGTGACCGATTATTATTTGCAGACGGTAGGCCGGACGGAAGCAGGCAGTGTGGCCCGGCGGATTGTGGATGCCGTGGCTCGTCTGACAGAGTCGCCGCATGCCGGTAAGTTTCTGGTGAAGCGGGGACAGGCCTATAGGGAGGTATTGGTTCCTCCATTCATTAAAGTGATATACAGAACTGTCGGCAATAAGTTGATGGTGGTCGCCGTGTGGGATTGCCGTAGGGATGCTGTTGAGGCGTCGTGACGTTCATCGTGTAGCCGGCGTGGGCTTTTCTTATCCGTGATAATGAAAATTATTATTTAATTCTGCATACTTATGAAAGAAATTGATTGGGCTAATCTGTCCTTTGGATATATAAGAACAGATTATAATGTGAGAATTTACAATCGTAACGGGCAATGGGGCGAATTGGAAGTCTGCAGCGATGAATACATTCCTATTCATATGGCAGCTACGTGTCTGCACTATGGGCAAGAGGCCTTTGAGGGCTTGAAAGCCTTCCGCGGGAAGGACGGAAAAGTGCGCATTTTCCGTTTGGAAGAAAATGCAGCCCGCCTGCAGTCTACGTGTCGCGGCATTTTGATGCCCGAACTTTCCACCGAGCGTTTCCGTGAAGCCGTGCTGAAAGTGGTCAAACTGAACGAGCGTTTTATCCCGCCTTATGAGAGCGGAGCATCGCTCTACATCCGTCCGTTGCTTATCGGGACAGGAGCCCAGGTGGGCGTGAAGCCGGCTAACGAATATCTGTTTGTTATTTTTGTAACTCCTGTGGGCCCGTACTTTAAAGGCGGATTTGCAGCTACGCCGTATGTGATTACGCGTAAGTACGATCGTGCCGCACCGTTGGGCACAGGCACTTTCAAGGTCGGGGGCAATTATGCTGCCAGCCTGCGCGCCAGCAAGGAAGCGCATGAAGGCGGATATTCGGCAGAGTTCTATCTGGATGCCAAGGAAAAGAAATACATGGACGAGTGTGGCGCGGCTAACTTCTTTGGCATCAAGAACAATACGTACGTCACGCCGCTTTCCACTTCCATCCTTCCGTCCATCACCAACAAGAGCCTGATGCAGCTGGCCGAGGATTTGGGCCTGAAGGTGGAGCGTCGTCCCATTCCGGAAGAAGAGTTGCTTACTTTCGAGGAAGCGGGCGCTTGCGGAACCGCTGCTGTCATTAGTCCCATCAGTCATATTGACGACCCGGAGAACGGGCGCACCTACGTCTTTACCAAGGACGGCACGCCCGGGCCAATCTCCAGCAAGTTGTATCACAAGTTGCGGGCCATCCAATATGGCGATGAGCCGGATACGCATGGCTGGGTGACTGTATTGGATTGATTCGCTACGAGCTACAAGCCGCGGGTGGGGGAGAGGCCAAGGCCGACCTTCGCTCGTGGCTTATAACTATACATAATTGATATGGGAAAAGGAAAATTGCAGAAATTTGCCGATATGGCCCGTTTCCCGCACGTGTTCGAGCAGCCTTGGATGCCGACGGCAGAGAGCGTGCCTTTTGCGCTGAAAGGTTGTTGGGGGAAAGATTTCTTTCAGAATGACAACCCCATCGTATTGGAACTGGGATGCGGACGCGGAGAATATACAGTAGGGTTGGCCAAGCTCTTCCCCGACAAAAACTTTATAGGCGTGGACATCAAGGGAGCCCGGATGTGGACGGGGGCCAAGCAAGCCCTGGAAGAGGGGTTGAAGAATGTGGCCTTCTTGAGGACACGCATTGAAATCATCGACTATTTTTTCGCTTCGGGCGAGGTGGACGAGATTTGGCTTACCTTCTCAGACCCGCAAATGAAGAAAGCCACCAAGCGCCTGACGTCTACCTACTTCATGAACCGGTATCGCCGTTTCCTGGCAGACGGCGGTTTGATTCACGTGAAGACCGACAGCCCTTTCATGTACACCTATACCCGCTGCATGATAGAGCGCAACGCATTGCCCGTGGAGGTGATGACCGACGACCTCTATCACTCAGGCAAGGCTGACGAGATACTCAGTATTCGTACCTATTACGAGCAGCAATGGTTGGAGCGCGGGCTTACCATCAAATACATTCGTTTCCGTTTGCCGCACGAGGGCGAACTTCACGAGCCGGAGGTGGACATCGAGCTGGATGACTACCGCAGCTACGGTCGCAGCAAGCGTAGCGGGCTGGAGACGAGCCGTTGAGTAGAACCTATTAATAGTAATGTGTATTATATGATGACACTCTATCCTAAATTGATACATGATGCCTTGGCCACCGTGCGCTATCCGGGTAACGGCAAGAACCTGGTGGAAGCGGAAATGGTGGCGGACAATCTGCGCATTGAAGGCATGAAGGTCAGCTTCTCGCTGGTATTCGAGAAGCCTACCGACCCTTTCATGAAGTCTATGGTGAAGGCTGCGGAAACGGCCATCCACACCTACGTGTCGCCCGATGTGGAGGTGCATATCTCTACGGAGAGCCGGCAGGCGGCCCGCCCCGAACCGGGAAAGATGTTGCCGCGGGTGAAGAACGTCATAGCCGTGTCCAGCGGCAAGGGAGGCGTGGGAAAGAGCACCGTGGCCGCCAACCTGGCCGTGGCATTGGTGAAGTTGGGTTATAAGGTAGGCCTGCTGGATGCGGATATCTTCGGCCCCTCCGTGCCAAAGATGTTCCAGGTGGAGGATGCCCGCCCGTATGCCGAGAGCAAAGACGGGCGCGACCTCATTGTGCCTATCGAGAAGTATGGCCTGAAGTTGCTTTCCATCGGCTTCTTTGTCAATCCGGACCAGGCCACCTTGTGGCGCGGCGGCATGGCGAGCAATGCGCTGAAGCAGCTGGTGGGCGATGCCGACTGGGGAGATTTGGACTATTTCATTCTCGACACGCCGCCGGGCACGAGCGATATCCATCTGACCTTGCTCCAGACCTTGGCCATCACGGGGGCGGTGATTGTCACCACGCCCCAGCAGGTGGCCCTGGCCGATGCCCGCAAGGGAGTGGACATGTACCGGAACGAGAAGGTGGGCGTGCCCATCTTGGGACTGGTGGAGAACATGGCCTGGTTTACGCCCGCCGAATTGCCGGAAAACAAGTATTACATCTTTGGCAAAGAAGGCGGAAAGCGGTTGGCCGAAGAACTGGGCGTGCCCTTGTTGGGGCAAATCCCGTTGGTGCAGAGCATTTGCGAGAGCGGGGACGCGGGAACGCCCGTGGCCTTGGACGAGCAGACCGTCACCGGACGGGCGTTCTTGCAACTGGCCGCTGCCGTGGTAAGGCAAGTGGATAAGCGGAATGTCGAGATGCCGCCTACCCACATTGTCGAAGTAAAGAAATCGTAAAGTTAATGAAGAGAGGACGGGGAAGATATCCAATCAGGGTGTCTTCCCCGTTTGCTTTTCCATCGGGCCTATTGAAGCTCGAACATGATGGGGAGGGTGTATCTCACGCTCACGGCTTGTCCGTTGTGTTGGCCGGGTGTCCATGCAGGCATGGCCTTGATGACGCGCACGGCTTCCTGGTCCAATTCCGGGGATACGCCGCGCATCACCTTTACGTCGCCAATCTGGCCTTCGCTGGTCACCACAAACTGGCAGATGACGCGGCCTCCTATGCGGGTCTTCTTGGCTTCTTCCGGATATTTGAGGTTGGCCGCAAGGTATTCAAACATGGCTGCGTCGCCGCCGGGGAACATCGGCCGCACCTCCACCATGTCATAGACGTCGGGATTGTCGGCGCCCACTTTTTCCGGTTGGTTGGATGTGTCTGTCAGCTTGTTCAAGGTCTCTTCGTCTACTTGGACTGTTCTGGTGCCGTCCTTGTCTTTCACCAATAAGGTTTTCTGTCCGTTGTCGCCGCTGCAGGCGGCTGCCAAAAGGATGGCCACCGGGAGGAAGAGCAGGTACTTCAGCCGCCCGATGTTGCTGGTTCTTTTCTTGTTCATCATACTGATTCGTTTTTTTAAAGGTAATACATTGAAGTTATTATAGATGGTTGCTGCAGCCTTGTGGTAGGTCAGTTTGAGCAGGTGATATTGGTAGTTCTTCTTGTCATGTCCCTCGGCCAGGACGCGGCGGTCGGCCAGGTACTCCAGGTTCTGCCTGATTTCCCGTTTCAGCAGCCAGGCGAAGGGGTTGAACCAGCAGAGGGCGCACATCAGTTCGCTCGCCATCACGTCCACCGAATGCTCCTGGCGGACATGCGTCTGCTCGTGGGCCAGAATCTCTTTCAACTCGTCGGGCCGGTGGGCGCCGGGGCAGGCAAAGATGTGGCGGAAGAACGAGAAAGGGGCTTCGCCTTCGGGCAAGACGTGTATCGTCAGCCCGTTCACTTGCGTCTGCGGGCATCTGCGCGCCAGGCGGAAGATGGCTGCCAACTGCACGGCGATGCGGGCCAGCAGGAGGCACACGCCGGCCAGGTATATCCACCCCGCCACGGCGAGGAGCGGGAAAGCGTCTGCGATGCCTGTTGCCAGCGTCGCTTGCGCGGCTTGCGGCGTCGCCACGAACTCGGGCAGCCACACGGTGGCCGTAGGGATGTCCAGCGGCACTCCAGCCGTCAGCAGTCCGCTTGCCAAGGGGGCGAGCAGGGGCAGCGGCGCCAGCAGGGACAGGGCTACGATGCCCAGCAGGGTGACTCTGCGACAGGTGAAGAACGTATCGCGATAGAACAACAGCCGGTAGAAGGCATAGAGCAGTGCCAGGATAACGTTGGCTTTAAGGAGGTAAATCAGCATCATGGGCGTAAGGTATTAAGGGTCGCGGGCCTGTTTGCGTCACGGGGATGACGGTCTATTCTTTTTCTTTTTCTATCATATCCAGAATCTCCTGCAGGTCGTGCGCCGAAATCTTCTGCTCCTTGGCGAAGAACGACACCATTTGCTTGTAGGAATTCTCGAAATAGTTGCGCACGAAGCCGCTCATAAACGTGCGCTTGTATTCCGCTTCGGCGATGAGCGGCGCGTACTGGTAGGTGTTGCCCACGCGTTTCTGTTTCACGTATCCTTTGCGTTTGAGGTTGGACACGACGGAGGCCACCGTGGTGTAGGGCGGCGCCGGTTGCGGATAGCGGGCCACGATGTCCTTGACGAAGCACTCTTGCAAGTCCCAGATGTGCAACATCACTTCTTCTTCTTGTTTCGTTAATTTCTCCATGGACGGGTGTTTTGTTGGTTTAACCTGCGACAAAATTACGAATAATTCGTAATGCAGCCAGAATATGCACGTTAAATAAACTAAACGACGACCGGTCGAACTGACTGCCTGCGGGAAAGCGGGCGGAGGGACGCGGACGGGAAACCTCTTCCGACGGCTTGGCGCAAGCCTTCCGGACGGCCCGTATATCCCGCCCGACCTGGGACTACTGTGCCAGCCAGCGGGGACTACTGTGCCAGCCAGCGGGGACTATAGTGCCAGCCGGCTGGCATTACTACGCCACTATGCGCTGACAGTCAGCCTGTTTCCGTCGGCTTTGGAAGGAATCGGCCGGAAGTGTGGTCGTAAAATGTGTCCAATGTTAGGCGCTTTGCGGGAGATTGCGTATCTTTGCGCGTGGTCTCCGTCGTTCGGGCGGGGGCATTTGTTTGTGTGACCAATTATATCCAACCATTAATCGTTTAAACCGTATTGATTCGTATGAAATTCATCAAGACATTCCTCGTAGGAATTTGCGCCCTGCTGGGCGCATGCTCGTCTCAGTCGCCAACAGTCCATACCAACGACAAGGGCACCCGTTGGCACTGGGAGCAAGGTACCATCGTGGTGGAGACACCTCAACGTCCGGCCGGACAGGAAAGCGCTCTGGGGCTGACGGCGCCCAAGCTGGAGGTGGTGCGCGTGGGTTTTGTGGGCCTGGGAATGCGAGGCCCGGGCGCTGTGGAGCGTTTCACATATATTCCCGGCACCCAGGTGGTGGCCTTGTGCGACTATGAGAAGGAGCGCGCCGAGGCTTGCCAGCAACTGTTGCGCAAGGCTTCCATGCCCGATGCCGCCATCTATTACGGCGAGAAAGGCTATGAAGAATTGTGCCGTCGCGACGACATCGACCTGGTGTACATCGCTGCCGACTGGCTGCACCATTTCCCCATCGCCAAATGTGCCCTGGAAAACGGCAAGCACGTAGCCATCGAAGTCCCGTCTGCCATGAACCTGGCCCAGTGCTGGGAACTCATCAACCTGAGCGAAAAGACCCGCAAGCACTGCATGATACTGGAGAACTGCTGCTACGACTGGTTCGAGATGAACACCTTGAACATGGCCCAGCAGGGAGTCTTTGGCGAGGTAATCCGTGCCCAAGGCGCCTACATCCACAATCTGGACGAGTTCTGGGACTATTACTGGAAGAACGGCGAAGAGGACAAGCTGGGCTGGCGGCTGGACTATAACATGCGCCATCGCGGTGATGTCTATGCCACGCACGGTTTGGGTCCCGTGGCCCAGGCCCTCAACATCCATCGCGGCGATCGCATGAAAACGCTGGTGGCCATGGACACGAAGTCGGTGGTGGGCAAGGCCCTGGTGGAGGCACGTACGGATTCCGTTTGCCATAACTTCCGCAACGGCGACCACACCACAACGCTGATACGCACCGAATTGGGCAAGGTCATCGAGATACAGCACGACGTGATGACGCCCCAGCCCTACAACCGGCTCTACCAGTTGACCGGCACCAAGGGCTTTGCCAACAAGTATCCTGTCGAAGGTTATGCCCTGGGCGGCGACCAACTCACGGCGTCCGGCGTACAGCCGGAGGTGGACAACCTCAGCGCCCACAGCTTCCTGCCTGCGGACGAAATGGAGGCTTTGGTGGAGAAGTACCAGCACCCCATCCTGAAGAAGTACGGCGAACTGGCCAAGGAAGTGGGCGGACATGGCGGTATGGACTTCATCATGGACAGCCGCCTGGTGTATTGCCTGCAAAACGGTCTGCCCCTGGACATGGACGTATATGACCTGGCCGAGTGGTGCTGCCTGGCCGAACTGGGCGAACTGTCCATGGACAATGGATGTGCGCCGGTGGCCGTGCCCGACTTTACGCGAGGCGAGTGGAACAAGGTTAACGGCTACAAACATGCCTATGCTTCGCCTGCCGACGAAAAAGCGGCGGCCGACAAGGCCGCAGCCTTCACGGCCAAGCTGAAGGCGCAAGGCTCGAAGCAGTGAAGCCGGTGTTTCCATCGCTTATAATTCCCTGAATTTACAATGAGCCGGCTTCCTCTTCCGGGTGGGAGCCGGCTCTATCTTTTATTATAATATGAATAAGCAGTTACTCCTTCTCCCCGTCTTTCTTTTGCTGGGCCTGGCTGCCAGCGCCCAATTGGTGTATCACGACGCCGCAGCCTTCCCGGTGCTGGGCAAGGCCACGGAGGCCACCTTGTCGCGGTATGAACGTCTGCCGGATTCGTTGCAGCATATCTCCCGACCGTCGCTCTGGCAGCTGGGACGCAACAGCGCCGGGCTGGCCGTGCGGTTCCGCTCCAACTCCACCACCATCGCTGCCCGTTGGGAGGTGAGGGACAATGTCAGCATGAACCACATGACCCCCACCGGCATCAAAGGCCTGGACCTCTATTGCCTGACCGCCGACGGGCAGTGGGTGTTTGCCGGCAGCGGCCGTCCGCAGGGCCGGGTCAACGACGCGGTTATCGTGGCCAACATGGTGCCTGCCGAACGCGAATACTTGCTCTATCTCCCGCTGTATGACGGCGTGACGTCGCTGGCCATAGGTGTGGACTCGCTGGCGGAGATTGGGCAGCCGGAGGTGGCATTGCCCGTCCGTCGCAAGCCGGTGGTCTTCTACGGCACCAGCATCTTGCAAGGCGGGTGTGCTTCGCGTCCGGGCATGGCTCACACCAACATACTGGAGCGGTGGCTCAATCGCGAGTGCATCAACCTGGGCTTTAGCGGGAACGCCTTGCTGGATTTGGAGATAGCCGACGTCATGGCCGCCGTGGACGCCTCGGTGTTTGTGCTCGACTTTGCGCCCAATGCTACGGTGGAGCAGATGAAAGAACGGGCCGTCCGCTTCTATTCCATTCTCCGCGCGCGTCATCCGGACACGCCCATCCTGTTTGTGGAAGACCCTGTTTTCACGCATTCGCCCTTTGACACCCGCATTGCCCAGGAGGTCAAGGCCAAGAACGAGACGCTGCGTGCCATCTTCCGTTCGCTGGAACAGCGCGGCGAACCGCACATCTTCTTCCTTTCCTCCCGCGACATCATCGGACACGACGGCGAGGCCACGGTGGACGGCATCCATTTCACCGACGTAGGTTTCATGCGCTATGCCCGGGTGCTCCGCCCGATATTGGAGAAACTGCTGGACGAATGAGGCGCCGGAGGACTTCCTCCGGCAGGATGGGCTGCCGGAGGCCGGCTTGACTGATGCTGTTTGTTTTCTATATTGTCTATGGAGAAGTTTGATTTACACATACTGGGGTGCGGCTCAGCTTTGCCCACCACCCGCCATTTCTCGACGTCGCAGGTGCTCAATGTGCGCGAGAAACTCTTTATGATTGATTGCGGCGAAGGTGCGCAGCTGCAATTCCGCAAAGCACGGCTGAAATTCTCGCGTTTGAACCACATTTTCATCTCGCACCTGCACGGCGACCATTGCTTTGGGCTGTGGGGCCTGATATCTACGTTGAACCTGCTGGGGCGTACGGCCGAACTGCATATCCATTCGCCACACGGCCTGGAGGATTTGTTGACGCCCACGCTGGCCTTTTTTAACCGGCAGATGACATACCGCGTGTTGTTCCACGAGTTTGATACCGCCGCCGCGCCGCAGCTTATCTACGAAGACCGGTCGCTCACGGTGACCACCCTGCCGTTGCAACACCGCATCCCCTGCTGTGGCTTCCTGTTTGCCGAGAAGCCCCGTCCCAACCACATCGTGCGCGAGATGGTGGACTTCTACGGCGTGCCTGTCTGCGAGCTGAACCGCATCAAGAACGGGGCGGACTACGTGACTCCCGAGGGGCAGGTCGTCCCCAACCGGCTGCTGACCACGCCCGCCGCCCCGCCCCGACGGTATGCCTATTGTTCGGACACGATGTGCCTCCCCGGCTTGGCGGAGATGTTGAAAGGCGTGGATTTGCTGTTCCATGAGGCCACTTTTGGCGAGGACAATGCGCAGCGGGCCCGCGAGACCTACCACACCACGGCCTCGCAGGCTGCCACGCTGGCCCGCGACGCGGAGGTAAAGCAACTGCTGATAGGGCATTTCTCCGCCCGCTACGAGGACGAATCGGTGCTGCTGCAGGAGGCGCAGGCGGTTTTCCCCCGGACACTGCTGGCGCGCGAGATGCTCCGTGTCTCGCTCTGACGGTGCGGCACTCTCCTTCGGCTGGCCTTGAAGCGGTATGGAAACAGACTGGTTATCAAGGTTTAGTGGCGTAGTAATGCCCGGTGGCTGGCACTATAGTCCCCGCTCGCTGGAAGTTAAGTCCCCGGTGGCTGGAGATAGAGTCCCCGGTCGGGGCGGCTTTGAGGGGCAGGCGGGAGGGGCCTGTCCGGACGAGAGTCAGGCCGGAAATGTCGTTTCTTTCCGACTTTCTTTGAGAAATAGGGGAGAATGGCGTATCTTTGTCCCCTCAATGACGAACGATTCCGCCGACGCGGGCACCGGGCTTCGGCCGGTGGGGCGATGTTTGCCGCTTCCCGGACCCGCCCCTTGCCGGCGAACGGTTAAGATATAAGTGACACAATAGACATGGATGCTTCTTACGACGAGAGCAAGGTCTTGGCACTTCTGCAGGACGAAAGCACGCAGCGGAAAGGCTTCGAGCTGGTGGTGGCGCAATACAGCGAGCAACTCTATTGGCAGATCCGCCGGATGGTGCTGTCGCACGACGATGCCAACGACCTGCTTCAGAATACCTTCTACAAGGCCTGGGCCAACATCGACTACTTCCGGGCGGAGGCCAAGCTCTCCACCTGGCTCTACCGCATTGCCCTAAACGAATGCCTCACCTTCCTGAACAAGCAGAAGGCGGCGGCCACCGTGTCGCTGGACGACCCCGACGCCGCCGTGCTTCAGAAACTGGAGGGCGACCCTTATTTTTCCGGCGACAAAATTCAGTCCCTGCTTCAGAAAGCCTTGCTCTCCCTGCCCGAAAAGCAACGCATGGTGTTCAACCTGAAGTATTACCAGGAGATGAAATACGAAGAGATGTCCGAGATATTCGGCACGTCGGTCGGAGCACTCAAAGCCTCCTACCACCACGCCGTAAAGAAAATACAGAAAATTTTGGAAGAAGCCCTTTAAACCTTTACCGCATATCCTCGTCTAACCAAACAGAGAAAAGGAGGAAAGCTTATGACTGAAGACAACTTACTGAAAAGAATCGGGAAGGAAAATCCCTTCCGCGTTCCTGAAGGGTACTTTGAGAGCTTTGCTTCAGAAGTAATGAACAACCTTCCGGAGAAAGAGAAAGTAGAGGCGCCCCGCAAGCCCACCACGTGGGAAAAGGTCCGCCCCCTGCTCTACATGGCGGCCATGTTCGTGGGAGCCATGCTGATTATCCGCGTCGCTTCGTCGCACTATACGCCCGGTGCCGATGCCGCTGCCGACGAGGAAATCGACCGGGAAGTGGAATACATCGACATGGCGATGGAAAGCTCCATGATGGACGATTATTCCCTCTATGTGTATCTGACAACGGACGACGAGGAATGAAGAAACTTAATTTATCGACAAAGGAAATGAAGAGATTACTTGTGGCAGTGGTCATGCTTTGCGGATGCCTGCCGTTGCTGTGGGCAACGCACGGATGCGACCAGCGTTTGACTAAAGAAGAGTTCCGCACCAAACAGCAGGCTTATATCATGGAGAAGGCAGGGCTGACTGCCGACGAGGCCGCCGCATTCTTCCCCCTCTATTTCGAGTTGCAGGACAAGAAGCAGCAACTCAACGGCGAGGCTTGGCAACTGCTGCGCGAAGGAAAGAAAGAAGGCGTCAGCGAAGAGCGGTACGAGGAAATCCTGGAAGGCGTGTACGACGCCCGCATCGCTGCCGACCGGTTGGAGAAAACGTACTTCGGCAAGTTCAAGAAGATACTGACCAGCAAGAAAATTTACCTGGTGCAGCGGGCCGAGATGCGCTTCCACCGCGAGCTGTTGCGGGGCATGAAGGGCAAGGGTGCTCCCCGCAAGGGAAAGAAATAGTACCTCTGTTGAAGGAGCAAGCCCGGAGTCGCTCCAGGAGGCAGAAAATGAAGGAGCCAGGCCGATAGCCTCGTGCATTCGAGCACGTTTACCAGCTATCGGCCTGGCTCCTTCATTTCTTGAACTCCTTTTTTATTCTTCCACCTGCAGCATCAGCCCCACGCCGCGCACGGTCTTGATGCTGACCCGCGGTTCTGCTTCGAGCAACTTGCGCAGCTTGGTGACGAACACATCGAGGCTGCGCGAGGCGAAGAAGTCCTTCTCTTCCGTGCCCCAGTAGCGGCTGAGTATGACTTCGCGGCGCACCGTCTCGTTCTTGTTTTCCGACAGGAGTTGCAGCACTTGGGCTTCGCGCAGGCTCAGCGTCTGCACCTTGCCCGTGGTGTCGTCGCGCAGGGTGGCGTGCGGGGCGTCGAAGGTATAGCGGCCCAGGCGGAAGCAGTCCGTCTTGTCCGGGGTGTGCGGGTTGGATTCGGTCATCTGGAGGATGGCCTGCACGTGGGCGTCCAGTTCGTCGGGGGCGAAGGGCTTCTTCACGTAGTTGTTCACGCCCAGCTTGAATCCTTGTTTCACGTCCTTGGGCGAGGTGAGGGCCGAACCCAGCAGGATGGGCGTGGTCTTGTCCGTCTCGCGGATGCGGCGCACCATGTCGAAGCCGTTCATCACGGGCATGTCGATGTCGGAGACGATGATGTCGGGCTTTTCCTGTTCCCAGATTTTTAGTCCTTCGGCACCGTTGGCAGCGGTGAACACCTGGTAGCCGCCAATAAGGTCTTCCAGGCTGGTTTGTACGATGTAGCTCAGGTTCACATCGTCTTCTACGAGTAATAGCTTGACCATAATTAATTAAGAATTATGAATGAAGCATGAAGAGACTTACTGTCACGCGTCTCCTTCATCCTTTATCGTTTTGTTTATAGTTACACTTTTCCCTTTCTCGGAGTTCTCTATGTTGATTTCCACTCCTTTCCCTTTCCAGAGGGTCCCTATTTTCACTCTGATTTGCTTCCCTTGCTCGGATTTCTTTACGCTTATTTCCATGTCTTTATTTGAATACTCTATGTTTCTGTCCTTCTTTTCGTCTTCTTCTTCTTCTTTTTCGGCATTCTTCATTCTTTGTTCTTCATTCTTCATTAAGATGACAAACTCCGTCCACCTTCCTTCTTCGCTCTCGGCGCGGATGGTGCCTCCGTGTGCTCGCACCATCTGGCGCACGAAGCTCAGGCCGAGGCCGAAGCCTGCAGAGGCACCGTCCTGCTGTTGCCGGTCGCGTTCGGCGGAGGCACGCTCGTATTTGTCGAAGATGGCGCGCAGATGGCGGCGGGGGATGCCGCGGCCGTTGTCGCGGATGCGCAGCTCGGTGGTGTGGTATCCTTTGGAGCGGGTACTGACATGTATCTCCACGGCTTCGGCGTCCGGGCGGGTGTATTTGACGGCGTTGTCCAGCAAGTTCTGCATCACCTCAGGCCAGAACTCTGGGTCGGCATAGAGGCTTTCTACCCGTAGGTCGTAGCTGATGCACAGGGGCTTGGGGCACTTGGGGGCGAGGTTTTCCGCCAGTTTCTCCACCAGAGGGCGAAGAGGCAGAGGTTCGGGCATCAGGTGCAGGCGGTGGTGCTCCAGCTTGGAGAGGGTCAGTATCTTGTTGGTCAGCGCCAGCAGGTGTTGGGCCTCCTCTTCGGCAATGCGGAAAAAACGTTCTTTCATCTCGGGTTTGTCGTCCAGACGGCCCTGGTGCAGAGGTTGCAGGGTCATGATGATGCTGGAGAGGGGCGTCTTCATGTCGTGCACCATGGCGTAGGAGAAGTCCTCGCGGATGCGGAGCACGCGGCTCATGCGGCGCAATATCTTCACCTGCCACACGATGCAGCAGATGACGAAGAGCATCATCACGGCGGTGGCGGCGAGGAGGAGGCCCATGCGGGAGAAGAGCGTCTGCATGGGGTTAATCACGACCAACTGCACGCCTTGCGTATAATCCGAGCGGATGGGGAAGGGCTTGGGCGCGATTCGCAACCAAGCAAAAGGTTCTTCCGCTTTGGTTTGTGCCAGCCGCTTGCCTTCTCTTATATTGACTAAATAGATATTGTAAAAGCCGTCCACCTTGACAGAATCCAGGAATATCTTTGCAATGGAATCCACGTTCTCCAACACCATCGGGTAGCCCATATCGCTAAGCCGTTCATAGAAATAGGTATTAGGCGGAATAGTGTCATTGGTTGGCCCGCTCTTTATCCTTGTTCCCTTGGGAGTGGTGATAAATCTCATATTGCCTTCTTCGTCCAATGCTTTCTCCAAGGCGAAACTTACATCTTTATTTAGATTGTTCTTGATGAGCGCAAATGTATTCCGCAGCCACACCCCTTGCAGTCCGATAACGACTACCAGGCCGAGCATTGCCATCCAGTGTATATACTTCTTGTTCTCAATCATAGGGCCAAAGATACGGAGTTTTTTCATTTCGTCTATTGTTTACGGGAGATTAATCCTGCTCGTAGTACTACGGTCTTGTTCGTGCCAAGGTGCTGTTTGAGGAGGGTTAAAGAGGCTTTATGCTATAAACAAAGTTAATTGCATCGCTCCAAGCGGCCTGAAGCGGGGTGCTTGATGGAACGTCGGGCCGGTCGAGGTGGAAGGTGGGGCAGAGCGTGTCGGTTTGTGGGCAGGCAGAGATGGCCTGCTGCGTCTTGGGGAATGTCAGGGCAGGGGCGGGGACAAGGAGGTTGATGCAGACTGTTGCCGTTACGGCCAAAAAGATGACTAAGCATTTCATACGTTGTTTCTGTCTATTGGTTCGTGCGGCAAAGATAGGCAGGCGGACGGCGGGACGAGGTTAAGGGAAGGTTAACGTTAGGTTAACGTGCGGGATAAGGCGCGGATTACGCGGATTGCACGGAATATTCTGTACCTGTCTTAATAATAAATCCGTGAAATCCGCGTAATCCGCACCTAAGAATCAGAGTTTCAGCACCACCCGGTCTCCCAGCCGCTTCGCCATCACGCTCTGCACCTGCCGCATCTCGTTATAGCGCGTCAGGACGGCGGTGCAGCGGTCGTTGTCGGCCAGGACGGTGGGGTCCTGGAGGGCGCGCATCAGGTGGGTCAGTTCCTCGCTGACGATGGCATACTTGAAGTTCACCATCAGCAGGGGCACCAGCTCGTAGAGGCGTTCTTCGTCCGTGACGATGTGCTGGCTCTTGCTGTGGTACTTGCTCAGCTGGTAGCGGTCGCTCACCAACTCGGCGCTGAGCTGGCTGATGGCGGGGTCGGGATGATTGAGGAAGTAGTGCTCGGCCACGAAGCTCTCGGTGCCGATGCGCTCGGCGGCCTCCTGGAGCATCCGGCGGTGCAGGGGATTGTGGAAGGCCAGGTCGTCCTCGTGCAGGTCCTGCACCACGTATTCGGTGACGGTGACGGGCACCTCGCGGCCCTCGTCGTCGGTGACGTTGCACATGACGCGCTCGCCGTAGCGGACGACCATCTGGAGGATGAGCCGCTCGTAGCGGTAGAACTCGCGGCCTTCTTTCTCTTCCTGGGGGATGAAGGACACGTAGTCGGCTTCGGGGGCGGGTGGAATTTCTTCGCTGGCGGGGGGCGGGACATCTTCCACACCGGGGGCGGGCGGGGCGTCCGCAGCCGATGGTGGGGCGGCTTGTGTTTGTGCTTGCGCCTGTGCCTGGCGGCGTTCGCGTTCGCGCTGTTCGGCGCGTTGTTCGGCCTGTTTCTCGCGGCGTTTGGCCACTTCGCTCACCAGGAGGCGGTCTTCGACATGCAGCAGTTGGGCGCACTCCTTGATATAGACGTCGCGCACGATGGCTTCGGGGATGACGGCGATGCTCTGCACCAGGCTGCCGATGAGCTCGGCGCGGCGGATGGGGTCGCGGCCCGCGTCGTCCAGCAGGAGGTTGGTCTTGAAGCGGATGAAGTCCGTCTCGTGCTCCTGGATGAACTGGCGGAACTCGGTGCCGTTGTGCTGCCGGGCGAAGGAGTCGGGGTCTTCTCCGTCAGGCAGGAGGCAGACCTTGATGTTCATCCCCTCCTCCAGCAGCATATCAATGCCGCGCAGGGAGGCCTTGATGCCTGCGGCGTCGCCGTCGTAGAGGACGGTGAGGTTGTTGGTGAAGCGGTGTATCAGCTTGATTTGGTGGGTGGTCAGGGCCGTGCCGGAGGAGGCCACCACGTTCTCCACGCCGCTCTGGTACATGGAGATGACGTCCGTGTAGCCTTCCACCAGGTAGCAGCGGTCTTGCTTGACGATGGCCTGCTTGGCCTGGTAGATGCCGTAGAGTTCGTTGCTCTTGTGGTAGATTTCCGACTCGGGCGAGTTGACGTACTTCATCTTGACGCCCTTGGTGGCGGAGGCCAGCACGCGCCCGCCGAAGGCCACGACCTTGCCGCTCAGCGTGTGGAAGGGGAAGATGACGCGGCCCCAGAAGCGGTCGCGCAGGCGGTGGTCGTCCGTCTCGTAGCAGAGGCCCGTCTTGACGAGGAAGTCGCGCTGGTAGCCCTTGGCCAGGGCTTCCTTGGCGAAGGCGTCGGGACGCTCGGTGCAGTAGCCCAGCTGGAACTTCTCGATGGTGTCGTCGCGGAAGCCGCGGCTGCGCAGGTAGGCCAGGCCGATGTTTCGCCCCTCGTCCGTGTCGCGCAGGGTGCGGCGGAAGTAGTCGTTGGCAAACTGGTTGACGACGAAGAGGCTGTCGCGCTCGGTCTGTGCGGCCTTCTCCTCGTCGGTCAGTTCGCGCTCCTTGATTTCGATGTGGTACTTCTTGGCCAGGTAGCGCAGGGCGTCGGGGTAGGACAACTGCTCGTGCAGCATGATGAAGTGCACGGGGTTGCCGCCCTTGCCGCAGGCGAAGCACTTGCAGAGGTTCTTGGCGGGCGAGACGGAGAAGGACGGCGTCTTGTCGTCGTGGAAGGGGCACAGCCCGACATAGTTCACCCCGCGCTTTCGCAGGGTGACAAAGTCGGACACGACGTCGTAGATTTGCGCCGCGTCCATGATGCGGTCGATGGTGGGTTGGTCAATCATTGCTTCAACAACTGCAGGAAATGGTCGATGTCTATCACGTCAATCCGTGGAAAATCCATTTCCTTCAGTACGTCATAATGTTTGTCTTGAGTTACTATATACCGTGCATTGGCTTGTAGGGCACAATCCACGAACTTGTTGTCATCCTTGTCTGTCTGGATAAGTCCGAACCGATAATAGGGGTTGATGAATCGGATATAGGCAGAAGACAATAGGGCGTTGAGGACGTTGTTCGCAATGTCGCTTCCGACTTTTTGCGTCAGGATTTCCTCATATTCCATAATGATTTCGTTAGTGACGCACAACACGTATTTCCCTGCAATGAAATCGGTGAATATCTGATGGTATCTGCTTCGCCTGGGCAGGGACATGATGAGGCAATTGGTATCTAACACGATATGTTCCATTGCCGCTTATTTGTAGGGGGTGCGCATATGCTCGTGCTTCCAATCTTCGATGACTTGGTCGTTGATTTTGCCCTCGTCCCACAGCTTGTCCAGTTCATCCATGGCCTTTTCTGCGAAGTATCGGGAGAGCAGGTTGCTTATTTCTGCCATCTGTTCCTCTGAATGCACGTGTGCCATCAGGTTGATGACTTTCAGCTGATAGGGGGAAAATACGGTTCTTTCCATAAATCGTCTGTTTAATTGGTTCGGATACAAAAATACGCCATATTCTCGTATGGCGTATCGTTTTCCGCCTTTTATTTTATCTTCTCCCTAATCTTCGTCAGATACCGCTTCATCCCTTCCGCGTCCTTGTTGGTGATGATTTCCAGCAGTTGCTTCAGCTCGAGGCGGATGTTCTCCACCTGGGCGGGGGTGCGGGGATTGAAGAGGATTTCCTGCAGCAGGTAGTCGTCCTCGCTGAGCAGGCCGCGGGCGATGGCCATGTGCTTCTTGAACGTGGTGCCCGGCGCCTCCTGGTGCTTCATGACAGCAGCGAAGACGAAGGTGGACACGAACGGGATGCTGAGCGAGTAGGCCACCGTCTCGTCGTGCTCGTCGAAGGAGTATTCAAAGATGTTGAGCTTGAGCTGTTGGTAGAGGTCCTTGAAGAAGATGCGCCCCAGGTGGTCGCCCTCGGTGATGATGATGGCGTTCTCGTGGCTCAGGTTGCTGAGGCTGGCGAAGGTGGGGCCGAACATCGGGTGGGTCGAGACGTAGCGGAAGCCGCTCTCTTCGTAGAACCGCTTCAGCCCGGTCTTGACGGAGGCGATGTCGCTGATGATGCAGTCCTTGGGCAGGACGGGCAGCACCTGGCGGAAGGCGTCGAGGGTGTACTTCACCGTCACGGCGTTGATGACCAGCTCCGGCTCGAAGTCCTTGATTTCGTCCAGCGTGGTGAAGCGGTAGGTGTTGTAGACGAAGCGCAACTGGTGGGGATTGGTGTCGTAGACGGCTGTCTCGTGTTGGAAACTCAGTATGTCTGTGAAGAAGGAGCCCATCTTGCCGGCTCCGAGTATCAGTATTCGCATTTCTTATGTTTAGCTACGAGCTACGAGCTACAAGCTACGAGGGGGCTTTCACACTCATTGGCGCGGCCACTCGTAGCTCGTAGCTGGTAGCTTATGTTACTTATTAATGATTTCCATCTGCTGCCGCACGCTCTCCTCGTGGATGGCCTCGAACACCTTCTTGGCGAACTCGGTGTCCATGCCGCAGAGGGAGGCCTGCGAGCCGCGCTTTTCCAGTATCTCGTTGTAGCGGCTCGTCTGTACGATGGTCATGTCGTGCTCCTTCTTGTACGTGCCTATCTCGCGGGCGATGCGCATGCGCTTGGCCAGGATTTGGATGAGGTCGTTGTCGCACTCGTCAATCTGCTTGCGCAGCTCGGAGAGGTTCTCCGTGGTCTGCGTCTCGCCACGGATGACGAGGAGATTCAGGATGTAGTCCAGCACGTCGGGCGTCACCTGCTGCGAGGCGTCGCTCCAGGCCTTGTCCGGGTCGCAGTGGCTCTCGACGATGAGGCCGTCGAAGCCCAGATCCATGGCCTGCTGGCACAGGGGGGCGATGAGTTCGCGCTTGCCGCCGATGTGGCTGGGGTCGCACAGGATGGGCAGGGCCGGGATGCGGCGGCGCAGCTCGATGGGGATGTGCCACTGCGGCAGGTTGCGGTAAATCTTCTTTTCGTACGACGAGAAGCCGCGGTGAATGGCCGCCAGGCGACGCAGTCCGGCCTGGTTGAGACGCTCCAGGGCGCCTATCCAGAGCTCGAGGTCGGGGTTGACGGGGTTCTTCACCAGCACGGGGATGTCCACGCCGCGCAGTGCGTCGGCTATCTCCTGCACGGCAAAGGGGTTGGCCGTGGTGCGCGCGCCTATCCACAGCAGGTCGACGCCCGCCTTGAGGCATTCCAGCACGTGCTTGGCCGTGGCCACTTCGGTGCAGACGTACATGCCCGTCTCCTGCTTGACGCGCTTCAGCCAGGCCAGGCCTTCGACGCCCACGCCCTCGAAGCCGCCCGGCTTGGTGCGGGGCTTCCAGATGCCGGCGCGGAACAGCTTGATGCCTTTCGAGGCGAGTTGCGTGGCGGTGTTCATCACTTGTTCTTCTGTCTCGGCGCTGCACGGGCCGGCGATGACTACGGGGCGTTCCTGCGGGACGCCGGGCAGTTGGATGGGTTGGAGTTCGAGTTCCATAATCGTTGGGTTTTATCGGTTTTTGTAATTCTTTCTTATCTTGTTTGAAACGCGCCGTATTGTCGTTAAAAATGCGTCGGGTCGGCGTTAAAAAATGCGTCGGGTCGCGTTTTCAGAAGGCCCGGCGGATGCGCTCCAGGGCTTCGCGCAGGCGGTCGTCCTTGCAGCAGAGGGAGATGCGGACGTAGCGCGCGCCGTTCGTGCCGAAGATGAAGCCGGGGGTGAGGAAGACGCGGGCCTCGTGCAGGACGCGCTCGGTCAGGTCTTCCACATTATTATATGTGTCGGGGATGCGGCCCCAGAGGAACATGCCCGCCTGCGCCGGGTCGAACGTGCAGCCCAGGGCGCGCATGATGTCTTCGGCCAGGGCGCGGCGGCGGCGGTAGTTGGCGTTGTTGCCGTCGTACCACTCCTTGTCCGCGTCGAGCGCCGTGGCGGCGGCCAGCTGCATGGCGCGGAACATGCCGCTGTCTATGTTGCTCTTCACCTTCAGCACCCACTGGACGAACCGCGCGTTCGAGGCGAGCATGCCGATGCGCCAGCCGGGCATGTTGTGGCTCTTG
Source organism: uncultured Bacteroides sp. (assembly GCA_949289265.1). Taxonomy (GTDB): domain Bacteria; phylum Bacteroidota; class Bacteroidia; order Bacteroidales; family Bacteroidaceae; genus Bacteroides. The sequence continues at coordinate 25,470 of CASENE010000009.1, forward strand.
CTCATGGAGTTGAACTCGATGCAGCAGTCCTTGGCGCCGGGCACCGAGAGGATGCTCAAGGGCCGTTCGTTGAGGATGAAGCTGTACGGATTGTCGTTGACGACGACGATGCCGCGGCGGCGGGCGAAGTCCACGAGGCGTTCGTACAGCTGCGGGGTGGCCTGCGCGCCGGTGGGCATGTTGGGGTAGTTGGTCCACATCAGGCGGACGCGGCTGGTGTCCATCCGCTCCAGCTGTTCCCAGTCGGGCATCCAGCCGTCGTCCTCCTTCAGGTCGTAGGGGACGACTTCCGCGCCCAGCAGACGGCTCAGCGAGGTGTACGTGGGGTAGCCGGGGTTGGGCACGAGCACCTGGTCGCCGGGGTTGACGAAGGCCAGCGTGACGTGCAGGATGCCTTCCTTCGAGCCGATGAGGGGCTGTATCTCGGTCTGCGGGTCGAGCGTGACGCCGTACCATTTCTTATACCAGCGTGCGAAGGCCCCCCGCAGCTCCGGGATGCCCGTGTAGGGCATGTAGCCGTGTCCGTCGGGGTTTTGTGCGGCCTGGCACAGGGTTTCTATCGTCTTCTCGGAGGGCGGCATGTCCGGACTTCCGATGCCCAGGCTGATGATGTCCATGCCCTCGGCGTTCATCCGCGCCACTTCCTTCAGCTTGCGCGAGAAGTAGTATTCGCTCACGCCCGAGAGGCGGTCGGCGGGCTTAAATTGAGAATTAAGAATTGAGAATTGAGAATTGCCCAATTCCTTATTGTGATTGTTGTTCTTCTTGTTCATAATATCATTATTTCTTAATTTTTAATTCTCCATTCTCAATTAACCGAAGACTTGCCGTCCTCGTATTCTCCCAATATCTTCAGTTGCTTGGTCAGCGGGGTGATGGCGGCGATGGCCTGCTTGTAGCGCAGCAGCTGGTCGTACATCACGTCGACGTAGAACTCGTATTCCCATTCGCGTCCGATGATGGGCAGCGACTGTATCTTGGTGAGGTTGATGCGATAGAACGACAGGATGCTGAGCACCTGCGACAGGCTCCCTTCCTGGTGGGGCAGGGTGAAGACGATGCTGGCCTTGTTGGGCTCGCGGGTGCGGCGGCGGTTCAGGTCGTCCACCTGCCAGGGGTCTGCCACGACGAGGAAGCGGGTGAAGTTGTGCTTGTTCGTCTCAATGCCTTCCTGCAGCACCTTCATGCCGTACAGCTCGGCGGCGGCCTTGGAGCAGATGGCGGCGTGCCCGTGCAGTTGGTCGCGGTGGATAAGCTCGGCGCTGAGGGCGGTGTCCTCGCCTTCGACGACCTTGATTTGCGGGTGTTTGCCGAGGAATTCGCGGCACTGCATCAGGGCGATGGGGTGGGAGTTGACCTCGGTGATGTCGTCCCAGCCTTCTTCGGGCAGGCAGACGAAGCTGTGGCTGATGCGCAGTTTGTATTCGCCCACTATCTGCGTGCCGCTCTGTCGCAAGAGTTCGTAGTTGTGCAGCAGGCTTCCGGCGATGGTGTTCTCGATGGCCAGCATGCCGATGGTGCGGCTGTCCTGGCGGATGGCGTCGAACACCTCTTCGAACGTGGCGCAGCAGATGAGCTCGATGTCCTCGCCCTCGAAGTAGCGGTGGGCGGCGATGTCGTGGTAGGAACCCAGGGTTCCTTGGATGGCTATTCGTTTCATATATGTTCTGTAATAAAAAATCCCGCTTCCTTGTTGCGGGAGCGGGATTCATATCGTTGCTTGATTCATTGTCCTTGGTTCTTAAGCGTCACTGTCACTTGACACATACAAACTCCCGCTCTACTTTGTGGCTAAAGTAAAAGTAAAAGAAGAAGCGGTATGCAAAGTTGAATGACTTCATAAGTTCCTTTTCTTGTCTGATTACGGGGGCAAATGTAATGCTTTTCTTTGAAACGCAAGCAAAAGTTCGGGATTTTTTCGCCTTGGGGAGCAAAAAAATGCTTTCCGGGGCCTTTCCGCGGCGTTTTATAAGTGCGGCATCCGCTACGTCCCGCGATGGGGCAGGCGCGGAAGGTCTTGTTTGGTAAATGCTTGTGTGTGAGATGTATAATTTTCCCAGCTTTTCCCAATAACTGGGTATTATGTTCCCAAGCCTTGGGTATAGTCTTCCCAAGCTTTGGGCACAGTCTTCCCAAACCTTGGGTACAGTGTTCCCAGGCTTTGGGTACGATGTGCCCAATCCTTGGGAACAGCCGTCCCGTGCTCTGGGTGATGCGTCGTCGTTATTCCTCCCGCAGGACTTTCTCCCGGTAGGCCTTGGGCGAGAGGCCGAAGTGCTTGCGCACGTATTTGCCAAAGAAGGAGAGGTTGGGGAACTCCAGCTCGCAGGCAATCTCCTTGATGCTCTTCTGCGTGTGCTTCATCAGGTATTCGATGTCCTTCAGCACGTATTGGTCAATGAGGCTGGAGGCGCATTGTTTGCCGGAGAGGCGGCAGACGGACGAGAGGTATTTGGGCGTGACGTTCAGCCGGTCGGCATAGTAGGCCACCGTGCGGGGCTTGGGGTAGGACGAGCCGAGCAGCTCGATGAAGCGTTTGAACAGGGTCTCGCCGGCGGTGAAGGGGCGCGGCATGTGTTGCGCCACCCGGCTCAGCGCTCCCTGCATGTCGTAGAAGGAGGCCAGCATCAGCGCGTCCATCACCTTCTTCTGCGTGGGCGAGGGTTGTTGCGATTTGGCGCAAAGCAAGTCGTAGTACTGGCAGAACGTCCGCGCCTCCTCGGGCTGCAGGGAGCAGAGCGGGTTCTCCTCGAAGAGCAGCTTGAGGTCCCACGAGTTGTCCGCCAGCGGCAGGATGCGGCGGATGTACTCGATGGAGACGCAGATGCAGAGGCTCTGGAAGTCCAGGCTGGTCAGGCTGTTCTCCACGATGTTGTTGGGCGTGCCGATGTAGAGGTCGTTGGGATGTGCTTCGTAGCGGTTGCCGTTGATGCAGACCGATGCCTTGCCTTCCAGTACGAGGACGATGACAAAGACCTCCAGCTGGCAGGGCAGGAGGGTGTTGATGTCGTGGATGTGCCGGATGAGGGCCAGGTCTCCGTCGTTGTACGTCACTCTCTTCTGTACTTCCTCATCCTTCAGGTTCGCTTTGCGCAGGTTGTGTAAGTTCTCCATATATATACCTTATCTATTATGAAACGGGATTCCGCCTGCAAAGTAAGCGCATAGGGGCGATACGCCGTTCATCCAAGGGGGCAGGATAGTGTTCTGTACGCCCTATTCGCCTGTATGGTATGAAATCGGAACACTTCTGTGGAAGCGTGCATAGGCCACCGTTGCCGGAAATCGCCTTGCTTTGCACCCAAAATCCAAACATTGAAACGAGTATGAAGAAGATGAAGTATGTAACCATCCTGTGCCTGGGGACGCTCCTCCCCCTGGGCGGATGCCAAGACGAAGAGGGGCGGCAAGAGACGGTTGCCCCGGTGAAGGTGGAGGCCTGGGTGGTAGGCAACGAAACGCCGGGCGGTACGCACCGGTATTCCGGGACAGTGGAGGAAGGAAGCGGAACACCCCTCAGCTTTGCCACGGCAGGCACGGTGCAGGCGGTGCACGTCCGCCTGGGCCAGCACGTCCGTGCCGGGCAACTGATAGCCACCCTCGACCCCACCTCCCTGCAAAGCAGCTACAACGCCGCCCGCGCCTCTCTGGAGCAGGCCGAAGATGCCTGGCGCCGCATGAAGACGCTGCACGACAAGGGGAGTCTGGCCGACATCAAGTGGGTGGAGGTGCAGAGCCGGGTGGAGCAAGCCCGTTCCTTGGAGCAACTGGCCGCCAAGTCCTTGGGTGACGCCAAGCTCCATGCCCCGTATGCCGGTGTCATCTCTGAGAAGAGCGTGGAGGTGGGGCAGAACGTCCTGCCCGGTGCGCCCGTGGCTCGGCTGGCCGCTACCTCGGCGTTGAAGGTGCGGATAGCCGTGCCCGAGGCGGAGATTGCCGGCATCGCCGTCGGCCAGGAGGCGCGGATGTCCGTGCCAGCCTTGGACGGGCAGACGTTTGCGGGCCGGGTGGTGGAGAAGGGCATTGCGGCCCATCCGCTCTCCCGTTCTTATGAAGTGAAGATACAAGTGGAAGGCAAGCCCGGGGCGTTGATGCCCGGCATGGTGGCGGAAGTCTCTTTGGCGGCGCAGGCGGAAGAGAGCCGTTGCGTTGTCCCCGCCCACCTCGTGCAGATAGACGAAAGGAACCGCACGTTTGTCTGGAGCGTGGTGCACGGCCGGGCGCACAAGTGCTTCATCACCCCGGGCAGCTATACCGCCGAGGGCATGGAGGTGCTCTCCGGCCTGAAGCCCGGTGACACGGTTATCGCCAAGGGCAGTCAGAAGGTTTGCGAAGGAACGGAGGTGGCCTTATGAAACGGAAGCGCAACTTCGTGGAGACGGCCATGCACTACCGGCAGATTGTCATCCTGTGCGTCGCCTGCCTCGTGGCCTTTGGTATCTACAGCCTGCCCCAGATGCGCAAGAACGAGTTTCCCGACTTCACCGTCCGCCAGGGCATTGTGGTGGCCGTGGCACCGGGCAACACGGCAACGGAGATGGTGGAGCAAGTCGCCAAGCCCTTGGAGGAGTACATCTTCACCTATAAGGAAGTCAAGAAGGAGAAGACCTTCTCGCAGAGCCGCGACGGCATCGTCTACATCCAGGTGCAGCTGAACGACGACCTCCGGGACAAGGATGCCTTCTGGAGCAAGTTCAAGCACGGCGTGTCCCAGTTCAAGGCGCAGCTGCCGCAGAACGTATTGGCCGTGCAGGTGATGGACGACTTCGGCGACACCTCCGCCCTGCTCATCACCTTGGAGAGCGAGGACAAGACCTACCGTGAGTTGGACGACTACATGGACCTCCTCCAAGCCCGCCTGTGCCGCATCCCCAGCGTGGGCCGCATGTCGGTGAGCGGGATGCAGCACGAGCAGATATCCGTCTACCTGGACAACGACCGCCTCTCCCAATACGGTCTCAACGATCAAACCTTGGCCTTAACTTTGATGCAGAAGGGCTTCGCCACTACAGGCGGACGGCTGAAAA
>CASENE010000010.1 GCA_949289265.1 uncultured Bacteroides sp.
CGTTCCACCGGTTGTCCACGGTGGCGCGGGTGTCGGCGCTGCCCTCTATGGCGGCGGTCAGCGTCAGAGGCTGCGTGCCGTCGGGCAATGTTCCCGCGTCGTCCTGCGTGCAGGCTGCGGCCGCAAGGAGCAGGGCGAGTGCCGAGAATGTATATAGGGTATATCGTTTCATATTGTCCTGTTTTTATTTCTTTTTCAGTTCGGGCAGACCGTCCGCACTGAGTTCCCATTTATAGTCGTTGTCAGTAAGGGCTTTATTCATGCCATCAACAGCGGTCTGCCACGATTCGCCGTCATTCACCTTCGTGGCATCTACCGTTCCTCCTTCATTATTATTGTATACTCCTTTGTCTGTATTAGCACGCCAATAGCAAGCTGTTATAGAACCAATGCTAAAATTATAATTTACTATACCTCCACTTGCATTCTCTTTTAATGTTCCGTCGAACCAGCAGGCGGTGATGCTGCCTTGATTTGCGTAGGCTATACCACTGACAGCATAGGAAGCGTCAATCTTCCCCGTTACGGAGCAGGCAATGACTTGACCATAATTATTAACCACTATACCGGCTGTACCTCCGCCTGATTCGTATAATTCCACATCCACGAGTTGCAGATTCTTTACCGTTGCACTTTCTCCTGTTCCTCCAAAAAGCGAGGGAGCATTTAATCCCGTGATGCTGTACCCCTGTCCGTCAAAAGTGCCGTTGTATGTTTGAAAGCTATTACCTATTGGTGTCCACTCCTTGCCCACCATATTGATGTCTTCGGTTAAGGTGCAGTTCAGCGAGAGGTCGCTTTGCACAGCCTCGTTCCATGCCAGCAGACCGTCCTCGTTGTACACACGATAGGTACGGGTGTTCGCATTGTAGGTGAAACCCAAATCCTCTGCCGTGCCGCTCTCGCCGCCGCCCTCGGTCCAGCCGGTGATGGTGCAGCCTGTCAGTTCCAGCCCCTTGGCGGTGACACGGACGGTGTAGGTGTAGCGGCTATTGGCTGTCAGCACCACGTCGCTCCGCGGACGGAAATAGAAGGTGCTGCCGTTCAAGTCCACTTCAATGAAAGGTGTGTTTGCCTTCACGGTCTGCGGTGCGGCAAGTGCCTCGTAGGTGTCGTTGCCCGATGCGTAGGTGCTGATGGATGCCGGATTGCCGCCGTCCGTGGAGAGGCCGGTCACATAGACATCGGCTCCCGTCACGCTCGTGATGCCGTTTCCCTCTTCAAGATGAACCGTTATACGCGCCGTGCGGTGGCTGAACTCCAAAGCCGGGTTGTCGAACTGCACGGTCTGGGCTTCGGCGGAAATGAAGTCGCTGGCAGCAAAGTCGGCTTGCTTGCGTTGGTCGGATTTCACTACCACATCGGGCATGGCCGTGTCGTAGGGCCACCATGCGCTGACGGTAATCGGGTTGCGGCTCGTCCACCAGAACGGGTCGGAGTTGCGTGAGAGCGTGGCGGTCTTCTTCTCGGCGTCAGTGGTTGTCACGCTGTACTCCTTCACTGTGCCGCCCACGCTGAGGGCTACGGAAGTGACTCCGTCCCAGTTGCCGTCCACGGTGGCACGGGTGGATGCCGGGGTTGCCACGGCTTGCAGGCCGGTGGCGTTGATAATCAGCGGGTATTCGCCTTCGGGCAAAGCGCCGTTGCTCAGTTCATCTTGGGTGCAAGCGGTCACTGCCAGTGCCGCCGCACAGAGTAATAATAAGGTATGTTTCATATCGCTCATAAATATTGGTTCCGGTTTATGAGCGTGACTTTGAGAGATTGGGGGGGGAGGAGGTTATAGACGGGTCATGTCAAAATACATCAGACGGGTGTGCTTGTCTTCATCATCTGGCTGCAAAAGAGTAAAGTCGTTTTTCTCGTAGAACGGAATGGCAGACAGATAAGCATCTACTGTCAAAAAACGGAATATGGAATAAGTGGTCTCTGCCTCCAGTATAAATTTCAACGTGGTCATCAATTCGCTGCCTATCCCTGAATGACGGTAGGCCAACGATACGGCAAAACGTCCAATCTTGATGGCAGGATAGCTACTGAAATGCTTTTCATGCGGAAACAACTTCTTGACTTTACGCCACGAATTGTTTGCCACATCCTGTCTGGATATCTTGTCATTGAACAAGCAAAAATAGGCGGCAATCTTTTCATCGTCTATCAGCAGAAATGTACGTGCCAGTTTTTTCTTCAGAAACTTCTTGGCATCGTTCAACAAAAAGCCATTCAAGTCGGCATCGCCGCAGTCGAATGGCTTTAATTCATAATCGTCGGTCAGTTGTATCAAATCCATGGCTTTTTCTCGATTTTAATATTTACCTTACTCATGAATGATTCATACTGCCTACGCATTTCCTCTCGTCTTTCCTTGCTTAAAGGCTTGGCCTCACGAATCTCTTTTTCGAAACGCAAAGCGTCTTTCCCGTAAAGCACGGGGGTTTCTCTGATTGCTCTTGCCATAATCTGCCTCCTTTCTCTATTGATTTACAACGCAAAGGTAATACTTTTCCCTGAGAATCCGTCTTTCTCCCCACACAATCTTTCAAAGAACGCTCTTGTTTTATAACCTGTTAGGGCTGACGCTTAGAGTTCCGCGTTCACATCGCCGCCGCTTACCGGATTCCAGTCGGTAATCTCGGCAGAGCCGATGCTCAAGTCTTGGTTGCGGACGGTGACAGTGTAGGTATAGTTGTTGCCGGCTTTCAGTTCGCCGTCGGGAACGGTGAGCGTGGCGTTGTAGTCATAGCCGTTGAACACCACGGTCAAGCCGATGTTTGCCTTGGTCTGCGGAAAGAGGATGACCGACGAGGTAAGCAGGCTGCCTATCGGCATATCAAGATTGGTTGCCTGTGCACCATCATCTGTCTTGGCTATGCCGGTAGTGGTGTCGAAGCTGCCCGTCAGCACCAGTTCGGATAGCGTGTAGCTTTCAGGCTGGATGGTGGAGAAGTCCACGCCGCTGCCAGCCACGAAGGTGAGGGTAATCTGGCTCATGCAGTGGTGGAAAGAACAGTCCTTTCCGCCTGCCTTGGTGTCGTCGGTGAAGTTCACCTCAGGATTGTGCGTACTGGCTGTGGCTCCGGTGGCATAGAGGAAGTCGATGGCGGGAGTCTGGTTGTCCGTATCGGTGGTGGCAGTCAGTATGCCGCCTTCCTTACTGTATGGATAATAGGCAGAGAAGGTGGTCGGGGCATCATCCTCGAAGAAGATGACGCTCCCCGCCGGTTCAAACTTTCCGTTTGTCATCCGGTAAGGGACGTTGGCGTAGCCGAAGCGGTTTTCGGAGATACCTATCTCGTCCTTGTCCGCCCAAGTGGTGCCGCTGGCACGAGTGGCTACGGCATCGGATATTTCGGCGTTAATCACTGCGGCTACGGGGCCGTTGTTCATCACTTCGTTGTCGTTGGTGCAGGCAGTGAGCGCGATGCCCAAGGCTGCCAAGGCGAATAATCTTGTCTTCATATCACTTAATTTTTAATTTAACTACATTTCTGCGTTTACGTCGTCTCCGTCCACCGTTTCCCATCCGGTGATTTCAGCAGTGGCTTCCTCCATGCCGACAGGCGTTTCCAGTGTACCGGTCACACGGTAGGCGGTGTTCATGTCGCCGTTGAACTCCGCAAGGGCTTCTGTCAAATCGACTTCCGTCCGCTGGGTACGTCCGTCGTCCACGAAGGCAATGTTGAGTACCAAGGTCTGCACAGCTCCCATCGTACCCAAGAGCCGGGCATCGGCGGTGAGCTTATCGCCGTCGCGGGTGAAGGTCACAAGGGTAGAGGCAGGTTCGCCCGTAGTCTGTCCCGCTTCCATGTCGAAGGCTCCGGCAATGCCGCTAAGTGTGCCTGTCACGGTCTGTATCAGTTCGGGACGTCCTTGTGTCACGGTGAACTCTATATGCAGGTTGCGCACCCGCTGCTGCGGTGAAGGAGTAATGCGCAGCGTATCGTCTGCCACAACCGTAATCTCCTGGCTACTGGTTCTCAGATAGCCCGGCAGGGGGATAATGGGCGCACCGTCCGCACGGGTCTTGTCGTCCCGTGTGTTGACATACGCCATCCGTCCGTCGAAGGTGAAGCCCTCGGCACGGTTATAGAGCACGAGGCTGTGCGCCCCCGGCAGGAGCAGGTCGGGATAGACAAACGGCGAACCGGTGATGTCGGCAGTCTTTCCGCCCATGTCGAGTACATAGTTGTCGTCTGCCGACAGTCCCGTCAGACTGATGGTAACAGCCCCCTTGTCAGGGTGCGGAGTGTTGTAAAGTTCATCCTTTACGCAGGAAGACAGCAGCAGGGCTGCCATACCTATTATTATAGTTCGTTTTGCTTTCATACGTTAATCTCCTTTCTTAGAATAGCGTCCAGACAAGGGTGACACCCGCGTTTACCGGACCCCACCAATTTTTTGTATCATTTCCACGGCGCACACGCACACCGTCGATAACCTCATATTTCTCATAGTCTGCATTCAGGTAGCCGAGAGCCAGCGAGAAGTCGAGCGACAGGGCATCGTTCAGCCGCAACAGATAACCGCCCGTAATGCCGCCACCTATCAGGTCGCCCTGTTTGCCCGTGCCGGAGAACTTGTAGTTGAACTCGCCTGCCTTGAACATCGCGCCGAGATAGCCGCGCTTCTCCTTGCCCATATAGTAACGCACTTCCGGAGCCACTTCCCAGAGTGCATAGCGGCGGTCTTTGTCGCTCCAGCTCCAAGAAGTCCACGAGCCGTTCACGAGGATTCCCCATGACGGGCAGATGCGCCATTCAAGCCCTAAATCGGGTGTCAGGGTAGCCCAGCGCAGCTGGTTGGCACGGAGGGAGAGATGATAATCGGTTGGGGTTTTGGTTTCCGACGGAGTGTCGGTAAGTGTGTTTTGTTGAGCCTCTTTCTCGGCTTCTGCCTTTTCAGCGGCAAGTCGGGTTTCTTCCGCTTTGCGCCGCTCTGTTGCCAGACGCTCCTGCTCGGCACGTTCAGCGGCAAGGCGTTCTTCTTCGGCCTTACTTCGGTCGTCCGTTTCAGCGGAAGATGCTTTCGGGACAGGAACAGTCAGACGGACGATGACGAAATCACCGTCGGCGGCATGGTTCTTGGTGATGAAGCATTCTTCTTTGATTCCGCCGCGCACGATAAGTTCCGACTTTACACGGTTGGCGCGGATGGCGGCGATGCGCAGGTTTTCCCTTTCGCTGTCAAGGGAGTTGCAGTAGCCGTCCACCAGTAGCGGCAGCTTGCCGCCAAGTATGTCTGTTTTGTTGCTTTCTATGCACTCCAACAGACGGACAAGTTCCATGTCATTGCCACCCAACGGCACATAGAACATATCCTTCTGCGGCACGAAGCGGAAGGTGTAGGTGGTGTCCGCTTTCTGCCCGGCAAAGACGGGAGAAACCGCCGCTGTCAGCCACAGGAACAGGACGTGAAAATAGGTTCTTTTGCTCATATTTATATGCTTTTTTGAATAATAATCAAAACTTAGTCATATAAAGTAAGCACAAAAGAAGCACGCCCCTACACTGGACGCAGGGGAATATGGAAACTTTTGCGCTAACAGCAAAAACTTGTTGTTAGCACAAAAGAGGATTTGCTGTTAGAGCAAATTTTGTGGATAGAGCAAAAAGGTATCAGCCCTTGGGAGTGCCCAGTTTCCTCCACCGGGCGGGGGAGCAGGCTTCCTTCTCTGTAAAGATTCGGGTAAAGTAGCTCAGCGACAGGAAACCCGATGCCTCGGCGATGGCCGATACGGTCATTTCGGGATGTTGCATCAGCATTCGTTTGGCATACTCGATGCGAAGTCCTGCCACCCATTCGCGGAAGGCGACATGATAGGTAGCCTTGATGTAGGCGGACAGGTAGGTGCGGTTGGTGCCAAGGGCAGCGGCCAGTTCCTCGATGGTCAGTCCCGGACGGGTATAGGCGTTTGTATCTATCCAGACGATTAGTTGCTTCTCGATGTTGGCGTGATAGGCGGGGGTATCGCCGGGTACTTCTTCCACCGGCGGGCAGACTTCTTCCGGCCCCTCCACCGGGGCTTCCTTCTCCAGGATGCTCTCCACTTGTTCGTAGAACAGCAGATAGTTCATGTACGACCAATACAAATAGATATAGAACGGAATGGAGGAGAGTATCCACAGGAACACATAGCGGTCCGGCAGGAAAGTCAGCAGCCCGCAACTGACTCCGTAGATGACCGCCCACCAGGTGAAGACGGACATCCACCGGATATAGGCGGCAATGTGTTCGGAGTGGGTATCGTCGAACAGACGGACTGCCCGGCGGTAGGTCAGGATGAGCCTGCGGGACAGGTAGACACCGTAGGCAAGCAGCCACAAAGCCATGAGGAGCAACCCGACGTGCTGTGCTGTCCCCTTGGGCACGACCGTAAGGATGATGCCGGAAAGGGCTGTGAACACGAGCCAATACAACAGGTGCCGCCCGAAGCGCCGCCGGGTCAAGTAGAAACGGTCGAGCAAGGTGGTGAGCGCCGAACTGAACAGCCAATAGCACAGGAAATAGGTAGACAGGTTCATCAGGATGGCCGCATCCGGAGAGAGGAACCGCAGGTTACAAAACAGGTGGACCGAGTAATTGGCGGACAGCAGCAACAAGGCCACGCCCATGAGGCGGCGCGAACGCAAATAATTGGCGTAGATGGGCCTTTCCGGTGCCTTTGCCGCCAGAAAATAGGCGGCGAAGAACAGCATCAGCACCAAGGCGATGCCCAGTGAATATTCATATAAAGTATCTCCCATTGACATAATTGCATCGTAGCATCGTATGACCCTGCAAAATTACAAGTTTTCCCGTTATGCCGGATGTTTGTTGGGAGAAAGCGTGTATCTTTCAAGGCAGCGGTATGTCCAAACATGCCTGGAGATACCGCTGCTTACGCCCGGAACTTTCCTCTGGTATTATCACCGGCTTTCCGCGCCTACATTTTCAATTCCTCGATGTGCTTCAGCAGGCTGTCCAGGTGCTTATTCACCTTCTTCTCCCGATAGATGGATATCTCGACAGCTACAACAAACATGACCAGGCAAAGCACAAGGATAGGCACGTTCCAGCTATAATGGCAGGCTATCAGCACCGTCCACACGGCCAGGACAATGTCGGGTATCAGCATGACCCGGTGCGCCAGCGACCGCAGTTTCCGGTAGCGAATGGCTCTTTCGGCAGCATCGGTCATATTGAGCGACATCAGGCTTTGCGGTGCCAAGGCTCGGTAGCACCGCCTGTCCAGCAGCAACTCGGCCAGGGCCACCGCATCCATCAGCAGGATAAAACCCCAATGCAGCTCCATGACAAGGAAGACAACTGTCAGAACAGGCGCCGCAATCAAGGCGACTTGGAAACGGGATTTGTATTCACGCTCGATGACGGAGACATTCCGGGTCATGGTCTCTTTCAGCATATTGTCGTTAATGAGAGCCTGCCTGTCCAGCTTCCGGCTGAGCAAGGCAAATTGTTCTTTCAGTTCCTGTAATTCTACGAAGTTCATTTCTTGTGTCATAATCATTCAAGGTTTTAATCGTTAGACATGGCTTTCAACTGCTCCTTGATGCGGAACAGACGGGTAGTGACGGCAGACAGCGATATGCCGACCACGTTGGCTATGTCCTGATAGCTCATGTTCTCCAGCCAAAGGAGAATGATGGCGCGGTCGAAGACATCCAGTCGGCTGATGCGGTCGTACAACTGTTGAATCTGTTTACTGTGGGCGTCGGTATCGTTGTACAAGTCGATATCGACCGAAAGAGGCACCGTCTGTACACTACGTTTCTTCTTCCGTTCCTGGTTGGTGCAAGTATTCAGGCTGACCCTCCATATCCACGTCTTCAGGCTGCTCTCGCCCCGAAAATCCTGAAATCCCTTCCAAAGGTTTATCAGTATCTCTTGGAAGTAGTCTTGTACCTCGTCCTCGTCTTTGGAGAAGAAGTAACAGACGGTGTAAATGGTCTTCTTGTACTTGCCGACCATCGCAGTAAATGCTTGTTCTTTGTTGTCCATCACATACTCGTTTAAGTGTTTCTACTGTCTTAGACACCGGACAGACCGATTCCTTTCAGGAACTTCCCGTTTTTTTTTCGGCAAAATTATCTGTTTTGCCCAATATTGCTTACCTTTGCCAGCCCTTGGGGTAAGAAGCCCCCCCAAGAGTGCTGAACGATGCGGGCTTCTATCCCTCTAACCGATTAACAAGATGTACAGACTCATTCTCTTGATTTCGATGCTGACCCTCATCAGTAGCCATGCCCAGACGCAACCGGCACAACCCATTGACACCATTCCCTTCGTGATGGGAGCAGACCGACGCATATATGTGCAGGGATATGTGGAAGGAATGGACACAGTGTGCCGCTTCTTGGTGGACACGGGAGCGACGGATGTGGTGATAAACAGCCAGTCGCCCGTAATGGACGCCCTGTCTGCCTGCTTCACCCTGACGGCACAGAACAACAGTGCCAACTCCACAGAAGCCTATCCCTACACCCCGCCGGTGATGAGCGTCCGCCTGGGGCACACCGAGGTCGACAGCCTCTCACTGCTGGCCATCCCCTATCCACCCGAAGCCTGGGATGGCGTGCTGGGACTGTCCTGGCTCAGGCGTTTCACGGTACGCATCGACTATAAAGAAAAGTGCCTCGTGCTCTATCGTCCCGACACCTACCAGCCGTCCCCCGAAACATTGCGCCTGCCGATGGAGGCAGACCGCAACTTGGGCATCCCCGTGGTGCCTTTGCAGGTGAAGGTGAACGGTCGTGCGTATGAGTTGCGCGCCGAGGTAGACACGGGTTCCGACCGCGTGCTCGACCTCTGCACGGCCTTTGTGGAACGTCATCACCTGCTGGGCACGCAGCAACCGTTTGCCATCTCAAGCGTGACTGGAACAGCCACCACCGGCGGACGGCTGGAGAATGTGTATCTGGATACCGTGTCGTTCGGCAGCCTGTCCCTGCCTCGCATACCCGGTGCCTTCTCCACGTTGCAGAGCGGTGTGCTGGCTGGTCAGTATGTAGATGCCATCTGGGGCAACAACTTGCTGCACCGTTTCAACCAGACCTACGACTTTGCCAACGGGTGCTTGTATCTGGAGGTAAACGACCTGCTGTATACGCCGTTCTACGATTTCCTGGCACGGTAGCACTCATGTGGGCTTCTTCTTCCCCCGTCTACTTCATTCAACAACAATGGGGCCCCCGTCATCTCTTGGCGATTCATCGTCAGGCAAGTCCGGTTCTACCGGCTCAAGAGGTTTCAACGGAGCATTTTGAATGGTAACATTAGGGTCTTGTTTCCAGAACATGAATATATAGCTCAGGTTTTTACCTATGGCAGACGGCGTGAACCGGACGCTCTTTTTCAATTCCACTTCTATTTCCCGGTACACAGAAACGGGAACTTGAGCATATATCTCCGCTAATCTCCCTGTTAAGAAATTAAATACCACGTCTACTATTTTCCCTGTAGCAGATTCAATATATAACACGATGGTCAATTCCCTTCCGTCAATTCGGGCCTTGATCTCCGGGGGGAAAGCCTGGTTGACGATGGCGAAACATTGCGGCTTGGTACGTGCCTCTCGGGCAAGAGGCGGTTTGCCTGGAATGTATTCATACCTCTTTCCGGTGCTCAAATCTATCTGCTCCGTTTTATAATACGTACACGAAGCGTTGTAGAGGCTGACCATAGATGCCTCGTCCACATCACACTGGTAAGTGTATCCGTCCTCATGGAACGTCTTGGTCTCGGAATAATAGTTCTGTGCCGTCAGGCGGATGCCGGTGCAACACAGCGACAGAAACAGAAAGGTAAAAATGGTCTTCATCAGTTACAGTTTTTAACGAGTGTTTGCAATAAAGAGAAAGTATTTATACCGCCCCGGTTGGGGTCGTATGGGTAAATCAAGGTGTCAGAATACCCATCGGATTGTCTGATGGTGGGTTTACACACGGGAAAGCCACAAGAACCGCCTGAAATATAAGGATAAGTCCACAGACAGGCAAGCCAATCAATCTCTTTTTTCGCCAAGCTGTTGCACAACATATCAGGCGTGCGCTGTGAGGTGGATGAAAAAGCCGGATAAGAACCCGTCATTATTGCCCAAAAGCACGTATCTTTGCGCAGACATTTATAAAAGAAAGACTTATGTACGACATCAACCCAATACGCGCCGACTTCCCCATCCTGGGCCGCACCGTCTACGGCAAGCCCCTGGTCTACCTGGATAACGGCGCCACCACGCAGAAGCCCCGCTGCGTGGTAGAGGCCATCACCAACGAATACTACAACACCAATGCCAACGTGCACCGCGGCGTGCACTTCCTCTCCCAGCAGGCCACGGAGCTGCACGAGGCCAGCCGCGAGACGGTGCGCCGCTTCATCAACGCCCGCTCCACCACAGAGATAGTCTTCACCCGCGGCACTACGGAGAGCATCAACCTCCTGGCCGCCACCTTCTGCCCTTCGCAGATGCAGGCGGGGGATGAGGTCATCGTCTCCACCATGGAGCACCACAGCAACATCGTCCCCTGGCAACTGCAAGCCATGCAGCGCGGCATTGTCCTCCGCGTCATCCCCATGGACGACCAAGGCAACCTGTTGCAGGATGAATACGAACGGCTTTTCTCGCCGAAGACCAAACTGGTCAGCATCGCCCACGTCAGCAACGTGCTGGGCACGGTCAATCCCGTCCGCGAGATGATACGCACCGCCCACGCCCACGGCATCCCCGTGCTGGTGGACGGCGCGCAGAGCATCCCCCACATGCCCGTCGACGTGCAGGCGCTGGATGCCGACTTTTACGTCTTCTCCGGCCACAAGGTCTACGGCCCTACCGGCGTGGGCGTGCTCTACGGCAAGGAGGACTGGCTGGACAAGTTGCCCCCCTATCAGGGCGGCGGCGAGATGATACAGCACGTGTCGTTCGAGCGGACCACGTTCAACGAACTGCCCTTCAAGTTCGAGGCCGGCACGCCGGACTACATCGGCACCACGGGCCTGGCCCGCGCACTGGACTACGTGTCCGCCCTCGGCATGGACAACATCGCCGCCTACGAGCACGAACTGACCCAATATGCCTTGCAACGCCTCGGCGAAATCCCCGGCATGCGCATCTTCGGTCGGGCCAAGGAGCGGGGCGGAGTCATCTCCTTCCTTGTGGGAAACATCCACCACTTCGACCTGGGCACGCTACTGGACCGCCTGGGCATCGCCGTGCGCACGGGCCATCACTGCGCCCAGCCGCTGATGACGCGCCTCGGCATCGAGGGGACGGTGCGCGCCTCGTTCGGGCTGTACAACACGCGGGAAGAAGTGGACGCGCTCGTGGCGGGAATTGAACGGGTGAGGAAGATGTTCTGATTGTAAATAGAAAGAATTATGAGATTCCTATTGTCCCTATTATTATGCTGCTTGGCAGGCATCACTTCCCATGCAGCCAACTTGCCCGACACCATTCCCCTCCGCCTGGCCCACGGTTTGCTCGTCATCCCCGTGCAGATAGGCGGGCAGGAGCACCGCTTCATCCTCGACACCGGCATGACCCGCTTCGCCCCGTCCCTGTGGGGAGGAAGGGTGGCCGATGCCGCCACCGGCAGCCATGCCGTCGCCTTGGGCGGCGCCGCGCCGCAAGACTCTTTGTGGCGGGTGGAGTTCCCGCAATGGCGATTGGGGAATACGGCGTTCACGGGCGTGTCGTCGGTGGCCGGAGGGCAGGCGCCTATATCGAGCATTGGCGCCCCGCTGTCCCGATACGGCCAAATCATCCTGGACTACGGGAAAGAGAAGTTCTACTTCATTCCCTACGAACAAGGCCCCGTGCCTGTCAAGCCCGTGCGCGACTTCCAGGTGCAATATGCCGACGGCCGCCTCTTTGTCGGCCTGGTATGGCCCCGCTCCCACGCCTATGCGCAAGGGGTAAGGCCGGGCATGCGGGTGACGGAAGCGGACGGGCAGCCGCTGGACGACGACTTTTGCCGCCTGATTCGCCTGCTGGACCGGCAAGGCCGCTGCACCCTCACGCTGGAAGGCGAGGGAAAGAGCATACGCATGGATTACGATGCCGATTAGCCCCGCGTCCGCCGTTTCGTCCTCCCCGCGCCGTCAGTAATTGAACCCGAACTGCCAAAGGAGCACGACAACGACAAGACAGGGAAAAATTGCACTCATTGGGAGCAAAAAACGGGCGGTTTCTGCTCCCAATGAGTGCAATTCCGCCCAAAGCCTTCCCCTTCGGGCCGTTGAGCCCGCCCCCTGCCCCGCATTAAATCCCCCGGGACGGACAGCGGAAAGAATAAATTCCGTACCTTTGCCCCCGTTTTGCCCGCCTGGGCCCCCGGCGCGCGGGAACTATACTGCCCGCGCGCCGGGACTATCACGCCAGCCACCGGGGACTATACTTCCCGCACGCTGGGACTATAACGCCACTAAGCGCTGATTACAAGCGGGATACGGACGCGATTCATCAAAAACGATTTAGATATGAAAGGACTGTACACCATTCTTCTGCTCATCGTCTCCAACATCTTCATGACCTTCGCCTGGTACGGGCACCTGAAGCTGCAGGAAATGAAAATCACCACCCACTGGCCGCTTATCGGCGTCATCCTCTTTTCGTGGAGCATCGCCTTCTTCGAGTACTCCTGCCAGATTCCGGCCAACCGCATCGGCTTCGCGGGCAACGGCGGCCCCTTCTCGCTCATGCAGCTCAAGGTCATCCAGGAGGTGGTCACGCTCATCATCTTCACCGTCTTCACCACCCTGTTCTTCAAGGGCGAGGCGCTGCACTGGAACCACCTGGCCGCCTTCCTTTGCCTCATCCTGGCGGTGTACTTCGTCTTCATGAAATAAAGCCTCCGGAAGGAAGGCGCGTCGAAAGGCACACCCGCTCCGTTTCACATACTTTAGCACGCGGCGTGCAACCTTTGCCTCCCGGCGGACGACTAATAGGGAGAAAACGAACTTTTAAACACTTGGAAAGACTATGTTGACAACTACGACAAACACCGTCGAAGGCCGCCGCGTCGCGCGTTACTTCGGCATCGTATCGGGCGAGACCATCATCGGCGCCAATATCTTCCGCGACTTCTTTGCCGGCATACGCGACATCGTGGGCGGACGCAGCGGCTCGTACGAAGAAGTGCTGCGCCAGGCCAAGGAGACGGCCCTGCGCGAGATGGAGGAACAGGCGCGGCTGATGGGGGCCAACGCCGTCATCGGCGTGGATCTGGACTACGAGACCGTGAACGGCTCGATGCTGATGGTCACCGCGGCCGGCACGGCGGTGCTGCTGGACTGAGCCGGCGGCCCTGCCGCCCCCAATCCGGAAAATCCGCCCTCCGGCCGAAGAAACCGGGGCCTCCGTGGCGCGCGTTTGCAGGAAATAACGTACTTTTGCAGGCAGAAAGACAAACCCTGCCAAGACATTGGCACACCGCATCCTTATGAGAGTACTGCTGATCAATACGTCCGAACGCATGGGCGGCGCCGCCATAGCCGCCAGCCGCCTGCTGGAGGCCCTGAAGAACCACGGCATCAAGGCCAAGCTGCTGGTGCGCGACAAGCAGACCGACCAGATTACCGTCGTCCCCCTGCGCCGCGACTGGCTGCTGGTAT
Source organism: uncultured Bacteroides sp. (assembly GCA_949289265.1). GTDB lineage: Bacteria > Bacteroidota > Bacteroidia > Bacteroidales > Bacteroidaceae > Bacteroides. The sequence continues at coordinate 13,606 of CASENE010000010.1, forward strand.
GGAAATTCGTGTGGGAGCGCATCGTCATCTGGACAGCCAACCGCTTCAGCCGGAAGAACCTCTTCGCCGTAGACATAGCCAACACGGGGACGGACATCACCTCGCTGCCCGAGTTCAGGCAGGCCGACGTCATCCACCTGCACTGGGTGAACCAAGGCATGCTGTCGCTGCGCGGGCTGCAAAAAATACTGGAGTCGGGCAAGCCCGTCGTCTGGACCATGCACGACATGTGGCCCTGCACAGGCATCTGCCACCACGCGCGCGACTGCCAACGCTACCGCACCGAATGCGGACACTGCCCCTTCATCGACCACGGACGCAAGGAGCACGACCTGGCCTGCCGCATCTTCCGGCGCAAGCGCGACATCTACGCGCACCACCCCCTGCACTTCGTGACCCCGAGCCACTGGCTGGCCGAACAAGCGCGGCACAGCACGCTTTTGGCCGGACATCCGGTGACGGTCATCCCCAACCCCATCAACACCAACCGCTTCCGCCCGCACGACAAGGCCGAGGCGCGGCGAAACTGCCGCCTGCCGGCCGACAAACGGCTGCTGCTGTTCGGCTCGGTGAAGATAACGGACAAGCGCAAGGGCATCGACTACCTGGCCGAGTCGTGCCGCCTGCTGGCACAGGCGCACCCCGAGCTGAAGGACAGGCTGGGCGTGGTGACCTTCGGCAAATACTCCGAACAGCTGAGGGACATGCTGCCCTTCGAGGTCTACCCCCTGGACTTCGTGCGCGACGACCGCCGCCTGGTGGACATCTACAACGCCGTCGACATCTTCGTAACCCCCTCGCTGGAGGAGAACCTGCCCAACACCATCATGGAGGCCATGGCCTGCGGCACGCCTTGCGTGGGCTTCAACACGGGCGGCATCCCCGAGATGATAGACCACCTGCACAACGGCTACGTGGCCGCCTACCGCTCGGCCGAAGACTTTGCCAACGGCATCTACTGGATACTGACCGACCCGGACTACGACAGCCTGTGCGAGCAGGCCTGCCGCAAGGCCGCCGCCCACTACTCGGAAGACACCGTGGCCCGGCAGTTCATCGAATTGTATAACAAACTCTAACCCCTGCGGGGCAACGCCCCGACAACACCCTATGCTTCGCAACCGCCCCACCCCGCTCATCAGCGTCGTCACCGTGACCTACAACGCCGCCCCCGTGCTGGAAGACACCATTCAGAGCGTCATCTCGCAGACGTATCACCACGTGGAATACATCCTGGTGGACGGAGCTTCGACCGACGGGACGATGGACATCGTCCGCCGCTACCGCGAACGCATCGCCCGCGTGGTGAGCGAGCCGGACAAGGGCCTGTATGACGCGATGAACAAAGGCCTGGCCTTGGCCACGGGCGACTACGTGTGCTTTCTCAACGCCGGCGACAGCTTTCACGAGGACGACACGCTGCAGCAGCTGGTGCACACGCTGCCGCCCCACGAGGCCGAGCTGCCCGGCGTCATCTACGGCGAAACAGACCTGGTGGACAGCGAAGGGCATTTCGTGCGCAAGCGTCGCCTGTCCGCGCCCGAGGTGCTGACCTGGCGCAGCTTCCGGCAAGGGATGCTGGTGTGCCACCAAGCCTTCCTGGCCCGCCGCGACCTCGCCCCCGCCTACGACCTGTCCTATCGCTTCTCGGCCGACTTCGACTGGTGCATCCGCGTGATGAAGAAGGCCCGCACGCTGCACAACACGCACCTGGTGCTCATCGACTACCTGGACGAAGGGCTGACCACGGCCAACCGGCGGGCGTCCCTAAAGGAACGCTTCCGCATCATGGTGCGCCACTACGGCTGGGCAAGCACCGTGGCGCATCACGCCTGGTTCGTGCTGCGGCTGGCGTTGAAAAGATAGGACGTCAGTTCCTTCACCCCCTCCGAGGCGCCCTTGCGGATGACGTGTATCGGGCGGTCGGAGTGCGTGTCCACGGGTTTAGGGTCGATAAGGTAGACCTCGGCCCCGGCGGGCACGTAATACAGCAGCCCCGCGGCGGGATAAACATTCATCGACGTGCCGATGATGACGAAGATGTCCGCCTTCTCCACGTATTCAATGGCCACTTCAATCTGGGGCACCGCCTCGCCAAACCACACGATGAACGGACGCAGCTGGCTGCCGTCGCCCGCCAAGTCGCCCATATGCACCTCGTACTCCTCGGGCCGCAGCTCCTTGATGTAGCGCGGGTCGTAAGGGTCGCGGCTGGAGCAGACCTTGGTCAGCTCGCCGTGCAGGTGGATGACGTGCGTGCTGCCGGCGCGCTCGTGCAGGTTGTCCACGTTTTGCGTGACGATGGTCACGTCGAAATCCCGCTCCAGGGCCGCCAGGCCGCGGTGTCCGTCGTTGGGCTGCACGTCCAGCAGCTGCTTGCGCCGCTCGTTGTAGAAGCGGGTGACCAGTTCGGGATTGCGCGCATAGCCCTCGGGCGTGGCCACCTGTTCCACGGGATACTGCTCCCACAGCCCGCCCGCGTCGCGGAAGGTGCTGATGCCGCTCTCGGCGCTCATGCCGGCGCCGGTGAGCACCACTAAGTTCTTTTTCTTCATACGTTTGCCTCCTCTACTTGGGTTCGGAAAAGATTCTCCCACAAATGTAGCCATTTCCCGCCTGCCTTCGCTCCCGCCGCCGCAGGTTTTAGCCTTTCTTTGCATTTCCGCCGCCCCCACCGGGCCTTATAGTCCCACCGACCGGGCGTTACTGTCCCACCGACCGGGCGTTACTGTCCCAGCCGGCGGGCGTTACTATCCCCGCCAACGGGCGTTGCCACCCCCGCCCGGAAACGCTTTTTCGCCCCGCGATAAGAATTTTTAAAAGACCCGAAGGGCCGGTATTCGCGGAAAAGACGTACTTTTGCCGCTTGCTAAACGACAACCGGCTGAAAACGAAACGTGTCCGGCCGGCCTTTTAAAACAAAAGTATGGACAAATTCAGTTACGCCCTCGGCCTGGGAATAGGCCAGAACCTGTGGAGCATGGGTGCGCGCGGACTGGTGGTGGAGGACTTCGCCCAAGCCGTGAAAGACGTGCTGCAGGGCAACGCCACCGCTATCAGCCACGCCGAGGCCCGCGACATCGTGAACAAGTATTTTCAAGAACTGGAGCAGAAGACCAATGCCGAAAACATCGAGAAAGGCAAGAAGCTGCTCGAAGAGAACCGGAAGCGCCCCGAGGTGCACACCCTGCCCAGCGGCCTGCAATACGAAGTGCTGAAACCGGGCAACCCCGACGCCCCCCGCGCCACGCTGGCCGACCGCGTGCAGTGCCACTACGAAGGCTTCCTGGTGGACGGCACCCTGTTCGACAGCTCCATACGCCGCGGCCAGCCCGCCACGTTCGGCGTGGGCCAGGTCATCCCCGGCTGGGTGGAAGCCCTGCAGCTGATGCCCGAAGGGGCCAAGTGGAAGCTCTACATCCCCAGCGACCTGGGCTACGGCGCGCAAGGGGCCGGCGAGATGATTCCGCCCCACAGCACCCTCGTCTTCGAGGTGGAACTGCTGAAAGTATTGAAATAAACCAACCGGAAACAGACATTGAACCAACTAAAAATCATAAGTAAAGCAACATGAAAAAGTTATCCCTCCTGGCAGCCGTGGCCATCGCCGCCGGCTTCGCCTCGTGCTCGGCCCCGAGCCCCAAAGCAAACTTCGACAACAGCATCGACTCACTGTCCTACGCCGTCGGCATGGCCGGCACGCAGGGCCTCGACCAGTTCCTGGCCCAGCAAGGCATCGACTCGGCCCACGTAGCCGACTTCCTGAAAGGCTTCAACGAAGGCGCCTCGAAGAAAGGCCAGGCCGACGTCGCCTACGTCATGGGCATGCAAATCGGCTATACCGTGGCCAACATGTGGGTGGAGAACTACAACCGCCAGATCTTCGGCAACGACAGCGTGCAGAGCCTCAACCGCGACAACGTGCTGGCAGGCTTCGTGGCCGGCGTGCTCGGACGTGAAGACGTCATGACCCTGGCCGCCGCCGACAACTACCGCCGCACCGAGATGGACGCCGCCCGCGAGAAAGCCCTGGCCGTACAGTTTGCCGACAACAAGGCCGCAGGCGAGAAGTTCCTGGCCGAAAACAAGACCAAGGAAGGCGTGCAGACCACGGCCAGCGGACTGCAGTATAAAATCATCAAGAAAGGCAACGGCCCCGTGCCTGCCGACACCAGCCGCGTGGAAGTGAACTACAAGGGCACCCTCATCGACGGCACCGAGTTCGACAGCTCCTACAAGCGCAAGAAACCCGCCACCTTCCGCGCCAACCAGGTCATCAAGGGCTGGACGGAAGCCCTCACCATGATGCCCGTCGGCTCCAAATGGGAACTCTACATCCCCTACGACCTGGCCTACGGCTCGCGCCAGAGCGGCAAGATCAAGCCCTTCTCCGCCCTCGTCTTCGAGGTGGAACTGCTGGGCATCGACAAGAAATAACAGCCCCCGTCTCTCCGTCCGCCGGCTCCCGCCGGCGGACCCTCCGGGCAAGGCAAATGCAGCAAAAGCATCGGCCTTGCCCGTTTTTTCGTGCCTTCCCCTCAATTTTTCCCCGAAAAGCATAGATAAATTAAAATAAAGCCCTATATTTGCTTACTATTTGATAAACGTTCCATTTTACTAAACAACACCATGGAGAAAATAGACAGTCTTGACCGGCAGATTCTGGAAATCATCTCCCAGAACGCACGCATCCCCTTCAAGGACGTGGCCGCAGAATGCGGCGTGTCGCGCGCAGCCATCCATCAGCGCGTGCAACGCCTGATAGACCTGGGCGTCATCGTAGGCTCGGGCTACCACGTCAACCCCAAATCACTGGGCTACCGCACGTGTACCTACGTAGGAATCAAGCTCGAAAAAGGCTCGATGTACAAGTCCGTCGTGGCCGAACTGGAGAAAATCCCCGAAATCGTGGAATGCCACTTCACCACCGGCCCCTACACCATGCTCACCAAAGTCTACGCCCGCGACAACGAACACTTGATGGAACTGCTCAACAACAAGATGCAGGAAATCCCCGGCGTCATCTCCACCGAGACGCTGATATCGCTGGAGCAGAGCATCAAGAAAGAAATCCCCATCAAACCCGAATAAGGGCCCGGCGCGCGACGCACTCCCCTCCCCCGTCCGCGCCTCCGGAGGCCGCCTCTGCCGCCTGCGCCGATTGGCCCGCAGCCCGGCGCGCCCGGCCGGCAGCCTCCGCCCTTTTCCTGTCCAACCCACGCACACCCCCATGAACTTCCTGAACGAATACCACCTGACCGGCCTGGCCATCGGCATCTGCACCTTTCTCATCATCGGACTTTTCCACCCCATAGTCATCCACGCCGAATACCGCTGGGGCACCCGCTGCTGGTGGGTCTTCCTGCTGCTGGGCCTGGCCGGCGTGGCCGCTTCGGTGGCCGTGAGCCACGTGTTCTGGTCGTCGCTGCTGGGCGTCTTCTCCTTCTCCTCTTTCTGGAGCATCAAGGAAATCTTCGAGCAGGAAGAGCGCGTCCGCAAAGGCTGGTTCCCCAAGAATCCCCGCCGCACCTACCGGTTCTGACCGAAAAATCTCCCGCAAGCCTTGCATATGTGACAAAAAAGCCGTACTTTTGCCCCCGCTATCCCCCAAGGGGCACGCACCGGACTTGTAGCTCAGTTGGTTAGAGCAACAGACTCATAATCTGGAGGTCCCAGGTTCAAGCCCTGGCTGGTCCACGAAGAAAATCAAGCACTTACAAAGATTTGTAGGTGCTTTTTCTTTTATACGGCGACCTTCAGGTGACCTTTTTGAAGCGAAACTCTATGAAAGTAACCTTCTGAAATTCCATGCGATTGCAGAGAATTTTTATAGATTTTTAATAGGAAAAACTGTCCGAATCTGTCGTTTTTCCATTCAGAACATAGTGCCACTCTCAGCCAATGGGAGGATGGATTGGTGGTGAACCATCCGCGTGCCGTTGTCATCAACGAGGAAATCCAGAAGAAAGTAACCGAGTTTGAGTATATCCTTATCGCCATGCAGGTGAACAAGGACGATATGACCATCGCCTAATTCAAAACCTACCTGAGTGCGGACGGTGGCAACCGCCGTAACTTCATGGCATGGCTGAGGGAGCGCATCAACAACCGCCCGCTTCGTGAAGGCACTCGGAAAGGGCATCTAACCACCTATAAGGCACTTGAACGGTTCGGCAAGTTCAAGACCTTTGATGATGTAACCCTGCAACATATTTATCAGTTTGACCTCTTCATCAGGGAAGAACAGACCTACATGACAAAAGGGAAGCCAATCGTCAGAAGTCAGACAGCCTCCATAACTATCACAAGCGTTTCAAGTCGTATGTTTTCGAAGCGTTCCGCCTTGGGCTTATCAAGGAAAATCCCTACGAGCGTTTTCAAGACAAGCGAGGAGAGAAAAGCGACCGTCCTCATTTCACAGAAACACAACTGAAAAAGTTAATCCGCATGCGAGAAGAAAGTACGGATGCTGTGATGAACAAGTATCTTAATTTTTCCTGTTTCAGACATTTACGGGCATGGCCTACAGTGACACCAAGTCGTTTGATTACGACCAGTACATTGTTACCTTTGACGGAAAGGACTATATTGACAGACATCGCATAAAGACTGGGAATGAATTTGTCATGTCTATCCTGCCTATCACACGGAAGATATTAGAACGTAATAATTATAGCCTCCAATCAGAAGTACAACCAATTCCTCAAAGATATAGGCTTGGTTCTCGGCAGTTCTTTTCTTTTAACTACACATGTCGGCCTGGCATACATTCGCCTGTACGGTGGCTCTCGGCAGGATATATCCAAAGAGGTGCTGCTAATTATGATGGGACATACATCCATAAATACAACTGAAATTTATGCGAAGCTTCCCATGTAATATGTGTCGCAGGATATTGAGTATAAGCTATTTAGATTTTTGTAGTAAAGGAAAGACTAGAAAGTACTGATTCCCCTATAAGAGCTCAAGATTAAAGATTTTTCAAAATGAAGTAAATAGGAAATGAATCTATATTGAAATATAAATATACAAATCATTCAACTATAGGAGATTATCCTGAAAAAATAATATCTTTGCAATTGGAATTGAATCAATTCGACTTACGTAGAATTGATTTGAGAATTAGCTAATTTTTAATAAATGTATCTCATGAAATCTCAAATTAGTTTTAAATATAGCAATAAAGGCGAATGTCAATATTCTATTGGACAGAATTTATCAGAGTTTGCACCAATGAATTATGAAGTAAAATTTGCATTTAATGAGAAATCTTTAGATATTATCATTGGGCTTGCGACACAACCAGATAGAGCATACCTTAATACAGGATGGCTAAATGTAAACCTTTTTATTTATCGGAATATACCTTCAATTATTATTACAACTGGATATATTCAAGTTGTAGGAAGCATTGTTGTCGGAAACATTACTAATGTTAATATAAAAGATTGGATAGATGGCACAGATGAATACGTAAATCTTGTTATATTAGATGATTTTGAAAGTTATTCAGTACAAGAAATACGAAGAATAAGACTCCCTATGCTAAAGACTATTCGCAATGTTATAAAGGGGCAGATAGGATGTTTTAAGGGCGAAATTCTGAATACGTTAGAAATTATCAAAAAAGGTTTCCAAACACCTTGGATGATTTATTATACAGATGAAGAATGTAAGTATGTTGACGAAAATTTAGACATTCTTCAAACAGGAATATACATTATCAATGAACCAAAAGAAAAGAAAGTCCATGTGTATTTTTAGTCATTTTAGATTTTGCCACTCAAATTCATGGCGTTCAAACTTCAATCATAATTAGGGATATTCAGTATATGTCCCTAATTAGACAGTGATTTGGAGGCTTTATCACTGTGGACTATCATGTCAATTTTTAATTCAGCTAGGGTAAAATATTTTATTAGTTTCTTTTTGAGGTGGAAGGGGCAAACTATAGAGACCAATTCATATCCTTGTGGATATGGTGCGACTTATTCTTTTAATGCCGTACCTTAAAAGTACACCATCAAAGAATTATAATTGATATAGATAATGTTCACAACCTACAGCTTTAATAATATCAATCCATTTCTTTTCATTAGTCCAATATTTATCCCCTCGTCTTACATAGGCTAAATTGAATAAATCAAATAAATCATTCCTTTGCCATTTTCTTTCGCCTGTCTCTAAATCTTTAAAGAGTTTATCTAAGACCAATATTAATAACTCATACTCTTTTAGTGGTAATCTTTTTAGATTAAACTTATTGTTAGTTGCTTGAAGAGCCATAAAATCCAAATATTTAATTGTCAAATAATACGTATTTGCTTGTCTATGTTTTTTATAACTTTTAATTCTATTTTGGCATTCAAGGGCAGTTTTATTTAAGTCATCAGATATCTGTTTAAGCTGACTTTTAGATTGTTGTATGTAATGGTAGAAATCATCTTTTTGTTTTTCTTCGATATAATATCCATTGGCTATTTTTTGTGTGAAAAGTAACATTTGTTCTGTATAGTCACTTGTTTTCGCTCGATATTTCCTGTTTGCTCTCTTTATTAAATATTTCAAGGGTTCGGTAATAATCATTTTTTTAGAGCACACCATTGCTTTTCTAATCCCGTTCCGTACCATATCTAACTTATTATATAATGCACCAGTATTAGACATCTCCCACAAATTATTATAAATTGGCGCAAGTTTATCTCTTACTTTATTGAATAACACATCATCTTTGCCCAATTGATACCAAACGTTAGTGTCAACTATAATACGTGGAACAAAAGTTTTCTTTTTATGACTTCTTCTTTTACGGTGAAGTCTTTTTTTGTGTAGACTCCATTTTTTATGATTAATTCTACGATTCATATATTCGTTTATTATGCATTTATATTCACATCATTTTTATATGCAAAATTAAGATATTATTTTGTATTTCAGTCGGCAAGATGATGAAATAGTTTGTTAGTAGCCTATACTGTTGTCTCGTCCAATCTTGTAGTCATATTCTCCAGCGATAATTGATTCCACTTCTTTGCTAACCTTTTTCTCTTCCATCTTATCAAGTTTGCCCTTCGAGACAGCCGCATTGACCAATGCACTTCCGATGGTTTCCTGTCCCTTGCGTATATCGGTAAAACAGCATACCGCTTGTTTGATAACTGCTGCCTGTTCATTATGCAGAATGCTTTGATATTTACTTTGGGCAAAGTCAATAATCATCTGTACCGCATTTCTAAACAGTTCGCTGATGTTCATTAGGAAGATTACCAATAAGTCAATAGCAGTTTGCTGTAATTCTATCATCGTCTGCAAAGACTTTTGGGTAGTTTCTAGTTCCGCTCCTATCATGTTGGCTTTTTTTGCCATGCAAGCCAATGATGTCTGTTTTGTACGGCTTCGGCTATCTTTGCATTGAGACGTTCATTGAAAGAAGCGACTTCTTTTGCTACTTGGTTACTGACGGCTGTATTGAACTGTTCCTTTTGCAAGGCTATCAGCCTGGGCAACTCAGATTTCAGACGTTCATTCTCCTTTTCCATTTCACTGAACTTCCCCTTGCCAATCATATAAGCCATACCTGAAATAATGATATTGCCATTCTCTACATTGACTTTGCACTTTTTTTCTGCAATTTCGTTATCAAGTTTTGCACTATATTCTTCTTTGGTTTTGTGTTCTTGGGTTAGTCGTTCCGCTTCCTGCTTCTGCTTGGCAAGGATGAAGTCCGCGCGTTCCAAATGCTCCTTGCCTGTAACCTCCTTTGAGGTGCCCCTTTCCATCTCCAGGCACTCAGCCAAAACCGTCTGCATTTCGCTCATGGCTTTCTCGTCCAGCTTGCAGGACTTGCCCGTATCGTGGTTCATCCAATCCCATACGATGTGGGCGTGCAGGTTGGGCTTCCATGTGGCATTGTCGCCGGGTATTCCGTAATGCCCCTCGTCACGGTGGATGAACACTTGCAGGGCTGTGACACCCCAACGCTCGTTACACACCTTGCAGAACTTGCATAATTGTTCCATCGTGGTATCTTCCTTGATTACCACCACACCCTCTTTGAGCGGAGTGCTGCCACGGACAATGGTCACCTTGCCTGTCTTTTTGTTCACCCGTTCACGGTCTTTGGTCTGCATCGCACGGCCTGTCTTTTCCTTGACCATTGCGGCTATCTGATTGTAGTAGTCGGTCAGTGAGGTATCGCCTAATTGTGATGATACCCACATTTC
>CASENE010000011.1 GCA_949289265.1 uncultured Bacteroides sp.
AACTCATTCACCACATCATCGCGGAAACAGGCTTTCTTCTCCGCACAACTGCCGCAACCGATACATCCGGCCACGGGCTTCACACCCAACCACACGATTTCCGTCTCCACGCCCGCCGCTTGCAGGGTGGCGGCCACTTCCGAGAGGGCCGTATAGGTGCAGCCCTCCTTGTGGGGGCCGCCGTTCAAAAGCAATACTTTCATACTAAATCTGTCACAAATTGGTTTTCACTCCGCAAAGATACGGAATCCAGTTCAGATATCCCGTGCCTCGTCCGAGGAATGAACAATGACCCAATCCGACTTGGTGGTATCATACACCCCTTCAAAGAAACTGTAATTCGTCAGTTCGATGAAACGCTTCATGTCGGCCAATTGCTCGTCCGTCATGGAATGAGTGGCTTTCGCTAGCTCATAAGCCATCCATCCCAAGCTAGTAAAGCTGTATGGATTGAGCGACAACGCCAGCCGCCCGTCTCCGTCAAACCCATAACTGGCAGAGAAGTAGTTACCCGCCGCAAACGCGGAAGCATAAGTCAAGGCGGATACATCCCCCACGAATGCCTCATAGATGCGCTCCTCGGCACTGAAAGCAGGATTTCCGTCAATGTCTGGACCGCCCAAATGGAACATGAGGAGTTGGTCCATGTCCACACGAGGCCAAAACTTGCTGGCACTGAGCAGACGGTAATCCGCCTCGCCCGTCGGCTTTATCAGCCATTCATAAGTATAATCGTTGTGGAAGACGAACTTCATCTCGTCGTAGGCCTCGCCCAGCCGCTCGCCAATCTGCCGCAGCATGGTTTGTACAAAGTCGTAATCGTCGCCGCGTGAAGGCGCCTGCTTCAACTCCAGACAATCCGACCCGAAACGGAAGATATACTCGCGGTTGCTCAGTTCGGGTATGGCCAACTCCGAAACCACCGACAGATTCAAATAGTCGGTCGCCTCCTCATACTGCCCTTGCACCCGGACGTAGTTACCCGCCTCGGTCGCCTCGCCTTCGAACGTCACCGTCCCCACGCCCTGCACGGGATCCAGTATTAGGCGGGGCAGATACACGCCTATGGGGTAATCCTTTTCAAAATCATTCCAACCCATCATCATGACCATCTCCATTTTCGTCCCATCCTCCGACCAGGGACGGAAGGCAACCCGCATGTAGGGTTCCTCCCCGTTGTAGAGTACACTCAAATCGGGCGTGCTTTTGTTGTTGCCAAACTCGTGTTCGGTCATCAAGGACCAGTCAGTCGGCGGAGATGCCGGCTCGTCGTTCTCACAGCCCGCCAGCCAAGTCATGGCAGACAGACAAAGAAAGCCGTACAAGGCACTTCGGATTGCATTGTATTTCATAAGGCTATTTATTTAAGATTCCACAAAAATAGGAGCTTGTTTCCAAATAAACAAATTTTCCACCTACCGGGTAGCAGAAAGACTTTTCAATGAGGATGCAGTATTTAACGCCCGCACGCCCTTCCCGCTACCAAGAGCCTGTCTTTATCCTGCCAAGACAGCCTCTTGGCAGCGGGAAGGCATTTTATAGAAGCCTTATTAATAATATATAAAAGCCTTATATAACATACATATAAGCCTTTTATAACCGACATAAAAGCCTTATATTTGCATTATGAAAGGCTTATATATATCATCAAGCAAGCGGCAAGAGAGGCTCTTGGCAGGACAAAGGCAGGCCCTTGGCAGTGCAAGAGGGATCCGCAGGCCGCAGCAAGGGAAGTTATAAACTTAAAAACGAGACAGTTATGTTTTTCAAGAAAGGCAAACAGAAGATTGGGGGAATCGTCAAATGGTTTCCGCGCGAAGTGGTGTTCAGCCGCCACCCCGCCACCATCAAAGACCTGGCGGAGGAGATTGCCCACATGAGCACCGCCTCGCCGGGCGATGTCTACCTGGTGCTGGCCTGCCTGCCGCGGGTGATGGCCCAGTTCATGAGCGAAAGCCGCCCGGTGCACATCGAGGGCCTCGGCTCGTTCTACTTCAAGCTCTCCTGCGCCGGCCGCGGGGTGGACTCGCCGGAGGAGGTGGACCGCAAGCAGATAAAGTCCATCCGCGTCCAGTTCCTGCCCGAACGCCAAGGCAAAGGGAAGTTCATGCGCCGACCGATGACGGAGGGCGTCAGCCTCATTTCCTGGGAGGGCGAAGTGGACGACGGGAAAGCCGCAGAGACCACTCTCTTAGACGAATAGTGCTATGGTAAGTAGTGATGTTAAAGATGGCGAGGTGAACAAAGGCTTTCTCGCTTTCCTGCTTCACCCCCGTGAGGACATGCCGTTTGATAATCGTCCGTTATCGTTGTTTCGCACTTGTTGTTGGTATTTCGGACTAAATATTCTTATGACCGTCGGATTGGTCATTTTAGTGACATTAGACCTTTCGCCCGATACAGGGTCGGACAGTACTAAAGATGTTCCTCTTTGGAAAGTAATGCTTATCCTGCCCTTAGTAGAGGAATTCGTATTCCGTCTTCCTCTGCGGCGCAAGCGGTGGATATGGACGGTTTGGGCAGGAATCACGGCCTTCATGATTACAACTTTAGCATCCGGTTTGAAGATTTATGATATGGAGAGCTTGGTATGGAGATTACCCGTAGCTATGGTGGTTGCAGGATGGATGGGGTGGCTTGGCTGGAAATGGATGAAAAAGATTCTATTCGGGTGGTTATTTTATGGATTTGCTTTGATGTTCGGCCTTCTTCATTTGAGTAACTTTGTATGGGGCGATGCTATCACAACGGGTACCTTTGCTTTTCTCATACTTTATTCGGCAGACAAGATCACATCGGGATTGGTGCTGGGCTATGCCCGTATCAGGCATGGTTTCTGGATGTGCGTATTGTTACATGTATTGAATAACTTGCCGTTTGTGGTATAAATACGTACTTGGCGATAGGCTGCTATGAGAATATTCGTTATCTTTGCACAAACAATCAAGAAGTAAAATATTTCATATCAGTTATGAGCAACCAGAGATACATGATGCGCGGCGTGAGCGCATCGAAAGAAGACGTTCACAACGCCATCAAGAACATCGACAAGGGTATCTTCCCGCGGGCTTTCTGCAAGATTATCCCCGACATCCTGGGCGGCGACCCGGAGTATTGCAACATCATGCACGCCGACGGCGCGGGCACCAAGTCCTCGCTGGCCTACCTCTATTGGAAGGAAACGGGCGACCTCAGCGTGTGGAAGGGCATCGCGCAAGACGCCCTCATCATGAACATCGACGACCTGCTGTGCGTGGGTGCGGTGGACAACATCCTGGTGTCCAGCACCATCGGGCGCAACAAGCTGCTGGTGCCGGGCGAAGTCATATCGGCCATCATCAACGGCACGGACGAGCTGCTGGCCGAACTGCGCGGGATGGGCGTGGGCGTCTATGCCACGGGCGGAGAAACGGCCGACGTGGGCGACCTGGTGCGCACCATCATCGTAGACAGCACCGTGACCTGCCGCATGAAGCGCAGCGACGTCATCGACAACGCCAACATCCGTCCGGGCGACGTCATCGTGGGCCTCGCCAGCTACGGACAGGCTACTTACGAGAAGGAATACAACGGCGGCATGGGCAGCAACGGACTTACTTCTGCCCGCCACGACGTCTTTGCCAAATACCTGGCCGAGAAATATCCGGAGAGCTACGACCATGCCGTGCCCCAGGAACTGGTATATAGCGGCGCGCTCCGCCTGACGGACGCCGTAGAGGGCAGCCCCATCG
>CASENE010000012.1 GCA_949289265.1 uncultured Bacteroides sp.
AAACTATAATTACTAATTCTTCCGCATCGATTTTCAGAAACTGTCATCTGTCATCTGTCATGGAACGGGCCGGAATGTTTTCTCTCAGATTTGTGGGGAAAGGGGTGTGATTTCTGAAAACTTGTATTATCTTTGCAGAGCGAAACGCTAAAAAATGGAGTAACCTTAATCTACTGCAAAACTACGATTATGAAATTTGCCATCTACAAATTCGAGCTGGTCCGGGCGGACCAGCAGGAGCTTTTCAAAGACGGGGAGTGTGTGGGCGAGAACCCGCAGGAATATCTGGACAAGCTGCTGGACGCAGCTCGGCTCAATCTGTATCGGACGAAGAAGAACGGCGAGACGGCCGTCTATCCCAACGACATTCTGAAGGTGAGGCAGGGCGTGGCCTTGCTGCACGTGTGCAACCTGACGCAGGTCAGCATCTGGGACAAGTACCAGGAGCGCAGGGAGGTGTCGAAGCCTTTCTGCCGCGTCATCATAGACAACCGGCCCGGCGTGGCGCAGATGGCCATCGAGCGGGCGGGGGCCTTCGACGGCGACCCCGACAAGGTGCGGAATATCCTGCAGGAGTCGCTCCACGCCCTGCTGGCCCCTGTGGGGCTGACCATCGAAATCCGCGCCAAGATGCGCGTGAAGGACTTCTGGAACACGGTGGAGGAACAGATGCGCAAGAAGGGCGAACGGGTGAAGCGGGTGGTGTTCGACTTTCCCGACCCCGACCGCGGCGGACCCGTGGACGCGCCGCCCTCCATGATAGACCACCTGCGCTTCCTGCGTTCGCTCTCGTCGGCGATGGGGGCGGCACGCAGCTCGTACAAGATGGAGGCCACCCGAAAGGGGACGCTGACGCTGGTACGCACACGCCAGGACCTGGCACAGATGGTGTCGCTCTGCTGCAACAACGGCTACCAGATCAGCGTGCACTTCCATCGGATGGGCGTGTACCGCTATGGCGAGCGCGTGCATGCCCTGTTCGACATCGAGGAGGACACGCTGACCGACTTCATCAACGGCCAGTATGCCATGGGAAGCGACGACGGAGGTGCGCTCACCTATACGCTGCTGGAGACACTGGACAACATTCGCGAATTGACAAAAGAATACGACAATGAAACACAGACTGACAAACGAAGAAAGAGAATGCATAGACATGCGGTTTGAGGACGACGTGCTCTACAGGCTGGCGGCCGACGTGGCCCGGCACGACGGAGGGCGGAGGCGGTCGTTCAGGCTGTCGCCCGAGGAGGTGATGGTGCTGGTGGCCGACCTGCTGGACGGGCTGAAGGAAGCGCCCGACGATGCGGAATACCGGTGCCAGACGGCCTGGGACGCGCTGCTGTATGACGTCCGCCTGCTGGATGCGGACGCCCCCGAGGACGACGTGCGCGACGCCACGGCGATGGTGCTGGAGCTGGCGGCACTGCTGCTGTCGCTGACCGACGAAGCCTGGCACCGCACCTGTACGCTGGAGCTGATGTGCGCCCTGCAGGAACATGCGGCGGCGGGTGGGGCCGAGCGGACTGACCGGCTGGCCTGGCGCATCGGCGAGAGCCGCCTGAAGATGAGGATGGAAGCCTACTGGCAGACGGAAGGGTTTCTGTCTGACGACATCTACGAGGCCCTGCACGACGGGGCGGGGGAGGAGCCTGCCGAGGCGAAGCCGAAGGGCGTGTTCAGGATAGCCAGGGGGCAGAAGACGAACTTTGCGAAGATTGTCAGCGCCATGTTCGACCTGCGCATGTTCGAGGACGACAAGGGGCAGATAGCTTCCAACAAACAGCGGCTGATGGACGAGCTGGGCATGGTCTTCGGCACGGAGTTCAAGGCCCTGCCGCAGCTGCTCAACGCCAGCAAGCAGGGGGCCAGCTACACGGACGTGTTCGACCGCCTGAAGGAAAAAGCCGAAAAATATGACATAAAGTGACTTTACGTAAACTTTAGGTAAAGGGATGGTCTGCGCTCCATCCGCTAACTTTGCTCCTGCAATCAAGGGAAAACAACCCCCTTGCTTGCGGGAGCTTTTCGTATTGGGGGCTTCCAACACTAAACACGGAAAAAGAGATATGAAGCAATTAATGAAAGTCGTAGCGCAGGGCGAACCCTTCGCGGTGCAGAGCCAGAAGGCCGAAAACGGACAGGTGATGAAGTGCAACATCGTGTTGCAGGAGGTGGGCGGCAAGTACGAAGACACGTACGTGGCAGCCATGCTGGGGCAGCTGGCCTCGTGCAAGTTCTATGCGGGCGAGCTGGTGTATGCCGTCCTCCGCTTCCAGACGCGCGAGTACAACGGGCAGATGTTTCAGGACATTCTGGCGGTGGAACTGATTAAAATGAAGAATTAAGAATGAAGAATTT
>CASENE010000013.1 GCA_949289265.1 uncultured Bacteroides sp.
TACCGTTCTGGCTGGCATACTGACCGTAGTAAGGGTTGGTGTAAGAAGTCTGGCGCGTTTCGTCCAGGTTGACGCTGCTGTTCCAGGTGAACTTGAAGTCCTTCAGGAAGCGCACTTCAAAGAAACCGCTGGCCGTCATGGCGTTGCCCTCGGCGTTGTTCTCATCCAGCATGTTGGCCGAATAGGCGTTTGAACTGCCCAAGAAAGGACGTACCAGTCCGCCGTTGGAGCCGTCGCCATAGTCGTACCGCTGATAACCGTTCTTGTCTACCAGGATGTTGCCCTCGCCGTCGCGCATATACATCGGATAGATGGGGGCAATCTGCGTGGCGATGGCAAACACGTTGCCCGACGATATGGACGAACCGTCCTCGCCCAGCGAGTTGGCGTCGAAGTGCGTGTACGACATGTTGGCGCCTACCTTCAACCAGTCGTTCACCTGATAGTCAGCCTTCAATCGGCCCGTCAGACGCTCGTAGTCCGAGTTTACCGTGATACCCTCGTTGTTCAGGTAGCTCACCGAAGCATAGAACGACGATTTGTCCGTGCCGGCATTGATGCTGACGTTGTATTCCTGGCGCAGGCCGTGGTTATACACCTCGTCCAGCCAGTTGTCCGGCAACATCATGTATCCGTTGACCACGTTGCCCAGCGTGGCGTTGGGGTTCAACTTGCCGTTGGCGCCGATGAGCGTCTGGCCTTCGGGCACGCTATATACGTTGTAGCCCAAAGAATAGGAATTCTGAGAACTGGGATCCACCATGTCCTGGTTGGCATACATGTGAGCATAATACGGCGTGTAACCTTCTGCGTTGACGTAGTAGTTCTTCAGGGCACCGTAATACATTTCATAATATTGTGCCGGGCTCTGGATGACGTTGTAATCCCGCACGCCCTTCGAGTTGCTGCCCCACTTGGCATCCACCGTCACCTGCGCCTTGCCGGACTGGCCTTTCTTGGTGGTGATGATGATGACACCGTTGGCACCGCGCGCACCATACAAGGCGTTGGAGGCAGCGTCCTTCAGTACCGTCATGCTCTCGATGTCCTGGCTGCTCAGGTTATTCATGTCGCCGTCATAAGGCACGCCGTCCAGAATGATCAGCGGGTCGTTGCCGGCATTGATGGAGCTGATACCGCGGATGCGGATGGTGGGCGTCGTGGCGCCCGGCTGGCCGGAGGCATTGTTCAGCTGCACGCCTGCCACCTTGCCGCTCAGCGCGTTAGCCACGTTGGACGTCTGAATCTTCTCGATGTCCTCCGAGCCTACCACCGTGGCCGAACCCGTGAAGGCGGACTTCTTGGCCGTACCGTAAGCCACCACCATCACCTCGTCCAGAATCTCCACATTCGTCTTCAGGCGCACCGTCATATTCGGCTGAATCTCAACCTCTTGCTCCTGCATGCCCACGTAAGATATCACGAGGGTACCCGCCGAACTCGGTAACTGTCTAACGGAGTGTCGTTCAGTCATTTATCCATTTGGCGGCGATATGGTATCAGAAATCTATTTATTTGTCTGTCAGATTCTTATAGAAAACTTACTAGGGTTTTGTGATACCCGGTTGATACTATGTTCTTCTTTAGTATGTTCATATACAGTGTTTTAATGAGATGAAACATTGTCGGTTGTGATACCCCTATGATACCCTCTCCTTTTTTAGCTTTCAACCTGTGACACCTTAGCTCTGTCAGGTTCTATGGTTCATTCAGTGAGGAAAAGTTTCAATTCTATACCTCCCACTTTATGTTCTGTAAATATTTATGTACATATGAAGACCTCCCCAAACAATTATTCTTTTCCTTTCGTGGCAGCCCCGTTACCTATAATTCACCTATTCCTCCTGGTTATACCAACTTCCACCCAAACAGAAAAACTTTCGATAGACATTTGTAAAGAAAGGAAAGCACAAGCAATAACTGCCTCCCGATTCTTGCAGACTTATAAGTTGATTGGCTGTTCGGAACAAGGCGCGGTAAAAGATCTGCTGGACAAAGATTTTATTACGTATAAACTAAGTATGTATTTAGAAAGGTGCAAAAAATCTTATTTTGATTGATTTTTCGGAACGTTTTAGTATATTTGCCTCAAACTAAAGCGACATGAAACGTAAAATCAGTACCACATTAATCGAATGGAAAAACAGAACTGACAGGATGCCACTGGTTGTAGGTGGCGCACGCCAGGTCGGCAAGACTTATATCCTGCAAGCATTTGGGGATAAACATTTTAAAAATATGGTATATCTCAATCTGGAAATAGAAAATGCGTTGGTGCGTTTTCTGGAGGATGAGCTCTCGCCGCAGCGGATTATACAATTTATCGAAGCCTTGAAGGGAGAGCAGGTGATTGCCGGCGAAACGCTTCTTTTCTTCGATGAGATACAAGCCTGCGAGCGGGCGCTTACGGCATTGAAATATTTCTATGAGCAGGCTCCTCAATATCATGTGGTTGCCGCCGGTTCTCTGTTGGGAGTGGCCGTAAACCGGCAGAAATATTCCTATCCGGTGGGAAAAGTAGAAGAACTGACGCTCTACCCCTTGGATTTTGAAGAATACCTCTGGGCGGTGGGCAAAGAAAAACTTGCTGCGGAAATCCGTGCCCATTATCAGACAAACGAGGCCATGCCGGAAGCTTGGCACACGATGGCATTGGAGCAATACCGGGATTATTTTATTGTAGGCGGGATGCCTGCCGCCATCATGGAATACATCCGGACGGGCAGTTTCATCCAGGTGCAGGTGGTGCAGAACAATATTCTCAACCAATACATTGCCGACATGGCCAAGTATGCCGATGCGACAACCAGCGTCCGCATCAGGGCCTGCTACAATTCCATCCCGGCACAACTTGCCAAAGAAAACACCAAGTTCCAATATAAAGTTGTACAGCGGGGAGGCACTGCCACCCTCTTTGGCGAAGCAATCGAATGGCTGGTATTTGCCGGCATTGTCCTGAAATGCCAGAGGCTGGAGCACGGTTTTATTCCCATCCCTGCTTACGTGGATTTGTCCGACTTCAAGCTCTATATGGCTGATATCGGGCTGCTGACTCTTCGTTCCGGCATGCCTTTGCAGACGATTCTCTCGCCCATCGAACAGGACAATACCTATCTGGGCGCCATGACGGAAAATTATGTGGCCCAAGCCTTGGTTTCCAACGGTCACAAACCCTACTATTGGCAAAGCGATGGAAAAGCGGAAGTCGATTTCGTGCTGCAATGTGATGGACAAGTCATTCCCGTGGAAGTGAAAAAAGGGAGAAGAAACCGTTCTAAGAGTCTGGGCGTTTTTGCCGAGAAATATCAGGCAGGCCATGCCCTGCGGATATCCAAGAAAAATTTCGGGTTTGAAAATCGCATCAAGTCCGTTCCGCTCTATGCGGTGTTTTGCATCCAATAATGATCTTCTACTTGGCCTCCCAACCGCCATACTTTGCCGGGCGTACCACAAAGGTGGGTGTGTCAAAAAACTATGAATGCTTTCAATAAGTTATATATTAGGCGCGGATTTCGCGGAATAACGCGGATTTAGTAAACAATCCGTGAAATCCGCGTAATCCGCGCCTAAAAGAAGCATTCAGGGTCAGGGCCTTGCATACACCAGCGGCTTGCCGACAAAACGAGGTGCGGCAAAAGGTCTCGTGCCGTTGTCAGGCGCCTTGGTCTGTGTGCTTGCTGGCTGTGGCAGGTGAGCTTGGTCGAAGGCTACAAATTCTTCGTAATCATATGTCCACGCATTGCCATAAGCCAGTCTCATGACACGCTTGTAGATGGCTTCGCGCGAGGGAGCATTGAAACCGTTCATATTGCTGCGTATCATGCTCTCGTTGGTAGGGCGATAGGCACCGCTCCAATAGGTGCAGGCACCGGAATAAACGCCCAGCGTCTCGCCGTAAGCATCCGCGCCCTGGTAACGGGCATCCTGTAAGAAATGTCTCCAAATCACCTCCTGACGGTTGGCTGTGAAATCCACGTTCATCGCCCAACCGGCCTCCTGATAGATGCGATAAAGGTCCACCAAATCGTCCGGTATAGTCCCTTGTTCCTGATAGGAATATTCGTCAAGCAGCTTGCCGAAACCATGCCCCCCGCCCTCGTGGCACAAGACACGACGGAACATCTCGTCCTCGAAAGCATTGATGGTGGGACAATAGCAGACGGTAAATTCTACCAACTGCCCGTTCTCGTCGCTAAAGCCCATCTGGCACGTCCCGGCATAAGTTACGGTGTTGAGAATCACAAAAGCCGTCACTTCCTCAAACAATGCCGCGTCGGCCGCAATCTCAGGAACCAGTTGAGCATATTCCATCACCTTATAGTAGTCGCCGCTGATTCCTGTACTGTTAGGATTGCCGTTCAGTGCGTCCACCTGACTGCTGAAAGCAGTGCTATAGCCCGACGTGAAAGCATTGTTGCGCGAGACGGCCGTTACCATCCACACGTCGAAGTAGTCGCGCAGTCCGCTGTAAGGTTGTTCCGTAAACAGATTTTCCATGGCGTGCGTCATGGCCTCCTCGTAACGGCCACTCTCGATGTCTTTGTCCAGGAAACCGTCTCCCATGATTACCACGGGTACGCCGCGTCCTTCGGTGTGCGCCTGCAACAGTCGCACTTGTCCGTCAGCCGCCATACTTTGTGAGGTGCCCACAGCACGGACGTCCTGCTCCAGCGTGAATGCGTCCGACTGCACAGTCTTCCCTGTCTCATCAACGGTTTGCAGGACAAGCCGGGCGTTGCGCGCGGCATCATACAGGTTTTCGTCCACTTGCACCGTAAACGTACCGCCTTGCAAGGCATGCGTAGAGGGCGCAGGGATTAGCCAGTCCGGCAAAGCGCCGGTGGCCGAAACCAATGTCACCTCTCCTGTCAGGTTGGTCTGATAGTCGATGGTGACGGTCTGCGACAGGGCCGACACACTGTAAACGGTTTGGTCGAGCGTCAGCACCGGTTTGGCCGGTTGCGTGAAGTTCACGGTCAGCGTCAGGCTGCCCGAGGTGATGGTCAGCACACCTTGGCGGTCGTTGCCCGTATTGTTTTCCGTCACAGCCAAGAGGTTCAGCGTGCAAGCGCCTGCCGTGCCCTGTTGGGGCGATGGGACGGCCCAATTGACATCGCAACGCGCTTGCCAGTCGCCCGTGGAGGTAAAGGATACGGGGAGCAGAGCGTTCTTGTCCGAGCCTAACACAAATTCGGCACCCGGGTCGGCCAGGGCCAGCGTGGGTTCCGGGCCTTCGTCTTCCGAGCAGCCTGTCCACAACGCCAGGCACAGGACTACCCATAGGGGAAAAAGGATTTTCTTCATGGTTTTATCAGTGATTATAAATTAATAAGTAAACGTCCCAAATTAAATGACAATTATCTGTTCACCTTGTAAAGACATGTCTTGCCGCTTCTCTACATCGGCGAATAGGCGGATATGAGAGAGACACAGCACGCCATGTTTCTACTGCTGTCCAAGAAGGTAAACAACGAAAACTGAAGAAGGGCATGCCTGCGAAAGACATGCCCTCCTCTAAAGGTCATACCATATTATGGAATAATGTGTATGCGAGAGCGCGAACTTACTGGACTTTGGTCATGACCACATTGGTATAGATGGCATAGTATCCAGCAAATGCGTCGCTGGCATCATCAAATACGCCAATGCCCATATAACCCGGTTCAAACGTGATAGTGCTATAATCTTCGCTCCAAGTAGCATTCAAATAACGTCCCAAGTCAAAATCGGGTTCACCTTCCGGGCTAACGCCCAGCAAATCAAAAGGCACAACTGCCACGTTGCCTGCGAATCCGAAGTTAATGGTAGCTACGTCATTGTAATAATCACCCGGCACCAGACTCAAGTTTTCAGAAGCCTTGTTGTATTCTATCGTCCAATTTTCAGAACTTGAATAACCCAGGTCAGCAAATTCACCGCCAAATCCGATAGCCACATAACGCTTTTCAGAATTGGCCTGCTTGTCGGCTGTCGTTTCACCGTCGCTCAACGTTACGTTGAAAGATGTTTCTCCGCCTGTAGACAGGTCAATAGCCGTCAGCACATAGTCGCCCAGCAATTTGTAGTACGGGATTTTGTCCACATCGGCAATCGTCACCATGCACGAGGCGTTGGCGCCTACCGTGGCTCCCTCCACGTTTTCCAGCGTGATGCGTACGGCACGGTCGTCGTTCTCAGTGATGCCATCATCCAGCAGGTGCAGTTCGCAGGCAAAAGTGCCGTCCAGGCTGGAAGGGATGAGGATTTGATTGGTGGTCACCACATAGTGCTCGTTCTCCACAGCGCCTTGCAGGGGCTCCACGCTGAACGTGGCCTTGACAGCCCCATTCAGTTCGCCCGTCACCTTGAGGGGCACCTCCACAATGCCGTAGTTTTCGTTATAGCTCACGGCGGCTGTTTCAAATTCTACCGTGACATCTGCGCTGCTGTTCATGGTCACCTCGTCGTCCGAACAAGAGGCGAAGGCGGCCACCAGCGCAGCCATTGCAAAGTATTTCAGTTGTTTCATAATCTCTGTTGTTGTTTTTTAGTAAATTAATAACCAGGGTTCTGTTGACCTTTCAACTGCGGGTTCACGTCGGTTTCAGCCTTGGGAATAGGCCAAGTGAAGCGGTAGTTCGAGGCATCCACGTTCAGCTCGGTAAAGGCGGCACCGGGTTGCACTACAGCCGCATCTTGCTCCGTGCCGGTGCGGTTGAATCCCTCTCCCCATCGCTTCAGGTCGTTCAGGCGGAAGCCCTCGCCGGCCAGTTCCTTGCGGCGTTCGTTGTGAATGGCAGTGCGCAGGGTGGCGGGGTTGTTGAAGGCTTCAGCCGTATAACCCGCAATGCGATAGCTGCGCAACTGGTTCAGGTAAGCGGCAGCATTGGTCTCATCGCCCGACTCCATATAAGCCTCGGCAGCAATCAGATATTGTTCGGCAATGCGCAACGGCTTGGACATGTTGGTGTAATGTTGGTCCACTGTCAGGTTGCCCAGGCCCGGGTTGCCGGGGTATTTGTTGAACACGTAGATGTCTCCGCTGGTGCCCGCGCTGGTGTTCAGGTGATAGGGCGTGAAGAAGGTGGCAAAACGGACATCGTTCTCCTTGTCATACAGGTCGACCAGCGACTGCGAGGGCACGTAGTTCATGATTTGTTCATCGGGCGTGTTGGCCAGGTATGCGCCCCAGAAGGTTGAACCCGTGGCTGCACCCAGTTCGCTGGGGGCCTTCATGAAGATCTGCCAAATGGTTTCTTCGCGGTTGTCGGCATTCCAGATGCCGGCATACGCGAGGGCATCGTTCACCAGACCGAAACCGGCCTGTGCGCTGATGTTGATCAACGAAGTCGAGGCGCTGATAGCCGTGGGATAGTCCTTCATGTTCAGGGCCACGCGAGCCTGCAATGCCTGGATGGCATAGGGGCTGATATAATATTGGTTCCACGTATTGCCAGTCCACAATTCGGAAGCCTTGTTCAGGTCGCTCAAAATCTGGTCATACGTAGCCTTAAGCGACGAACGTCCCGGGTAGGTGCCCGAGTCGGACGTGGGCGAATAGACCAACTGGATGGGCAGGCCCAGCGTGCTTTCGGCCGTATTGGGGTCGTAGGCCTGGCAGAAATAGGTGGACAACATGTAGTAGCAGTAAGCGCGGGTGAAATAGGCTTCGGCAGCATACGTGCTGATGGTGGCCATGTCGGCCTCCGAGATATCAGGCAATACGGCGCCTGCTACTACCTGGTCATAATTGTTCAGGTAATAGTTGCAGCGGGCGATGGTACTGTAATAAGCGCTCCAGATGGTCCGGATGTTGCCGTCCGTAGTCTGGAAGTCCCAACGCTGGTGGTTGCCATACGTGTTGCTGAATCCGGCCACGGCCTGGAAGTCGTCGCACTGGATGTCGGACAACAAGACATATCCGCCCGTGGTGATGGTGCGGTAGTTGGAATACAAGCCGATGCGGGCCTGCTCGAAATCGCTTACCGTCTTCATGTACTGGCTCTCTTCCACGGCATTAAAAGGATATTTCTCCATGTCGCAGGAGGCCAGTCCGGCAGCGGCCAGCAAAGTTGCGAATAATATATGTATCTTCTTCATAATTAAATACGGTTGTTGTTAAGAATGGGTTAAGTTTAGAATTGCAGTTCCAAGCCGAACATGAATTGTTTCGTGTTGGGGTAATTGCCCAACTGCATGTTGCTGTCCACTTCGGGGTCGTAGCCCTGGTACTTGGTTACCGTCCATAGATTACGTCCGGTGAAGAATACGCGGCAGCCAGCCATGAAGCCCGTCTTCTGCATCCAGCGTTTGGGCAGGTCGTAGCTGACAGTCAGGTTCTTCAGACGCATGAATGAAGCATTCTCCAGCAAGTGCGTGTCGAACTGCATGGGCGAGTCGGGCGTGGAGATGTTGGTCACGTCACCGGGCTTCTGCCACATGGTCAGCATGGCCACCGTTTGGTTGTCGGTCTGGGCAAACTGCGGGTTCTCCGTGAACCAGCGCTCGTTGTTCAGCATATATTGTCCCAGCATGAACGAGAAGTCCGCGCTGACCGTGATGCCTTTCCAGCGGAGAGTGGAACCGAAACCGCCTGACCACGGAGCATAACGCTGCTTGCCGGTGAACACGGCATCGTCGTTGCTGTAGTTCTTCGTCAGGTTGCCGTTCTTGTCATACCACATGTTGTATCCGTCGCGCGGGTCAACGCCTGCCCAGCGGGTGTAGAAATATTCGCCGTAGGGCTTGCCTACCTGCAACTTGAATCCGGTATTGGCGATGACATATTCGTCCAGACCGTTGAACAGCTTGGTAATCTCATTCTTGTTGTAGTTGACGTTGGCGCTCACCGTCCAGTCGATACCATGGAAGTTCTTGAAGATATCCACGTTGGCCGTGATGTCCATGCCTCGGTTGCGCATGTTGGCCACGTTGCCCCAGCCGCTGTCATAACCGGTGGTGAAAGAATAAGGAATGTCCATCAGCATGTCTTCCGTCATGCGGTTGTAGAACTCGATGTCCAGGCTCAGGCGGTCGAACAGACGGGCATTGACAGCCACGTTGGTCGACTTCACCACTTCCCATGTCAGGTCGGGGTTGGCCGGATTGGCCACGGCAACACCAGTCTCGTCGTTATACACCGGACCGGTACCCACCAAGCCGTAAGCCATGTAGGCTTCCAGACCGGAAGAGTTACCCACCGTGCCGTAGCTCACTTTCAGCTGCAGGTTGTTCAGCCAATCCACGTCTGCCAGGAAGTTTTCCTTCTTCAAATCCCACATGGCGCCGATAGACCAGAAGTTACCCCACTGGTTGTTCAGGCCGAACAACGACGAACCGTCGCGGCGGTAGGAGGCATCCAGATAGTACTTGTCGGCATAATCATAGCTGAAAGTGGCGAAATAAGAGTTATACACCGTCTCGTCCTTGGTGTGGGTAGGCACCTCTACGTCGGATTGAGCGGCAGAGCTCATCAGCATCAGGCGGTCGTCCGTCAAGCCGTTGACAGTGATGCCAAAGAGTTGGTTTTTAGTGATAATGGCTTCCTGGCCCACCAACACCGTGAAATGGTTGTCAGTCCATGGCGAGAACTTGTATTCGGCCGTGTTCGTGTAAGTGAACTGATATTTGCGCTGGAATGATTCTACGGCCGTGCCGTTTCCGTCAAAAGGTGCTCCCTGAATCATCACGTAATCGTCTGTCCCTTTGGAATATGCCTTGCCGCTGCTGCGGTAGTCGAAGGCATCTACAGCCTGCGAAGCACGGATGTTCAATCCCTTGATGGGGTTGATGTTGAAGTACGTGTTTCCGTTGATGCGCACCATGTCTCTTGTCTGAGGCTGCAAGTCGGACAAATAATAAGGGTTATAGAATCCCAAGTCCGAGAAATAGTTCAAAGGTTTGCCATAACCCGCGAAGTTGCCGTTTTCGTCCGTCAGGATTTGGCGGTAGGTCTGCGTAGGACGGTAAACACGGGCAGCATAGGCCTTGTTGTACACGCTGTTGGCCGACGTTCCGAAAGCCGCCGTGCTATACTTCTGGTACGAGATATTCAGGTTAACACCCGCTTTCAGCCACTTGGTCACGTTTGCCTCAATATTACTGCGGAGAGTTTCGCGCCGCATGTCAGAATCGTCCATGATACCTTCGGCATCGTAATGTCCGAACGACAGGTAATAGTTCAACGCTTCCGTGCCGCCCGTCACGCTCAAGTCATATTGCTGCACGGGAGCCGTTCCGCCAAAGAACACGTCGCTCCAGTCCGTCGATATGCCATTATTAATATAGAATGCCTTCTCCGCTTGGAAATTGGCATCGTTCACCAAATTCGGGTTCAGCATCTCCTGCAAAGTGAGCCACTGCTGAGCATTCATCATCTCCACATTGTCGCCCGTCATTTTCGAGAGGCCATACATGGCAGTAGCTGTCACCCGGGCCTTTTCGCCACGCTTACCCTTCTTTGAAGTTAATACGATTACGCCATTGGCTGCACGCGCGCCATAGATAGCCGTCGACGAAGCGTCTTTCAGCACCGTCATGCTCTCGATGTCGTTGGGATTCAAGGCCGTAAAGGCACCCACCGAAATAGGCGCGCCATCCAAGATGAACAACGGTTCAGAGCTACTGTTGATTGAGCTGACGCCGCGCAGACGGATGTTCACCGTTTCGCTCGGTTCGCCCGAAGGCGTGAACACCTGCAAACCGGCCACCTGGCCCTGAAGGGCATCGCCCACGTTGGCCACCGGCTTGTTTTCCAACTTCGTACCGCTGACGGCCGTCACCGAACCGACCACCGAACCCAACTTCTTTCCGCTACCGTAACCAATGACTACCACCTCGTCCAGCATCTCGTCATTGGCTTTCATCACAATGTGCATATTCGGCTGAATCTCAACCTCTTGCTCCTGCATGCCCACGTAAGATATCACGAGGGTACCCGCCGAACTCGGTACGTTCGTCAACGTGAACTTACCATCCACGTCAGTAATGGTACCTTGCTTGGTGCCTTTCACCATAACTGACGCTCCAATAACCGGCTGCCCGTCTTCTTCAGAAATCACAACACCTGTGACCCTCTGAGTCTGGGCAGTTACCAAGCCTATCCCCACAAAAAGACAGGCCAATAACAGCATTAATTTTCTTTTCATAAATTCTCTCTTAAAGTTTAACTTTACATTAATTGATTCTTTACTCTAACAAGTTGCAAATATATTAATAAATATAAAACGTACAACTGATTATCTGAAAAAACCTTTGATTTCTATCAAACTGTTAAGCAGAGTATCTGTTTTATGTCGAACAACAGCATTTGCACCCTTAAAAAACCTGAATAAGTCCCGGCCTCCTGTCAATTTGCAGAAATTATTCGCCCGATTTTACTTAATAAACGACGGCTGTTTAATACAAAATAGTTAAAAAACGGCTCCATTTATCCCCTTTAAACGGCCTTTCAGGCCCGCAAATACGCCTTTTGTGCCAGCATTTCGCAGCACGCAGGCCGCTTCGCCCCGTCTTTTTGACAGGGAAAAGACGGCGGCCGACGGCTTTTTGCCGCCCCTGTCCACCCTCGCTTCGACACGATGAACCCTAAACATACGAAAATGAATAAAATTGTTTACAAACTGGCCTTCAACCGCAAAAAGAAGCTCAACGCGCAAGGCACAGCCCTGGTGCAAGTGGAAGCCTATCAGGACAGGCAACGGAAGTATTTCAGCACGCACGTCTACCTCAGCCCCCACCAGTGGGACACGCGCAGGCAGCAGGTGCGGAACCATCCCAACGCCGATGCCCTCAACTACCGCCTCCGGCAGATGGTGACGGAACTGGAGCGCAAAGAGCTGCAACTGTGGAGGCGCGGCCACCCCGTGACGCTCGCCCTGCTCAAGGAGAACTGGGACGCACAGCCGGACACCCGCTCGTTTACCGACTTCTTTGCCCGCGAAGTACAGAATGCCGACGTGAAGGAAAGCACCCGGCGCAACCTGGCCTCCACGCTGCAACTGCTGCGCAGCTTCCGCCGCCGCATCGCCTTTGCCGAACTGACCTTCGACCTGGTGGCGGATTTTGAGTTGTTTCTCCGCCGACGGGGTTGCCACGCCAACACGGTGGCCAAACACATCAGGCACCTGCGCCGCCAGGTAAACATCGCCGTCAACAAGGGTTGCCTCGAGCCGCGCCTGCACCCCTTCCGCAACTACCGCATCAAGACCGTGCCCGGAAGACACACCCACCTGACGCCCGAAGAACTGGAACGCCTGGAGCGATGCGGCTGTACGACAGGCAACGCCCGCCAGCGGCACGTGCTGGACGCCTTTCTGTTCTGCTGCTACGCCGGCCTGCGCTATTCCGACTTTACCCACCTCACGGCCGGCAGCCTTGTGTCCGTCGGCAAAGAGCGCTGGCTGACCTACCGCTCGGTCAAGACCGGCGCCGACGTGCGCCTGCCCCTCTCCCTGCTGTTCGACGGCAAGGGCTTGGCCATCCTGCACAAATACCGCGCCTGCCTGGACGACTTTTTCCACCTGCCGGACAACTCGAATGTCAACAAGTGCCTGCGCCGGCTGGCCCTCCGGGCCGGCATAGACAAGCCCGTCTCTTTCCACGTCGCCCGGCATACCAACGCCACATTATTAATATATAAGGGCGTCAACATCACCACGGTGCAGCGGCTGCTGG
The DNA here is from genome assembly GCA_949289265.1 of uncultured Bacteroides sp. Taxonomy (GTDB): domain Bacteria; phylum Bacteroidota; class Bacteroidia; order Bacteroidales; family Bacteroidaceae; genus Bacteroides. The sequence continues at coordinate 12,655 of CASENE010000013.1, forward strand.
GACACAAGAGCGTGCGCACCACCCAGGTCTACGCCAACATCATGGACCTGACCATCGTGCACGACCTGAAGAGCCACCGCAAGTAGTGCATCGGCCGTTTGCGGAAAGGCTACCACAGGCACAGGCATCCCATGGAATCCGGTAATTTTTGCGTACATATCCTTTTGCCGGAGATTTTCCCGGATTCGTAACTCCGCCGCATCAAGCCCCGTTTTCCGCCCCCGCCTCTCGCCCATACCAGGTTCGTCCCCCCTTCGTCCCAAGTTCGTCCCTCCTTCGTCTCCTTAGGAACGAACTTGAGACGAACCCGGAAGGGCGATAACCGGTCTTTCCTTCGGGGCGGGCAGGAGGATGCGGATGCGAAAAATTCTGACGGGTGCCGCCTGGGTATCACACCCCGACGGCCCATCCGCGCCAGTAGCCTCTGCGTGAATGGATTAGCCAAGATTCCGGTATCACGCCGGTATCACATGGTCCTGCCCTTCACGCCCTAACCGGTTGATAACCAGATGCGGGAGACTTTCCACTGGAACTTGCGTGCTTCCTGCACTATCCTGAACCACAGGCACTTGTCCTTCTACCGAGTTCGGCGGGTACCCTCGTGATATCTTACGTGGGCATGCAGGAGCAAGAGGTTGAGATTCAGCCAGATGTAAGAGTAGCTCTGAAAGCAGACAATGAGCTGCTGGACGAAGTGGTGGTAGTCGGTTATGGTACGGCCAAGAAAGTGGGCACGGTGATTGGTTCTATCGCTACGGTATCGTCGGAAAAGATTTCCGAGAAGCCTGTCATCAACGTGATGGATGCTTTGCAAGGCCAGGTGGCCGGTCTGCAGGTGTTCACCAACTCGGGTGACCCGGGCGACAAGTCGATGCGTTCGTCGTCGTACCTGCGTGGCGTGGGTTCGCTGACGGCCAGCAACGAGCCGCTGTATGTGTTGGACGGTTCGCCGGTAAGCGCCGAGATTATGAGCATGATGAACCCCAACGACTTTGCCAGCGTGACGGTGCTGAAGGATGCTTCGGCCACGTCTATCTATGGTTCGCGTGCTGCCAACGGCGTTATCTACATCACGACGAAGCGCGGACGTGCAGGCGAAAAGGCCCTGGTGACGGTGTCGGGCAACTATGGCGTGTCTACGTTGGCTCGCCGCATCGGCACGCCGATGAACTCCAGCCAGTTGCTGGGCTATCAGTTGGGCAACGGCATCATCAGCCAGGATTATTATGACCACTATATGGGCACGGGCGTAGACACCGACTGGCAGAAGTATAACTTCGAGAGCGCTCCCACGTACCAGGGCAACATCTCGGTGCAGGGCGGCAGCGACCGTTCCATGTATTATTTGTCGGCCTCTTACTTGAATCAGGACGGCGTGGTCTATGGTTCCGGCTACGAGCGTTATACCGTGCGTGCCAATGTGGAGACCCAGGTGAACAACTGGCTGCGCATGGGCGCCAACCTGGCCGGCGCGTATGACATCACGCAAAACTCCGGCTATACCTATCAGGGTTCTAACAACCTGTATGGAGGTATCCTGAGCACGATGATGAACCAGCCTTATTTCAATCCGTATGACGAGAATGGCAACCGCTTGCAAGTCATCCAGGAGATGGGTGCGTATGACCCGCATTATCTGATTGACAACCAGCCGACAAAAAGCAATCAGGCTCAGTTTAACGGCAATGCGTTCATCCAGCTGACGCCGCTGAAGGGACTGACGTTGCGTTCGCAGCTGGGCGTAGAGGCTTATGACTGGCGCAGCACCAGCAAGCAACTGCCTTCTTTCATGATTTCACAAAACGGTGTAGGCATGACCCGCGAACGTTTTGCCCGCAGTTCGCAGTTCACCATCACGAATACGGCAGAATATAAGTTCGACATCCAAGACGACCACCACCTGACGGTGCTGGCCGGTCAGGAAGGCATCCGTTATGACTACAGCAGCTTCGGCTCGCAGACTACGGGACAGAACGACGACCGCCTGACCATGTTGCAACATGGCACGACCGCTACACTTTTGGCAGCTGGTTACAACACGGCAGCCCAATATGCCTATCTGTCGTTCTTCGGCCGTGCAGATTATGCTTATAAAGAGAAGTATTTTGCCGACTTCTCGGTGCGTAACGACGCTTCGTCGCGCTTCGGTGCCGACAACCGCAACGCCACGTTCTTCTCGGGCGGCTTGATGTGGAACATGAAGCAGGAGGCTTTCCTGGAAGATGCGGATTGGCTGACCGACCTGCGCGTGAAGGCCAGCGTAGGTTCTACCGGTAACTCGGAGATTGGCAACTATGAGCACCTGGCTCTGATCGGGGCCAACAACTACGGCGCCAACAACGGCTGGTTTGTTTCTGCCCCGGGCAACGAGCAGTTGGGTTGGGAAACGCAGATTCTGACCAACGTGGGCGTATCGGCCACGTTCTTCGACCGCATCCGCGCAGAGCTGACGTGGTACAACCGCACGACGAAGGACATGCTGATGGAAGTGCCTGTGCCCTACACCAGCGGCTTCGCCACCATCATGCAGAACGTGGGTTCGATGAAGAACACGGGTATAGAGTTGAGCTTCGGCTTTGACATCATCAAGACGCGCGACATGTTGCTGCAGTTCAACGTGAACTACGCTTACAACAAGAACAAGATTACGGAATTGTTCTATGGTTACGACGAATGGCCGATGCCCAGCTACACGCTGACCTACAAGGTGGGAGAACCCGTGCAGTTCTATATGCCTATCTGGGCAGGCGTTGACCCGGCAGACGGTATGGAAATGTGGTACATCCCCGGCACGGACGGCGAGACAACCAAGGACGCTGACCTGGCCAACTCGGGCGCATTGGACCAGGCGACCGGAAAAACTCGCTTTGCGCCTCACACGGGAGGCTTTAACCTGAACTTCAGCTGGAAAGGCTTGTCCGTAGGCGCCGACTTTGCCTGGGTATTGGGCAAATGGATGGTAAACAACGACCGTATCTTTACGGAAAACTCTGCCAATGCCATCTATGGCTATAACCAGTCGGTGGACATGCTGAACGAATGGAAAGAACCGGGTGACGTGACAGACATTCCAAGATTCGGCACAACGAGAATTTTCGATACGCACTTGCTTGAGAATGCTTCGTTCCTGCGCTTGAAAAACTTGGCTATCGGCTACGAATTGCCGAAGGCCTGGATGGAGAAGACCAAATTCATCCGTGGCTTCAAGATTCTGGCCAACGCCCGCAACCTCTTTACCATCACGAAGTATAAAGGCGCCGACCCGGAAATTGATACCAACCTTACGTATGGTGCTTACCCCAACACCCGTCAGTTTACCATTGGGGCAGAAATCACATTCTAACTTAACAAAAGGAAAGATTATTATGAAGAAAATACTTATCGGAACATTTTGCTCGGCATTGGTACTGCTTTCGTCCTGCGACTTGGACAAGTTCCCCTCTGCCAATATTTCGCAAGATACCTCCTGGCAGAGCATCAACGATGCGCGTAACTTCCGCTACGGCATCTATTCGTACCTGCAAGTGGTGAGCGGCGGTATCTATACGTATGCTGCCGACTACCAGTCGGATTTGTTCAACATGACCGTCTCGTCGGGCAACCGCGGCGGCGACCTGCACCGCTGGGATTTCAGCAATTCGCAGTATGACATCGAGGACATCTATCAGTATAACTACACGCTGATTAACAACTGCAACAACATCATCAACAACATCGACCGCATCGCCGTGGCCGATGCCGACGAGCAGGCCGAAGCCCAAAACATCAAGGGCGAGGCTTACCTGATGCGTGCCATGGCCTACCACACGCTGGCCTTGCGCTTCGCCAAAGATTATGAACCGGCCAGTGCCGCCACCGACCTGGGCCTGGCCTTGGTGGAAACGGGAGACCCGAACGCGAAACCCAGCCGCGCCACGCTGGAAGCCACGTATCAGCTGATTAAGGATGACATCGCCCAGGCACGCCAGTTGCTGAGCACGCCCGGCGAGGCCAACTCGGAGTTTCTGACCACAGACGTGATTGATGCGTTCGAGGCCCGCGTAGACCTGTATATGCACAACTATACGGAAGCCCAGACACTGGCTCAGTCGCTCATCAGCAAGTATCCGCTGGTGAATACGGCTGAAGGCCTGGAAAACATGTGGCTGAACGATGAGGCATCCGAAGTGCTCTTCCGCGTGCGCATGACGCCGGACGACCGCACCAACGAATTCCTGTATTACCTGAACTGGAGCACGGCTACGAATTATTGGGCACCGGACTTCATACCGTCGCAATGGGTCATAGACTTGTATGAAGACAGCGACATCCGCAAGAATACTTCGTTCCTGCAAGATGACGTGAAGTGTAACGACATTGTGGCAAACGACATCTACCTGCTGAATAAGTATCCCGGCAATCCGGCACTGGATGTGAAGACCGAATTTGAGTATTACAACATGTGCAAACCATTCCGCGCAGCTGAAGCCTACCTGATTGCAGCCGAAGCAGCCTACCGGAACGGCGATGAGCCTACTGCCCAAAACATGCTGACCCAGTTGCGTGCCAGCCGTCAGGCTTCGGCCGTGACCGCAACCGGCGATGCCCTGTTCCAGAGCATCAAGGAAGAGTGGATTCGTGAATTTGTGGGCGAAGGACAACGACTGAACGACCTGAAGCGCTGGCACGACGGCTTCACTCGCCACGACCCGCAGAATCAGGATGTCCTGGCCACGGGCATAGGAATGGAAACGCTGAGCGTGGATGCCGACAACATGCGCTTTGTCTGGGAAATTCCTGCTAACGACTTGAATTCCAACAAGAATCTGCAGCCGAACTGGAATTAAGCAAGAACTTGATTTGATTTTATAATAAAGTGTTGGGAGGATGTGCCTGCGAAGGTACATCCTCTTTTTGTATGCCCCTCAGTCCGCTTTTTTAATGAGCATGTCCGGAAAACCGAATGCTGCGGGATTTCGTTCTTATCCCAACCGGTATTTTATGCAAACTGATTCACCCAGCATCTGAACAGCCGGTCGTTAATAACATAGGCTTCCCTCTCTTTCCCGATGATTCCTTTGTTGACAAGCCCTTTCAAGGCCGATTGCACAGAGCTGGCCGAGCGCAGCCGGTATTTCTGTACAAACTGGCCTGAAGTCATATTCAAAGCGTGCCCTTCGGCTGCAACGGCGCGCACGATTTCACGCTGACGCTCGGTCAGTTCGGCAAAAATCGCCTGGTAGATAAAACTCTGTTTGTTCAGCAGGTTGCGCAGGGCGACATCGAAGAAAGCCGTGTCTGCCGTACTGCCTGCATCGGTGGAGAGGAACACTTCGTTCATCATCATCTGCAGATAGAGGGTAATGCCCTCAAAGCGTTCATAAACCTGCTGTATCAGGCCTTCCTCGATATCTTTGCCATGCTCGCCGAACAGCTGACGGACAAACGGGACATAGGCCGCCAAGGGAATACTGTCCAAGTGCATGGACAGGGCACTTTGATAGAACGGACGGTTGCCGAGGCTGAACATGTCTGCCAGCATGGAGGGTTCGCTGCCGGCAAAGATAAAGCGGGCATTGGAGCAATGCTGGATGTAGGTGCGCAGCAGGGCTTCGGCGTTCTGTTCCGCGTAGTTCCTTACTTGCTGAAACTCATCGAAAGCCACAATGCAGGGCTTATCGGCCTGATTAAGATAGGCAAAGATTTCGTCCAAGGTCGTGTCGACCGAAGGGATATTACCCCATCCTATTTCCAGACTCGGCTCGCCTGTCAGAGCATCCAGCTTGATGGCAGGACGTAAAGACGAGAGAGTCAACAGAAAACGTTCGAGCATTTTCTTGCCCCGTGGTTTCAGTTGCTCGAGTATCGTGCTTCCCAGCGCATAGACAAATTCACGGAGAGACGAGGTGGCCAGAATATCTACGAAAAAGGTGTGGTATTGTTCGCTAATCTCTTCTTGGTGAAACACATGAGTGATAAGTCCCGTCTTGCCCATGCGGCGTTGGGAAATCAGGACGATGTTGCGCCCGTTTTGCAAGTCGCTCGTCAGTTCCGCGGTTTCCTTCTCACGGTCGCAGAAATAATGGCTCCCTGCATAGGTGCCTATAACGAAAGGATTCTTCAGCATATATATAATCCATATATAAATTATTGCAAAGATAATAAACGCTTCGTTCCCGGCCAAATGCTCACTGCGTTTTCTGGGAAACTCGTCACTCTTTGCATTCCTTGCCGCTTCTATTGAATGACGGTTATAATACTTGACAAGCCCATGTTTCCCTGCTCTTGTGTGCTGTCGGAATTGCGCACCGGGACGCTTCGTCAGGAAGTGAACAAGCAGGAGGCCTCTTCCCCAGGCAGGCGGGAGAGAGTAGCACATGGGTATCACATCCGTAAGATGCGGTCCGCCTAATAGACTGAGAGGAAGTGCTTTATACACTGCACGGGTAGCAAACGGGTAGCACGACTCTTCTTCCCTTTCTACGTAAAAGCCTGAAATACAGATACGCTCCGGGAAAAACTAAAAATACTGCAAAAGTTGTAAGACACTGGCTTACAAGGCATTGTCCTTCTACCGAGTTCGGCGGGTACCCTCGTGATATCTTACGTGGGCATGCAGGAGCAAGAGGTTGATATTCAGCCGAATATGACGGTGCGCCTGAAGACGAATGTGGAGATTCTGGACGAGGTGATGGTGGTGGCCTACGGTACGGCCAAGAAGTCTGCCTTCACGGGTTCGGCCACGGTGGTAGGCTCGGAGGACATCGAGAAGATTCAGACGTCCAACGTAGCTAACGCGCTGAGCGGCAAGGTGGCAGGCGTGCAGCTGAACAATGCCTCCGGCCAGCCGGGCGCCACGACGCCCACCATCCGCATCCGCGGTATCAGCTCCATCAATGCCGGCAACGACCCACTGATCATCCTGGACGGCGTGCCTTATGACGGCGACATGAATAACCTGAGCAGCCAGGACATCGAGAGCATGACGGTGCTGAAGGACGCTGCCTCCAACGCCTTGTATGGTGCCCGCGGTGCCAACGGTGTCATCATCATCACCACCAAGAAAGGCCAGTCCGGCAAGGCGCAGGTGACGGTGGATGCCAAGTGGGGCAGCAACTCGAAGGGCGTGCAGGATTACAACGTCATCAAGAATCCGGCCCAATATTATGAGGTATATTACAGCTCGCTGAAGAACTACTTCGTGAACAGCATGGGCATGACGGACGCCAGCGCACACTACAACGCTGCGGTGAACATGATTGACCCCAACTCGAGCAATGCCTACACGCTGGGCTATAATGTATATAATGTACCCCAGGGCCAGTTGCTCATCGGCAGCAACGGCAAGCTGAACCCCAACGCCACGCTGGGCAACCTGGTTCACTACGGCGGCATGGACATGCTGCTGCGTCCGGACAACTGGATGGACGAGGTGTATAACCACGGCTTGCGCCAGGAATACAACGTCAATGTGTCGGCCGGTACGGACAAATCGTCGTTCTATGCTTCGGTGAGCTACCTGAACAACGAAGGTATCACGGTGAATTCTGACTACGAGCGCCTGACGGGCCGTTTGAAGGCTGACTACCAGGTGAACGACTGGTTGAAGGTGGGTGCCAACATGTCGTACACGCACTTCAATTCCAACTCTTTGGGCGAGGACGGTTCGTCGGCTTCGTCGGGCAACGTGTTTGCCATTGCTTCTTACATCGCCCCCATCTATCCCTTCTACATGCGCGACGGCCAGGGCAACCTCATGCGTGACGCCCGCGGCTATACGATGTATGATTACGGTAGCGGCTATACCGAGGCTGACCAGAACACGTACCTGTTGCGTCCGTTCCTGTCGAATGCCAACGCTTATTCGGCCAACATGCTGGATGAGAACAACGCCGAGGGCAACGCCATGACGGCCAACGGTTTCTTTGAAGTGCGCTTCCTGAAGGACTTCAAGTTCACCTGGAACAGCAGCGTCAACCTGGACGAAACGCGCCAGACTTCTTACACCAACCCTTACTACGGTCAGTATGCCAGCCAGAACGGTATGCTCTATAAGTATCACACGCGCAATTTGTCCTACAACCATCAGCAGTTGCTGAACTGGAAGCACACGTACGGCCTGCACAACGTAGACGTGATGGTGGGTCATGAAGCCTATCGTTACAAATACTATTACCTGCAAGCCGGCAAGACCAACATGTTCGACCCGACGAACCACGAACTGGCAGGCGCCATCACGGAAAGCGGCAATAATTCGTACATCACGGACTACAATACCGAGGGTTACTTCGGCCGCGTGCAGTATGACTACAACGAGAAGTATTTCGTTTCCGGTTCTTACCGTCGCGACGCTTCCAGCCGCTTCCATCCGGACCACCGCTGGGGTAACTTCTGGTCGGCCGGCGGCGCGTGGATTATCTCCAAGGAGAACTTCTTCGACGTATCGTGGATCGACCTGCTGAAAATCAAGGCTTCTTACGGCCAGCAGGGCAACGACAACATCGGCAACTACCTGTATGTAAATACCTACAACATCATCAACTCCGGCGGTCATCCGGCTGCCGTGGCTGCCACGATGGGTAACGAGAACATCACGTGGGAGACCAACAGTAACTTCAACGCCGGCGTGGAATTCGAGTTGTTCGGCGCAAGACTGAACGGTAGCGTGGAATACTTCCTGCGCAAGACCACGGACATGCTGTTCAGCTTCCCGCTGTCTCCGTCGTTCGGTTATAGCGCATATTATGCCAATGTGGGCGACATGCGCAACCAGGGTGTGGAAATCGACCTGAACGCTACGCCTGTCAAGACCAACGACTTCACGTGGGAACTGCGCGCCAACCTGACGTATTATAAGAACAAGATTGTCTACCTGCCCGAAGAGCGCAAGACGATGGCCTTGGATGACCACTGGGGCTTTAGTAGCAGCGACCAGTTCTTTGGCGAGGGCCTGCCCATCTACACCTTCCGCCTGAAGCAGTATGCCGGCGTGGCCGAAGACGGACAGCCGATGTATTACATGAACGTGGAAGACGAGAACGGCAACGTCACCAAGGTGGCCACGACGGCCTACGAAAGCGCCGACTTCTACGACTGCGGCACGGCCCTGCCCAAGGCTTACGGCGGCTTCGGCACGAACTTCACCTACAATGGCTTCGATCTGAGCGCGGACTTCAACTACCAGATCGGCGGCCAGATTTACGACAGCGACTATGCCAGCCTGATGGGCACGACGGGTTCCAGCAGCCGCGGCCGCAACTTCCACGCCGACATGCTGAATGCCTGGACGCCGGAGAACACGAATACCAACATCCCGCGCCTGCAATACAATGACCTCTACACCAGCTCCAGTTCCGACCGCTTCCTGACCAGCGCCTCCTACCTGAGCCTGCAGAACGTGACTTTCGGCTACACGCTGCCCGCCAACCTGACGCGCAAGGCAGGCATAGAGAAGGTGCGCATCTACTTTGCCGGCGAGAACCTGTGGCTCTGGTCGAAGCGCCAGGGACTGGATCCCCGCCAGAGCATCAGCGGTTATTCCACGTCTTCGTACTACGCCCCGATGCGCACGCTGTCCGGCGGCGTGACGCTGACTTTCTAAATCCTTATTACTAACTAAGAAGCATATAGATATATGAAAAAGATAACAAGACTTTTGGCAGCCGGCTGCCTGGCCTCCACCTTGCTGATGACCGGCTGTATCGAGGAGACCTTCCCCACCAGCGGCGCCACGGAAGAGCAGGTGACTTCGTCCAACGAATCGGCTTCGGCCATGCTGTGGGCCTTGCATGCCCAGCTGAACACGCCCGTATGGAGCGCAGGCAGCTACCACTTCGACTTCGGCTATGGAGCCATGATGCACATCCGCGACGTGCAGACGGGCGACATGCCTATCAACATGTCCAACTACGACCAGTTCTGGGTGTGGGAGGAAAACCAGGCGCAGGGCAAGAACTACCTGTATCCGCAGCTCATCTGGAACTACTACTACCGTTGCGTCCTGGCCTGCAACAAGCTGTTGGGCGCTTTCGACGAAGAGACGGCCACCGACGAGGTGAAGGGCTACCTGGCCGCCGCCCATGCCTACCGCGCCATGTTCTACCTGGACCTGGCCCGCTTGTATGAATACCTGCCTACGGATGTCACTACGCCGCAGGATGATTTCTATGGCAATGATATCACCAACCTGACGGTGCCCATCGTGACCGAAGAGACCACCGAAGAGCAGTGCTACAACAATCCCCGCGCCACGCGCGAGGAGATGGCTGCCTTCATCCTGAGCGACCTGCAGGTTGCAGAGGCCAACATCGGCCTGCTGGGCAGCACGGAAACCTCGTCGCACTGCCAGCCCGCTTTGGACGTGGTCTATGGCCTGTATGCCCGCTACTACCTGTGGCTGGGACAGAACATTGACGACACGCCCAACGCGGCCAACTATACCCAGGCCCGCGACTATGCCCGCAAGGCCATCGACGCTGCCGCACAGCGCGGCCTGCAGCCCATGACCGAAGAAGAGTGCCTCAGCACCTCGAAGGGCTTCAACGACATCAACTGCTGGATGCTGGGCTCGCAGGTGGTGAAGGAAAACGAGGTGGTTCAGACGGGTATCATCAACTGGGTATCCTGGATGAGCAACGAGACTTCCTTCGGCTACTGCGGCATGGCCGGCGCGCCTTGGTCGATGATTGATGCAGGCCTGTATGCCAAGGCCGACGACAACGACTTCCGCAAGCGTATGTGGAAAGCTCCTACAGGTACGGCTTTGGACGGCAAGACCGACTTCCTGACTTCTACGGAGAACGGATACTTCGGCGACTTCCTGCCTGCCTATGCTTCCGTGAAGTTCCGTCCGGGCGAAGGCAATCCCGACGACGTGAACCTGGCTGCCGCTACGGCTTATCCCCTGATGCGCGTGGAAGAGATGTACTTCATCGAGGCCGAGGCTGCCGAGCACGTAGCTCCGGGCACGGGCAAGCAGCTGCTGGAGAGCTTCATGAACAGCTACCGCATTGCTTCCGACGCTCCTGCCGGCTATGCCTATACGTGCACCAATTCCGATGTGATAGACGAAATCATCACGCAGAAGAGCATCGAGCTGTGGGGCGAAGGCCTGATTTTCTTCGACATCAAGCGTCTGAACCGTTCGGTGAACCGCGCCTACAGCGGCAGCAACTGGTCGTCTACCACGCGCTTTGTCACCAGCGGTCGTCCTGCTTGGATGAACTACGTCATCGTGCAGACCGAGGAAAACAGCAACTCGGCTGTCCGTGGCTACAACAACCCCGACCCGAGCGGCAAATATAAGTTGCAGTAGTAATTAGTAAGAATCTATAAAAAAGATAATATCGTATGAAAAAGATAACATATATTGCTTTATCCATGGCGCTGGCACTGGGATTCGGTGCCTGCACCGAGGATGTGGACTACACCCCCGGAAAGCCCGTGGCCGATGATTGCATCCGGGCTACCTTTGTCACCGACGGAGAGGAAACGATTGTTTCTGCTGCCGACGAGAAGAAAGTGACCGTCACGGTGATGCGCGAGAATACCACCAACGAGGCTACCGTGCCCCTGAAAGTGTTGCCTCAGACGGACGACTTTTTCCAGATACCTGCCAGCGTGACTTTTGCCGCCGGCGCTTCTACGGCCACCTTCGACATCACTTTCTCCGAAGTGCCCGAGGAAGAAGAGCTCTACACTTACAGCGTGGCTTTGGACGAATCGGCTGTGGACAGCTATTCGGATGCCTACATCACCAGCATTACGGGCACCGTGCTGCCTGAGGCCAACTGGAACACGTCGCTTGGACAGGGCATCTATGCCAGCGGCAACTTCGGCCAGGCTCCTTGCGAGATTCTGAAGGCCGAGGGTAAGAATTGGTACAAGGCGGTCACTCCGTTTGGCAATTATTCTGTGGTAATCAAGGTTGATGAAGACAACACCGTGCGCATGCGCGAGCAGGCTCTTAGGTGGGCCAATGTCGGCCTGCCCGACCCGGAACTGATTTACATTGCCACGAACGCAAGTTATAACGGCGCATACAACTACTATGACCCTGCGCAGGGACTCATCGTCATGGCCGTCGACTATACTTGCTCCGCCGGTGCCTTGGGTACAGCTGTTGACCAAGTGTTGATTCCGCAGCAATAAATATCCTTAAGGATTCATCGTAACGAGCGGCCTTCCCCTTGCGGGTGGGCCGCTTTTTTGATGGCCTTATAACTCCCGCCGCCTGGCATTGGAATCCCGGCGGGCAGGCATTAGAGTCCCCGCAGGCTGGAGATAGAAAGCCAGGAAACGGGGATTTTAGGGTTATACCCCTAAATGATTAAAGGAAATGTGTTATATTTGCAGGTATAGGACGAATGTGGTTGGTCTGCATAACAGCATGGATTAATGCGGCGTGTATGTTGCTGCGCATTTATTTTATCCGTAATTTTGCCTTGAGATAGGGAAACGAAGCTAATGTTTATGAATCATATCGCAACATCCTCCGGCACTTCGGCCTCTGAGCCGGGCAAGCCGGAAGCCCAAACGCCCGTCCGGGGCGGAAAACTGCGGGTCAGGCCTTCCACTCCGGCCGACCTGCCTGTACTGATGGACCTTTACGACCGGGGGCGGGGCATCATGCGCCGCAGCGGCAACCTGCGGCAATGGACGGGCGGCTATCCGTCTGAAGAGGTGGTGATGAACGACATCCGCCGGGGCAACAGCTATCTCTGTCTGGACGAGGCGGGACTGGCGGTGGGAGCCTTCGCCTTCATTCCCGGCGCCGACCCCACGTATGCCCGCATCTACGAAGGCCGCTGGCTGGACGACACGCGCCCCTATGCCACCATCCATCGCCTGGCCAGCCGGGAAGACGCCAAGGGGGTGGCCGCCGCCTGCCTGGACTGGTGTTATGCCCAAGTGCCCAACCTGCGGGCCGACACGCACCGCGACAACCGCATCATGCAGCACATCCTGCTGAAGCATGGTTTTCGCTACTGCGGCATCATCCATCTGCTGAATGGCGACGAACGGCTGGCGTATCAGAAAACGTCGGTTAGTGATTAGTGGTTAATTTTTAGTGATTAATGACCCGTTGGCGGAATTAAATCAGCGCATATTTAACTTTGCCAATGGGTTTGTTATTTTTATAGTTAATGTATTGTAGGATTGTAAGTGCGCTAATCTTCCCTATAATTCGGGTAAACAATCCGTCAGTATCTTTCGCA
>CASENE010000014.1 GCA_949289265.1 uncultured Bacteroides sp.
AGCTGAGCGAGAAGTCGAAAGAATATGCCATTCCCCTGTCCGAAGTGAAGGATGCCGACTATTGGCTGGAGAAGGCGAAGGAAAACAAGCAGTTCCTGTCCATCAAAGATCGCACTCCCAAGTTGGCCTTGAAGGAGGGCGGGCGCATCAAGCCCTTTAGCGTGCAGGCTACGGACGGCACCCGCTGGACCGACAGTAACACGCAGGGGCGTCCGCTGGTGTTGAACTTCTGGTACACAGGTTGCGGCCCTTGCATCCGCGAGATGCCCGAGCTGAACGGGTGGATGGACACCTGCCCCGACGTGAACTACCTGGCCGTCACCTGGAATACGCCCGAACAGATCAAGAAGATTGTGGAGCGTCGTGGCTTCCGCTTCCATCAGGTGGCAGGCGACTCTGTGCTGTGGAAGATGTTCGGCGTGCAGCAGACGCCCACCACCGTGGTGCTCGACAAGCAGGGCGTGGTGCGCAAGCTGGTGATAGGTACCAGCCAGCAGAAGCGCGACGAGCTGCTGGAAGCCATCCGGCAGGTGTCGGGCGAGAAACAATGATCAGTTGGATAATTTAATGTAGAATCTGTATGAAAAAGATAGTATGGGTAATGTTGTCCGTGCTGTGCTGGTCAAGTGCGTACGCACAACTGAAGGTGGTGGAGAAACCTTACTTCCTGGGCGGGGAGACAAGGCTGGAGGTGAGCCGTGTATCTCTCTATGATGACCGTACGGTGGTCGACGTGGACTATTACGCCCGAGCCATGGGCGATGAAATCAGGTTGTCCCCTTCGGCCACCTTGTCGGCTGGAGGCAGGCAATATGCCTTGAAGAAGGCCGAAGGCATTTCGACCACGGAGGAGTTGGAGGTAGCCGCTAACGGGAGAGTCAGCATGCAGTGGACATTCGAGCCCCTTCCGCTCGATGTCGCCACCTTCGATTTTCAGGAAAATGTGGATCGAGGCTGGAAGCTGTTTCAGATACACTTGGACGGCAAAAAGCCTGAAATAGAGATACCCGAACGTCTGGCCAATCATCGGCCCGACTACGACCGCCCTCTGCCGGCGGCCGAGCCTGCCTTTGGAAAGTTTCGCATCACCGTCCGTTTCTTGGGCAAGGTGTCTCCGGGCAGCATCCGTTATGATTTGAGCGAATGGGGCGCGCAGTCGTTCCTGCCTATTTCAGTCGAAGAGAAGGACGGCGTTTGTGTGATAGACGACTACCTGACTCATCCGGGGTTGAAGTCATTCTACGTGGGCAGGCGGAAGTTCTCGGTCTTCGTGGTGCCGGGCAGCGAGGTGACGATGACCGTCAACTACTATGCCATGCAGATGGCGGGTACGCATCTTTTTGGCGAAGAATACAAGAACGTGCAGAAAGTGTGGTTCGAGGGCGATTACGACGGGCTGAACACTGTCTTGGCCAACAGCCCTTACAGCCTGGATGCGACCGATGAGCTGGACAATATCGGTACAATGTCGGTGGATGAACTGAAAGAAAAAATATTGGCCTATTACGATCGGGTGGAACGATGGCTGGAGAACGATGCTTCGTTCAGTGCCTCAGTGAAGAGACTGCTGCACTTGGAGTTGCAGGCCCAGACATTCAGCAATGTTTCCTCTGCCAAGTACACCATAGGTTTTGCTCTGCGGGTCAATGGACAGAAGCGGGGCAATCTGGTAGAAGGGCCTGGCTTCCGCGACGAAATCATGGCACTTGACTCGCTCCGCTCACCGGCCATGATGATGACTACGCGCTATTCGAGCATTGTGTCGGCCTTGAGTAAGGCTCACGACCCTGCCGCAGACCACCCCTGGTGCAAGGATATGGAAAGCACGGCCTTGAACGAGATGGCGCGCCGCTACCTGGGACGTATGGCTCAGCTGCCCGATACGTTGCTGGCCAAGGTGGACAGCCTGCAGACGCCTGCCATCCGCGAATATGTCCTGACCAAACACCACGAATACGCAGAGGCTCTGAAAAAGTCTGCCAATGAAGGCGACGG
>CASENE010000015.1 GCA_949289265.1 uncultured Bacteroides sp.
ATCTCCACCAGGAAATACTCGCCCTTCTCGTTCTTGCAATACACGTCGAACACGGCGCGGCGGTCATACTCCTGCGTGCCCAAGTGTTCCGTGTTGAGGTAGGTGATGTCCTTCACCTCCTCACGCCCCTGAAGCAAGGCGTTGAGAAAGCTGATGAGCAGGTCTTTGTTCGGCTCCGTTCCGAAGAGTTTCTTGAACGCGAAGTCCGTATAGAAGTTGACGTATCTTTCGTAGATTCCTTCCGAGCACATAGGCAATAAGATTAAATGTTCGTTGGGCGATAAAGGCGTTTAGTGAGGAAATCGTTCCTTCACCGGACACTTATCGCAGGTTCGCGGGGCAAATATAGCGAAAATCCCTGAGAGGCATAGACTTTCCACCCAGAAAAAGAGGATGCTTCCCCGTCGGGAAACATCCTCTGCAAACAAAACAAACAAACGGTTTGGAAGCGGTTGCCCGCCTCACGGCCTCCCCGCTTCACTTAGCAGGGAGGGTGCCGCGCCTCGCGGCGGGGCGGAAAAGTAATTGTCAATTAATTGCCTGTCGACTCTTCCAAGGGCGGCATATTCCTCTCGGCTTCTTCTATCTCTTTTGGCGAAGCGTCGCGGACGCAGCGGATACGGCCATTGGGAATTTCAGTAGGACTGCCACCGGCTGTAATCATGGTTCGATCATTGTCGAAAGAGTACATAAACTGGAACACAAAACCCAAACGTACGTCATTGGAGAAACTGGTACTACAGAGTGTGGTATGATTCATGTTCAAGGTCTCAGCTTGCGTGGTCATTACCATCAACTCGCTTAGATTAGGTGTACGCCAATAGTCATCATACCCCCCTCTGTTTGTTTCGTGATAATTTTTGCAAGGATCGTTCTGCGGGTTCTGCGCATAAGTACCTGGATAGTCGTTATTATTCACATAATTCCGCGATACGACAAAGGCTGCAGGCAGGAAGTTCTCTTCATCCATTTCCGTATGCGCACTATAAGGAGTCGTCTGCACTTGCGACCTGAAGATGGAAGATATCAGGCGGTCGCCAAACGAGAATACATAATTTTGTCTGTTTCCGCTGCCTATGTGGGTCAATGCTCCATAAACCGGGCCGGCCCACGCATCTTTGCCTACCGAAGGCGCTTCGTTGCCGGCTGCTTCCACCATCTCTTTGTTAGGCAAGTTGCGCACGCAGCGGATTTGTCCTCCATAACCTATATAAGGTTGTGTATAAGAGCCATAAGCGCCCATCTCGACAGCCCAATAATAATTCTTGTTGGCATTACTTACAAAATACAAAGCTCCCTTACTTACTTCATCCTTGGGATAGCTGGATGATGTTATCTCACTTTTACGACCCGTGTAAAGTCGTGCGTCGGCAGACAAAGCCTCTGTGCCGATGCCAATACGCAGATATTGGGACAAGGCAGGCAGGTACCACCGCACTTCGCTGTCGTCAATGATGCCGTCGCGATCCAAGTCGCGGTTGCGGGAGAGGCAAGCGTAGTAAGCCGAATTGCTGGTAGGCAAGCCGGTTATGATGTTTCCGCTGACGGTATTATCTCTCGTATAACCCACTTCGTTCCAATTTACGAACTCCGGATAATTCGTTCCATAATAGCCACCGACTCGTCCGCTTGCCCAAGGAATATGCATGCCGTCGATATCTTCCGTTCCGGCGATATTATGCAAGGTGTTGACACGTCCTTTCCCATCGTCATACTTGTTTTCGCTAGCCTGAGCATTACCAAATCCTACAATGATTCCATTTTCATTGTATGACTCAAGTCCCATGGCATTGTAATAGCTGGCAGCAGCCGGATTGTAGAATGTCTGGATGGAAGCCTGAGAGATGTAGGTCAATGCGATGGAATACGTGCTGTTCTTATCGTCGCTGGTCTGCATGTCGCTGGCAATCAATAATGTTCTGGGCTCTTGGTTGGTAAAGCTGTCCCATGCGACAACGCGTCCGTCCAAATCTTTCTGATAGAAATATTCATCTATAAAGATGGTGAAACGTGCGTAATATTGGTTGCCCTCCCTGATGATATTCAAATCTTTTACGCTTGGCTCACTGGAAGGATCGTCATAAAGTTGATAGACAGCGTCTCCCAGCTTCTGACAGACATTCCACGGTGAGAGCAAAGTCTCGTCAGCGGTCTCTTCATAAGACATCAACTGCGGGTCATTCTGACGTAATGAATAAAACTTTATCCATTCGTGGTCGATGCCTTTCATGCCTTCCTCTTCCGTGGCAGGATTGTTATAAGGCATGATGACTTCCTCGTTGACGGCCCGTGTATTGAAAGGCGTATGGATGGAAAGACGGAAGTTTTCGGCCACCCGTTGTTTGATGTCATCCTCAGACGAACCACTAACCATTTCTATGCCACGGGCAATCTCGCTCAAATTATAAGAGACGTACACCTGCTCGTAGTGCGCATCCAGGTTGAATACTTCCGAACCGGTGGTCAGTTCTATCACATCTCCTTCGGCGCCGTTTTGCTTATCCTCGTCCGTAAGGTTTTCCTTGGTGGCCTCGGTAATGATTTTATCTACACCTGTCACAGATACCTTATACGTATAGATACAGTTCCGCTCCACCGAGAAGTCTGAAAGAGATTCCGTGCTCCGAAGGTCGCTGAAATCTCCTAAGTGGATGGTGTATTCCGTATCGGCATATTTCACCAACTTGCCATCCTGTTCTCCTCCCTCGATGGTTTCCGCATACTGTCCCTTCAGTAGGACATACGTACCATACGAAGGCGCGTACTTCCACTCTTTGACATCGCCATGTTGCTCTCCAAAAGCCTCTCGCAAATCATAGGTAGTAACTGTCTGTTTCGCTTTCTGGATATTTTCCGGCAAGAACACCGAGAATTGTCCTTCGGCGTCGATAGGGACAGATGCCGAGTGATAGAAATAGGCTTCACCCTCTACTTCCGACTGATTGTTGTCGCCTCCCATGATATATGCCTTCTTAGGTATGTTGTAGAACGTATAAGTCAGGGGAGTGAACGTAACTTTGTGCTGTTCACGGCCCACGGTCTTAGTATATGTCTGGGCTATTTCAAACTTTATCTCGGTCAGGATTCGTCTTAATTCCACGGTGCCGGAAGGGCCCCTGTCCGTCACAGTAATTTCGCCTTTGCCGCTCAAGGGGGCATAGTCTGTCGTCAGTCTGGGGAACGTCTGTCCATTGATAGTCTCAGCAGGCAAGTCATACAATACAGCCAGGAAAGCCGTTTCGCCTTGTTCGGCAGCAGCATCCAACCGCTGTATCAGTTCCGTAGGCTCGTTGGCATCGAAATAGCCCGACCTTGTCAGGTTGCCCAAAGCATACACGGTCTGTGTGCCCGAATAGAGAGTGACGTTTTGAGCTGTATAGTGCCGGCCTTGTTCGTCCGGATTGTTGTATGACCTTTCCTGCAACTCGCCGTTGGCAATGGTCTGCGCACGCAAAAACTTGCCGCCGCTGAACACATAGATGCGCACGCTGTAGACATCCGAATTGTCATTGTTGGCTCTTGTCACGGCAATCTCCGTCGAGCGGGGCACGCCAAACGTCAGCGTGGTCTTCACCGGTCGGTTGACATCGGCTGCACCGGCCTCGTTTTCCATCCAGTCGTCCTGACAGGAAGTGATGCCGAGGGCGCACAGCACCATCAGCAAGATGTATTTTATCTGTTTCATACCATTTAGATTTTATTCAAAAGGTGGAACTGTGATTTCTTTTTCGCTCCAAGGTACTACCAATAATTCAAAGTCTGTCATTTGGGTGCCGTTCAGTGTGATGTCGATATCCAGCTTCGTGCCTCGGGCAAACTGCGTGCCCAGAATTTCCGCCCCGTTCTGATAAGACAAGTTCAACTCATTGTTTCCCCAGTCTGTGCGCAGCATGTAATTGGACTGCCCGGCAAGTTGATTCTCGTAGACATAGCATGTCACCTGTTTGCTTCCGCTTGCCGGCACGGTGACGGTTCCGAGGTTCAGGTCGCTGCCTCCTGTGGCAAGGGCGACAGACGGAAGCAAGGGCGTAGACGCCTGATTCATCGGACTGAATGTCACGTTGTTCAGGTCGACAGCCTGCGTGGCCTCGTTGGTAAACGTCAAATCCACCTTCGCCACCACGAACTCCAGCTGTATCGTGGCCTCGTTGTCCTGTCCCGGGATGACGGTCATCGGCTCCTTCTTGGTCTGCGGCAGGCGGTAGGCCTGATTATCTTGGTTCGCTTCCAGCAGACCCTGGTTCAGCTTGGCCAATACCTCTTGGTTCAGCGTCAGCGTCTCCAGGTTCATATCCGAGATGTTGCCCGACGTGGCGGCCAGCTGGTTCGGCGAGGTGACGAAGGCCTCCTCGTTGGCGATGGCATAGACATCGAAGGTGGTCGTCCTGTCTTCCACGGTGATGAGGTCGCTGAACGTCACCCGTTGGTCGGTGGCATCCTCGGGGATGTCGTCTATCTTGGTGTTATAGCGTATCGTGCCGTTCTGTTCGGCCAGTATCACGCGCAGCGTCCGCATGTGTTCGTTGGCCGATTCAGGCCCTGTGGTGCTGCCGGTATCTCCGGGCGCGCGGGTGGAGAAGGTCAGCGTCAGCGTCGTCTCCTTCGTCCCCGGCGCCGCGTCGTCCTTGATGCAGGAAGCCGGCAGCAGGGCCAGCGTGGCGGCCAGGGCCGCGCAGGCCGCGTATTTCTTGATGATGGTTTTCTTCATGACTGTTCCTCCTCTCCTTTATTGCCAGCCCGGAGTGACATCCTCGACGATCCACTGCGGCAGCTTGATTACTACGTTGGTCGGTGTGAAGTTTATCTCGATGGGCAGGTAGGCCTCCTGGCGGGTCACGTCTATCTTGTCCTGGTTGCGAAGCAGGTAGTCGTAGAGCTCGCCGCTCACCAGCTCGCGTCCCTCCGCGTCCTCCAGCACCACGCGGTGACGGCACAGCGCGGGGTCCAGCTCGCCGTCCGTGTCCATGCGGAACAGGGCCAGGTCGTGCGTGCGGTAGCATTGCGCGTCTTCGTCCCACACCAGGTCGGGCACGATGGTGCCCGTCTCGCCCCGGTTGATTTCGTTGTTGAACGAGGTCTGCGCGTTCGAGTTCTCGATGTACAGGCGGACGGGCAGGTCGCCGTCGGCCCTGGTCTGCACGCCCAACAGGGCGGCCGCCTCGGCGGGGCCGGGCAGGCCGGTAATGCGGATGTCCGTGTCGATGTGCGCGCTGTACAGGGTGACGGTGTCGCGGTAGACCACGAACTCGCCCTCGGGCATTTGGAAGGTCTCCTGCCCCAGGTAGTTGTCGTCGTGCGTGGTCACGATGTCAGGGCCCGAGCCGTCCCACAGGGGGCTCTGGATAAAGATATCGTCGAAGCTCGTGGCTTCGAGGTTGACCACCTCCGTGGCGTCGTACGCGTTGCCCACGGCCACCACCTGGTAGCGCCGTCCCGGTGTCAGCTTGAAAGAAGGCATGGCCGCGAAATGGCTCAGTTCTTCCTGGTTGTACGAGCCGCTCCCCAGGATGTGGCCGTTCTCGTCGAAGACGTACAGGTCTACCTTGTCCATGTACCGGTAGAGTACGTCCTCGTCGCCGTCCGCCAGGTAGCGGAAATAGATGGCGATGTTGTCGCAGTCATCAAAGTCGTCCTTGATGCAGCCGGTCACCAGGACAGGAACCAGCAGCAGCGGCAATACTATGTTCTTCCAATGTTTCATGTCGTTTCGTGTTAACGTGCGCCCCGTGGCTCAAGGGCGGGGCTTCCCTTGTTTTCGTTTTCTTCTGTGTAGGCCGGCGGTCGGCCACCGCCTACGGATAACTGGCCGTTAAATACTCGTAGTCGTTGCCTATCCGGGCAGGGGTGTCCCACCTATCCGAGTGGGGGTGTCCCACCTATTCGAGTGGAGGTGTCTCACCTATCCGAATGGCAATGTCCCACCTATGGCTGTGGTATCCGGGATGATGACAGTGTGGTATCCGGAATTCCCCTCCTCCTCGGGAGGAGGGGTGCCCAACGGGCGGGGTGGTAGGTGGAAAAATACATCATTAAATTATATCGTTCCGGGTCGCTACCACCTTCCCCTTCGGGTACTCACCCCCTTCGGCTCCCCCGTTATCGGGGGAGGGCAACCTCCCTGGAGGAGGAGAATTCGGTTACCTGTAAGTGGGATTAGTTAGCCCAGTCAGCCTTGATTGTTTCAACAGCCCAAGTGGCTTCCGTAACTGTAACTTCTACGCCATACAACGTGTTACCGCCTTCGTCACCGATAATGTTCTCATCGTCCAAGTAAGCATTGATTATGCGGTAAATATGACCCGGCACAAACGAAGTGATGGCTTCAGTCTTATCCTCATTCCAGTATTTGGTAATCATGGCATAACGCGGCTCAGAAAGTGGGTGCTGAGGATCCTTAGCAGTTGCATTTTCAAAGTAGATTTTGAACTTAGGCAGGTTGTTCTCGCCGGTTGCGCCAAAGAAGTTATAGCCGAAAACATTACCTGCAGCAGGCCATACGGCATCAACTGTGAAATCACCACCACCACCAAAATCAGGGTCAGTAGCAGCATCGCTCAATACAGCAGCAATACCCGTGCCGTTAATGCCGTCAAAGCTATAGTCAACGGGCGTGCCAGTAGCTGCGCTAAATCCTGTTCCTTCGGTATAAGCAACGCCAGCACCATTGGCATACACATTATCCAAATAAACGCCATCAATCGACAAAGTCTGATATTTGCAATCTGCAGTTGCATGTGCATCCCTTATATGTTCGATACCGGAAACTTCCAGACGAGCCATCGGGATAGCCATTGTTACGGTAGCCGTATAAAGCTGATAAACTTTATTCTGGTCGCCATCATTAGCACCGCCTTCGTATGCATCGCCGATTGTAGGACTACCGCTGTTGCTTGTCAAGGTGAACTGATTTGTCTCGCCATAAGCCGGTACATTCTCTACTTCCTGCAAAGCCGGAGTTTCTACTGCATCCGAAGCCGTGTACGTTTTCTTGCCATCGTTCATGACAACTGTTACCAATTGAGGGGTTTCAACATTCCAGAAGGTTACTTCCTGCTGAGTGTTCCATTGGTCGGCGGTCAATGTTATTGTTTCCGAATAGCTGTTCGATCCTGTCAAGGTGATGGAAACATTGCTATTGGCAGCCGGTTTTACTGTCACAATGGCATCATGCCCCGGAGCAATCGCTTTAGTCACCGTAGGAGCAGCAATCTTAATGGTTACCGCACCAGTACCTTCGGGAAACTGGTTGCCGCCAAACTCCTCTTCGTTACTACATGCTGCGAAAGCCAGTCCAGCGATTCCCAGCATCAAAAACTTGTTCATTCTCATACTTCTAACATTTAAAGTTAATAAAAACAATTTATTTAGTTAGTCTCTCGTTGTTTCTTTGCTTTATCTGTTCTTTGCCACGCTTGGGAAGTACGGGAAAACAAGCCGTCCGGAGAATGTGTCAATGGGGTCGTGACACATCCTCCGGACGGAAATATGATGGGATGAGAAAAGAAAAGGTTGCTACAGTTGGTCGGTCAGCCGCGCAGGGTCTTGCCGCGTGTCCCACAGGGCGAGAATAATCACCGTTTCCCGCTCTTCGTCCACGCGATAGACGAGCTTGTAATGGCTATGCACCACCAGGCTGCGGTAGTCTCCCGGCAAGTGGGCCAAGTAGGGTTCAAGCCGCCCTATGTAAGGATGCGTGGCAAGGAGATTGGACTCAGAGAGGATCTGCTTGAGAAATTTTCTTGCTGTCCGCTCTCCAAACTGTTCCCTTCCTTCTGCAGCCAACTGGTGCAAGCGCATGGAAGCGCGCGGTTTCCATTCTACTTGCATAACCAAGGGTGTCTCTGCGTTAGTTCTGCCCACACCTGCTCGGTTGTCAGCCCTTTGCCGCTGGCTTCGGACTTCAAGACTTCCTGCTCCAACTCCTTCGGAGTGAATTGCAGGAAGGGGAAGCCGCCAGGCATGTCGTCGTGTTCATCCTCCGACATGTGGGCGGATGACACCGATTCGTCCTTTATTACGGGATGCCACAAGCGTGCGTAGGCCACAGCTTCTTCGCTTACTACACCGGAAGAGTTTTGGGGCGTTTCGTATTTCTTGGTTTCAGCCATAGTTTTTTCCTTTCTATCTTTACATCGTTGATG
>CASENE010000016.1 GCA_949289265.1 uncultured Bacteroides sp.
CTAACCCCAGAACATTTATTATCAACTACTTGTTCATTTCAAAATAAACTTGTATCTTTGCACCTGAAAGTTACGCAGGCAGACAACGGTCAAAGTCGGACAAAAAAGCGATTGAAAATCGTTACTGTTTCGTTACCTTACTGAAGTATTGAACAAGAAGTAGCTAAAATACAGGCGGTTAGAGTTATAGGTTCAAAACCCTCTCTCTCCGCTTCTAACGCTGAAGGTCAGCGAGTGAAGAATTAAACGCCCACAAAAACGCCCTTTTTTAGGCTTTTGTGGGCGTTTTTACTTCCCAGCCTCAAAGTGCCGGACGACGTAGGCAATCCCGCGCGGCGCAAGCTGCCACTACTGACTCGCAACGCTTGCTGCATGAATTAGTCGGCCATTTCTTGGCTATTTACGGAATGCCCCTATTTGAAGGAAAGATATCAGCGCACAAACTGCAACCTCATCTTGTCTCCCTCATAGATTTCACGAAAGCCTATCCCCTGCTCTGCAAAATACTCCTTCAGCTCATTGAAAGCAGAAACGTCACTCAGCACGATTTCCACCAACTCGCCGGGAGATGTCTCACAGATGGCCTTCATCACCGGGAGCAAAGGACTATAAGGTTTCGCTCCGTAGGCCGTAGTATCTATCGTTTTCATATCGCACAGTCTTATTCCTCGTCTTCGTCTTCCGGTTCAGACAGCCATTGCAAATAGAGCTGAATCAACCTTTGGAGGCCGAACGCCTTCATATTGGCATGATAGATAACGTCAATGCACAAATCCAGCAAGTCTTTGCTGTCTTCTTCTTGCGAAGCTATGAGCGAACGGATATTTAAACGCAGTTTATCTAAGACCGTTTCGTCCACTATGCCATTGCTATCAATCAGATGACGGAAAAGGCCATACTTCTCAATAGTGGCGAGATGCTCGCCGGAAACCGTTATGTGACGCGTGCCACTTGGGTTAGCTTGTATAGAATATGTTTTCATCTTTAAAGAAGTTTACTGTTGCTTCGGGCAAAGATAAGCCTTTTTACGACAGATAGCTCACGAAACTCTGTTAATCTGTGTCATTTGCCTCAAAAAAACAATTCATCCGTCCGTGTCAGAAACGAAAAGGGTACCTGTGTTTCCACAGATACCCCTCTAAGCGGACTTCTATTCAAGAAGATATTATTTCTTGTTTTCAGCCTCCAGCTGTTCCTTCAATGCTGCCAGTGCACTGATGTCGCCCAGCGTAGTCGAAGCAGCCTGGTTCTGAATTACCGGAACATCCTCCTTGTCCTTCTTGCTGCCAGCCTTCTTGGCTGCCTTCTTCTCGGCTCTTTCCTCGGCCTTGGCAACGTCTTCAAACACGCGGCTGTGAGACAGGATGATGCGCTTGGCATCCTTATTGAACTCAAGCACCTTGAAAGGCAGCTTCTCGTTCAACTGAGCCTGCGTGCCGTCTTCCTTCACCAGGTGCTTCGGAGTGGCAAAACCTTCCACGCCATAAGGCAGAGCTACCACGGCGCCCTTGTCCAGCATTTCCACAATAGTGCCTTCGTGAACAGAACCTACCGTAAAGACTGTCTCGAACACATCCCATGGATTGTCTTCCAGCTGCTTGTGGCCGAGGCTCAGGCGACGGTTTTCCTTGTCTATTTCCAGCACAATCACGTCGATGTCGGCACCAATCTGCGTGAATTCCGAGGGGTGTTTCACCTTCTTCGTCCAAGACAGGTCAGAGATGTGAATCAAGCCGTCAACGCCTTCCTCGCATTCCACGAAGACGCCGAAGTTCGTAAAGTTGCGCACCTTGGCCGTATGCTTGCTGCCTACGGGATACTTCTCTTCGATAGTCTCCCAAGGATCCGGCTTAAGCTGCTTAATGCCCAAAGACATCTTGCGCTCCTCGCGGTCGAGAGTCAGAACGACAGCCTCTACCTCGTCGCCCACCTTCATGAAGTCCTGGGCGGAACGCAGGTGCTGCGACCAAGACATCTCGGAAACGTGAATCAGGCCTTCTACGCCCGGAGCGATTTCGATGAATGCGCCATAGTCGGCCATAACGACTACCTTGCCCTTTACGTGGTCGCCCACCTTGAGGTTCGGGTCGAGGGCATCCCAAGGATGCGGAGTCAGCTGCTTCAAGCCCAAAGCGATGCGCTTCTTCTCGTCGTCGAAGTCGAGAATAACCACATTGAGTTTCTGGTCGAGTTCAACCACTTCGTGCGGGTCGCTGACACGGCCCCAAGAAAGGTCGGTGATGTGAATCAAGCCGTCTACGCCGCCCAGGTCGATGAAGACGCCGTAAGAGGTGATATTCTTGACAGTGCCTTCGAGGACTTGGCCCTTCTCCAGCTTGCTGATGATTTCCTTCTTCTGCTGTTCCAACTCAGCCTCGATGAGAGCCTTGTGAGAAACAACCACGTTCTTGAACTCTTGGTTGATCTTAACGACCTTGAATTCCATCGTCTTGCCCACGAACATGTCGTAGTCGCGGATGGGCTTCACGTCAATCTGAGAGCCGGGCAGGAAGGCCTCGATGCCGAAGACGTCGACAATCATGCCACCCTTGGTGCGGCACTTGATGTAGCCCTTGATAATTTCTTCGTTGGCCAGAGCCTGGTTGATGCGGTCCCAAGCGCGTGAAGCGCGGGCTTTGCGGTGAGAGAGGACGAGCTGGCCTTTCTTATCCTCCTGGTTCTCGATGTAGACCTCGACGGTGTCGCCCACCTTCAGGTCCGGATTGTAGCGGAATTCGCTCATGGGGATGATGCCGTCGGACTTGTAGCCGATGTTTACGACTACCTCACGCTTGTTCATTGCAATGACAGTGCCGTCCACTACTTCGTGGTCGCCCACCTTGTTCAGCGTCGTGTCGTAGGCTTTCTCCTGATCTTCGTGGCTGATGGTGCTGGCCACTTCGCCGTTTTCATACGCATCCCAGTTGAAGTCTTCAACGGGAGCAACATTCTTAAAGTTCTCCATTAAGTTGTTTAATTGGTTAGTACTAAATTAATTAAGTGAGACATTATGTTGACTCAATAAATCGGCTGCAAAGATAAGGGTATTTTCTTGACCGACAAGGGAGAAGTGGCTGTTTTTTTATTAGAAATCAACCGCAAGCGCCAAAGACGTTGGCTGAGTGGAAACGCGGCCGGACAAATCCGTCTTCGGGGAATAAAAGTCCGACATCCGGCGCAAAAAACCGGCAATCTTTGGGGAAAACTATAAATTTAGGCTGGATTTATGTAAATCTAAGCTGGATTTATGTAAATTTAGGCTGGATTTATGTAAATCCAGCCTAAATTTATAGTTTTTCTTAGCGCGTGGGCAACTTTTCCCCTCGATTCCGCCAAGATTCTGCGGGGAAAGGCGGAAAAACAAAAAAGGGATGCCGCTCGACGGCGGCATCCCTTTCCTTATTATCAGCTCGCGAATGACGAGCTCCGGTTATCAATAGAACCAACGGACGTAGCAGAAGTCTTGACGGTGGGGCAGGTCGTCGTTCTTGGGGAACATACGATAAGCCACCTTGAAGCTGCCTGCGTTCTCCAGTTCGTGCTTCACTTGGAACGTGTAGAGCGTACCCTCTTTCTTGACCACCTGGAAAGGCTCGACGGAATAGAGGTGCTGCTTGCCATCGTCGCCCACGCGGGTGGTGACGAGCTCGAGTCCGATGGCATCGTCCAATCCCTTTTCGTCGATGACGTAGGTGATGGTGTATTGCTTGCCGCTCTCGATGCTGCCGCGGACAAGTTCCTCCGTCTTCTGGCTGGAAACCACTTCGATGCTGTCCCACTTGTCTACCACCTGCTCCTTCCATGCAGCAAGCTGCTTGGCTTTGGCGTTATCGTTGGCAGACAACATTTGGAAGCGCTTCGCCAGTTTGTTGTAGAACTTGGCATAATAGTCGTCCAACTGCCGCTTCATGGTGTAATGCGGAGCGATCTGGGCGATGGAGTTCTTGATGGTGCGCACCCAGCCTTCGCTGTATCCCTTCTTGTTGCGGGCGTAATAGAGAGGCAGGATTTCCTGCTCGAGGATGCTATAGATGGTGGCAGCGTCGAGTTGGTCCTGATAAGCCTGGTTCTGATAAGTGCGCTTGTCGGTGAGCGCCCATCCGGCGCCTTCGCGATAGCCTTCCAGCCACCAGC
The DNA here is from genome assembly GCA_949289265.1 of uncultured Bacteroides sp. Taxonomy (GTDB): domain Bacteria; phylum Bacteroidota; class Bacteroidia; order Bacteroidales; family Bacteroidaceae; genus Bacteroides. Next base: position 4,135 of record CASENE010000016.1, read on the forward strand.
CGTCAAGCACGGAGAAGTTTACCACGCCGTTCATCAGGGCTTTCTCGCCAGATGTACCGGATGCCTCGAGGGGACGGGTCGGCGTGTTCAGCCAGATGTCTACGCCGGAAATCAGGCGGCGTGCCAATTGCATGTCGTAGTTCTCGAGGAAGATAATCTTGCCCAGGAACTCGGGGCGACGGGAGATTTCGATAATCTTCTTGATAAGGCCCTGGCCTGCGCCGTCGTGCGGATGCGCCTTGCCTGTGTAGAGGAACTGCACGGGGTAGTTCGGGTTGTTGACAATCTTGGCCAGACGGTCGAGGTCGGTAAAGAGGAGGTGAGCGCGCTTATACGTGGCAAAGCGGCGTCCGAAACCGATGAGCAACGCGTTGGGATTGATATTGTCCAAGAGGGAAACGATGCGCGAGGGGTCGCCCTGATTCTTGAGCCAAGTCTCGCGGTACTGCTTGCGCACGTAGTCGATGAGCTTGTTCTTCATCATCATGCGGGTCTTCCAAATCTCTTCGTCAGGCACGTTGTAGATGGCTTCCCAGATCTTGGGGTTGGACTGGTCGAACCAGAAGTTCTCGTCGAAATTGGCGGCATAGAGTTGTTTCCACTCCGTAGCGCTCCATGTGGGGAAGTGTACGCCGTTGGTGACATAGCCCACGTGCATCTCTTCGGGGAAATATCCCTTCCAGATGGGAGCAAACATCTCTTGCGACACTTTGCCGTGCAGCTTGCTGACTCCGTTCACTTCCTGCGAAGTGTTGCAAGCGAAGATGGACATGCAGAAACGTTCTCCCTTGTCGCCGGGATTGTTGCGTCCCAGATCCATCAGGTCGTCCCACGACAGGCCCATGCGCTGCGGATATCCGCCCATGTATTTGCCGAACAGTCCTTCGTCGAAGTAATCGTGACCGGCGGGCACGGGGGTGTGGACGGTGTAGAGCGACGAGGCGCGCACCAGCTCGATGGCCTGGTCGTACGTCAGTCCTTCGGCCACGTAGTCGCAAATGCGCTGTACGTTGATAAGGGCGGCATGTCCCTCGTTGCAGTGATAGATATCTTTCTTGATGCCCAGCTTCTTCAGCGTCAGGATACCGCCGATGCCCAGAAGGATTTCCTGCTTCAGACGGTTCTCCCAGTCGCCACCGTAGAGCTGGTGAGTGATGCGGCGGTCGAACTCGCTGTTCAGGTCGTTGTCCGTGTCCAGCAAATAAAGCGACACGCGGCCGACGTTCACACGCCACACATAAGCATGCACATAATAGTCCAAATAGGGCACATCCACGATGACCTGCTCGCCATTTTCATCCAGCACGCGGTCGATGGGCAACTGACCGAAGTTCTGCGCCTCGTAGTTGGCAATCTGCTGGCCATCCATTGAAAGGGTCTGGGTGAAGTATCCGTAACGGTAGAGGAAGCCCACGCCGCACATGTCGACGTTGCTGTCCGAAGCCTCTTTCAGGTAGTCGCCGGCCAATACGCCCAGACCGCCCGAATATATCTTAAGCACGTGTGTCAGTCCATATTCCATGCTGAAGTAGGCCACCGAGGGACGCTTCTTGTCGGGCTCCACATCCATGTAGTCGCGGAACTTGGTATATACCGCATCCAGACGGCGGAGAATTACTTTATCGTTAGCTAAAGCCTCGAGCTTGGCATAACTCATGCGCTCCAACAGCAGAACCGGATTTTGGCCCACTTCTTTCCAAATGACAGGGTCAAGGTCTCTAAACAATTCGGTAGCCTCGTAATTCCATGCCCACCAAATGTTGCGAGCCAGTTCAGACAGTTTCTCCAATTCGGCCGGGATGTGCGATTTCACATTCACATCCTTCCAATTGGGAGTGTTTACATTACTAACTTTAATCTTCATTGTATGATAACTTGAGTGAAAAATTAATTCCGTTCATTCAACTGACGCTTTACGGCATTGCGCAAAGCGATGTCATAAGCCTCGTAATAGTATTTAATAAAATGTTTCCACAATGCTTGTTCAGCCACCTGCCCGGCGCGTCGGCGGATGGCCTTCACCTCGTCCTCGGTTTTGCCGGAGAAGAGCGCGACCGTGTCCTTGATGCCGTCGGCCACCTCCGAATAGTTGTAGTCCGACCGATGAAGCACCTGCACGCCGTCCTCGATGCCATGCTGGTTGCGCAGGCTGTTCACCCACAAGCCAAAGCCAGCCAAGTCGGTAGTGATGGTAGGCACGCGGAAGGCCACGCTCTCCAGCGGCGTATAGCCCCACGGTTCGTAATACGAGGGATACACGCTGAGGTCGTCGGCCACAATGAGGTCGTAATAGTGTTTGTTGAGGATGCCGTCTTTGCCATCCAGGTAGCAGGGCACGAAGATGACTTTCACCATATCCTGCGGACGATTGTTCAGGTCGAGGTATTTCAGCATGTCCAGCACCTGGTCGTGCGTCATGTTGTGCAGCCAATGGGTGATGAGCGGCGCCTGAAGGGGAGTCGTAAACTTTTCCTTGCTCTTCATGCGCTCTTGCAGGTCTTCCCGCGGGCTACCCACCCAGCCGGGGACGCTGACCATGGCCAGAACTTTCTTCTTCAGGTTCTTGTCGCGGTTCAGACGGTTCAAGGCTTCCAGAAAGACGTCGATGCCCTTGTTCTTGAACTCATAGCGACCGCTGGTGCCGACGATGAGCGTATCGTCGCCAAACTCCTCTCCCATCAGGCAGTTGGCCAAACGGAACAGCAGCGAGCGGGCACGCTTGCGCTTGCCGGCATAGGTGGCACCTTTGGGAACAAAATCGTCTTCAAAGCCATTCATAAGGATAACGTCGGCCGGCTTGTCCAGCAATTCGCGGCATTCGTTGTTGGTTATCTCGCTCACGGTGGTGAAGCAATCCACATAGTGGGCCGTCTGCTTTTCGATGGAATGCTTGGACTGTATGTTCAACTCCTGCGCCATCTGGTCGCCGTTGTAAGCGAAAAGATAGTCGTAAAGCGGCTTGTTGTTACCCGCGATGGAACGTCCGATGGATGTGGCATGCGTGGTGAACACGGTGGCAATCGCGGGCACGTTAGCCTGCAGGTAGAGAGCCGCCATGCCGATCATCCACTCGTGCGCCTGGAACACCACCTTGTCCGTCTCCGTCAGGTTATAGCGGTAGAAACTTTCCACCACCTTTCCCGTGGCATAAGCGAACATGCTGGCTTCGTCGTAATCGCCGTAAGCATGGAGGGAATCCACCTGGTAGTGGTTCCACATATCGGTATAAATATCATTCTTCTGGGGGAAAAACGGTTGGAAGTCAACCAATATTACGATGGGCTCGCCGGGGATGTTCCAACGCCCGACACGCACGTTCAGGTGATCGTTTTCAATGGCATAGTTACGCCATGCGGCACAAAGGTTATCCGACTCAACAAACAAGGGGTTCTCTTTCCCTTGCCATAAATCAGGACCTATATAGAACAATCTGTCGTGGAATGTAGCTTGCAAAGTATTGGCTTGCGTTGACAAAACGGTGTAAATGCCGCCTACTTTGTTACACACTTCCCAACTCGCCGCAAAGACGTAATCAGGGGTTTGTAGTCCTTCTATCATATATGTCCGTAAATCATTTTATAAATGCGGTGCAAAGGTACGCATTATTCTTTGAAAAATAGCCTTTTAATCCCAAAATATATAAACCAGGCCTCGAAATTCCCCCGTCAGGCAGCCATGGAGGCACGGACAGGCAAAAGGGGTACTGACAAAACGCCTCCCGTCCTCCCCGCGGCAAAGAGCCACCGGACGGCGTTAAAAGGCCAGTTTGGTAGCGTTATAACGCCAGCTTGGTAGCGTTATAATGCCAGCGAGCTGGGAGTAGAACGCCAGCAAGCTGGAGATACTACGCCAGCCTACCCCCTCGTTTATGGAAATAAGCAGGGACAAGAATGGCTTTCACACAAACATTTATTACCTTTGCGATGCCATACCTTACCGGCAGCGCACATATTAAATTTTCCATATTTGACAGAAAAACCACAGAAGACTCATGAACCAGAAACAACCCTTACTCAATGCGCACAACAAGGAGGAGCATCGCCCTTCACATACGTGCGAACACATCGTAAACCAAACCATGATCCGCCTCTTCGGATGCGGGTGTTCCGTCTCGGCCCATATCGAACGGAAAAAGAGCAAACTGGATTACCGCCTGAGCCACCGTCCTACCGACGAGGAAGTCAAGCGAATAGAAGAGGCCGTGAACAGCGTCATCGCCCAAGGCCTGCCCGTCACCACGGAATACATCACCCAGGAAGAAGCCCAAGGACGCTTCGACCTGGACAGACTGCCGGAAGGAGCCTCGGACACCGTGCGCGTGGTGCACGTGGGCGACTACGACGAGTGCCTCTGCATCGGGGCCCATGTGGACAATACGGCAGAAATCGGTTCGTTCCGCATCATCAGCCACGACTGGAACGAAGAGCAGAAGCTATGGCGGATGCGCTTCAAGGTAGGCCAATAAAAACAGTTTCTCCCTCCTGCACCGGCACGCCGGCGGGAGGGAGAAAAGATTCGGGCTTAACGGGTCTTCTTCAGGAAACGGTCGGTCAGCCAGCGGCGCACCGGCACATCATAGAACCTCAAAGAAGCGTAAGCCAACGCAACGGCCCCCACCAGAACCAACAGCATATAAGGCACTCCGTCCCGGATGGTAGCCCCCGTATTGACCACCCACGCCGTATAGACATATATCAAGGGATAGTGCGTAATGTATATAGGATAGGATATGTCGCCCAAAAACTTGCAAATGGCCGTAGACCGCTTCCCCGTCACCTTGCCACCGGCTCCCATCGACACAATCAGGGGAAAAATGAAGAGGATGCAGAAAGACTCATAGAGGCCGTTCATCCAATAGTGGTCGGTCCCGCCCACGCGAGGCACGGAAAGAATAATCACGATGAGCAGGCTGCAATACCAGAAGGCACGCTTCCTTAACCGAATGAGCCACCCCAGACGGGACAGCAACAAGCCGCCGAAGAACGGATACATCAGCCGCACAAAACCTACGTATTGCTGCTCCCAAGTGAGCGCCCAACCGCCCACCATATCTCCCAGCGGCGCCGTCTGCCCCCGGTAGACCGTGAAGCAAGCGGCAATGACCACCAGCACGGTCAAGGCAGTCTTGCTGAAGCGGCGCACAAAGAGCGCGTAAAGGATGTTGGCTATATACTCGTAGTAGAGCGACCAGGCCGGGCCGTTGAGCGGGTGCATCTCCGTCCAACCACGCACATCCCACTTTAAAGGCAACGGAAGCAAGGTAAATCCCCACACCATCAGCAACAGCAACATCCACACCGGCGTCTCCGCTATCTGCGGGAAGCAGACATCGGACTTTTGGAAATAGAAGAACACAGCTCCCACGATGCTGCCCATGATAACCATGGGATGCAGACGGATGATGCGTCGCTTGAAGAAAGTGCCCAACGTCATGCGATCCCAACGGTCGTCATACGCATAGCCTATCACAAAGCCGGAAAGCATGAAAAAGAAATCGACTGCCAAATATCCGTGATTGATGATCTGCTCTACATGGTTTCCCCCGGAATGGGCTTCAAACAGATGGAAAATAATAACCATGACGGCTGCCACTCCACGCAGTCCGTCCAAGATTTCGTAATGAGGCTTCGAGGCCAAATAAGTGGTCTGTGTCTTCATTGGTCAGTTGCTTACAGTTGTTTTAATGTTCATAATGGCGGCAAAGATAAGCATTTTTCAGTGCAGGAAGGTGATTTATGTCAGAAAAGTCCACAAAAAAACGGGCTGCACAAACTTATCGTTCGCGCAACCCGTTTCTTTAAAGTCACTTATTCAGAGTCAAGGTTCAGTTTCTAAATACCAAGCCGTCTCCCGCCGCATTGGCATCCACGGTGATAGGCTTGTTGCGATCCACTTCTTGGGCCAAGAGCTTCTTCGAGAGGTCGTTCAGCATGTAGTGCTGGATGGCACGCTTGACAGGACGGGCACCAAATTCGGGGTCGTATCCCGCACGGGCCAAGAAGTCCGTAGCAGCTTCCGTCATCTTCAGCTCAACGCCGTTCTCGGCCAGCATCTTCCGCACGTTGCCGATTTGCAGGTTGACTATCTGTTTGATTTCCTTCTCCGTCAGCGGCAGGAACATGATGGTCTCGTCGATACGGTTCAGAAACTCCGGGCGGATGGTCTTCTTCAGCATGTTCATCACCTCGCGCTTGGTCTCCTCTATGATTTGAGCCTTGTTCGATCCGTTCAGCTTCTCCATCTGGCTTTGGATGTACTGGCTGCCCATGTTGGAGGTCATGATGATGATGGTGTTCTTGAAGTTCACCGTGCGTCCCTTGTTGTCGGTCAGGCGTCCGTCGTCCAATACCTGCAAGAGGATGTTGAACACGTCGGGATGCGCCTTCTCAATCTCATCAAACAAGACTACCGAATACGGTTTCCGCCTTACAGCCTCGGTCAACTGACCACCCTCGTCGTAGCCCACGTATCCGGGAGGCGCTCCTATCAGACGCGACACGGTATGCTTTTCCTGATACTCGCTCATGTCGATACGCGTCATCATCGACTCGTCGTCGAAGAGGAACTCCGCCAAAGCCTTAGCCAACTCCGTCTTGCCGACACCCGTGGTGCCCAGGAAGAGGAACGAACCGATAGGCCGCTTGGGGTCTTGCAGTCCGGCACGGCTGCGGCGCACGGCATCGGCCACAGCCTCGATAGCTTCGTCCTGCCCAATGACCCGCTTGTGCAACTCATCCTCCAGATGAAGGAGTTTCTCGCGTTCGCTTTGCAGCATCTTGCTCACGGGGATGCCTGTCCAGCGCGATACCACGTCGGCAATGTCCTCGGCATCCACCTCTTCCTTTATCATGGCCTTGTCGCCCTGCATCTGGTGAAGTTTCTGCTGAGTCTCCTCGATTTCCTTGTTCAAGGCTTGGAGCTTGCCGTAGCGTATTTCGGCCACCTTGCCGTAGTCGCCTTCGCGTTCGGCCTTGTCGGCTTCAAACTTCAGTTGCTCTATCTCCACCTTGTTTTGCTGGATTTTGTTCACCAGCGTTTTCTCGCTCTGCCATTTGGCCTTGTACGAACTTTCCTGCTCCTTCAGTTCGGAGAGTTCCTTGCCTATCTGCTCCAGCTTGGCGGTGTCGTTCTCCCGCTTGATGGCCTCGCGCTCAATCTCCAACTGCTTAATCTTACGCGTGATTTCATCCAGTTCTTCGGGCACGGAGTCCACCTCCATGCGGAGCTTGGCGGCAGCCTCGTCCATCAGGTCAATGGCCTTGTCCGGCAGGAAACGGTCGGTGATGTAACGGTTGCTCAGCTCCACGGCGGCGATGATGGCATCATCCTTGATACGCACGTGGTGGTGGTTTTCATACCGCTCCTTCAGGCCACGCAGGATGGAGATGGTGCTCAGCGTATCCGGCTCGTTGACCATGACCACCTGGAAACGACGCTCCAAGGCCTTGTCCTTTTCGAAATACTTCTGATATTCGTCCAACGTAGTCGCACCGATACTCCGCAACTCGCCACGAGCCAAAGCCGGCTTCAAGATGTTGGCGGCATCCATGGCGCCCTCGCCCTTGCCGGCCCCCACCAGCGTGTGGATTTCGTCGATGAAGAGGATGATGTTGCCATCGGACTTCTTCACCTCGTTGATGACAGCCTTCAGACGTTCCTCAAACTCGCCCTTGTATTTCGCGCCGGCCACCAGCGCGCCCATATCCAGCGAATAGACCTGCTTGTTCTTCAGATTCTCCGGCACGTCGCCGCGAAGGATTCGATGAGCTAGTCCCTCCACAATAGCCGTCTTACCCGTGCCCGGTTCGCCTATCAGAATAGGGTTGTTCTTCGTGCGCCGGCTTAGGATTTGCAGCACCCGGCGGATTTCCTCGTCACGGCCAATGACCGGGTCAAGCTTGCCGGTGCGGGCGGCTTCGTTCAAGTTGATGGCATACTTCTCCAGAGCTTGGTACGTGTCCTCGCTCGACTGGGAGGTCACCTTGTCGCCCTTGCGCAGTTCCTCGATGGCTTTGCGCAGTTCGCTTTCCGTCACCCCCGCGTCCTTCAGGATGGAGGATGCCGTGCTCTTCACGTTCAGGATGGCCAGCAGGACGGGCTCGATGGAAACAAATTCGTCGCCCATCTGCTTGGAATAATCCATGGCCTTCTGGAATACTTCGTTCGACTCGCGGCTCAGGTAAGGCTCGGCGCCGGACACCTTGGGGAGCGAATCAATCTGACGGTCGAGCACCAGCGACACCTGTTGTTCGTTGACGCCCAACTTCTGGAAGATGAAGCGGGTGATGTTCTCGCCCACCTTCATCACTCCGGCCAGCAAGTGCACGGGCTCGATGGCTTGCTGTCCCTTGGCTTGCACCAGGTTCACGGCCTCTTGCACCGCCTCTTGCGC
>CASENE010000017.1 GCA_949289265.1 uncultured Bacteroides sp.
ATCGACCTGGCCGTCATCAGCGCCATCCTGTCGAGCAACGTGGATACGGAAATCGAAGCCGAAGTGTGTATGGCGGGCGAAGTGGGGCTCTCGGGCGAGATACGCCCCGTGAACCGTATCGAACAACGCATCGGCGAGGCCGAGAAGCTGGGCTTCAAGCGCTTCATTCTGCCCAAGCACAACCTGCAGGGACTGGACACGCGGAAGCTGCGCATCGAACTGGTGCCGGTGAGGAAGGTGGAGGAAGCTTTCAGAACTTTATTTGGATAAGGACTTATGACATACGAATACACAATCAGAGTGCTACCCGAGGTAGCCGCCAACGAACAACAATTGAAAGCCTATCTTGTACGCGAGAAAGGCCTTGACGAGAGAACCCTCAACGCCACCCGCATCCTGAAGCGGAGCATCGACGCCCGCCAGCGGACAGTCTTCGTGAACCTCACCGTGCGGGCCTACGTCAACGAAGTGCCCCGCGACGACGAATATCAGCACACGGACTATCCCAACGTGGAAGGCCGCCCGCAGGTCATCGTCGTGGGGGCCGGCCCCGGAGGCCTCTTCGCCGCCCTGCGCCTCATCGAGCTGGGCCTGCGCCCCGTGGTGGTGGAGCGCGGCAAGGACGTGCACGAGCGCAAGAAAGACCTGGCCCAGATCAGCCGCACGCAGGCCGTGGATCCCGAGTCGAACTACAGCTTCGGCGAAGGCGGCGCGGGTGCCTACTCCGACGGCAAGCTCTACACCCGCAGCAAGAAGCGCGGCAACGTGGACAAGATACTCAACGTCTTCTGCCAGCACGGCGCCTCACCCTCCGTTCTGGTGGACGCCCATCCGCACATTGGCACCGACAAGCTGCCCCGCGTCATCGAAAGCATGCGCAACACCATTCTTCAGTGTGGCGGCGAAGTCCATTTTCAGACACGCATGGACGCCCTGCTCATCGAAGGCGACGAGGTGAAGGGCATCGAAACCCATACGGGGCAGACCTTCCTCGGCCCCGTCATCCTGGCCACGGGTCACTCCGCCCGCGACGTCTACCGCTGGCTGGCTGCCAACGGTGTGGAGATTGAGGCCAAGGGGATTGCTGTGGGTGTGCGTCTGGAGCATCCTGCCCACCTCATCGACCAGATACAGTATCACAACAGGAACGGTCGCGGCAAGTATCTGCCCGCTGCCGAGTACAGCTTCGTCACGCAAGTTGAAGGCCGTGGTGTCTACAGCTTCTGCATGTGCCCTGGCGGCTTCATTGTGCCCGCTGCCAGCGGCCCCGAACAGATTGTGGTGAACGGCATGAGTCCCAGCAACCGCGGCTCGCGCTGGAGCAACAGCGGCATGGTGGTGGAGATACGGCCGGAAGACCTCCCACAATTGAAAATGGAGAATGGAGAATGGAAAATGAACGATGAACATTTTCAATTTTCCATTCTCAATTCTCCATTAAGTATGCTTTCCTTCCAGGAACACCTTGAGCGCCTCTGCTGGCAGCAGGGCAACCGCCGGCAGACGGCACCTGCGCAGCGCATGGCCGACTTCGTGAACCGCCGTCTCAGTGCCGACCTGCCCGAGTCGTCGTACGCCCCCGGCCTGATTGCTTCGCCCCTGCACTTCTGGCTGCCCCCGTTCATCGCCGGGCGTCTGGCCAAAGGCTTCCAGCAGTTTGGCCGCAACGCCCGCGGCTTCCTGACCAACGACGC
>CASENE010000018.1 GCA_949289265.1 uncultured Bacteroides sp.
ATAACACAAATCACAGAATCTTGCACCCATTTTACAGAAATGCCTTCCCTCCTTGCTGAATGAGTAAAGAAAAGATTAATTTTGTGGCATCATACTTTAATAAATGGAGGAAACAAGATATGGGCGACATCATAAATATCAGCAGCATTCACGATTACAATGAGTTTTTAGGGATTGAAACGCTCAATCCGTTGGTCACGTTCATCGACTTCAAGGACGTCAAGGTTTTGAAGCATAAAAAGAAACTTTACGGCTTCTACGGCATCTACCTGAAAGAGAAGATACACGGAAAGCTGACTTACGGGCGCAGCCAATACGACTATCAGGAAGGCACGTTGGTATTCGTGGCTCCCGGACAAGTGGCAGGTATCAACGACGGCGGTGAAACGCCCAATCCCGAAGGCTATTGCCTGCTGTTCCATCCCGACCTGTTGCGAGGCACAAGCCTTGCCCGCAAGATGAAGGAATACACATTCTTCTCCTACGAAGTGAACGAAGCCTTGCATATGTCCGAGCGCGAGCGGCAGACCATCTTCAACTGCTTCACCGAGATAGAGGAAGAACTGCGCCACCGCATCGACAAGCATAGCCGCAGCATCATCACCTCCAACATCGAAGTCCTGCTCAACCATTGCCTCCGTTTCTACGACCGCCAGTTTGCCACCCGCGAAGCCATCAACCGCGATGTCCTCACCCGTTTCGAGGAACTGATGACAGGCTACTTCGATTCAGACAAACCTGAGCAAATCGGTTTGCCCACTGTGGCGTGGTGTGCCGACCAGCTTCATTTCTCCGCCAACTATTTCGGCGACCTTATCAAGAAAGAAACGGGCAAGTCCGCCATCGAATACATCCACCTTACCGTCATCAACCGCGTCAAGGATTTGCTGGCAAGCACGAACAAGACCGTGAGCGAGATAGCCTACGAAGTCGGATTCCAGTATCCGCATCACCTGAGCCGGATGTTCAAAAAAGTGGCAGGGTGTACGCCGAATGAATATCGGATGAGTTTATCCTAAACAAACAAATAAAAAAGATACTTTTGCTGCATACAGGCACCTAAAAGAAAATGATGCAGGCGGGCACCAACGAGTGTGCCGCGACTGCATCATCTTCTTTCTCCCTCCCCGCCCCCGATTTTTTCAGTTCATAGACCTGTCCGGCGGGGACTATAGTCCGAACGACCTGGGAATACTACGCCAGCCACCGGACGATACTATGCCAGTTTCCGGGAAGTACTGTGCCACTAAATGCTGAAAGACAGACATCTGAAGACGCGCTTAAGCACTGAGTCGCTACATCAGGTTGCTGGCCAATTCGCTCAGCTCGCTACGCTCTCCCTTAATCAGGTTGACATGGGCAAAGAGGTGCTGATCCTTCATGCGGTCAATCATATACACCAGCCCGTTGGACTGGGAATCCAGATAGGGCTGGTCAATCTGCTGGATATCGCCCGTAAAGACCATCTTCGTGCCTTCTCCGGCGCGGGTGATGATGGTCTTGATTTCGTGGGGCGTCAGGTTCTGCGCCTCGTCCACAATGCAATAGGTGTCGCTCAGGCTGCGTCCGCGGATGAAAGCCAGCGCCTCTATCACCAACTGGCCGCTCTTCTGCATCTCGTCCAGGCGCTTCAGCTCGGAGGAAGTGGGCGAGAACTGGTGCTTAATCACATTGAGGTTGTCAAACAAAGGCTGCATGTAAGGCGCCACCTTCTCTTGGGCGTCTCCCGGCAGGAATCCGATGTCCTTGTTGGAGAGGGCGACGATGGGGCGCGCCAACAGTATCTGTTTATACTCGCTCATTTGGCTAAGGGCTGCCGCCAGGGCCAGCAACGTCTTGCCCGTGCCAGCCTTGCCGGTCAGGGCCACCAACTTGACATGGGGGTCGTCCAGGATTTCGAAAGCGAAACTCTGTTCTGCATTGCGCGGCTCGATGCCGTAGTTCTTCGACTTGGTGACCCTCGACACCATGTGGGTGAACGGGTTGTAACGGGCCAACACGCTGTTGCGATCGCTCTTCAGGATGAAACACTCGTTGGGATGGACGACATCCCTGAAGTCGAACTCGGCGATGTCCAGGCCGTCGTGCGACGAATAAATCCGGTCTATCAGCGCCGGGTCTATGTTTTCAAACACCTCGTTGGTCTTCTCGAAGATATCCACGTTGGTCACCTTGTCCGTGATGTAATCCTCGCAAAGCAGGCCGATGGAACGGGCCTTCATCCGCAGGTTGACATCCTTCGTCACCAAGATGGTCTTCATGTCCGGATGCTTATGCCCCAGCCAGTCGGTAACCGCCAAGATACGGTGGTCGGGAATCAACTCCGGGAAAGACTCGTAGACATGCGGAGCCTCCACCCGACCGGTCACCACGAAAAGCCTTCCCAAACCATTGCCCAGCGAGGCTCCCTTCGTAAACAGGTCATCGTCCGTAATCAAGTCCAGCTGACGGACGAACTCGCGGGCGTTATAATTAATCTGCTCGTTACCCTTCTTGAACTTATCCAACTCTTCCAGCACGACGATAGGCAGATAGATATCGTTCTCCTGGAAGTTCTGCAGGCAGTTGTAGTCGTGCAGAATGACATTTGTGTCGATAACGAAGTTTTTCTTAGTTCCCATATGCGTTAGATTAAATAGTTAATACTAATTTTGCCGCCGTAAAAAGATAACAATCCAGGCAGACAAAGGGTTTGAGCCTGAGGGTTAAATATTTCAAAAGATGAACTATCAAGAAACCGTAGAATATCTGTGCAACAGCGTCCCGATGTTCCAGCAAATAGGTTCGGGCGCCTATAAGGAAGGACTGGACAACACACGGGCATTAGACGCCCACTTCGGACACCCGCACCGGCAATATAGAACCATACACATCGCAGGCACCAACGGCAAAGGCTCTTGTTCGCACACCCTGGCAGCCATCTTGCAAGCAGCCGGATATCGCGTCGGACTGTATACGTCGCCCCATCTGGTGGACTTTCGAGAACGCATCCGCGTCAACGGACAAATGATACCCCAGGACTATGTGGTGCGCTTCGTGGAGGAAGAACGTTCCTTCTTCGAGCCCCTGCACCCGTCGTTCTTTGAATTGACCACGGCCTTGGCACTGAAATACTTCGCAGAAGCACAGGTGGACGTGGCGGTCATAGAGGTAGGACTGGGCGGCCGTCTCGATTGTACCAACATCATCCGTCCCGACCTCTGCATCATCACCAACATCAGCAAAGACCATACCCAATTCCTAGGAAACACGCTGGCACAGATAGCAACAGAAAAAGCCGGCATCTTCAAGCCCGGCGTCCCGGCCGTCGTCGGAGAGACCATCGCAGAGACACGTCCCGTATTCGAGCAAAAAGCCCAGGAGGCAAGAGTCTCTGCCCTGCACTTTGCGGAAGACGAGGAACATGAGCGGGATTATCCCGGCTTGACGTTCGAGTTGAAAGGCCTGTATCAAGAAAAGAACCGACGCACGTTGCTGACCGCCCTCCCCTTGCTGGCGGCACAAGGATACCGCATCACCGAAGAGGCCGTTCGCGACGGCTTTGCACAAGTGACGGAAATGACCGGACTGCAAGGACGCTGGCAATGCCTGCAAAACCGCCCGACACTCGTCTGCGACACCGGCCACAACATCGGGGGCATGACTTACATCGTCCGGCAATTACGGCAACAATCCTACCAGCGGTTGCACATCGTCATCGGCATGGTGAGCGACAAAGACATCCGGGGTGTGCTGGCCTTGTTGCCTCCGGATGCCACGTATTACTTCACCCAAGCCAGCGTCCGACGCGCACTGCCCTCCGCCGAACTGGCACGCCTGGCAGCAGAAAGAGGACTGAAGGGAGAGGCTTATCCTGATGTGCCGACCGCCGTGCGCGCAGCACAAAAAAGAAGCCTCCCCGAAGACTTCATCTTCGTGGGAGGCAGTACGTTTGTCGTGGCCGACCTCTTAGCGAACCGCGATGCACTCAATCTCCACTAAGGCATCCTTGGGCAACGCCTTGACCGCAACGGCCGAACGGGCCGGACAAGCACCGTCAAAATAGGTGGCATAGACCTTGTTCATATCGCCGAAATACGACATGTCGGACAGAAAGACAGTAGTCTTCACAATGTGGTCCATCGTAAGTCCAGCCTCTGCCAAGATGTGCCGGATATTATCCAACGACTGACGGGCCTGCGCTTCCGCCCCTTCTGCCATCACACCCGTTTCGGCATTGATGGGCAACTGTCCAGACACGAACACCATCCCTCCGGCTTCCACGGCCTGGCTGTAAGGGCCGATGGCACCGGGAGCTTTCTGACTGCTAATTGCTTTCTTCATAATCTTTATCTCCTTATTTTATATGTGAATGAAATGAATGATTCCTTCTGCACGCACCGTGTCACTGGCAATATTTCTCTATCAACGCATCTACATTAGGATCGCCCAGTTCCTTAGCCTTGGCAAAAGCGGAACAAGCTTCATCCTTCTGCTTCAGCTGCACATAAGCCTGTCCCATCAGTCGATAGCCTTCAGCATATTGAGGATCTAACTTCAAGGCTTCCTGCAACACCTTCACCGCTTCCTCGCTACGCCCGACACGGATATTCACCGCAGCCAACTCCGCCCGATAGAGCATCTCCTCCGGACTCAGTTCGATGGCCTTGGCCAAATCGTCCAATGCACGCTGATATTGACGTGCCTGCATGGCAGCCTGCTCGCGGTAATAATAAAACGCATCGTTGACATTGCCATTCACGGCATCAAAATAAGCATCGTAGTCCAACATGGATTTACGGGCCTCGCCGGCATTGAACAACATCTGCGCGCGTGCCAACAAATAGGGAGCGGCAGCGTCGGTGTAAGGTTTGGAACAATGTACGACACAGCTATCCATCAACGCCAACACTTCTGCGGCAGGAGCCTTCTGCATCTCTTTGGCTTGCGCGGCGCTGAAGAAAGAAGCCGGCGAAGCCAGACTGGAACGGTTTACGGCATCGTAAGCCTCGAAAGCCTCGCCATAGTTTTGCATAAAATACAAAATATCACCTTCTAATTGCCGATAGATGGGCTGAGGCTGTAGTGAAAGAGCTTCGCGTATGTCCGCCAAAGCCTTGTCCGCCGTCCAATCTTTATAAGGAGTAGTTGGATTGGTCAGCAGGTAGCTGTATATGGTCTTGGCTCGGTTGTAAAGCACGTCGTCTTTCTTTGTGGCCACCTGGAGTGCCTGGTTCAGGTCGTCTTCCACACGCTGCATAGTGGCTTCATCTTGCGAAGTCGCGATGAGATGAGCCGCACGACGCAGGTATCCGTCCGCACTCCCCGGATATTGGGCCACATAGTCGTCCAGCACCTGAGCGTACTTTTGAGGAGAAAGCTGCGTGGAGGCCATGTAAAGAAAAACAAGCGCCTGATCTTCTGTATCGGGCAAAGCCTTTTTAATGCCGATATCTGTCAAAGCCATATCGGCATAGGACAGGGCTGAGATTGTCTGTGCCATGGCATAACGAGCATCAACGGCATAGCAAACGGTGGCCGTATCTTGTCCCGAAGATTTCTGGGCCAAACCAAAGACTTCTCCCTCTGCTGTGGTCAAAGGACAACTGACCATCTTGTCCTTCAACTCCATCTGAAGGGTATAGTAAAAGTAGTCCCCTTCCATCTTATCCGCAGCTGTCACCTTCCCCGCCGTGCATGAACGGTCTTTCTGCGTAGAATAAGGCAAAAGATAAACTTGCGCACCGACAGCAGGAGCCCCACTGGCCACAGGCAGAAAATCTACCTTCTTGGAAGTGATATCTACACGGAACTTTATCACGTCGTACATATCATCGGCTCCCATGATGTGCTTAACGGCCATCTGCTCGCCTTCGCTATTCACGACGACAGCCCTTTGGGCACCTTTGAAAACGGTATAATCAGAAATAGCCACCCCGTCGGGAGTAACAAAAAATCCGTTGCCAGTATTCAGGCGTTGCCCATCCTTATCGAACGTCACCACCGAAAACACTGCACGCTTGGCTTTTTCCACCCATTTGGGCGTCTGGCCCATCCCCCACTGTGCCAACCAGCAAAGGGACAGACATAACAACAATCTTCTATACATAACTTCTGCCTTTTTTAGTCTTTTTGATTCGTAGATACAGCAAGGTCGCCATCGGTTTCTATGCGTTGCTTGACTGCTTCATAAATAAGGATACCCGCTGCCACCGAAACATTGAGCGACTCGATAGTCCCTCGCATCGGAATGCGTACCCATTCGTCGCAAAGAGCCAGATTATCGTAAGAGACGCCCCGGTCTTCAGCACCCATAATGAGGCATAAAGGCCCTGTATAATCAGCCTTGGAATAATCATAGTCACCCTTTTCTGTCGCTGCGACCAGCCGGAAGCCGCAATTCTTAAGATAGCGAAGAGTCTCCGTCAGATTCCGTTCCCGGCAGACAGGTAACTTGTGCAAGGCTCCAGCCGACGTCTTTATGGCATCGGCATTCACAGAAACGCTGTTTGCGGCGGGAATGACCACGGCATCCACTCCGGCGCATTCACAAGTACGGGCAATAGCACCGAAATTGCGCACATCGGTAATGCCGTCCAATGCAAGAAAGAAAGGATTCCGCCCCTCTTCAAAAAGCAGGGGCACCAAGTCTTCCGCCCGTTGATAGATAACGGCCGAAAGATAGGCCACAACGCCTTGATGATTCTTGCGGGTAATACGGTTCAGACGCTCCACTGGTACTCGCTGCAAAGGAACAGTAGTCCCCTTCAGCGCAGACAGAAGTTCACGCGCCAAATCTCCTTGCAGATCTTTCTTCATCAAAACCTTATCTATCTCTTTCCCTGCCTGCAACGCTTCCAGCACTGCACGCAGGCCAAATATCATTTCGTTTTTCTCCGTCATACTACTTTTTCATTCTCTAAAAGTCCTTCTTGGCCATACCCAATAAAGCACGTGCATTGTTCAGTGCAGCCTCGGTCAACGTGGCACCGCTCAACATATGCGCAATTTCTTCCACCCGTTCCTGCTCCGTCAGCCGTCGGATATGGCTGTTTGTCTCTGTTTCATTGTCCCGCTTATACACTTTGTAATGTGCACGACCTCGCGCAGCTATCTGCGGAAGATGGGTGATACTGATGACTTGCCTTTTGTTGTCGGCCATCTCTTGCATAATGTCGGCCATCCTGTCAGCAATCTCGCCCGACACGCCAGTATCTATCTCATCAAAAACAATAGTAGGCAATTTGACGGCTCCCGCAATCATAGCCTTCACTGAAAGCATCACACGGGCAATTTCTCCGCCCGATGCCACCGAAGAAATGTTTTGCAACACACCGTTTTTATTGGCTGAGAAAAGGAAACTTACTGTATCCATTCCATGTAGACCGGGGTCATTACGGCGTCCCATTTCTACCACAAAACGAACATTGGGCATGCCTAACGGAACAAGCCGCACCGCCATCTGATGCTCAACTTCACGAGCAGCCTGTGCACGGGCTTCGGTCAATGAACCGGCCAACTTGCAGACCTCGTCATACAAACCGTTGCAAACCTCTTTCAACGATTCCAGTTCTTCATCGGACGAAGTGATGGCTGCCAAGCGAGAAGCATATTCATCACGCAAGGCTATCAATTCATCCACGGTACCGACGCGGTGCTTTTGTTGCAACGTATATATCAGATTCAAACGCTCGTTGACTTCAGCCAAGCGCCCTGGATTAAACTCAATATTCTCTCCGCAAGCCGAAACTTCCAGCAAGATGTCTTTCAGTTCTACATAGGTACTCTCCAAACGCGCAGCTAATTCTTCGGTCGCAGGATATACCTTTTGCAGGCCCGATATGACCATAGAGCAATCTTTTAAACCAGCCAACACTCCTCCTTCATCACCCCCCAGCAGCTGCTCCACTTTATACATACCGGCTTTAATCTCCTCAGCATGACTCAACAGTTCTGCCTCCTGCTCTAACTCTTCCTGTTCGCCGCTTCTCAAACCGACTTCATCCAACTGTTCCCACTGAAAGCGCATATAGTCCTCGTCTGCTTTATCCCGAGCTATACGTTCTTTCAAAGACGTTAACTCCGCCAGCCTTTGTTTCCACTGTTTGTACGCACGCTGGTAAGCCTCCAAAATCTTTTCATTGTGAGACAAGAGATCTAATACGCTCAATTGGAAGCCTTCCTTATTCAGTAACAAGTTCTGATGCTGGGAGTGAATATCAATCAGCTGCTCGCCTAATTCCTTCATCTGAGCCAACTGTGCCGGTGTATCATTGATAAAAGCACGACTTTTACCGGAAGCATAGAGTTCGCGACGCAAAATGCACTCGTCTTCATAATCCAACTCGTTTTCCTCGAAAAAAGACTGCATATGATAGTTCGAGATGTCAAACCGGGCCTCAATGATACACTTGGCAGCTCCGGTTCGGATAGCTCGCACATCTGCTCTTTGACCCAACAGCAAGCCAATGGCTCCCAATATAATAGACTTACCTGCACCGGTTTCACCTGTGATTACTGAAAATCCCGGTTCAAAACCGATATCAAGTTTATCTATCAGAGCATAATTCTGTATGTAAAGCGAACGCAACATAATCAGCCTTCAGTCTTCAATGTCTTTACCAAATAGTCTATGATATCAACGGCTACCTCTGTCTTGGGTTTTAACGGATAATTAGTCTTACCTTGCTTATTTATGATACAGATCTTGTTTGTATCATAACCAAAACCGGCACCGGCATCATTCAATGAATTCAGCACAATAAAATCCAGATTCTTCCGCCTCAGTTTATCTTCGGCATTCGAGGTTTCATCCGTGGTTTCGAGAGCAAAACCGACCAAGACTTTCCCGTTCTTCGCACGTTTCAGTTCCCCCAATGCTGCAGCAATGTCTTGTGTAGGCTTCAGAGGCAAGGTAATATTACCCGTTTTCTCACGCTTCATCTTCACAGCCTCAACCTGCACCGGCGTGTAATCCGCAACAGCAGCAGCCATAATGGCTGCATCCGCCTCCGCGTAAGCCTCCACGGCAGCCTGATACATCTCTGAAGCAGACTCCACCTGCAAATGCTTGTACATAGGATAATGGGTAGACTGCTGCATCGGGCCGGTTATCAAAATTACCCGCGCTCCCCGGGCTGTGCACTCATCAGCAAGAGCAAGCCCCATTTTACCTGTAGAATAATTCCCAATAAAACGAACCGGATCTATTTTTTCATATGTAGGCCCCGCAGTCACGAGGATAGTCTTCCCTTGCAAGTCACCACCTTGAGAGGCAAAGTATTGTTCCAGATTAAGAATGATATTCTCCGGCTCTTCCATGCGGCCTTTGCCCACCAAATGGCTGGCCAGTTCACCAGTCCCAGGCTCTATGATACGATTGCCAAATGAACGTAGCTTTTGCAGATTGGCCTGCGTAGAAGGATGGGCATACATATCCAAATCCATAGCAGGAGCCACAAAGACCGGAGCCTTCATGGAAAGGTAAGTTGTAATCAACATATTGTCGGCAATGCCGTTAGCCATTTTGCCGATGGTAGAAGCCGTGGCAGGAGCCACCAGCATGGCGTCAGCCCATAAGCCAATATCCACATGGCTGTTCCAAGTCCCGTCACGCTGCGCAAAGAACTCGCTAATCACAGGTTTGCTGGTCAGAGCGGACAAGGTTATCGGAGTGATAAACTCCTTGCCTGCCGGCGTAATGACCACCTGCACTTCAGCCCCCCGCTTTATCAACCCCCGAATCAAATAGCAAGCCTTATAAGCAGCAATGCTGCCGGTGATGCCCAGCACGATTCGCTTTCCCTTCAATACATTCGTCATAACACACAATATCTTCTTACCGTTGGGTCAACTCACGCAAACGTATCTTGGTGAGCATCGCTTTGGTGTTTAACGTAAAGTCGCTGCTTTGCATCCAGCCATAATATCCGGGATCGCGTTTCAATACTTCGGCCACCGGCATTCCTTTATATTTGCCGAAATTAAAAACCTCTACCCCATTGTCATCGTAAACCATACGGCCGGCAAAGTCCACGTTCTTGGTGAAGCTGGAATAATCGGCCAAGAAATTGACGTCATTCTTCAAGTCCGGATAACGGTCCAACTGCGCCATCAAGACTTCGTAGGTAGCCCTTGTATCTCCTTCGGCGGTATGGGCATCATCCAGATTCTTTCCGCAATAGAACTTATAGGCAGCCGAAAGAGTGCGTTGCTCCATCTTATGGAATATCACCTGCACATCCACAAACTTACGCCGACTTAAGTCTATATCCACTCCGGCGCGCAGAAATTCCTCGGACAGCACAGGGATGTCAAAACGATTGGAGTTGAAACCAGCCAAATCACACCCTTCTATATCGTGGGCTATATTACGGGCCACCTCCTTGAAAGTAGGACAATCCTTCACATCCTCATCATAAATGCCATGCACTGCCGACGATTCGCTCGGGATATGCATTTCTGGATTGATACGCATCGTTTTCGACTCTTCGTTCCCATTTGGATATACCTTCAAATAACAAATCTCTACGATACGGTCCGTACTGATATTAGTCCCCGTTGTCTCCAAATCGAAGAAGACAAGCGGATTCTTCAAATTCAATTTCATTACTTTCCTTATACATAACAAGGACACAAAGGCTCATGCTTGGCACGATTCTTCATGTCCTCTTCTTGTTCAACGATTAGTCATTCAGCATCACAGGCATCAACAACATCAGCAAATCCTCCTTGTCTTCCTGCTCTACAGGAACCACGACGCCTGCACGCGACGGGTCGGCCAACTCGATGCACACCTCATCAGCCGAGATGTTATTCAAAATATCAAGCAGGAAAGAAGAATTAAAGCCTATGCTCATCGGTGCTCCGCCGTATTGGCAAGCCATTTTCTCTTCTGCCGAAGTGGAGAAATCAATGTCCTGTGCAGACACCACCAGGCAGTCCTGCTCCATGCGCAGTTTGATAAGGCTGCTGGCCTGCGACGAGAAGACCGACACACGTTTCAATGCGCCAATCAGCGACATGCGGTCTACGATAATCTTATTGGGATTATTCTTGGGAATCACCAGGTTGTAATTGGGATAACGTCCCTCTATCAGACGGCATACCATGCGATAATTCTCCAAGGTGAAGGAAGCATTGCGGTCGTCAAACTCAATGCGGACTTCTCCCTGCTCTTTGGACAAAAGGTTTTTCATCAGGTTGGCCGGTTTTTTAGGCAGGATAAAGGCAGCGCGTTCATCGCCATGAGCAGCCAATGTCTTACAACGCACCAGTTTACGTCCGTCAGATGCCACCATGGTAATGTCTTCCGGAGTGATGTCAAAATAGATGCCGTTCATCACGCGGCGCAATTCGTCATCGCCCGTGGCAAACAAGGAACGATTGATGCCATTCAGCAGCACCG
Source organism: uncultured Bacteroides sp. (assembly GCA_949289265.1). Classification (GTDB taxonomy): domain Bacteria; phylum Bacteroidota; class Bacteroidia; order Bacteroidales; family Bacteroidaceae; genus Bacteroides. The sequence goes on from CASENE010000018.1 coordinate 11,387, forward strand.
ACGCTTCCATTTCCACATGAACCGCATTCTCGCCCAAGACGACCGGAGTAGGGAATTCGTCTGCGTTCTGACCCACCAAGTTGTATTTTCCATTCTGATACTGTACGGTCATTTCCAGCGTATCCAAATCTACCTCGAAGGTCAGGGGTTGTTCCGGAATCTCTTTCAGAGCATCCAACAAGGTACGCGCCACGACGGCAAAACGCCCGTCCGCATCGCTCTCCACCACCTCCAGCGAGGTCACCATGGTTGTCTCACTGTCTGATACCGTCACCGACAAAGTCCCGTCTTGCAATTCAAAAAGGAAGCAATCCAGAATCGGCAGCGCGTTCTTGGAGTTTATTACACGACTGATGGCCTGCAAATGAGCAGAAAGCACCGTGCTTGAAACGATAAATCTCATATTTCCTATCTATATTAAATTTATTTCTGTTCTTCGTTGTAACGTCGGACAAAGTTAGGAAAAGAATCGCCTGCGTCAAAGGATTCGGAAGAAAAAACTACCAATTATTCGTCGCGTATGCCCAAAAAATCGTATCTTCGCCGCGTCAACAAAAAAGAGAAACATGGAATTCATTGGAAAAATCATTGCTGTGCTTCCTTTAAAAAAGGGAACCAGCAAAACAACGGGAAACGAATGGCAAGTACAAGAATATGTGATCGAAGATAGCGCAAGCGGCCAATACCCCCGGCGCATGTGTTTTGAGGTTTTTGGCGCAGACCGGATTGCGCAATTCAACATCCAGCAGGGGCAGGAACTGAAGGTTTCGTTCGACATTGACGCCAACCAATGGCAAGACCGCTGGTTCAACCGCATCCGTGCCTGGAAGGTGGAGCCTATCATGGCCAATGCTGCCGCCACGGGCGCGCCGGTTCCTCCCCCCGCACCGGCCCCTGCTTCCGACTTTCTGGCCGGAGACGCCACAGACGACCTTCCGTTCTGAGCCATTCAGCGACCGACGAGGCCGGACATAGTTGAGCACTAAGTCAGACATAGTTGAGCAGTATGTCGAACATAGTTGAGCACTATGTCGGAGATAGCTAAAAACAAGAGAGGACGTGTCTTTTTCATGCAGGACACGCCCTCTCTTGTTTTATATTAAGCCCACGAAGGCATCAATCGACCTCGGGAGTAATCAACTTGTAACCCTTGCCGTGGATATTGATTATCTCAATGGAATCGTCTTCCTTCAGATGCTTGCGCAGTTTGGTAATATACACGTCCATGCTGCGGGCATTGAAATAGTTGTCATCAATCCAAATGGTCTTCAAGGCAAAATCGCGTTGCAGGATTTCGTTGGCATGCGCGCAAAGCAGGGCCAGCAACTCCGATTCCTTTGTCGTCAGTTTCGTCTGCTTCTCCGGCGTAGACAAAATCTGCTTTTGGGTGTCAAACGTGAACTTTCCTATCTTATAGATGTTGCTTTCCTTGTTTTTCTTGCCGCGCACGCGACGCAAAATGGCCTCGATGCGGAAGGTTAATTCTTCCATGCTGAAAGGCTTGGTGATATAGTCGTCCGCGCCAATCTTGAAGCCCTCCAGGATATCTTCTTTCAGGGTCTTCGCCGTCAGGAAAATGATAGGTATTTCCGCATTAGCCGCGCGCACCTCCTGGGCCAACGTGAAGCCGTCTTTCTTCGGCATCATCACGTCGAACACGCACATGTCATACTTATTCTTCAAAAAAGCCTTATAACCGGCCTCACCGTCAGGGAACAAATCGGCTGCATAGCCTTTGGCCTGTAAATATTCCCTCAAAAGCATGCCAAGATTCTCATCGTCTTCGCACAATAAAATACGCAATTTCTCGTCCATATCCATCAGTTTTTAATTAGAGGTAATGTGATTATAAATTTAGTTCCTACGTTCAGTTCGCTTTCTGCCCGGATAGTGCCTTTATGGTCGGTGATGATTTTCTTCACATAAGCCAGGCCGAGGCCGAACCCTTTCACATCGTGCAGGTTACCCGTATGCACGCGGTAGAACTTATCAAATATCTTCTTCAGATTTTCTTTCTTAATGCCGATGCCATTATCCTGCACAGAAACCATCAGCTTGCCCGCCTCGTTCCACGTCCGCACCTTCAGCACCAGGTCGACGTCCGGACGTTTGTATTTCACGGCGTTATCCATCAGGTTAAAGATAACGTTGGTGATGTGCATCTCGTCCGCCTCCACAAAGGCATCTTCGGCCTCCAGCTCCGTCTCTATCTTTCCGTTATAACGCTCCACTTTCAGGGCAAACGTATGCACCACCCCCGAAATCAGTTCGTTCATATCCAGTTCTTTCATCTTCAGGGTAGCCTTCTGGCGGTCGAACATGGACATCTGCAAGACCTTCTCCACCTGGAACCTCAAGCGTTTGGTCTCATCGTTGATGACGCCCGAAATGTGCTGGAACATGGCCGGCGACTTGCCCACGGCCGGATCTTTCAGCATCTGGGCAGCCAGCGAGATGGTGGAAATCGGAGTCTTGAACTCGTGCGTCATATTGTTGATGAAGTCATTCTTCATTTCCGTCAGTTTCTTCTGCCGGAAGATGATGTAAATCGTAAAGATGAAGGTAATCAACAATACGACGGTAAATATCATCGACGGAATCATGAAGCTCACAGAATCGTATATATAATTCTGACGTTCGGGGAAATGAATCTTCAGCACGCTCATCCGTGCCGGCGGGTCGTTCAAGAACAAAGGCTGCGAATACGCCTTGTCGCTTCCCACCGCGCTATAATCGCTGCAGCGATAGACCTCTCTCCCGTCGCCGTCTATGACTTTGAAATGATAATCCAAATCAATGCCGTTGTCAATCAGGCCGGACTGGATGTAGACATCCAAGTTCTTGAAATTCACCCGCTCTTGCAGAGGCCTGTCGCTGGCGTTGTATATCATCTGCCAAACCACTTCGTCCACCAGGGCCCGCTGATACAAGTAACGGTTTTTCAGCATATCCGCAATGGTGCGCGACGTCTTCGGGATGGTCTTCAGCCCATGCTTGCGCGAAATCATAGCCTTGGGCAGGCGGGAAGGCTCGCGGCTGAAACTCTTGAACTCGATGGACGAATGCACGGTGCCGTTGGGCAAAGACAACGTGGCACGATTGGTTTGCGTCACCACGCTGTGGCTGGATTGCTCCCACGCTTTCTTTTCCGCTTCGGACATATCCTCGCGCAGCCAGCGGTCCACTTCTTCAGACTCCACGCTCTTGGAAGCAGCCATCAGGGCCCGCTTCACCGACTCATCGAACTGCTCATTACGCATCTTGGCCATCTTCTCTATATAGCTGATCTGCAGATACAGCAGGCTGAGAAAAGAGAGCCCCATCACGATGCCCAATATCCATATAGTTGACTTTTTCATAGCTGCAAAATTAACACTCCCTAATTAACATTCCGCGCGACTTAATTCGTTTTAACGGTCGATTTAATTTAATTAACCAAAACAGATTCTTTTAGCTTCCCGGCATACATTACCCGCCAAAAGCCGCTTTCCGTTTTACAAAATTAATAAAAAAGTAGGATTCCACCGCGATTTCGATGAAAAACTTGCCTGCTGGCATCGACTTTTCATCCACAGCATCTTTAATCCACGTCAAATAGCCTGTATTTCAACGCTTAGTGGAATAGTATTTCCCGGTTGCCAGCGTAGTATCGCCAGGTCGCTGGCGTAGTATTCCCCGGTCGCTGGCATAGTATTACCCGGTCGGAGCATGTATGAACGAAGGAAACGGGAAGAAAAAAAGAGAGCCGCTCTCACCCCATCCGGCAGTGAAAACGGCTCTCTCGCTGTGCCCTCAAGCGGGGCTCAGGCTTTCGCAAAACCTTTAATCTTCGTTTTGCTTGGCCTCGAATTCCTTGATCAACTTCTCTTGTACGTCGCCCGGCACGAGCTCATAGCTGGCAAACTTCATGATGAACGAAGCGCGTCCGCCGGTCAATGAGCTTAATGCAGTAGAATAAGAGGACATCTCTTTCAGCGGCACTTTCGCAATCAGCTTCTCGTAGCCTGCCTCGCTGCTCATGCCCATAATCATGGCGCGACGGCCTTGCAAATCGCTCATCACATCTCCCATCTTGTCAGAAGGAACAAAGACCTCCACGTCATAAATGGGTTCCAGAATCTTGGGGCCTGCATTCTTAAAGGCTTCGCTGAAGGCATGGCGTCCGGCCAACATGAAGGAAATTTCGTTGGAATCTACCGGGTGCATCTTGCCATCGTACACAATGACACGCACGTCGCGGGCATAAGAACCGGTCAACGGCCCCTGCTCCATGCGGGACATGACTCCCTTGAGAATGGCCGGCATAAAGCGGGCATCGATGGCACCGCCCACAACGCAGTTGACAAACACCAGCTTGCCGCCCCATTCCAAGGGCACCTCTTCCGTGCTCTTCACGTTCATCTTGAACTCTTGGCCGTTGAACTTATAGGTATCCGGCGCAGGCATGCCCTCGTAATAAGGCTCTACAATCAGATGCACTTCGCCAAACTGGCCGGCGCCGCCCGACTGTTTCTTATGACGGTAATCGGCACGGGCAGCCTTCGTGATGGTCTCGCGGTAGGGAATACGCGGCTCCTCGTAGATGACCTGCAGCTTCTCGTTGTTCTCCAAGCGCCACTTCAGCGTGCGCAAATGGAACTCGCCCTGACCGTAGACGATGGTTTGGCGCAGTTCTTTGGACTGCTCTACCACCCAAGTGGGGTCTTCCTCGCGCATGCGGTTCAGGATGGACATCATCTTTTCCGTGTCTGCCTCATTGGCCGGACGAATGGCACGCGAATACTTTGGATTGGGATACTTGATAAAGTTAAAGCGATTTTCAGCCCCTTTGGCGTTCAATGTATTGCCCGTATGCACATCTTTCAGCTTCACTGTGCAGCCGATATCGCCGGCCACCATCTCTTCGACCTTGATACGGTTGGCGCCGGCGCAAGCATAAATCTGCGCGATGCGCTCTTTAGAACCACGATCGGCATTCGTAAAGTCATCGCCTTCGTGCACGGTTCCGCTCATCACCTTGAAGTATTGCACGTCACCGATATGGGGTTCCACGGCAGTCTTAAAGAAATACAGAGAGGTGGGAGCTTTAGGATCGGGCTTCACGACCTCACCGCGGGTATTGTGCACGGGCGGCATTTCGTCAACGAACGGTACTACATTGCCCAGGAATTCCATCAGACGGCGCACGCCCATGTCCTTGCCCGCGCATACGCAGAACACAGGGAACATGCCGCGCGCAGCCAAGCCCTTGCGGATGCCTTCGCGCATCTCGTCTTCTGTCAACGAATCGGCCTCGAAGAACTTTTCCATCAGGCCCTCGTCGTGTTCGGCAGCGGCCTCCACCAATGCCTTGTGCCACTCGGTAGCCTTTTCCATCTCGTCGGCAGGAATATCTTCGATGGTAGGAGCGCCTCCTTCGGGCCCCCAGGAGTATTTCTTCATCAAAAGTACATCAATCAACGAATTGAAGTTTGGACCGGTGGACAAGGGATACTGCACAGGTACTACCTTGGGGCCGTAAATGCTTTTCAGTTGCTCCAGCACCATATCGTAGTCGCACTTCTCACTATCCAACTGGTTCACCAGGAAAATAACCGGCTTGCCCAACTTCTCAGTATAACGGAAATGGTTCTGCGTACCCACCTCCACGCCATACTGGCTGTTCAACAACAGGATAGCCGTGTCGGTCACGTTGAGGGCTGTGATGGCGGCCCCCACAAAATCATCGCTACCCGGGCAGTCAATGATGTTCAGCTTCTTGCCGTTCCACTCCACATGGAAAACAGTAGAAAAGACCGAATAGCCATACTCTTGCTCCACCGGGAAATAATCGCTGACGGTGTTCTTGGCAGTAATCCTGCCGCGGCGTTTTATAATACCACTCTCATAGAGCAGCGCTTCTGTGAGAGTGGTTTTTCCCGAGCCGTCATTGCCGAGTAAGGCAATGTTCTTGATTTCATTCGTCTGATATACTTTCATGATATTACAAATTAATAATGATGAATAACTCAGCATGCCGAAGCATGCCCTTAACTTTAATGGGGCGCAAATTAGAAATTTATCAGAAGAAAAGCAACCGGAGCGACCGTGTTACTAAACTATGTTGTGCAACACATGTCTCTTTCGTTGTGATACCATACGCGACAAAGAACTTATAAAATAGCACTTTATCCGTGGTTCTGCCTATCAAACTCGCGCTTTCAATCGGATACCCCGCCGCATAGCCCCGCACGCACACCTTATTTATATAGAGCCACGCCCATATTTATATAGAGCCACGCCCATGCCCCACTGCTGTCAGGCCGGCTTGCCTACGAATCTGGCATAAAACCCTTGCATGACTTCGACAAACTCGCGTGGCAGCCTTTTCAGAACCTCATCCTCGATGTCCGAAGGTATTTCCCCATAATACGCCTCTGCGATTCCTCCCGCGATGGCCGCCATCGTGTCCGCATCCCCGCCCAAAGAGACGGCCAGCCGGACGGCACTCTCATAGTCCGTGCTTTCCAGGAAAGCGATGACGGATTCAGGCACCGAGCCCTGGCAGGTCGCATCAAACCGATAGCCGGGCCTTATCTCGGCGCAAGTCCGGTGCAAGTCATAGCCGAACGAAGTTTCCATATACTCCCGGATGTCCTGCTTGGAGCGGCCTGTGCGAGCCAAATAGACGGCAGCGACCACGGCTTGCGCCCCTTTCACGCCTTCCTTGTGATTATGCGTGACTTCTGCGCTCTGCCGGGCCGCACGCAGTGTTTCTTCCAGCGTCTCGAAGGCCCAGCCGACAGGACTCACGCGCATGGCCGAACCATTGCCAAAGCTGCGATAGGGCTGCGGATGCTCCGCCCAAATCCATTGGCCGAACATCCCGCCATATCCCCGATGCCGGTAACGCCGTCCATACCTCTGCATGATGCGCCCCAAATCGCCCCCATGCAGCAACCAATCAAAGTGAGCCACGGTCATCACCGTGTCGTCCGTAAACGTGGAATCCTTGCTGAACAGCCGGAAATCCACCGCCTTCACCGGATGGGATTCAAATACCGAACCAATCACGTCTCCGGCGACGGCACCCAATAACAATCCTTTTCTCATGCTTATGCAGTTTTTTAATGCTACCGCCTCCCTGCCTCTTGCCCTTCAGCGCAACGATTCGCCAAGCCCTTTGCCCGCATCCCCGCACCCCGTCGGCAAGGCACAGCAAGCACAGGCAGCGTTCAACGCCTGCAAGTTCGGAAAAACAACCCACATAAACAAGCAATCCGGCCTGATTTATTCGTCCCGAACTGCCAGTTTTTCAGCGCATAGTGGCATAGTACTTCCCGCTTGCCGGGACTACTGTCCCCGGTCGCCGGGACTACTGTCCCAGGTTGCTGGAACTACTGTCCCCGCTCAGGCGAGATATATCCGCCGCCCGGGCAGCCTCCAGGGCCTTGCGGAAAGAGGCGGGAAACGAAGTTCCGGCCATCCCTTGTATATCTCCCGCCCATTACTTACCTTTGCGCGCACGACTTCGCCAGCCCCACAGGCGGAACGAAGGCATGACAGGGACGGACAGGCCAAAGACCAGCGACGCACAGGAAAGAAGGTGAGACCTCGTTCCGACCGTCGCGCCGAGTAAAACATCTGACGTATGGCAGGCATATATCTACACATACCTTTTTGCAGGACACGCTGCATCTATTGCGACTTCTATTCTACCACGCGCGAAGACTTGCGGCAACGCTACGTGCAAGCGCTCTGCCAAGAGTTGCGGCAACGGAAGGACTATCTGCAGGGGGCTGCGGTGGAAACGGTGTACATGGGGGGAGGCACTCCCTCGCAACTGACAGAAGAGGACTTTGAGGCTATCTTCCAGACCTTGCAGACGGTGTACGGGCTGGAACAAGCGAAGGAAATCACCCTCGAAGCCAACCCGGACGACCTGACCGATGACTACGTGCGCATGCTGCGCCGCTTCCCCTTCAACCGTATCAGCATGGGGATACAGACCTTCGACGACCAGATGCTGGCCCTGCTGCGCCGCAGGCACAATGCCCAGCAGGCCCGCGAGGCTGTCAGACGCTGCCGGGAAGCGGGATTCGACAACATCAGCATCGACCTTATCTACGGTTTGCCCGGCGAAACCCGCCAACAATGGGAGCAGGACTTGCAACAGGCCCTCCGGCTGCGCCCCGAACACATCTCGGCCTATCACTTGACGTACGAAGAAGGTACCCCGCTCTACCGGTTGCTGAAAGCGCACCGGGTGGAGGAGGTGGACGAAGACGACAGCCTCTACTTTTTCGAGCGACTCAATGCGGCCTTGCGCCAGGCGGGCTATGTACACTACGAAATCTCCAACTTCTGCCTGCCGGGACGACATGCGCGGCACAACACGGCCTACTGGCAAGGCATCGCCTACCTGGGCTGCGGCCCGTCCGCCCATTCGTTCGACATGCGCCGACGGGAGTGGAACGCCGCCTCGCTGGAGGGATACATCGAAGGCATGGAGCAGGGCGAACGCCCCCATGAAACGGAGGTGCTGGACGCAGACACCCGCTACAACGAATACATCATGACGGGCATGCGCACGATGTGGGGCATCTCGTTGGAAAAAGTGCGGACAGACTTCGGGACAGGGCGGCTGGCCTACCTGAAGGAGATGGCCCTCCCCCACCTGCAACATGGCAGAATGACGCAACAAGACGGCCGCTTGCGCCTGACGGAAGAAGGCCTCTTTGTGTCGGACGACATCATCAGCGACCTGATGTATGTCTGAACCTATCGGGCCAGCAGGGCACAGACCTGCGCCACGACCTGTGTCTTCCAGTCTGCCAGCATGTCTTCAAACCGCTCTCCGTCGTCCAGCAGCAAGGCCTCCGTCAGGTTCCTTGTCAGGAAGGGGAAGACCAACAAGCCGTAGAAAGTATAAAAGACACTGCGCAGCGGCACTTGACGCAACTTCCCTTCGGCCATTTCCGCTTGCAAGGCACGCACAATCTTACGGGCATAACGGTCTATCTGCTCCTGCCGCAACATCCGCACCAGGAACGAGAAATCGCGTTGCATCTCCCGGGCAACAAAGAGGGGGAGACAGGGTTTGGCGGTAAAAGTAGCGATATACGCATCGGCCACCAGCGAGACCCGTTCGGACACGGGCCGGTCGACACGGCTCACAATGTTATACACACGAGGCACAAAAGACAAGACTATGCGCGCCAGGACGGCCTGAAACATCTTGTCCTTGGTGCGGAAGTAATAGTGCAACGTCGGTCGGTTGATGCCCAACGCCTGGGCTATGTCGCTCATGCTGGTGCCGGCAAATCCCCGCTCCAGAAACAACTGCTCCGCACAAGCCAGTATGCGTTCCTCGGTCGATTCCATACCTTTAGTTTTTCAGGTTATTCGCAAACAGAAGCAAGCGGTTGGTCACATTCACCTCGCTCACGCCGCTGTCGAAGTCCAGCGACAACAAATTCATGTCCGGGAAAAGTCTGGTGATGCGCTTCTCCATGCCTTTGGCCACGATGTGGTTGGCTATGCAGCCAAAGGGTTGCAGGCTCACCACGTTGCGCACCCCTTGCGAAGCATAAGAGAGGATTTCGCCCGGCAAGAGCCAACCTTCGCCAAACTGGGCGTTGAGCGTTATGACCTTCGAGGCCTCGCGTGCCAGGTGGAAGATGTCCTCGAAGGGAGTAAAGAACGGGTGGCAAGCCCCTATGCGGTTGACCCGCTCCACGTCTCGCCAAATCCATTGATAGATGCGACGCACGACGGCTGTGGGAAGCGTGTTCTGCTGCAAATGGGACTTACCCCAGGCTTCCCGATTGACAAAACTCTGCAGGAAGAAGCCGGTCATCAGAGGAGGAACCACTTCTACGTGTTGCTGGGTGAGCCAGTCCGTCACCCGCTGCTGGGCAAACGGGTTGAACTTTAAGAATATCTCGCCAACCACGCCCACCTTGGGATAGACAGCATCCGCTGAAGCCTCGGCAAAATCCCGGGCGGCCCGAGCCAGCAAGTCATACATCTTCTTGGTCTGCCTGGCGCGGATAAGCAGTTTTGCCTGCTCCAGATAGTATTCGGTCAACGCCCGGGCGCGTCCTTTCTCTTTCTCGCGCACCACAGTGGCGTAATAGAACTTGGCCAGACAATCCGTGTAAAGGATGGAACGGATGGCCACCGGCATCAGTTTCAGCCAGTTCATCTTGAAACCGGGCTGATAGTTCCCCATCATGTCTCCAAACGTCACGGAAACCACCGGCACCTCGGCAAAACCTGCATCCACCAGCGCTTTCTTAATCAACGGCAAGTAATTGCTGGCTCTGCATTGCCCGCCGGTCTGAGTAATGGCAACCGCCGTTTCAGCCGGTTGGTAACGGCCGCTCTTCAAGGCTTTGACAACATCGCCCACTATCAGCGTGGCAGGATAGCAGACCTCATTGTTGGCATACTTCAATCCCCATTCTGCCGACTTCGCATCACTGAGCGGCAGGTTTTCCACGTCGTAGCCCGCCACTTTCATGATATCGGGCAGCAAAGGGGATAAGAAAGGCGTAAAGAAAGGGATGAGGATTTTCCGCCTGCGGTCCCACTTGTCAAAGACAGGCGTGGTCATAAAAGGCTCTTCTTCTGGTGCGACCTGCGACGGTTCCAACTTCAGGCTTTCCAACAACGAACGCACACGCAGTTTCATGGAACCCACATTATTGATGTCATCCAGCTTCAGCAAAGTCAAAGACTTGCCATGCCGCATCAGCAGACTGCGCACTTCGTCCACCAGGAAAGCGTCCGGGCCGCAACCAAACGAAGTCATCTCCACAAACTGCACATCGTGCCCCTGCTCCCCACACCAACGAGCAGCTTGAAGGATGCGGGTAGGATAAGCCCATTGCTCTACGAAATGAGCATCCGCCACAGGCCGCACGGCAGACCGCCTGCGCACGATGTCATCGGTAATCACATAGATGCCCATGTCGGCCAGCAAGTCCCCAACCCTATGCTGAATCAGCGGGTCTGTGTGATAGGGACGTCCTGCCAGCAGGATAACCAGGCCATGTTCCCTGCGTGCCTGCTCCAGGACATGTTCATTGGCAGCCACCAGCGCTTCTTCATACGCCTCCTGAGCTTGCAAGGCTTGGGCAAAAGCAGCAGTCAACACCGACAAAGGGACATTCAAAGCAGACAAATACTCTCTGCACTGCGCGAACAGCATCTTCTTATCTTTAAAAGTAATGGCCGGCGAATCTATGGGAATGCAAGTCTGCTGCACGCCTTTGACCACTTCCGAATAACCGGTGACGATGGGGCAATTGAAACTATTGTAGCCGGCTTCTTGCTTCTCAAACACAACAAAAGGCATAAAGATGCGGTCAACGCCCTTATCTTGCAAGTTCTGGATATGGCTGTGCACCAACTTGGCGGGAAAACAGATGTTGTCGGACATGACCATGCAGGCATTCTTCTCGTAAGCGGCATAATCCGACGCCTCAGACAGGCATACCTTAAACCCGCACCCCGTGAACAAAGCATGCCAAAACGGATAATCCTCGAACATATTCAGACAACGCGGAATCCCGATAACAGGCGCATCGGCCGGGCCGTCCGACGAACGGGAAAACAACAGCTTTTCTTTTTGCCTGTAGACATTCACTCCCTGCCGCTGCTCTCCGCCATTCGTAAAGACACGTTCGCAACGGTTTCCCGAATAATACCGATGACCGTTCTCGAAGGTGTAAGCAGTCACCTCGCACTGATTCACGCAACCTTTACAGTGTAGTTCCCGCGTCGAATAGACCGCCTTGTTCATCCATTCGTCCAACGTAACTCCGGAAGGCGCAGCGTGACGGATCGCATACAGAGCACATCCATAGGCCCCCATCAGTTCCGGAGCATCGCAACGCGTCACCTCTGCGCCGGTTAGCAGCTCTATGGCACGCACGACAGCATCGTTGCGCATAGTGCCGCCCTGCACAAAGACATGTTTCCCCAGCGCAGACACGTCTTTCAGCTTCAATACCTTATACAAGCAGTTTTTGACCACCGAATAGGCCAACCCGGCTGCAATATCTTCCACCGTGGCACCCTCGCGCAACACCTGCTTTACCTTGGAGTTCATAAACACGGTGCAACGTGTGCCCAAATCGCAGGGATGCTTGGCCTCGCAGGCCAAGCGGGCAAAATCGGCAGGAGAATACCCCAGGTTCTTGGCGAAGGTCTCGATGAAGGAACCGCACCCCGAGGAACAGGCCTCGTTAATCTCGATACGATTGATGACGCCATCGGTCACAAACATGGCTTTCATGTCTTGCCCGCCAATATCAAGGATGAAAGAAACATCCTTATTCAGATAGCGGGCTGCCAGGTAATGAGCCATCGTCTCCACAATTCCCAACCGAAAGCCGAAAGCCGCTTTTATCAAATCTTCTCCATACCCCGTAGAGCATCCTCCGCGGATGTTCAGAACGGTGCCATGAGCTAGGCATTCCTCTTTCAGTTCCTGCAAGCCTTTCCGCACGGTGCCGATGGGGTCTCCGCCGTTATTGGCATAATAAGAATAGAGAATGCGGGCTTCGCCATCCGTCAGGACAATCTTGGTTGTAGTAGAGCCAGAATCAATGCCCACAAACACATCGCAAGTTCCGGGCCGCAGGGGACGCTTCTCCACGGCACATTCCGACATACGCATACTCCAAAGCTGGTAGTCCATCTTGTCCTTGAAAACCGGCGCCAGCCCACTCCTTCCTTCTTTTTCGGACGAAACAGCTTGTTGTTGGAAAACATGCAATAAACCGGATAGCGTGCAGCGTTTCTCCTGCTCTGCCGGCATTTCATACAAAGCTGCTCCCCAAGCAGGAAGCAGGGTGCCATTGTCCGGCAAGACAATCTGCCCGTCATCAACAGACAAATAATCCCTAAAAGCCTTGCGCAAAGCCGGAATGAAGGTCAACGGGCCTCCACAGAACAAGATGGGCGGCTCGATGTCGCACCCGTGCGCCAACGTGACGACCGTCTGCACGGCCACCGCATGGAAGATGGAAGCGGCAATGTCTTCCCGTCTGACATTCTTGGCCACCAGATTCTGAATGTCGGTCTTGCAAAAGACGCCGCATCGGGAGGCAATCGGATAGACCTTGGCGCTATTGGCAGCCAGACGGTCTAAATCGGCCACCTCCAACCCTAAGATGACAGCCATCTGGTCTATGAAAGACCCCGTACCGCCGGCGCAGTTGCCATTCATGCGCAAGTCTTTTGCCTTTCCATCTTTAAAGAAGACCACCTTGGCATCCTCTCCTCCGATATCTATCATCGACTTTACATCCGGATACGCCTGCCGGACTGCACGGGCAGCAGCCACCACCTCCTGCACAAAGGGAATGCAGTATTTCTCAGCCAGCCCCATGCCAATGGAACCGGTCATACGGACAGAAACTTCGCAATCGCCCAACGCGGACGCCATCTCCTTCAAACAGGTTTCCAGTACCGATTTGATACGTGCGTTGTGCCGTTTGTAGGTAGTAAACAATATGTCGCCACGCTCGTCCACGGCAACCAACTTTGCCGTGGTCGACCCTATATCTATACCCAGCTTTATCATTCTTCTTGTTCGCTAATTTGATAACTCCAATAACCAAGCATTCTGACAGGTGTGTCAGCGCGCAAAATTAGAGATTTCTTTCCTAACAAAGAGAGGAACCTGCGCTCCTTTTAACATCTATTGTACGAAGAAACACCCGATGCCCGCCAGCGCACTCCGCCCCACTTCGTTTTAACTTTAATAAGTTAATACACCCATCTCCATCGGAAGCCGCAAAAAGCTCCCCCTACCTATTATATATTAGCAGACGACAAACAGGGAAGTCCCCGGCGTCTATCCCATAGAGTCAATTCGTCCAGAAAGCAGAAACGCCAATCCGCTACCATATTCACCCATATACACCACCTCTATGTTACAAATTGATGACATCAGCCCCTACAAACGCCCATTTTAATACCAGGCAATTGATACAGGTCAAGAAATGGGACTTGAAATAAAGTTTTCCCTGCGTTTGTTTTTGTGTTATAAAACATGTCCGTATATTTGCATCGGTAAAAAGAAAGAGCTGAGACTTTTCAATAGGTATTAGCTTTATAAAAAGATTTAGTTTTTAGGTTAACAATTAAAAAAGTAGGTATTATGAAACGTTTTGGAATGACTTTGGTAGCAGCGCTCTGCCTGGCTACGATGACTTTTGCAGCAGGAAACCAACCGACCACTGAAAAGTGGGAAGGCCACATCAACATCGAGAAGTTGAGCCGCTATCTGAAACTGGACGGAAATCAGACCGAAGAGGTGGCCAACATCTGCGAGTTCTTCAACGAACAGATGAAGCGTGCCAACACCTCCAAAAAGAATCAGGAACAGATGCTGCGCAACGCCATCTACGGCAACTTGAAGCTGATGAAGAAGACGCTGAACGAAAAGCAGTATGCCGACTACACCAAGATTCTGAACATCACGTTGCAGAACAAAGGCATCGAAGTGAAGTAAAGCAGAACTGACACGAATTTGTTTATATTGAAAAAGCGGGTGCACCACACGGATGCACCCGCTTTTGTTTGCCGGCACCCCGGAAAACGTCCGGCGCCGGCTCCTAACCAGTATATATACTACCGCTCTACTTTCACAAGCAAAAGCGTTCTTGCAATTCTTTCTTAAACTTGCGCGACACCAGCAGCTCCGTCACCTTGTCGAACGGCGGATAAAGCAGGCATTTGCTCTCCTTGATAATCATCAGGTAGTCGATGTTGATGATATAGGCCTGATGTATCTGCACGAAGCAAGACGAATACTGCACAATCTGTTCCGCCGTAGTGCCGCGCCGCAAGGCCAACGGCGGCTGGCCGCTCAAGATGACCTCCCACTGCTTGCGCTCGGAACAATAGCGGAAGAACCCTATCTCCGAAGGACGCAAGGCGCGCATGTCGTTGGTGGGCGTAAAGACGATGAACGTCGGGCTCGCGCCGGGCGCCGGCACAACGGGCCGCCGCGGCTCGGCGGACTGGCCGGACATCCGCACCACAAACCGCTCCAATATCCCCTTCAACTCTTCCTCGTCGTAAGGCTTCAGCAGATAGTCGAAAGCAGATTCGCGGATGGCCTGAATCATATACTTGTCATAAGCGGTATAAAAGACCACGTACGGCAGGTGCGACTGCCCGTCGCGCATCTCTTGCAGAAACTGCATGCCCGTCATATCCGGCAATTCCACATCCAGAAAGAGAAGGTCCGGCTGCACCTTGGCCACCAGTTTTTTGCCCTGCTTGCCGTTTCGGGCCACTCCCTCCAGCGAAAAGCGCTCGTCCTTCTCCAGGCCGAATGTGAGGTTTTCCAAAGAAAACTCATCGTCGTCTATTATGACTACCTTGTACTTATCCATTATGCGATGCTTGTGTCCTGTTTTCAGCCAGCGAATTTAAAGATTAAATCCGTTCCGAGCAAGAAGCAAGGCGGCCAAATTGAACTATCCGGCAATCAAGCAGGATATCCGCACGAAAATAGATACTAAACGGACGCATTAGAATGCCTCGCCCCCGGGAATCCGCCCCAAGGACGGCCAGACTCCGTGGATAAAAGCCCGCTGCCTGCGGCAAAAATCCGGCAATCTACGGCGAAAACTATAAATTTAGGCTGAATTTACATAAATCCAGGCTGGATTTACATAAATCTAAGCTGGATTTACATAAATCCAGCTTAGATTTATAACTTTTCTTAGCGCCTTGGTAGTTTTTCGCAACGGCTTTACGAAGTTTTGGGAGGGGAAACGGAAAAAATGGAGCCTCAGCCGGGCCGGCCATGCACGCCATGCCCCGCACGAGCACAGGGATATAAGGCTCGAGGACATCAAAACGCGGGGAGGCAAAGGCGCAGGCCCGCGCTGCTCAAAGGGTGTAATCGTATTGGTGGGGCAAATGGAAAGACACCTGGCAACCGGTCTCGCCCGACGGCAGCGATATGTTGTGAATGGCCACGTTGATGCTCTTCCGGTTCTTCTGATTGAGAATCTGCAGGGTCTGCATGATAACCTTCATGCCCGTGCCCGTACCCCGGTTGGCGCTGCTGAAGCGGTAGCCGCCCCCGTTGTCCACGATGCTGACGTCGGTGCCGCCGGGCGTATGCGCAGCCGCAATCCAGAGCAGGCGTTCGCCCTCTTTGTCCTTGAGGGCATGCTTGACGGCATTTTCCACCGGTATTTGCAGAAGCATGGCGGGCAAAGTCACCTGCCGGGCGTCGACCTCCGGGTCTATGTCGATGGTGAAACGGAAGTCCACCCCCAGCGCATGGCGCTCCAGCTCCAGATAGGTGCGGACGAAGTCTATCTCTTCTTCCAGCGTGACGCACAACTGGTCTGCCAGCTCCAGGTTGCGTCGCATCAGCTTGACGAGGGACGAAAGGCCCTGCCGGCGCGAATTGTCCAGGCCGGACATCAGCTGGTTCAGCAGGTTGAAGATGAAATGGGGAGACAGCCTGTTGCGTATGTTCTCCAGGCGCAGGCTCGACACCATCCGGCTGTTGCGGGCCACCAGCAACGCCCGCTTCTTCTTGTTATAGACGTAGCCAAAGACGGCCGCCAGGAAGGCCAGGATGCCGAACGCCAGGCCGATGAAGCGCGTCTGGCGCAGGCGGAACATCTCGGTCTCCTGCTCCTGCAAGAGCAGCCGGTGGGCCATCAGGGTTGAGTCCTGCTGATAGCGCAACGTCAGGTCGGCGATGCGCATGCGGATACGCTCGTTGCGGATGGAGTCGTCCAGGCGCAAATCCTGCTGAAGGTTCTGATAGGCCTTGCGGTATTCGCCCACCGCCTGGTAATAATGCCTCAGATAGCGGTTACGTATATGCACCATGTCGGGATCCAGGTCGGCGGGAATGACAGCGTGCTTTATCAGGCGGGCGGCTTCCGGCAGGTCATGCCGCAGCAAGGCCAGCTGGATGCGCTGGGTGTCTATGTAATAAAGGGCCGTGGGCACGCCCATCTGCCGGAAAAACGGTTCGCACAACCGGAGGTAGCGGGCCGCGGAATCGGCCTGTCCAAGCCCCAGATAGCAATCGCTCAGGTTGATGCGGCTCAGGTTGGTCTCATACTGCATGTCGGGGTAACGGGAGGTGAAGTCCAGCGCGCGCAAGAAATAGTTCCGGGCCGTAAGCAAATCGCCCCGGTAATAATAAGAAGTGCCCCGGTTGTTCAGATAGAAATGCTTCTCGAACGGCAGCATCTGGTCATAGTAAGGAAAGGCGAGGTCGTAATAATGGTCGCAAAGCTCGAACACGCGCAGGGAGCAATAGATTTGGGCCAGACCATAGTAGATGGGCACTTTGCGCTGCGAGACGAGGCCCAAAGAGTCGCACATCAGCAAGGCACGCCGGTACCAATAGGCGCCTTGGTCCAGCTGCCCCAACCGATTGCAGGCATCTGCCAGGTTGATAAGAATGTCCGGCAGGGCGTCGGTGCGGGTGCCGTGCAACAACACCTGATACGAACGGCGGAAGCTGTTGGCAGCCGAATCCATGTAGCCCGTGCGGGCATACACATTGCCCTGCGTGTTCAGGCACTCGGAATACAAGTCGGCCAAACGGGGAGAACGGGGAGAACGGCGCACATAATCCTCTATCTGGCGGATGAGAAGCCTGGCCGAGTCGATGTCAAAGGTGACCAGACAGGTCTTCAGCGCCACAGACAAATAGTGATAGGCCGACAAGCTGTCGCGACACTGCCTCATCCGCCCGATGGCCATCGAGCGTACCCGGCGCGGCGTAAAGGAGATGGAGTCTGACTGAACATGGATGAACGTGTCGAACCGGCGCCACTCCTCGTCTGCCTGCCCCAAATCATGGTCGCGGTGACAGGCTGCCAGCAACCAGGCCGACACAGCCACCAGGCAAACCATCTTAAGCAATCTCCATCGAGCAGGCAGGCAGCAAGTCTGTTGTAGGTTCATAGCTCATCCCTTTTTTACTCCGTTTGTATCTTGCAAACAGTCTTATTAATCACACAAGGCAACCCCGCTCGCCTCAATAAATCGTCACCAACGTGGCTCCAAATCCATATTCCTGAAAAGAAGCGTCCTGCGTCTTACAGGAAGAATACTTGCGCCGCAGTTCGTCCAACACCGCCTTGCGCAACACGCCCTCTCCCTTGCCATGGATGAAAACGATGCGCTGCCCGTGCTTGTTGCGGTATTGCTCCATCACTTCGCGGAACTTTTGCAACTGATATTGCAGCATATCGCCCGAAGTCATCCCGCGTGTGTCGTCCAGCAGCGAATCAATGTGAAGGTCTACCTCTATAATATCTTTCCGGGCGTCGACATTCGGCTTCGACTGAGGCTGGGCAGAAGGCTTTCCTGCCGCATCGGCGGACTGCTTCTGCCGCATGGCCTGCTGAAGCTCGCGGGCATCGACTATGATTTGCCTGACGGGCTGGTCGTCACGCACGATGTCATAAACAAGAGCCGGAGTCTCGAAGAAATCAGAAGGCTGGAAAGTATGCAGTTTGTAGAACTTCACCACGTCGATACGCAACTCCACCGAGACAGCCGGTTTCAGCATGAACGGGCTGCGCTCCTTGAATGCCACCAGCTGAAGGCAAACACGCTCGCGGGCATTCAGGTCTGCTTTCTCAAACTCTTCCAGCAGGTATTTTTCGTTGGGGCCTATCAGACCATGGCACACCACCGTCCACGCCTTGCCCTCTGCCGCCAGGTAGGTATAATACAAGTCGTAGTTCGAGTCGTTCACCAGATAAGTCTCAAAAGGCGTGGTGCTGACCGCCTTGATGTCCACCGGGACGAAAGCCAGATATACATTCAGCACATTGCCTCCCCGCACTTCAGGCTGCCGATAGGCCGACGTCTGCGGGCGTTCCCGCTGAGGAGGGAGAGGTTGAGCGGGAGACTGGGAAGAGGCATTCTCCTTTTCACGCCGGGATTTATCGGCCGGCGTAGGCACATGATAGTCGTCGGTCTCTATCACGACGCATTCCCTCACAGGCATGGGGATGTCAAAGCCATCCTCGTCCTGCACCAACACAATATCCTTACCCCGGAAACCCGATACGCGGCCTCCGCCTACTTCACTCAAGAATCGTACTTTATCGCCAATCTTCATGGTTGCAATCTATATTAATAAGGAATAAAGAGCCACAGAACCATGCGCCATGAATCCCGTCTGCTTGCTGCTCGATTTTCGCAAGCCGCAGACCCGCGGCAGAGGGCTGTAGCCACAAACTTATCTGGTAATACGGTGCAAAGATACTAAATAATTCTTACCTTTGCGCCGCAAATCGGAAAACTATGAATCAAGACCCCAGACATATCCACATAAAAGACTTTGCCTATCCCCTGTCCGAGGAGCGCATCGCCAAGTTCCCCTTAGCCACCCGCGACGAATCCAAGCTCCTGCTCTACCGGCACGGCGACATCGGCGAAGACCATTTCTACAATCTCCCGGACTATATCCCCGCAGGCAGCCTGATGGTGTTCAACAACACCAAGGTCATCCAGGCCCGGCTGCATTTCCACAAAGAGACCGGCGCCCTCATCGAAGTGTTTTGCCTGGAGCCCCTTGTCCCCAACGACTATGCGCTCAACTTCCAGCAGACCCGACACAGCGCCTGGCTCTGCATGATAGGCAACCTGAAGAAATGGAAAGAAGGCCCCTTGCAACGCCAGATGACCATACGGGGAGTTCCCGTCACGCTGGTCGCCACCCGGGGCGAAGCGAGAGGGACAAGCCACCGCGTGGACTTTACGTGGGACAACGAGCAGGTGACCTTTGCGGACATACTCGAAGAATTCGGCGAATTGCCCATCCCCCCCTATCTCAACCGGAAGACCGAAGAAAGCGACCTCGTGACCTACCAGACCGTTTATTCCAAAATAAAAGGCTCGGTGGCCGCCCCCACGGCAGGCCTGCACTTCACCGAGCGAGTGCTCGCCGCACTGCGACAGAAGGGCGTCCACCTCGAGGAACTGACCCTGCACGTCGGGGCAGGCACCTTCAAACCGGTAAAGAGCGAAGAGATTGCAGGGCATGAGATGCACACGGAATACATCTCCGTCTCACGCCACACCATTGCCCGCCTCATCGAGCACGGCGGACAAGCCATCGCGGTAGGGACCACCTCCGTGCGCACTTTGGAAAGCCTGTATCACATCGGGCTTACCCTGCTCAAAAATCCGGATGCCACCGACGAAGAGCTCACCGTGCGCCAATGGCAACCCTACGAACTGTCCGCCGCAGAGCTGGCCACGCCGGCCACCGAAGCCTTGGGCGCCTTGCTGGCCTATTTGGACAGGCACCAGCTGGAGACCCTGCACACGTCCACCCAAATCATCATTGCGCCGGGGTATGAATACAAAGTCGTAAAAGCCATGGTGACTAATTTCCACCAGCCCCAAAGCACGCTGCTGCTGCTGGTCTCGGCCTTCGTCCACGGCGACTGGCACGCCATCTACGACTATGCCCTGGCGCACGACTTCCGTTTCCTCAGCTACGGCGACTCCTCTTTATTAATCCCCTGAATGACGACTATGAACCAAGACAACGCCCAAGAACTTTTCCCCCTCGTAGACGAACAAGGCAACATCACAGGCTCGGCCACGCGCGGCGAATGCCACAACGGAAGCAAGCTGCTGCACCCTGTCGTACACCTGCACGTGTTCAACTCCCAAGGAGATTTATACCTGCAAAAACGACCGACATGGAAAGACATCCAACCCGGCAAATGGGACACGGCCGTAGGCGGCCACGTGGACTTGGGCGAAAGCGTGGAGCAAGCCCTGCGGCGCGAAGCGCGCGAAGAACTGGGCATCACGGACTTCATCCCCCAGCCCGTCGCACACTACGTCTTCGAGTCCGCCCGCGAGCGAGAGCTGGTGTTCACCTTCAAAACGACTTACGACGGCCCCGTCATCCCCTCCGACGAATTGGACGGCGGCCGCTTCTGGCCGGTGGAAGAAATACGGGCGAACATGGGTAAGAATATCTTCACCCCCAATTTTGAAGGAGAAGCCGCAAAGGTCATCCCCGGTATCGGCTGACTGAACCGTGAGTTGGCCGATTAGCCCCAAGAAAAAAGAGAGAGGACGTGCCGGAAAGCAAGACACGTCCTCTCTCTTTCTTTATGAACACATGACCTTGTGCGTTATAAGGTACAACCTTATGCGTTATAAGGTTCGACCTTGTGCGTTATAAGGTCGAACCTGGTTGTGCACTATGTTGCACCTAGTGCACAACCAGGTCGTAACATCGCCCGGCCAACGCGTAGTGGCTTATGCCGCCGCATCACCGCGCCAAATCCTCGATGACCTTCATCACCTGGCGCCCTATCTCCTCGGCCTCTTCTTGCGTATGAGCCTCGCTATAGACGCGGATGATCGGCTCTGTGTTGCTCTTGCGCAGATGCACCCACTTGTCGGGGAAGTCAATCTTCACCCCGTCGATGTCGTTGATTTCTTCCTCTTTATACAGTTCCTTCACCTTGGCCAGGATGGCGTCCACGTCCGTTTCCGGCGTCAGGTCCACGCGGTTCTTGGCCATGAAATAGGCGGGATAGGTGGCACGCAGTTCGCTGACCTTCTTGCCCTCGTGCGCCAGGTGGCTCAAGAAGAGGGCAATGCCCACCAAGGCATCGCGCCCATAGTGGCTGGCAGGATAGATAACTCCGCCGTTGCCTTCGCCCCCGATGACAGCACCCACTTCCTTCATCTTCGTGGTCACGTTCACCTCGCCCACGGCCGAAGCGAAATAGGGCTGGCCGTATCGGGCGGTGACGTCGCGCAAGGCCCGCGTGGAGCTAAGATTGGACACGGTGGGGCCCGGGGTGTGCTTCAGGACATAATCGGCCACTGTGACCAGCGTATATTCTTCGCCGTACATGCGTCCGTCCTCGCAGATGATGGCCAGGCGGTCGACATCCGGGTCTACCACGAAGGCCACGTCGTTCTGCCCCTTGGCCATCAGCCCCATGATATCGCCCAGGTTACGTTCCAAGGGCTCGGGGTTGTGCTGGAAGTTTCCGGTGGGTTCGCAATAGAGTTTCTCGACATGCCGCACGCCCAACTGCTGCAACAAATCGGGCAGGATGATGCCGCCCACGGAGTTGACGCAATCAATGGCTACGCGGAAGTCGGCCTTGCGAATGGCATCTACGTCCACCAAGTCCAACGCCAACACGCTGTCTATGTGCTTCTGGTTGTATGACAAGTCCTTGCGATAACTGCCCAGCCTGTCTACTTCGGCATACTCGAAACCCTCGGCCTCGGCGAGGCGCAGCACTTCGTTGCCTTCTTCCTTATTCAGGAATTCGCCCCGCTCGTTCAGCAGTTTCAGGGCGTTCCATTGTTTGGGATTGTGGGAGGCAGTGAGGATAATACCGCCACTGGCGCCTTCCATCGTCACGGCCAGTTCGGTGGTGGGCGTCGTGGCCAGGTCGATGTCGACGACATCCCAGCCCATCCCCATCAGGGTGCCTACCACCACGTCTTTGACCATCTCGCCCGAAAGGCGTGCGTCGCGGCCCACCACGATTTTATTGCTTTTGACGGTGCAGGTCTTGCGCATCAGCGTTGCATAGGCCGAAGTAAACTTCACGATGTCCAGCGGGTTCAGGCCTTCGCCCACCCCTCCGCCAATGGTGCCGCGGATGCCTGAGATAGATTTGATAAGTGTCATATTGATGAATGATTAAAGGATAACCGAGCGTCAGTAAATCTGGTAATAGATGTCGTAATAATAGGGTATCACGGATGCCATGGCGGCCTGCGACCCCATATCCGACGGGACTATCAGCTTGACGTGGGACTTATTGTAGATGTAATCCCAAGGCACCAGCCAGCCGGCGGGGACAGCCGTGCTCCCCAGAACCGTGAGCGGATAATAGGTGTAGTATCCGGAATTGGCATCCGTCAGAAACACGCCTGCGATGGAAGAGGAGGACTCGGTGTAGCGGAAGCCTTCCAGGCTGGAGGGTATCGTCATGTTGGTATAGTTGAGGTAGTTGTCCAGGATGTTGTATTCGCTGAAGCGCACCGAAATTTCGTCGTTGTTCTTCACCGTGTCGCCCTCGACGCCGCGGTCTACTATCTGCATGTACACGCCGCTGGCCAACTGCACGTATTCGTTGCGGCTGAGATCGGTCATTGAGTCTTGCGCATAAAATTCACTTTGCGAGATGACAGTGATGCTGCTGTCGCGGATGAAGGCGGCGATGGCATCGTCTTCCCGCTCTTTCATCTCGGCATACGTCATCGTGTCGTCGCAAGCCTGGAAGCCCAAACTGGCCACTGCCAGGAGCAAAAGTAAAAAGGTCAGTTTCTTCATTTCTATCATTTAGGTTTGTGGGGACAAAAGTATCTGATTTCGGGGAAAGGTCGAAGAATATGCGGCGAACGTTCGTATCTTTTAACCTTTCCGGCCTTGTTTCACGGCTGTGCCGTCAGCAGGGGCTTGTATTGGCGGAGTGCTTCCTCGAAGACTTCGCGCGCTTCGTCCATCGTGCCGTAGAACTCGCCACCCGAGGCGTTGAGATGGCCCCCGCCGTTGAAGAACTCGGCTGCCACGCGGTTGCAAGGGAACGTGCCCGACGACCGGAGCGAGACCTTGATCATCGGCTTCTCCGTGTCCTCGCGCAGGAAGCAGGAGAAGACCACATTCTTGATGCTCAGCGGAATGTTCACGAAGCCCTCGCTGTCGCCCCGGACGTAGGCGAAGCGGCGTTGCTCCTTCTTAGTCAGCGAGATGAGGGCCGCGTTGCAGTCGGAATAGACGCGCATCTGCGTCAGCACGTACCCCATCAGGCGCAAGCGGCTCTCCGAGTAGGTGTTGAACACGCGGCGGTATATCTCGTCCTTGTCAATGCCCTTGGAAAGAAGCTCGCTGATAATGAAGTAGATTTCCCGGTTGTTCGAGTTATACGTGAAGCCACCGGTGTCGGTCATCATGCCCGTGTAGATGCATTCGGCCCCCTCCCGGGTGATGTCGCCGAAGTGGCCCAGACGGCAGATGAGGCGGAACACCAGCTCGGAGGTAGACGATATCTCGGGATGAGATACCACGATGCCGCAGAAGTCCTCCGGCCCCAGGTGGTGGTCAATCAGGATTTTGCGGGCGGGCGAAGCCAGCACGGCGTCGGCCATGGCGTCAATGCGGTGGATGGCATTGAAGTCCAGACAGCAGATGACGTCGGCCTCGGCGATGAGCCGGTCGGCAAAGTCCTTGTAACGGTCGTACAGCAGGATGTCCTTGCTGCCCGGCATCCACTTCAGGAAGTCCGGGAAGGCGTTGGGCACGATGACGTGGGTGGCCTTGCCCAGCGTGTTGAGGAAATGCCACAGGCCCAGCGACGAGCCCACGGCGTCGCCGTCCGGAGCGACGTGCGAGACGATAACCATCCGCTCGGCGCGCTCCAGCCACTTGGCGAAATGGTCGATATCGGCTTGTTTGATAATCTTGCTCAGCATATGCGTGTTGTGTTAAGTGAAAACATGTTCCGTGCGAACGGAGGGCAAAAGTACGAAAAAGTTCGGGAATACGGGCACGCTTGGCGCAGGATTTCGCCCCCGTCCCCGCCCCGCGGCCTCCCGGAGGCACGACGGCCCGCCGCCGGACACGCGCGTGCCGACAGCGGGCCGTCCCAGAAGGGCATAGCCAAGGGTCAGCGCCGACCGCGCTCCCGCCACAGGCGCGTCATGTCTTCCAGCGACCGGCCTTTCGTTTCGGGCACCAGGCGCCAGACGAACCAGGCGGCCACCAGGCAGATGACGCCGTAGAGCCCGTAGGCAAACATGTGGCCGAACTTCTCGCCCATGTCGCCCACGCTCATGTTGTACATGGGCAGGAAGGTGGACGAGACGATGAAGTTCGACACCCATTGGAAGGCGACGGCCACAGCCACGGCCGCGCTGCGGATGGTGTTGGGGAAGATTTCGGCAATCAGCACCCAGCATATCGGCCCCCAGCTGAACATGAACGAGGCGCTGTAGACCATGATGCTGACAACGGACATGACGGGGGGCAACGTGCCCACCAGGTTGCACACGGCCACGCCGAACGCGCCGACAGCCATGCCGACGGAGCCGGTGATGAGCAACGGGCGGCGGCCCAGCTTCTCCACCGTCAGCACGGCCAGCAGGGTGAACAGCAGGTTGACGATGCCCATGAAGACGGTCTGCACCATGGGGTCGCCCATGCCCATCGACTCGAAGATGCGCGGGGCGAAGTAGAGCACGGCGTTGATGCCCACGGCCTGCTGGAACACGCTGAGCATGATGCCCACGAAGATGACCAGCCAACCGTAGGTGAAGAGCCGTTCGGTCTTCTCCTCGGCCGTGGCTTTGATGTCGGCCAAGATGGCCTTGCCTTGCGTCCGGCCGTTGATGCGGCTCAGCACGTGCAGCGCTTTGTCGTCCTTGCCGCACATGGCCAGGTAGCGCGGAGTCTCAGGCACCAGCAGCACCAGGAAGGCAAAGATGGCGCTGGGCACCACGGCGCTCAGAAACATCAGGCGCCAGCCGGTCTCGATGGTCCAGGCAGCCTCTTCGGGGTTCAGTATCTGGTTGACGCCCTCCACGGCCTTCACCACGGGATTGACGTTATCGCCCAGGATGAGGAAGTTTACCACATAGACGATGAGCTGGCCGGAGATGATGGCAAACTGGTTCCACGACACCAGCGTGCCGCGTATGCGGCTGGGAGCCACCTCGGCGATGTACATGGGGCAGATGGCCGAAGCCAGTCCCACGCCCACGCCGCCCAGGATGCGGTAGATGTTGAAGGCGATGAGCAGCGGGAAGGTGGGCTTGCCGTGCTCGAAGAAGAGGAACTCCGGATCGTACGTGCCCAGCGCCGCCACCAGGAAGAGCAAACCTGCGATGAACAACGCCTTCTTGCGCCCCAGCCGGGAGGCGATGAAGCCGGACAAGGCACTGCCCAGGATGCAGCCTATCAGCGCGCTGCTGGAAGTGATGCCGTGTATCGTGTCCGTGTAGACAAAGTCCTGAGCGCCCATGAAGAAGGCCTGCAGGCCCTTCTCGGCACCCGAGATGACCGCCGTGTCGTATCCGAACAGCAAGCCGCCGATGACTGCCACCATGACGATGGAGAACAGGTACGCCTTGCTGCCTTTTTCTGTATATTCCATGATATTGTTCTTAATGATGAATGAAGAATAATGAATGAGAATGCACGAGGGGGGCTGCCTTTTGACTATTTCATCAAGGGATATAGTCTGCTCTGGCGTTTACGGGGGAGGCCCTTCGACTTCGCTCAGGACGACAGATGCCTTGCATCATGCCCCCCCTCAAGCGTTCTTCATTACAATCAAGCGTAGAGGCTCACGATGCGTTCATACAACTCCTGCTGCCCGCTGGTCTGCTTCGGCTCGCCCACTTGCTTGGCGTAGGCCACCACGTCTTCCAGCGTCAGCTTGCCCTCTTCGTACTCCTTGCCCTTGCCGGCGTCGAACGAAGCGTAACGGTCTTTCAGCATCTGGCAGTAGGGCGACTCTTCCAGCAGGGCGGCAGCGCTCTCCAGGGCACGTGCCATGGCGTCCATGCCGCTGATGTGGGCGATGAAGATGTCTGCCAGGTCGGTAGAGTTGCGGCGTGTCTTGGCGTCGAAGTTGGTGCCGCCGTCCTTGAAGCCGCCGCCACGAATGATCTGCATCATGGCCTGCGTCAGCTCGTAGTTGTCGATGGGGAACTGGTCCGTGTCCCAGCCGTTCTGGTAGTCGCCGCGGTTGGCATCGATGCTGCCCAGCATGCCGTTATCCACAGCCACGGCCAGCTCGTGCTCGAAGGTATGTCCGGCCAGGGTGGCGTGGTTCACCTCGATGTTCACCTTAAAGTCCTTGTCCAGCCCGTGTGCCTTCAGGAAGCCGATGACGGTCTCCGTGTCCACGTCATACTGGTGCTTAGTGGGTTCCATGGGCTTCGGCTCGATGAGGAAGGTGCCGGCGAAGCCTTTCGAGCGGGCATAGTCGCGGGCGATGCGCAGCATGGTGGCCAGGTGCTCCTTCTCGCGCTTCTGGTCGGTGTTCAGCAGGGACATGTACCCCTCGCGTCCGCCCCAGAAGACGTAGTTCGTGCCGCCCAGTTCGATAGTAGCGTCGATGGCGTTCTTGATCTGCACGGCGGCGCGGGCCACGACGTCGAAGTCCGGATTGGTAGCGGCGCCGTTCATGTAACGCTTGTGGCCGAAGACGTTGGCCGTACCCCAGAGGTTCTTGATGCCCGTCTCCTCCTGCTTTTGCTTCAGGTAGGCGACGATTTCCTTCATGTTGGCCTCATACTCTTCGATGGTGTCGGCCTCGGCGCACAGGTCCACGTCGTGGAAGCAATAGTACTCGATACCCATCTTCTGCATGAACTCGAATCCGGCGTCCGCCTTGTGCTTGGCAGCCGTCACGGCGTCCGTGCTGTCGTTCCAGGGGAAGGTCTTCGTGCCGCCGCCAAACTGGTCGCCGCCCTCGGCGCACAGCGTGTGCCACCAGGCCATTGAGAACTTCAGCCAGTCCTTCATCTTCTTGCCCATAATGACCTTCTCGGGGTCGTAGTAGTGGAACGCCATGGGGGTCTTACTCTCTTTGCCTTCAAACTTAATCTTCCCGATGCCGGGGAAATACTCTTTTGTTGCCATAATGATTGAATGTTGCTTTATGCCGCACGAAGCGGCAGGTTGATAGTTAATATAATGAATAATGTGTCGACGCATGAAGTGTCCACAGGGCGGCCCCCAGGCTTGCCGTTTTGTGAGAAGACCGCTCAAGCTCCCTTGAGAGGAGCGCTCAAGCCTCCTTGAGAAGACCGCTCAAGCCTCCTTGAGAGAACCGCTCAAGCCAGCGCTAGACGTCCGCTAGAGGAGGCTCTAGGAGTCCGCTAGAGGAAGCTCTAGGACACTGCCAGAGGAAGCTCTAGAGGTGCGCTAGCAGATTGCACGCTCCAGGCATTGCTTCCAGCGGGCGTAAGCCTCGGCGTAGGCGGGTCGGTCGGCCTCGGCCGGCTCTATCACGGCCAGCCGTTCCAGCGTGGCGAATGCCTCGGCAGGCGTGCGGTAGATGCCCGCGCCGAGTCCCGCCCCCCGGGCGGCGCCCACCGAGCCGTCGGTGTCATACAACTCGATGGTGGCGCCCGTCACGCCCGCCAAGGTCTCGCGGAAAACGGGGCTGAGGAACATGTTGGCGTGCCCGGCATGTATCTTCTCGACAGCCATCCCCATCTGCTGCATTACCTCGATGCCGTAGCGGAAGGCGAAGACGATGCCCTCTTGCGCGGCGCGCAGCAGGTGGCGGCGGTCGTGCACGTTGAAGTTGACGCCGTGGATGCTGCAGCCCGTCTCACGGTTCTGCAACACACGCTCCGCCCCGTTGCCGAAGGGCAGGATGCTGACGCCCGCGCTGCCGATGGGGGCTTGGGCGGCCAGGGTGTTCATGTCGGCGTAGGAGAGGCCGTCGGGGGCGACGTTGCGCTTTATCCACGAGTTGAGGATGCCCGTGCCGTTGATGCAGAGCAGTACGCCCAGCCGGGTCTGCTCCGCCGTGTGGTTGACGTGGGCGAAGGTGTTGACGCGGCTCCGGGGGTCGTAGCTGACCGTGCCGTTCACGCCGTAGACCACGCCGCTCGTCCCCGCCGTCGAGGCTATCTCGCCGGGGTTGAAGACGTTCAGCGAGAGGGCGTTGTTGGGCTGGTCGCCGGCGCGGTAGGCGACGGGTGTGCCTTCCTTCAGGCCCAGCTCAGCGGCTGCGTGGGAGGTCAGCCGTCCCTGTTCGCCAAAGGTGGGCCGCACGTCGGGCAGCAGCGAGGCGTCGAAGCCGAAGTAGTCCAGCAGGAATTGCGCCACGCGGTTCTCCTTGAAGTCCCAGAACATGCCTTCGCTGAGGCCGGACACCGTGGTGCAGACGTCGCCCGTGAGGCGCGTGCCGATGTAGTCGCCGGGCAGCATCACCTTATGGATACGCCCGTAGACGTCGGGCTCGTTCTCCTTCACCCATGCCAGCTTGGCGGCGGTGAAGTTTCCGGGCGAGTTGAGCAGGTGGGCCAGGCAGCGTTCCGCCCCCAGGGCCTCGAAGGCGCGCTGCCCGTAGGGCACGGCACGCGAGTCGCACCAGATGATGGCCGGGCGCAACACCTTCAGGTCTTTGTCCACACACACCAGGCCGTGCATCTGGTAGGAGATACCGATGGCCTTGACCTCGGCGGCATCTGCCTCCGCCTGCGCCAGCACGGCCTGCGTGGCCAGCCTCAGGTTGTCCCACCACATCTGCGGGTCTTGCTCGGCCCATCCCTGCCGCAGGGCGACAATGGGTGCCTCCGTCTTGGGGTAGAAGGCCGAAGCCACGCACTTGCCGCTGTCGGCGTTCACCAGGCTCGCCTTGACCGACGAGCTTCCTATGTCATAACCTAATAAGTACATCATATCTGTTCAGTTTATCTGTTCGTTGGTTCTTACGTTCATCGTTCCTAAGCCCGCGCCCGCCCTTCCCCGCCGGTCCGGACATATATACCTTATTATATATGGAGAAAGGCGTCAATGGCGTTGCTTGTTGTATATCTTCTTGTCGAAGCGATAGAAACGGGCGGCCCGGTGGGCCACGCCTTGCTGCCGTTCGTCCAGCGGCACGACATATTCCATCAGGGCTATCTTCTTGTGGAAGTTGCGCACGTCTATCTGCTTGCCGTACACCAAGCCGTAGAGCGTGCGCAGCTGCAGGGCCGTAAACTTGCGGGGCAGAAGGTCGAACAAGGCCGAAGGGTGGGTGTCAACGTACTGGCGGATGTAGCCCACCGCCTCGCGGATGATGAGGTTGTGGTCGAAAGCCAGATTGCCCACTTCCTGCAGGGGCACCCAACAGGCCTGGTAGTCCTCCAGTCCCCGGTTCAGGGCGCGGTCTATCTTCAGCAACGACAGATAGGCGATGGTGACGATGCGCTCCACCTTCGACTGCATGGCGCGCTCCAGCCAGTGCACGTCTCTGGGGTTCTTCGTCCGGTCTTTCGAGCCGAATGCCTTGAACTGCACCAGGCGGACGTTCTTCAGCCCTGTCAATTCGCCCAACACGCGGGCCGCGGCCTCGTCCAGGTCTTCGTCTTGATAAATCAGGCTGCCGGGCAGTTTCATGTCGTGGAAGACCTCGCCCTGCTCCTCGCCCATCCGGCGCACCAGCAGGACGTTCAGCCGCTCTCCGTCGAAGCCTATCACCACGCAATCCACCGAGATGTGGTTGTTGGCCAAGGGTCGTCTGTCGGGTTGTTCACTGTGCTGCATAGTCAGATTCTTTATAAACCGCCGCAAAGATAAGCACGTTTTTCCAGATAAGCAACAGAAGTTAAGCACCAATCCATATGTTATAAAACACTATTTCCCAAATATCTACATATCGTATCTTATACAATATAGCAACAGGCACTTATCATCCTACATACAATATACGGGAACCCACGTGCCCGAACCGGGAAGACGGAAGGAGGCAAGCAGGCGTTGGGACATAAAAATCCCCCATTTATGCGGTGTTTCAAGCAAAAAGACTTACCTTTGTCCCCGTTAGTAAAATCACTTTAACCAAGAAAAAGGAACTAAGTATGAAAGCATTTGTATTTCCCGGACAAGGTGCCCAATTCGTAGGCATGGGAAAAGACTTGTACGACAACTCGCCGCTGGCCAAGGAATTATTCGAGAAAGCGAACGACATCCTGGGCTACCGCATCACCGACATCATGTTCGACGGCACGGACGAAGACCTGCGCCAGACCAAGGTCACGCAGCCGGCCGTCTTCCTGCACTCGGTTATCTCGGCCCTGTGCATGGGCGACGACTTCAAGCCCGAAATGACCGCAGGACACTCGTTGGGCGAGTTCTCTGCCCTGGTGGCCGCCGGCGCACTGACCTTCGAGGACGGACTGAAGCTGGTGTATGCACGTGCCATGGCCATGCAGAAGGCTTGCGAAGCCCATCCCTCCACCATGGCCGCCATCATCGCCCTGCCGGACGAGAAGGTGGAAGAAATCTGCGCGCAAGTGCAAGCCGAAGGCGAAGTCTGCGTGGCAGCCAACTTCAACTGCCCGGGCCAGATTGTTATCTCCGGCTCCATCGAAGGCATCAACAAGGCCTGCGAACTGATGAAGGCCGCCGGAGCTAAGCGTGCCCTCCCGCTGAAAGTGGGCGGCGCCTTCCACTCCCCGCTGATGGAACCGGCCCGCGCCGAACTGGCCGCCGCCATCGAAGCCACCGAGGTACACACGCCCCACTGCCCGGTCTACCAGAACGTCGACGCCCTGCCCCACACCGACCCGGCTGAAATCAAGAAGAACCTCGTGGCCCAGCTGACAGCCTCCGTGCGCTGGACGCAGACGGTGAAGAACATGATTGCCGACGGTGCCACCGAGTTCATCGAATGCGGCCCGGGCGCCGTATTGCAAGGCCTCATCAAGAAGATTGACAAAGAAGCCCTGGCTCACGGCATCGCCTAAGCGCGAAACCCGCCAGACCATCCTAAGGTCATCCAAGTCCGGCCACCGTCTCTGTCCCCCCAGACAAAGGCGATGGCCGGACTTCTTCCATACATCCCCGCCATCGCAGCGGAATGCCAGAACAAAACCGACGGCGCACGAAGCGAAACGCCAGCCGCAGCAAACACGTTGACTTTCAGCACACAGTGGGACAGTACTCCCCGGCGGCGGGCATAGTAGTCCCCGGTGGCTGGGACTTAAGTCCCAGGAAGCGGGAACAGTATCCCCCGGTCGGACGGCATCTGTCCACCGGGCTGCGGCCCTGCAGACGGAGGAGCCGGCGACTTTTTCCGCGACGCAATTTCGCCGGATATCGACGATTATTCCATAGTTTTATGTAAGTTTGCAGCATGAAAGCATACAGACTGACCGATTGGTTGCCCACCACTAAGAAAGAAGTAGAACTGCGCGGATGGGACGAGCTGGACGTCATCTTGTTCAGCGGCGACGCCTACGTAGACCACCCCTCGTTCGGTGCGGCCGTCATCGGACGCATCCTCGAAGCAGAAGGCCTGCGCGTGGCCCTTGTCCCCCAGCCCAACTGGCGCGACGACCTGCGCGATTTCAAGAAACTGGGACGCCCGCGCCTGTTCTTCGGCATCACGGCCGGCTGCATGGACTCGATGGTCAACCGCTATACGGCCAACAAGCGGCTGCGCAGCGACGACGCCTACACTCCGGACGCCCGTCCGGACATGCGCCCCGAATATCCGTCCGTGGTCTACACACAGATACTGAAACAACTTTATCCCGACGTCCCCGTCATCGTGGGAGGCATCGAGGCCAGCATGCGCCGCCTGACCCACTATGACTATTGGCAAGACCGCCTGCGCCCCAGCATTCTGGTGGACAGCGGAGCCGACGTGCTGATATACGGCATGGGCGAGAAACCCATTGTGGAACTGGCCCGCCGGATTCCGCCCCACACGCCAAGCGCCGGACTGCTGCCGCTGGTGGCCGACGTTCCCCAGGTTGCCTATCTGGACAAGGCGCCGGAAGCCCAAGAGCACGACCTGTGGCTCCATGCGCACGAAGATTGCCTGAAAGACAAGAAAAAGCAGGCCGCCAACTTCCGCCACATCGAGGAGGAGAGCAACAAGTTTGCCGCCTGCCGCATCTTGCAGCGCGTGGGACAAGAGACCGTGGTGGTCAATCCGCCCTATCCGCCCATGACGGAGGCCGAACTGGACCATTCGTACGACCTGCCCTACACCCGCCTGCCCCATCCCAAATACAAAGGAAAGCGCATCCCGGCCTACGACATGATAAAGTTCTCCGTCAACATCCACCGGGGCTGCTTCGGGGGCTGTGCCTTCTGCACCATCTCGGCCCACCAGGGGAAGTTCATCGTCAGCCGCTCCAAAGAAAGCATCCAGCGCGAGGTGAAAGCCGTCATGGAACTGCCCGACTTCAAAGGCTACCTCAGCGACCTGGGAGGCCCCAGCGCCAACATGTATCGCATGAAGGGACGCAACGAAGAATTGTGCCACCGGTGCAAACGCCCGTCGTGCATCCATCCGGCTGTCTGCCCCAACCTGAACACCGACCACCGCCCCTTGCTCGACATCTACCGCGCGGTAGACGCCCTGCCCGGCATCAAGAAGTCGTTCATCGGCAGCGGCGTCCGCTACGACCTGCTGCTGCACCACAGCCAAGACCCGCAGACCAACGAGGCAGCGCAAGAATACACCCGCCAGCTCATCACCCGCCACGTCAGCGGCCGCCTCAAGGTGGCCCCCGAACATACGTCCGACCGCGTGCTACGGGTGATGCGCAAGCCTCCGTTCAAGCTGTTCGAGACCTTCAAGAAGATTTTCGACCGCATCAACCAAGAGGCCGGACTGCGGCAGCAACTCATCCCCTACTTCATCTCCAGCCACCCCGGCTGCCGGGAGGAGGACATGGCCGAACTGGCCGTCATCACCAAGCGTCTGGACTTCCATCTGGAGCAGGTGCAGGACTTCACGCCTACCCCCATGACCGTATCCACCGAGGCTTGGTACACCGGCTATCACCCCTATACGTTGGAACCTGTGTTCAGCGCCAAGACCAAACAGGAGAAGTTGGCCCAGCGTCAGTTCTTCTTCTGGTATAAGCCGGAAGAACGCCAGCACATCGTCAGGGAACTGCGCCGCATGCATCGGGAAGACCTGATAGACAAGCTCTACGGCCGGAAACGCTGATAGCCCTGGCCGATGACATCCCTTCCGCACGAAAGGAATCCGGACCACTGCTGTCCCCTTACGCCGGATTTGTAACAGAATTGTAACGTCTGTTTCATTCTCACGTAACAAATCCGGTGCAACTTTGCCGTACGAAAGAAAATACACTTATCTTTGCCCCGCGAGCCCGTAAGGAAAGCCCCTCCACCCGGACGGTCGGACAACATTCCCAAGGCTCGCTTCCAAGGCTAAGTGCCTCCTAACCGTAGCATATAATAAATAGGTATGAGCAACTATCGTATTTTAGTAGTGGACGACGAAGAAGACTTGTGCGAAATCTTGAAATTCAACCTTGAGAACGAAGGCTATGAAATAGATACCGCCAACTCCGCAGAAGAAGCCTTGAAGATGGACATCAGCAGCTACGACCTGCTGCTGCTGGACGTCATGATGGGCGAAATATCCGGATTCAAGATGGCCAACATCCTGAAGAAAGACCGCAAGACTGCCAACATCCCCATCATCTTCATCACAGCCAAAGACACAGAGAACGACACCATCACCGGCTTCAACCTGGGGGCAGACGATTACATCTCCAAGCCGTTCTCCCTGCGCGAAGTAACCGCACGCGTCAAGGCCGTATTGCGCCGCACCAAGCAGGAGGAAGTGGACAGCCTGCCCGAGCAACTGACGTACAAGACCCTCGTCCTGGATGTCGGAAAGAAGAAAGTCAGCATCGACGGCGCAGAAGCCCCCCTGACCAAGAAGGAGTTTGAAATCCTGCTGCTGCTGCTTCAGAACAAGGGACGCGTGTTCTCGCGCGAAGACATCCTGCACCGCATCTGGAGCGACGAGGTATACGTGCTCGACCGCACCATCGACGTGAACATCACCCGCTTGCGCAAGAAAATCGGCGCATATGGCAAATGTATAGTAACCCGTTTAGGCTATGGATATTGTTTCGAAGCAGAATAAAGGCAGACACTGCATCTCGTTTAGCTGGAAACTCTTCTTGTCTGTCATCTCGCTCTTCATCGTATTCGCCCTTTGCTTCATTGCCTACCAATACCAGAGGGAGAAGGAATACAAGGTGGAGCTGCTGGACATGCAGTTGCAGGACTACAACGAGAGGATGTACATGGAGCTGCACGACCTGAACGACAGTCTGTGGGATGCCACGCTCAACCGGTACATCAGCAGATACGTCAACCAAGACCTGCGGGTGACCATCATCAACCTGCAAGGCAAAGTATTGTATGACAACTGCGGAGACAGTCTGCACATGGAGAACCACATCGGCAGGCCGGAAATCCAGAAAGCCTTGCGCGACGGAAAGGGATACGACGTCCGCCGACTGTCGGAGACGACCGGCGTGCCCTACTTCTACTCCTCGACGCTCTACGACAAATTCATCATCCGTTCCGCCCTGCCCTACGACCTGAACCTGCTGAACCACCTTTCGGCAGACCCGCACTACATCTGGTTCACCGTCACCATCACCCTCCTGCTGGCATTCTTCTTCTATCGCTTCACGGCGCGCCTGGGGAAGGCCATCAACCAGCTGAGAGAGTTCGCCAAACGCGCCGACAAGAACGAGCCTATTGATACGGACACCGACTTTCCGCACAACGAGCTGGGAGAAATCTCAGAGCACATCGTGCAGATATACAAACGACTGCGCGAGACCAAGGAAGCCCTCTACATCGAGCGCGAGAAGCTGATTACCCACCTGCAGACCTCACGCGAGGGACTGGGAGTGTTCACCAAGGACAAGAAGGAGATACTGGTGAACAACCTCTTCACCCAATACAGCAACCTGATATCCGACTCCAATCTGGAGGAGACAGAGGACATCTTCGCCATCAACGAGTTCAAGTGCATCACAGACTTCATCGACAAGACGCCCAAACGGCCCTCCAACGAAGAAAAGCGCATGTCCGTCCATATCAACAAGAACGGCCGCATCTTCATCGTCGAGTGCATCATCTTCCAGGACCGGTGTTTCGAGATATCCATCAACGACGTCACCCAGGAAGAAGAACAAGTGCGCCTCAAGCGACAGCTCACCCAGAACATAGCCCACGAGCTCAAGACACCCGTCAGCAGCATACAGGGATACCTGGAGACCATCGTCAGCAACGAGAACCTGCCGCGCGAGAAGATGGACATCTTCCTGGAGCGCTGTTACGCCCAGAGCAACCGCCTCACCCGCCTGCTGCGCGACATATCCGTGCTGACACGCATGGACGAGGCGGCCAACATGATAGACATGGAAAAGGTGGACATCAGCCTCCTGGTGGCCAACATCATCAACGAAGTGGCCCTCGAACTCGAGGAGCGGGACATCACCGTGGTCAACACCCTACGGCCCAAGATACAGCTGCGCGGCAACTACTCCCTGCTCTATTCCATCTTCCGCAACCTCATGGACAACGCCATCGCCTACGCCGGAGCCCACATACGCGTCACCATCACCTGCTTCCGCGAGGACGACAGCTACTACTACTTCAGCTTTGCCGACACCGGCGTCGGCGTCCCGCCCGAACACCTCAACCGCCTGTTCGAGCGATTCTACCGCGTCGACAAGGGCCGCTCGCGCAAGCTGGGCGGCACCGGGCTGGGCCTGGCCATCGTCAAGAACGCCGTCCTCATCCACGGGGGCACCATCTCGGCCAAGAACGCCCCGGGCGGCGGTCTGGAATTCGTCTTCACCCTGGCCAAGGACAAGGCCTGACCATCGCCCCCGCCCCGTGCGGGCATACAGAAAGAGGCGCGCCCCGCGGGGCGCGCCTCCCTTGTCTCACGACTGTACGGCCGACGGCTTATTGCCGCGCGCCCAGCTTGTCGTCGATGTAATAGATGCCAGCCTCGCCGGCTTTCTTCAGCACCTCCACGATGCCGGCCGCCGTGGCCTCTTCCTCCACCTGCTCGCGCACGAAGCTCCACAGGAAGTCCTGCGTGGCCTTGTCATGCTCGGCAGAGGCAACGTCCACCAGGTCGTCAATCAGGCGGGAGACACGGCACTCGTGCTCATACACCTGCTGGAACACCTCCAGCGGCGTGCCGAACTCCGTGGGAACGACGTCCAGCTTGTCCACCACGGCCACCCCGCCGCGCTTGATGAGGTACGACGCCATCTCGCAGGCATGGCCGTTCTCCTCTTCCCACTGCTTCTTCAGCCACTTGGCCATGCCGCCGAAGCCTTCCTTCTCCATATAGAAGGACATGGACAAATACAAGTTGGCCGACCACAGCTCCGCCGTGATCTGGTCGTTGATAGCCTTTTGCAATTTCTCGGTAATCATAATCCTAAAGTTTAATTGGTTGATGACGCCGCAAAAGTAGCGAGAATCCCCGCACCTTGTTCACCCGCTAACATTTTTTAAACCCCCTTCCCCCGCCCCCGACCCGCCGAGCACGGCAGACACCGTCGGCAGACGAAAGAAATTCATCCGCCGGGCGAAAAAACTTCGCACGCCGCCCCTTCCCCCCTTGCACGCCCGGAGAATATTCCTTACCTTTGCCCTCATCCGGGAATCATGTACGATGATTTATAGAATCATGCACGATGATTTGGGGAATCATATACGATGATTTAGGGAATCATGTACGATGATTCCCAATTGAACCAGCATCCCGCCACGGATGAACCGGCAAGCCCGTCCGGATGATGCGGCGACTCATCCCGGACGACCGGCGGCACGCCCCGGACAGGACGCGGAACGAAACCAAAACGCACAGCATATGTTCTACAAGAAACAGAAGATAGGAAAGAAATGGTATCCCCGCTCGTTCACGGCGGGAACGTATGACACACACGACGTGGCCGAACGCCTGGCCCAGATGTCCACCGTCAGCAAGGGCGACACCTACGCCGTCCTCCAGGGGTTGGGCGAAGTGCTGGGCAGCATGATGGAGCACGGCAACTCCGTCAAGCTGGACGGCCTGGGGACGTTCTACCTCGTGGGAAACGCCAACGGCCGCGGCGTCGACACGCCCGAAGAGGTCAGCCCCCGCCAGTTCCGCCGGGTGACGGTGGCCTTCATCCCCGAATACAGGCGGGCGCAAAACCGGAGCGTGACGCGCCGCACCATCGTGCCCGAACACCTGGACTGGACGGAACTGGACGGCCTGGTGCGCTGACAACCCGCCCCGACGGGACACGCGGAGGGCGAAAACGCCGGTTTTACGGAAAAATAACGGCCGCCCCGGCGGCCGTCTGGGCGGATTTTCGTAATATTGCCCTCCGAAACTAAAACAAAAGCTACCCATATGAAACACTGGACAAACACACTCTGCCTGCTCCTGGCCCTCCTCGCGGGCCTCGCCGCGCAGGCGCAAGAAGACAAGGACGCGCGCTACCTGGCGGGCGCCGTGCCCGAAGTGGACGGGAAAGTCATCTTCTCCCGCCAATACCGCATCCCCGGCATGAGCCAGGACGAGATACACGCCCGCCTGCTGCGGTGGATGACCCAACGGCTCAAGGACAACGGCAACGACAGCCGCGTGCTCTACTCCAACCCCGAACGGGGCCAGCTGGTGGGCACGGGAGACGAATGGATAGTCTTCACCTCCAACGCCCTCTCGCTGGACCGCACCCGCATCCTCTACCAGCTCACCGCCATCACCCGCCCCGAGCAGTGCGACTTCCGCATCGAAAAGATACGCTTCGTCTACCGCGAAGGCGAGGAACGATACACGGCCGAAGAGTGGATTACGGACAAATACGCCCTGAACAAGTCGAAGACCAAGCTGATACGCGGCCTGGCCAAGTGGCGCCGCAAGACGGTGGACTTCATGGACCAGTACTTCCAACAAGTGGCCGAAGCACTGAGCGCCGCCGAACCCTCGACCGACACGACCGCCGCCGAGTCCGGAGCGCAACCCCAGGTGCAGGAGCCGGAACCGCCCGCCACCGCCGCCGACCAGCCCATCCTCATCACCCCCAAGCGCAAGGTGGAAGTGACAGACCCGGCCCCGACGACACCCGCCTCGGCACCCGCCCCCACAACGCCTGCCCAGCCTGAAGGCACGCTGCGCGCCGTCTCTCCCTCCGACCTCACCTCCGCCGACCTCCGCCCCGGCAGCGGACGCCTGGTCATCGTCATCGGCACCGACCCCTTCAACCAGACCGTCATGACGGCCAACGCCGGCGGTTCGCTGGGCACGGTAGAGGGCAAGCCGGCCGTCTTCGCCATCCTCTCGCCCGAACAGCCGCACGAAGCCCTGGACAATGCCGCGGAATACGAGGTGCGCTTCTACCCCGACGGCAGCCGCGAGCCGACCCTCGTCCTGCACTGCCGCCGCCTGTCCGTGCCCGACACGCCCGAAGGCATGCCCCGCACCTACGCCGGAGAAATCGTCAGCGCCCAGCGCAAGTAACCCCGCTTAACCCGACAGACATGAGCATCCAAGACGCCATCATGGGCGGCATCGTCTTCAAAGGCAAGAAGGACCGCCCCAAAGAAGAGAACAAAGTAAAGACCAAAGCCAAGAAGAAGACGTATATCACCGGGCAACACGGCTCCGGCTCCGCCAAGATGAAGGCAGAGATACGCCGCCGCAGGGCCAACCGCCACAACAAAGGTTAGGACGCGGCGCGGATATATAATAAGGTATACAGGGACGGAAGGGCCGGCAAATTTCACAGGAATGTAACGCCGCGCCCTTTCGCCCCCTCCGCAAGAAACCTTATCTTTGCGGCTCACCAATACACAAAAGACATGAGAACAAACATCCTCCTGCTGGCAGCCCTCCTGCTGTCGGCATTCGCTGGCGGCCTGCATGCCCAGCAGACGCAGGTCGTCGCCCACCGGGGCTTCTGGCAGACGCCGAGCTCGGCCCAAAACTCCCTCGCCGCATTGGCCAAGGCCGACTCCATCGGCTGCTACGCCTCGGAATTCGACGTATGGCTCACCGCCGACGGGCAGCTTGTCGTCAACCACGACGGCACCTTTCGCGGCGTGACCGTGCAAGACGCCACCGCCGCCGTATGCGCCGCCATCCGCCTGGACAACGGCGAGGCCATGCCCACCCTCCGGCAATACCTGCAAAAGGCACAGACGCTGCACACCCGCCTCGTCCTGGAACTGAAGGCGCACCGCACGCCCGAACAAGAAACCCGAGCCGTGCAGGGCATCGTGGACATGGTGAAAGAGATGGGGCTGGAGAAGCGCGTGGAGTACATCTCCTTCTCCCGACACGCCACCTTAGCCTTCGTCCGCCTGGCTCCCAAGGGCACACCCGTCTATTACCTGAACGGCGACGTCGCCCCCCAAGAACTGAAGGAATGGGGATGCGCCGGGCCCGACTACCACGTCAGCGTCTTTCGCCGGCATCCCGAGTGGATAGAAGAATGCCACCGGCTGGGGATGAAGGTGAACGCCTGGACGGTGGACAAGGCCGAAGACATGGAATGGCTCATCCGGCACCAGGCAGACTTCATCACCACCAACCAGCCTGTGCTGCTCCAGCAAATTATAAAGGAAAGCCACAAATAACCGTCAAATAGACAGCCATCTCCAAATAACCGCTTCATTCTGTCAGCAATGAGGCGGTTTTCTTTTTGCCATGAACTGACAATCTCCTGCCAATACAAGGCCCTTTATTACAAATCGTAACTCCGGGGTAGCCTTATCGCACCAACTGTAATTTCAGGACAGATATGCTTAAAAAAAGACACCCACCCAAAGAATAATGCGAACAAAATGCCATATATTTGCAGTGCGATTAAGACAAAAAGAAACATATAAAGAAACAATAAGAGCAAAATGGCAAACATCATCCGCTTTACCAAGATGCACGGTGCAGGAAACGACTACATCTACGTGGACACCGCACGCTACCCCGTCAGCCGACCGGAGGCACTGGCCAGGCAATGGAGCGCCCCGCATACAGGCATCGGCAGCGACGGCCTGGTGCTCATCGAGCCCTCGGAAGAGGCCGATTTCCGGATGCGTATCTTCAACGCCGACGGTTCGGAAGCCATGATGTGCGGCAACGCCAGCCGGTGCATCGGCAAGTATGTCTACGAATACGGGCTGACGCGGAAGACCGACATCACTCTGGAAACACGGTCGGGCATCAAGGCGCTGCACCTCGTGGTGAATGCCGACGGACAGCAGGTGGACGCCGTGACCGTGGACATGGGCATCCCCGCCGAAGGCCCCCGGGCCCTGCGCGAGCAACCCATCGAAGCAGACGGACGGACATACGTGGGGACAACCGTGTCGATGGGCAACCCGCACCTGGTTATCTTCACGGACGACATCGGCAGCATCCCCCTGCAGGAAGCGGGCCCGGCACTGGAGCGTCACCCTTGGTTCCCCGACCGCATCAACGTGGAGTTCGCCCAAGTGCTGCCCGACGGAAGCATCCGGATGAGAGTGTGGGAACGTGGTTCGGGCATCACCCAAGCCTGCGGAACAGGAGCCTGCGCCACCGCCGTGGCCGCCTGCCTGACAGGACGCGCCGGACGGCGGACGGACATACGGATGGACGGCGGACGGCTCTCCATCGACTGGGACGCCGACACGGGACACGTCCGCATGACCGGCAGCGCCACCAAGGTGTTCGACGGAGAAATCACGGAAGCATAGAGACACTACGATAAGGAACAACTTAAAACAACACAAAGATATGGCATTAGTAAACGAACACTTCTTGAAACTGAGAGGCAACTACCTCTTCTCCGACATCGCGAAGAAGGTAAACACATTCAGGATAACACACCCCAGGCAGCCGCTGATACGGCTGGGCATAGGCGACGTCACCCGTCCACTGCCGCCCGCCTGCATCGAAGCCATGCACAAGGCAGTGGACGAGATGGCCGATGCCGCCACGTTCCACGGCTATGGCCCCGAACAGGGATACGACTTTCTGATAGAAGCCATCCTGAAGAACGACTACGCCCCGCGCGGCATCCACCTGTCGCCCGCCGAAATCTTTGTCAGCGACGGGGCCAAGAGCGACACGGGCAACATCGGCGAACTGCTGCGGTGGGACAACAGCATGGCCATCACCGACCCCGTCTATCCGGTGTACGTGGACAGCAACATCATGTGCGGGCGGTCGGGAGTGCTGGAAGAAAACGGGCAGTGGAGCAACGTCACCTACCTGCCCTGCACGGCCGAGAACGACTTCGTGCCCGCCCTGCCCGACCACCGCGTCGACCTCATCTACCTGTGCTACCCCAACAACCCGACAGGCACCACGCTGACGCGCGAACAACTGAAACGCTGGGTAGACTACGCCCTGGAGAACGACACGCTGCTGGTGTTCGACGCCGCCTACGAGGCCTTCATCCACGAAGACGACGTGCCCCACTCCATCTACGAGATACGCGGCGCGAAACGGGTGGCCATCGAGATACGCAGCTACTCGAAGACAGCCGGCTTCACAGGCCTCAGGTGCGGCTACACCGTGGTGCCGAAAGAGCTGACGGCCGCCACGCTGGAAGGCCAACGCATCGCCCTCAACCCGCTGTGGAACCGCAGGCAGTGCACCAAGTTCAACGGCACCAGCTACGTCACCCAACGGGCCGCCGAAGCCACCTACACCCCCGATGGCAAAGAGCAGGTGAAGGCCAACATAGAATATTACATGGCCAACGCCAGCGTCATGCGCCGGGAGCTCACGGCAGCCGGACTCCGCGTCTACGGCGGCGTCAACTCACCCTACCTCTGGGTGGGCACCCCGGAAGGCACAGGCTCGTGGAAGTTCTTCGAGCAGATGCTCTACAACACCGGGGTGGTGAGCACGCCGGGCGTGGGCTTCGGCCCCAGCGGCGAGGGATACGTCAGGCTGACGGCCTTCGGCACGCACGAGGACTGCCAGGAGGCCATGGAGCGCCTGCGGCGATGGTTAAAGTAAATCCTCCCCGCCCGCCAGGAAAAAACGGCAGACCCGCCGGGAAAACTTCCCAAGGCCAAAGAAAAACTGTAAATCCAGGCTGGATTTATGTAAATCTAAGCTGGATTTATGTAAATCTAGGTTGAATTTATGTAAATCCAGCCTGAATTTACAGTTTTCGCCAGCGCTTGCAGACTTTTTGCCGCCCGCAGGG
The DNA here is from genome assembly GCA_949289265.1 of uncultured Bacteroides sp. Classification (GTDB taxonomy): domain Bacteria; phylum Bacteroidota; class Bacteroidia; order Bacteroidales; family Bacteroidaceae; genus Bacteroides. The sequence goes on from CASENE010000018.1 coordinate 54,131, forward strand.
ACATTTCTCCAAGGGCAAGAGACGGTTTTCCGCCTGCGACACGCTCACGAAAACAATACCATACGACAGGATACCGATGGGATATCCACCATTCTCTAACTCTTAAAAACGTAAACGACATGAAAAGAAAACGTATCAACTGGAAGCCGGCGACTCTGGCCTTGCTACTGGCGGCGGGAACCGCCTCCGAGTCCGCAAGGGCGCAAGACAAAGTGGAAGCGTCGGTAGGAGCCGACCTGGTGAGCAGCTACATCTGGCGCGGCCAGGACCTGGGAGACGTCAGCCTGCAACCGTCGTTGAGCATCGCCTACAAAGGCTTCTCGCTGGGCGCGTGGGGTTCGGTAGGCTTCGAGGGCTCGGACACGAAGGAGGTCGACCTCACGCTGGGATACGCCCGCGGCGGCTTCAGCATCTCGGTGACGGACTATTGGTTTGACAACGGGCCGGGCTACTTCCACTTCAAGGCACACGACACGAGCCACGTGTTCGAGGCGCAGGTGGGCTACGACTTCGGGGTGCTGTCCCTGAACTGGTACACCAACTTTGCCGGAAACGACGGGGTGAACGCCGACGGCCGCCGCGCCTATTCGTCCTACGTGGCGGTGGTGGTTCCGTTCCGACTGGGCGGACTCGAATGGACGGCCGAAGCCGGCGCCGTGCCCTGGGCCACGACGTTCTACAACGGGCAGACCAACGGGTTCAGCGTCTGCAACGTCAGCCTGGGCGCAGCCAAGGAGATACGCCTCACCGACCGCTTCTCCCTCCCCCTCTTCGCCAAGGTCACGTGGAACCCGCGGACGGAAGGCACGCATTTTGTCATAGGACTCAGTTTATAGGTATATTCTAACTTTAAAGCAACAAGTAAGGTATGAAAAAGATTGAAGCTATCATCCGCAAGACCAAGTTCGACGAGGTAAAGGAAGCCTTGCTCGAGGCGGACATCGAATGGTTCTCTTACTACGACGTAAGGGGCATCGGCAAATCCAGGCAGGCCCGCATCTACCGCGGCGTCATGTACGACACCAGCTCCATCGAGCGCATCCTGCTCTCCATCGTGGTGCGCGACAAGAACGTGGAGAAGACCGTGCGCGCCATCGTGGCGTCGGCACAGACGGGCGAGATAGGCGACGGGCGCATCTTCATCATCCCCGTGGAAGACGCCATCCGCATCCGCACGGGCGAACGGGGAGACATAGCCCTCTACAACGCCGAACAAGAGAAATAAGCGACTACATCGAGTACAAATACAACTAAACACTTAAACCGTCACACATTATGGACACACATATATTAGACAGCGGCAACACCGCTTGGATCATGATATCCTCCATCCTTGTCTTGCTGATGAGCATACCCGGCATCGCCCTCTTCTACGGCGGCCTGGTGCGGCAGAAGAACGTGCTGAGCGTCATCATGCAGACGTTGTTCCTCGTGGCCGTGGTCAGCATCCTGTGGGTGGCCTTCGGCTACAGCTGGGCCTTCGGCACCGGCTTCGCCGAGTCGGGCAACCCGCTGGGCGCCGTCATCGGCGGCTTCGACAAGGCCTTCCTCCACGGCATCGGGCTGGACACGCTGACCACGGGCAACATCCCCGAACTGGCCTTCGCCATGTTCCAGTGCATGTTCGCCATCATTACCCCCGCCCTCATCCTGGGCGCATTCGCCGAGCGCATCAAGTTCAGCGGCTACGTGGTGTTCATCGTCCTCTGGGTCATCCTGGCCTACTTCCCCATGGCCCACTGGGTATGGGGCGGCGGCTTCCTGCAGCAGATGGGCGCCATCGACTTTGCCGGTGGCACGGTGGTGCACATTAACGCGGGCATCTCGGCCCTGGTGATGGCGCTCCTGCTGGGACAACGCGAAGACTACCGCCACGGGCGGCACATCACGCCGCACAACGTCACCTTCGTCTTCATGGGCACGTCGTTCCTCTGGCTGGGCTGGTTCGGCTTCAACGCCGGCAGCGGGCTGGCAGCCGACGGGCTGGCCGCCAACGCCTTCCTGGTGACGCACATCGCCACGGCCACGGCCGCCATCACGTGGATAGCCATCGACTGGCTGTGCAACAAGAAACCCACCACGGTGGGCGCCTGCACGGGCGCCGTGGCCGGACTGGTGGCCATCACCCCGGCGGCAGGCACGGTAGACCTGGCCGGAGCCTTCTGCATCGGCATCATCACCCCCATCGTCTGCTTCCTGATGGTGGCCGCCGTGAAACCCCGCTTCCACTATGACGACGCGCTCGATGCCTTCGGTGTGCATGGCGTGGGAGGCATCGTGGGTTCCATCCTGACGGGCGTGTTCGCCACGCAGGCCGTCAGCGGCGAAGGCGGCGTGCAAGGCGCGCTCTACGGCGACTGGCACCAGCTGTGGGTACAGACTGTGGCCACCTTGGTATCCATCGCCTTCAGCGCCGTCGTCACCTTCGTCCTCTACAAGATTGTGGACCGCCTGGTGGGCATCCGCGTAGACCGGCGCATCGAGGAAGAGGGACTGGACATCTACGAGCATGGCGAAACGGCCTACAACTGACGCCCCTGCCGAAGGGTCGCCAAAGGAATAAAGAGCTTTACTCTAACAACATTATAAACCAACAAATCCAAGAGACAACTATGTCAGACTTAAGATTCAGAGTAGTCGAGACGGCGTTCCAGAAACGTCCCGTCGCAGTGACTCCCCCGGCGGAACGCCCCTCGGAGTATTTCGCCAAGTATGTTTTCAATAGGGACAAGATGTTCCGTTACCTGCCCAGCAAAGTCTTCGCGAAGCTGACGGACGTCATCGACCACGGCGCGCCGCTGGACCGCAGCATTGCCGACGAAGTGGCCGCCGGCATGAAGAAGTGGGCCATCGAGATGGGCGCCACGCACTACACGCACTGGTTCCACCCCCTGACCGAGGGCACCGCCGAGAAGCACGACGCCTTCATCGAGCACGACGGCAAGGGAGGCGTGATGGAAGAATTCACCGGCAAACTGCTCGTGCAGCAGGAACCCGACGCCTCCAGCTTCCCCAACGGAGGCATCCGCAACACCTTCGAGGCACGCGGCTACTCGGCTTGGGATCCCTCGTCGCCCGCCTTCATCGTGGACGACACGCTGTGCATCCCCACCATCTTCATTGCCTACACGGGCGAGTCGCTGGACTACAAGGCCCCGCTGCTCAAGGCCCTGCGCGCCGTGGACAAGGCAGCCACCGCCGTCTGCCACTACTTCAACCCGGACGTGAAGAAGGTCTGCGCTTATCTGGGCTGGGAACAAGAATACTTCCTGGTGGACGAAGGCCTCTACGCCGCGCGTCCCGACCTGCTGATGACCGGCCGCACCCTCACGGGGCATGACTCTGCCAAGAACCAGCAGCTGGAAGACCACTACTTTGGCGCCATACCGCCCCGCGTGGCCGCGTTCATGAAAGACCTGGAAATCGAGGCCCTGAAGCTGGGCATCCCCGTCAAGACGCGCCACAACGAGGTAGCCCCCAACCAGTTCGAGCTGGCGCCCGTATTCGAGGAGTGCAACCTGGCCGTAGACCACAACATGCTCATCATGGCCCTGATGCGCAAGATTGCCCGCAACCACGGTTTCCGCGTCCTCCTGCACGAGAAGCCCTTCAAAGGCGTCAACGGCAGCGGCAAGCACAACAACTGGAGCCTGGGCACGGACACGGGCATCCTGCTGCACGCGCCCGGCAAGAACCCGGAAGACAACCTGCGCTTCATCACCTTCGTGGTGAACACGCTGATGGCCGTCTACCGCCACAACGGCCTGCTGAAGGCCAGCATCTCCAGCGCCACGAACGCGCACCGCTTGGGAGCCAACGAGGCGCCGCCCGCCATCATCTCGTCCTTCCTGGGCAAGCAGCTGTCGCAAGTGCTGGAACACATCGAGCAGAGCGACAAAGACGAACTCATCACCTTGAGCAGCAAGCAGGGCATGAAGCTGGACATCCCGCAGATACCCGAACTGCTCATCGACAATACCGACCGCAACCGCACGTCGCCCTTCGCCTTCACGGGCAACCGCTTCGAGTTCCGCGCCGTGGGCAGCGAGGCCAACTGCGCCAGCGCCATGATAGCCCTCAACGCCGCCCTGGCCGAACAGCTGACGGAATTCAAGCACGACGTGGACGAGCTTATCGAACGGGGCGAGCCCAAAATCTCCGCCATCCTCGAAGTGGTGCGCAAGTACATCAAGATATGCAAGCCCATACGCTTCGACGGTAACGGCTACAGCGACGAATGGAAGGCAGAAGCCCAGCGACGCGGCCTGGACTGCGAGACCAGCGTTCCCGTCATCTTCGACAACTACCTCAGCGAGGCCAGCATCCGCATGTTCGAGTCGACCGGCGTCATGACCCGCAAGGAACTGGAGGCGCGCAACGAGGTGAAGTGGGAAATGTACACGAAGAAGATACAAATTGAAGCCCGCGTCCTCGGCGACTTGGCCATGAACCACATCATCCCCGTGGCCACGCAATACCAAACCGGCCTCATCGACAATGTATACAAGATGCACCAGCTCTTCCCCGCCGACAAGGCAGACAAGCTCTCGGCCAAGAACCTGGAGCTTATCGAAGAGATTGCCGACCGCACGGCCTTCATCAAGGAACACGTGGACTCGATGGTGGAAGCCCGCAAGGTGGCCAACAAGATTGAGAGCCAGCGCGAGAAGGCCGTGGCCTACCACGACACCATCGTGCCCGCCATGGAGGAAATCCGCTACCACATCGACAAGCTGGAGCTCATCGTGGACAACCAGATGTGGACGTTGCCCAAGTACAGAGAGCTTCTGTTTATCCGATGACCACACAAGAAGGACGGAAGAGTCAACTCCCCCGTCCTTCGCGATACGAATAAAATTCTTTTGTTGGTTGTTTTAAGTTTGCAAGGAGGGAAACCGCTGCGAAGTGGGTTCCCTCCTTTTTCTGTGGTCACTCCACAATCTCCGCGTCTTCCACCTCGGCGCCGTCGGACAGCCTCTGCGGCGACGCGGGCTCCTTGGGACGTTTCCTCGAGAAGCCGAACCAGTTGACCAGATCGGACAGGGCATACACCAGGCTGCTGACGCCGATGACCACAAATGCCGTAGAGCGTGCCCCCAGCGGATTGAACAAGGCAAACAGGCCGGCCAGAAGTATCAGCACCGGCACCACGTAGAACCCCGCCGGCACCCGCATCCAACGGCGGGCCGACGAGAGCGAGGCCAGCTGCTGCACCCCGCCCATCACCAGGATAAAGCCCAACACATAGGTCAGCAAGTCGGCAAAGAAACCCGGCATGGCGATGAGCCACAGCCCGAACAACAGGCTTCCGATGCCCAACAAGGGGAAACGCACCGGCCGTTCGCCCCGCCAGGCAAAGTAACCGATGATGCTAAGCAAGGAGGGTATCAGGAAAATGACGCCCACGGTGATGACCAAGTACTCGGCAGCCTGGTTGGGAAACAAGACCAGCACCAGGCCGATGACCAGCGCGCACACGGCACGCAAGAAAGAATAACTGAACGTTTTCATCGCTGTTTACATAAATAGGATTGTCCGACGCGAAGATACGCTTTTTCGCCTGTCCCCACAAACTATCCGCCCACATTTTCATGCCCTTCCGCCAGCAACAGACTGTATTTCAGCGCATAGTAGAAGTACTACGCCAGGTCGCAGGGACTATAGTCGCAGGTCGCTGAGACTGTAGTCCCCGGCAGCGGGAGATATAGTCCCAGCCTGCCGGCAGCGCATCCCCCGTCCGGGCCGCTTCAGCCCCCGGAAGGCGGCGCTCTGCTCGAATGAAAGAATTACGCCTGCAAAAGTAAAAAAAGAAAGATTTCCTTGGAGGATAAAAACAAACTGCCTATATTTGCCCCGTCAAGAAAGCAAAAGAGATATGAAGAAGCAGTTACTAAATACTTTTTGGTGGTGGCGCCCGTTACAACTCCGACAGTCGTAAGGGAGCAGTGCTCGTATGTACCTACCAAGAACAGAGAAACAGAGAGCCCTGTCGCACTTGCGGCAGGGCTTTTTTAATTGACAAACCAATATACACATGCCACAAATATGAGTTACTTAGTAGACAACAATGGTTATTACGGCGAATTCGGCGGAGCCTTTGTCCCCGAAATCCTGCACAGATGCGTGGAAGAACTGCAAAAGACCTACCTGCAGGTATTGCAAAGCGACGACTTCCGGCAAGAATATGCCCGGCTGCTGCGCGACTATGTGGGACGTCCCTCGCCGCTGTACCTGGCCCGGCGCCTGTCCGAACGCTACGGGTGCAAGATTTACCTGAAGCGGGAAGACCTGAACCACACGGGAGCGCACAAAATCAACAATGCCATCGGCCAAGTGCTCCTGGCCCGGCGCATGGGCAAGCGGCGCATCATCGCCGAAACGGGAGCCGGACAACACGGAGTGGCCACGGCCACGGTGTGCGCCCTGATGAACATGGAGTGCATCGTCTACATGGGCAAGACCGACGTGGAACGCCAGCACATCAACGTGGAGAAGATGCGGATGCTGGGTGCCAAGGTCGTCCCCGTCACCTCGGGCAACATGACGCTGAAAGATGCCACCAACGAGGCCATACGCGACTGGTGCTGCCACCCGGCCGACACGCACTACATCATCGGCTCCACCGTGGGCCCGCACCCCTATCCCGACATGGTGGCCCGGCTGCAGGCAGTCATCAGCGAAGAAATCAGGAAACAGCTGCTGGAGCACGAAGGCCGCGAATGCCCGGACTACCTCATCGCCTGCGTGGGCGGCGGAAGCAACGCCGCCGGCACCATCTATCACTACGTGGACAATCCCGACGTGCAAATCATCCTGGCCGAAGCCGGAGGCAAGGGCGTGGAGACGGGACAGACGGCGGCCACCATCGCCCTGGGACGGCTGGGCATCATCCACGGGGCACGCACCTATGTCATCCAGGACGAAGACGGGCAGATAGAAGAGCCCTACTCCATCTCGGCCGGACTGGACTATCCCGGCATCGGCCCCATGCACGCCAACCTGGCCCGGCAGAAGCGCGCCCTCGTGCTGTCCATCAACGACGACGAAGCCATCCGCGCCGCCTACGAGCTGACCCGCCTGGAGGGCATCATCCCGGCCCTGGAAAGCGCGCACGCCCTGGGCGCCCTGCCCAAGCTGAAGTTCCGCCCGGAAGACGTGGTGGTGCTCACCGTGTCCGGCCGGGGCGACAAGGACATCGAGACCTACCTGTCCATGAACCAATGACAAACAACCCCTCAACACACTCTGACCACGAATGAAAACCTATCACTACCACACCAACTGCCGCACCCTGCTGGGCGACCTGCACACGCCGGTCAGCACCTACCTGAAGGTGCGCGACATCTTCCCGCAAAGCGCCCTGATGGAAAGCTCGGACTACCACGGCAGCGAGAACAACCGCTCCTTCATCGGACTGTGCCCGCTGGCCAGCATCAGCATCAGCCACGGCGCCGTGCTGATGCGCCTGCCCGACGGCCGCCGCGAAGAACGCCCCTTGGCGGAGGACTACCGCGTGGAAGACGCGCTGAACGACTTCATCGGCCGCTTCCGCGTGGAGGGCGAATACCGCCAGTACGTCGGCCTGTACGGCTACACCTCGTTCAACGCCGTGCGCTACTTCGAGGGCATCCCCGTCAAGGACAGCCGCGAGAGCATCAACGACGCCCCCGACCTCTTATACATATTATATAGATACGTCATCGTCTTCAACGACTTCCGCAACGAGATGATGCTGCTCGAGCTGCAACCCGACGGGCAGGACAGCGGGCTGGAGCAGGTGCAGAAGGCGATACACAACCGCAACTACTCCGTCTACGGCTTCCGCGCCGTGGGGCCCACCACCTCGCCGCTGACCGACGACGAGCACAAGGCCAACATCCGCCGCGGCATCGCCCACTGCCTGCGGGGCGACGTCTTCCAGATTGTCCTGTCGCGGCGCTTCGAGCAGCAGTACACGGGCGACGACTTCATGCTCTACCGCGCCCTGCGCAGCATCAACCCCTCGCCCTACCTCTTCTACTTCGACTTCGGCGGCTTCCGCCTGCTGGGCTCCTCGCCCGAGACGCACTGCCGCATCGAAGGACGCCGGGCCTACATCGACCCCATCGCCGGGACGACGCGCCGCACGGGCATACCCGACGAAGACGCCGCCAACGCCCGCTACCTGCGCGACGACCCCAAGGAGAACGCCGAACACGTCATGCTGGTGGACCTGGCCCGCAACGACCTCTCGCGCAACTGCCACGACGTGCGCGTGGACTTCTTCAAGGACATGCAATACTACAGCCACGTCATCCACCTGGTCAGCCGCGTCAGCGGAGAGCTGGACGAAGGAGCCGACCCCATCCGCGCCTTCATCGACACCGTCCCCGCAGGCACCCTGAGCGGCGCGCCGAAGGTGAGGGCCATGCAGCTCATCAGCGAGATAGAACCACACAACCGCGGAGCCTACGGCGGATGCATCGGCTTCATCGGGCTGGACGGACAACTCAACCAGGCCATCACCATCCGCACCTTCGTCAGCCGCAACGGCGTCCTGTGGTTCCAGGCCGGCGGAGGCATCGTGGCCCGCAGCAACGAGGAATACGAACTGCAGGAAGTAAACAACAAACTGGGCGCGCTCAGAAAAGCCATCGAAATGGCAGAAAGGATGCAAGGACTATGAAAACAGTAATCATCGACAACTACGACTCGTTCACCTACAACCTGGCCCACCTCCTGCGCGAGCTGGGCGAAGACGTGGCCGTCGTGCGCAACGACCGCTTCGACCTCGCGGCGCTGGACGCCTACGACCGCATCGTCCTCTCCCCCGGCCCGGGCATCCCCAGCGAGGCCGGCCTGCTGATGGACGTCATCCGCACGTATGCCCCCCGCAAGCCTCTGCTGGGCGTCTGCCTGGGCCACCAAGCCATCGGCGAGGCCTTCGGCGCGCGGCTTGCCAACCTGGCGGACGTCTACCACGGCGTGCAGTCGCCCCTCGTGCTGAAGACGGGCGAGACCCCCGCCGTGCCCGGCATCCGGATAGAGGACGACTACCTGTTCCGCGGCGTGCCGGACGGCACGCCCGTAGGCCGCTACCACTCGTGGGTGGTCTCCCCCGAAGGCCTGCCCGCGTGCCTGGCCGTCACCGCCCTCAGCCCCGAGGGACACATCATGGCCCTGCGCCACCGCACGCTGGACGTCCGCGGCATCCAGTTCCACCCCGAATCCGTGCTCACCCCGGCGGGGCGGCAAATCCTGCGCAACTGGCTGAACGGCGAGGCCCAAACGGGAAGCTGAAAAAAGACGCGGGTCTTTTTTCAAGAGCGCCGCAGGCTTTCCCCGAATAGACAATAAGACATTGATATACACATAATTATATCGCAGAAAAACAATGAAACAGATACTCACCCGGCTCTTCGCCCACGAAGAGCTGACCCAAGAAGAAACCCGCCAACTGATGCTGGACATCAGCCGCGGCCGCTACCCCGAAGCCCAGCTGGCCGCCCTGCTGGCCACGTTCCAGATGCGGGGCATCACGGTGGACGAGCTCGTCGGCTTCCGCCAAGCCCTGATGGAGACGCGCGTCCCCATCGACTTCTCGCCCTGGCGCCCCATCGACATCGTGGGCACGGGCGGCGACGGCAAGAACACGTTCAACATCTCCACGTGCGCCTGCTTCGTAGTGGCCGGCGCCGGATACAAGGTGGCCAAGCACGGCAACTACGGGGCCACGTCGGTCAGCGGCGCCAGCAACGTCATCGAAGAGCACGGCATCCGCTTCACCGCCGACCCCGACCGCCTGCGCCGCTCGCTGGAGCAGTGCAACCTGGCCTACCTGCACGCCCAGCTGTTCAGCCCCGCCATGAAGAGCGTAGGCCCCGTGCGCCGCCAGCTGGGCGTGCGCACGCTGTTCAACCTGCTGGGTCCGCTGGTCAACCCCTGCCTGCCCGCCTACCAGCTGCTGGGCGTGGCCGACCTGGCGCAGATGCGTCTCTACACCAACGTCTTCTACCGCCTGGGCATCGACTTCGCCGTGGTCAACAGCCTGGACAGCTACGACGAAATCTCGCTGACGGACGAGTTCAAGGTGATGACCCGCCACTACGAACGCATCTACCGCCCCCAGGCCCTGGGCTTCCGCCCGGCGCAGCCCGAAGAACTGTTTGGCGGGCAGACCAAGGCCGACGCGGCCCGCATCTTCGACGACGTGCTCCACCTGCGCGCCACGCCGGCCCAGACGCAGTGCGTCGTCGTCAACGCCGCCTTTGCCATCCAAATCATGGAGCCGCAGAAGGAGATTGAAGAGTGCATTGCCCTGGCCCGCGAGTCGCTGGAGAGCCGCCGCGCCCTGCAATGCCTGCAAAAATTCATCGAAATCAACCGCTGAACATACTGACATGAGAGACATCCTATCAGACATCATCCGTAGCAAGAAAGAAGAAGTGGAGCAGGCCAAAGCCCTCGTCTCCCCCGAAGCCCTGCGGCAAGAGGCCGAGGCCTACGTCCGCCTCCATCCGCAAACGCGCAGCATGCGCCGCAGCCTGGAGTCGTCGGCCACGGGCATCATCGCCGAGTTCAAGCGCCGCTCGCCCTCCAAGGGCTGGCTCCATCCCGAGGCCGACCCCGCCCTCGTCGCCCCGGCCTACGAACAGGCCGGCGCCTCGGCCCTGTCCATCCTGACGGACACGCCCTTTTTCGGCGGGACGCTGGACGACCTGCGCGCGGCCCGCCGCCTTGTAGACCTGCCCATCCTGCGCAAGGACTTCGTTATCGACCCCTACCAACTGCTGCAAGCCCGCCTGGCCGGAGCCGACGCCGTGCTGCTCATCGCCGCCTGCCTCTCGCCCGGACAGTGCCGCGCGCTGGCCGCCGAAGCCCACGCCCTGGGCCTGGAGGTGCTGCTGGAGGTGCATGCCGAAGACGAACTGGCCTGCCTCACGCCGGACATCGACATGCTGGGCGTGAACAACCGCCACCTGGGCACCTTCCATACCGACGTGCAGAACTCCCTCCGCCTGGCCGAAAGCCTGCGCCGGGCCGCCTCCCGCGTCGGCGAGCCCCTGCTGGTGTCGGAAAGCGGCATCTCCTCCCCCGCCACCATCGCCGGGTTGCGCCAGGCCGGCTTCCGCGGCTTCCTCATCGGCGAGGCCTTCATGAAGACGGCCCGCCCCGGCGAGACGCTGCACGCCTTCATCCAAGACATCCAAACGCAGAGCCAGCCATGAAACAGCCTTTACTCATCAAAGTCTGCGGCATGACGCAGGGCGACAACATCCGCCGGGCCGAGTCGCTGGGCATCGACCTGATGGGCTTCGTCTTCTACCCCAAGTCGCCCCGCTGCCTCAGCCAGCTGCCCGGCTACCTGCCCCGGAGGGCCCGGCGCGTGGGAGTCTTCGTGGACGAGACCAAGGAGAACGTGGCCATCTATGCCGACCGCTTCGGCCTGGACTACCTGCAACTGCACGGACACGAATCGCCCGAGTATTGCCGCACACTGCGCCGCCGGGGTTTCCGCCTCATCAAAGCCTTCCAGATAGCCGGCCCGCAAGACCTGACGGCCACGGCGGAGTATGACGACGGCCTGTGCGACTACTTCCTGTTCGACACCAAGACCCCCGGCTACGGCGGCTCGGGCAACCAGTTCGACTGGACGCTGCTGCAAGCCTACCGCGGCCGCACCCCCTTCCTGCTGAGCGGCGGCATCAGTGCCTACAGCGCCTCCGCCGTCCGAGCCTTCCGCCACCCCGCCCTGGCAGGCGTCGACCTGAACAGCCGCTTCGAGACGGAGCCGGGCCTGAAAGACATCGCCCGCCTGCAGCAATTTATCAACGAACTTAAAAAAGCATAACCCTTATGAACAACAACCGCATCAACCAACTCTTTGAGCAACATCCCGACCACCTGTTGTCCATCTACTTCTGCGCCGGCTGTCCCACCCTGGACGGCACGGCCGACGTCGTCCGCGCCCTGCAGCGCAACGGGGTGGACATGATAGAGATAGGCATCCCCTTCAGCGACCCCATGGCCGACGGCATCGTCATCCAGGAGGCCGCCACCCGCGCCCTGCGCAACGGCATGTCGCTGCGCCTCCTCTTCAGCCAACTGAAAGACATCCGCCGGGACGTGCATATCCCCCTCATCCTCATGGGCTACCTCAACCCCATCATGCAGTTCGGCTTCGAGGACTTCTGCCGGCAATGCGTGGCGTGCGGCATCGACGGCGTCATCATCCCCGACCTGCCCTTCCGCGAATACGAAGAAAGCTACAAGGACACCGCCCGACGATACAATCTGCGCGTCATCATGCTCATCACGCCCGAAACCAGCGAGGAACGCATCCGCGAAATAGACGCCCACACGGACGGATTTATCTACATGGTGTCCAGCGCCGCCACCACGGGCGCGCAGAAGGACTTCGACGAACAGAAGCAGGCCTACTTCCGCCGCATCGAGGCGATGCACCTGCGCAACCCCCGCATGATAGGCTTCGGCATCAGCAACCACCAGACCTTCGAGGCCGCTTGCGCCCATGCCTCGGGCGCCATCATCGGCAGCCGGTTCGTGACGCTGCTGAACGAGAAACAGGGAAACGCCGACGAGGCCATCCGCGCCCTGAAGGCAGACCTGGCGCAAGAGTAGGCCCGACATGCCGGACATGCGCCGGCAGCACGCCCGGTCTTGGAGACAAAAAGCCTTTAGCTGAAGCAAAAGAAACGGAAAGCCGCGGCAAAAAACGCGCAATCTTTGGCAAAAACTATAAATCCAGGTTGGATTTATGTAAATTCAGCCTGGATTTATGTAAATTCAGCTTAGATTTATGTAAATCCAGCCTGAATTTACAGTTTTCCCCAGAGATTGGGAAGTTTTTCGCGGGGGATTGAAGTTTTTTCGCACGGCTCAGCCGACTTTCCGGTCGGGAACGGGAGAGTCATGCAGCGTAAACCGCCAGGCGCAGCAACAGCCGGGGTCGACAACGTCGGGGAAACACGAAAGGCATTCGCACGAAAGGCGCTCGTCGATGACGCGGGCAAACCCGGCATATTCTATCTCGCCCACAGGCTTGCACGGATGGAAGGGCATCCCCTTGCGTTCGCGCGCCCGCTGCACCCGACACTCGCGGGTGCGGTAGACCAACGTCTTCCTCTCCTCGTCCACGAGGATGTCCGCCTCGTTCAGGTTCGCATAGAAACGGAATTGCAAGGCACGGGCCAGTCCGTCCAGCCCCGCGCGCTCGGGCAGCCCCAGAAAGGCCTTGATGCGCCGGGCCTCGATGACGGTGAACTTCCGCCACGCTTCCGCATCGTGGCGCATCGCCTCGTCCATCCCGCGCGCCCGCTCCACCGACTGAAACCACACGCCGTCCATCGCCAGCCAGTTCTTTGAATAATCCTCGACGAGCCGTATCAGCTCTTCCTTAGAGAGTGAAAGCAAAATCTTGTTCTTCATCTTACATTTTATTACTTTAGGATTTGAATCTGCCGCAAAAGTAATGCTTTCGGCCGGAAAAGGAAAGCCCCCGCGAACCGTAGTCCACAGGGGCTTGACTGATTGCTTTGACGTGTCCGGAGGAGTGGTGCCTCTCGTCTCTCCCTTTCGGAGCGTCCGGCCCTCACCATCCCAACTTGGACAGTCCGGCCGCCTCATACCACTCGGTAGAACGATAGGCCTCGGCAGCCGCAGAAGTAACGGAAGCCGGAATATAGTGGGAAACGCCATTCGCCCGCTCCATCGAGAAGAGTCCGCCATACGACGAGTAATTCAACGGAGTCGTATTCCAATAGACAAGGACGTTGTCCAATCCTTGCTTCCACTGCGCAAATTGCTCGTCAGACAGCAGTTCCTGCATCATTTCCTGCATGTCATAATAACCCACTTCCGGATGACGACGGTCGTAACTAAAGACATCGGCACGCAGCGTATTGACAGCCACCTCTCCCGCGGGCATCAACTGACGGGTCAAGGCAGCCAGCCCGTCCAGCCCCTCCGTCTTCAGTACGCCGATGGAAGCGCCGGCCGTCCAGTGGTCGTTAGAGAGTCCCTCCCCGGCATCGTACATATCGTTATAGACCTTAAAGTAGGTCTCCGCCATCTCCACCGCCGCGCCTTTCATAAACATGTAGGGAAGTATCCGGTCGTAAGGAGCCCCGGGGCCGGGAGTTTCGGTGGGAGAAGCAATGTAATAGTCCGTATATCCGCGCAACGCGTAGGCCACCTCGACGGACTGCATGAAACAAGCGTCGAACATGATGAAGTCAAAATGCGGCGCATAGTCCAATATCCGCACGAAGTCCGAGAGGTTCATCCGCTGGTCGCCCTCCCCCGTATCTTGCCCTATCCAACGGGTGGAAGCAGACGGCACGGGATAGGGAATCCACCCGTCGCAGTGCGACCAATATACCAGGCCATAACTCGCCGCCTGGTAATCCGGATTGGCAAAGACGTCTTCAAAGACCTCCAACGTTTCGGACACGCCCGTGGAGTTACGGTCGCCATATTCCCTGACAACCTGCGCCTCTACCTTGCCATCGCGGTTGGAAATCTCCATCAGCCTGGCCTCGCCATAGTCTGCATAAACCAACAGATGCATGGACGGAGAGACCACGGAAGCCATGCCTTTCTTCATTTCCTCCACATCGTCTTTGGCAAACGAAGCCAGGTTGTTGTCTCCCGCTATATATACCAAGACTGTCCGCCCTTTGCGAGTATCCTCTCCCGAATCCGGCAGTTGTCTGGGCACATACACGGTGCACGAAGCACAGAAGCCGCCTTCATCCGTGGTGACGGTAATCATCGCCTCCCCCGGCTGCAGGGCAGTCACCACCCCTTTGTCGGAGACGGTTGCCACAGTGTTGTCCGACGATTCCCAAAAGACCTTCTGGTTGGTGGCATCCTGGGGGAATATACGAACCGACAGCGTCGCGCTTTCTCCCTCCCCCATCAGCAGCATATCGCCGCCGTCCAATGCCACACTCTCTACGGCAACCATCGGCCCGTCTTCCCCCGAATCGCAGGAAGTCAACAAGCCAAGCATGCTGCAGAGCGGCATCATGAACAGAATAGTCCGAAAAGCAAGTTCTTTCATGAGTCCTTATTCCTCAGGTTTCTTGAAACTGAAATCTGCCACTTTGACGTTCTCCAAGACATAAGTATTCCCTTTTTCATATTGCTTGCGCACTTTGGAAGCCTCTTTCTCCAACTTCAAGCGGTTTTCGGAGAAATAGATGGCACACGTGTAATCCGCCTTGCCCTTCTGATACTCCAAAAAGTTCTTCATCTGGTAGGCATATACTTCGCGCTGCGGCAGGAAACCGTTCCCGTCCAGCACGACGCTGTCCACCAACTGGACTTCAGTGAAATAAACCACCGAATCCTTAAACGAGGCGCCGACTCCAAATACATATACAGGTTTTTCCTTCTCTTTCGTCGTGAAAGCCGAACAAAGCATCACGGCCATCACTGCCCACAAGCATATCCGAATGTGTCTCATATCCAAACTATAATTAGTAAGTGGCGCAAAGGTAACAAAAAAACCGGTCGCCCCAACGGGTGTACCGGTTTTTAATGTTTCTAAAGTTGTCGGAAACTGATATTTCCCACTCATCCCAAGTAGGACTTGAGCAACTTGCTACGATTACTTTGTCTTAATCGTCTGATGGCTTTTTCCTTAATCTGGCGGACACGTTCACGGGTCAACCCGAATTTGTCGCCGATTTCCTCCAGGGTCATTTCCTGTTGTCCGATGCCGAAAAACATCTGAATGATTTCTTTTTCGCGCTCGGTTAACGTAGAAAGCGCCCTATCAATTTCCCTCGCAAGAGACTCGTTCACCAACGACTTGTCGGCCATGGGAGAGTCGTCGTTGACCAGTACGTCAAGCAGGCTGTTGTCTTCTCCTTCCACAAACGGAGCATCCACCGATATATGCCGGCCGGACACTTTCAATGTATCGGAGATTTTGTCAACGGGAATATCCAACTCGTCTGCCAATTCCTCGGGCGACGGACGGCGCTCATTCTCCTGCTCGAACTTAGAGAAGGCTTTGCTGATTTTGTTCAGCGAGCCCACCTGGTTAAGAGGCAAACGGACGATGCGCGACTGTTCGGCCAAAGCCTGCAGAATGGACTGACGTATCCACCACACAGCATAACTGATAAACTTGAAACCTCGCGTCTCGTCAAACTTCTCGGCCGCTTTAATCAAGCCCAAGTTACCCTCGTTAATCAAGTCGGGCAGACTCAAACCTTGGTTCTGATACTGCTTGGCCACAGATACAACGAAACGAAGATTGGCACGTGTCAGTTTCTCCAATGCTGCACGATCACCCTTGCGGATGCGTTGAGCGAGCTCTACTTCTTCCTCTACAGTTATCAAGTCTTCACGACCTATTTCCTGCAAATACTTGTCAAGTGATGCGCTCTCTCTGTTAGTGATACTTTTGGTAATTTTTAACTGTCTCATCCTTTAAAACATATTTGGGGTACAAAGTTACGACAATTTATCGGATTGCACGTTGCCTCGGCGTAACTTTCTGTTTCCTGCTTAACAAAAAAGGTGCCGACATGGTTCATGCCAGCACCTTTTTTCTTGCTTCTGTTAAAGAAAGCTACAGTCAATCAATCTTCTTACCTATACTTATTTATCAAAACTTATTTCTGTGTTCATTCCTGTTGCAAATCCACGGCATAGTTGGCACGTTTGCCCGAGGGGAACATACCGGTGATGAACAGCACCTGTTCAGGCGACTGGGTAGCCGTTTTCAGCACGGATTCCAGGTCGTCCACCGTCTTCATGCTTTGACCGTTAGCTTTCAGGATGATGAAACCCTTGCGTATGCCGGCATCTTTCATCTTGCCGGTGCTGACACCGGTCACTTCCAAGCCATAACCCAGATTGAGCTGACGCTTCAATTCGGTATCGATAGGCTTAAAGGCAGCGCCCAGAATTTCCATGCCGCGGTCTTTCACTACCTTCGTATTGCCTTGCGAGTTCTTCAGCGTGATGGTCACTTCCTTCTCCTTCTTGTCGCGGACAATCGTAGCCTTCACCTTGTCGCCGGGACGATGCTTGGCCAAGACTTGCTGCAAGTCTGAGAACTTATGAATCTTCTGGCCATCCAGTTCGACGATTACATCATTTTCCTGCAAGATGCCTGCGGCAGAACCGCCATCCAGCACTTCGGCCACAAACACGCCGTCTTTCACGCCCAACTCTTCAGCCTGCTTCTTTATCTTCTCCACCAGTTCGTCGCTCATCTGGAGTTCTGTAGAGAAATCGCTTCCCTTAATGCCCAAAAGTGCCCGCTGAACTGCGCCGTATTGCTTCAAGTCGGACACGACTTTCTTCATAATGTTGGTAGGAATGGCAAAGCCATAGCCGGAATAAGAGCCTGTAGGCGAATAAAGCATGGCATTGATGCCCACCAGTTCCCCCCGCGCATTGACCAAGGCGCCACCACTATTGCCAACATTGATGGCGGCATCCGTCTGTATGAAAGACTGGATGGTGGCTGCGTTGCCGTTGGCAGCCGTCGCGCCGATGTCGCGCGCCTTGGCACTGACAATGCCTGCCGTTACCGTAGAACTCAGGCTAAACGGATTGCCTACGGCCAGCACCCATTCGCCCACCTTCAGCGCATCCGAATCGCCCACGGGAAGCGTCGGGAAATCATCGCCCTCAATCTTCAGCAAGGCCAGGTCCGTATCCGGGTCAGTACCGATAATGCGTCCCTTGAACTCGCGTTCGTCGTTCAACTTCACCGTAATCTCGTCGGCATCCTCTATCACGTGGTTGTTGGTCACGATATAACCGTCCTTCGAGATAATGACACCCGAACCGAAACCCACACGCGGCTGCGTCTTCACCTGACGCTCCTGGCCCCGCGGGTCACCAAAGAAGAAGTCGAAGATGTCCGGCATGGTGCGCACGGTCTCCGTACGTCCCAACTGCGTGGCACGGATGTGCACCACTGCATGCACTGAAGTCTCCGCTGCCTGGGTCAAGTCCACCGGTTGCGCAGCCACGCTGCTCAACCCTGCCAAATGAAGATTATCGGGATTTTGCTGGAAAAGCTCGTTGAAGGAAGCCGACGCCTCTCTGTCATTGCTCAGCAGTTTGTAGGCCGTAGCACCGCCCACGCCGGCACTCACCAGCACGATAGCGCCTACTATCACTGCATTTCTCATTGTCTGTTTCATAATCCGTTATTCTTTTAAATGTTAATATTCGGGTTTGTTTTAAGATTTCGACGTTAAAATAAGGACAAAAAACATTCACTTATTCCCCCTGTCACTCTTTTTTGTTCTCTTTTAACAGAGGTCATCAGGGGCTTAACGGCGGTTAACGACAGGAGCTGACAAATTTGCATTCTATAGGACAGGGAAATGTTAAATCGGCCTGTCTGCTGACCTGTATCCGCCTTTTGCCGCCGAAAGCTGACAAACACACGCTCTTATGAAACAAGACAATACCAAACTGTCCTGTGAAACAGATGCCTGAGAGGGGCTATTTCATCAGGCCGTTGACCAACGTCAGGCTGAGGGCCACGCCGATGAGGACGCAGATGCCGATGAGAAAGCCGTTCATGAAGCGGGCGCTGGGTTTGGTCTCTTTGTGCAAGTTCTGGTCGAAGTAGTTCTTAAAGAACAGATAGATGGCAGGTACGGTGGAGGCTGCCAGCAGGACGTCCTCGGGGATGTGGTAGACATAGATCTTGGAGAAGGAGATGAGAGCCCAGTGGCACAGGAAGAGTATGATGAGCAGGTTGACCTTGCGGGAGAAGCCCAGTAGCAGGCCGATGGTGAAGACGGCCACCGAACAAGGCATGACGGTGGTGGTCATCATGGGGAACTCCATGCCGCGCAGCCACGACAGCAGGGGGTAGAGGAAGGGCATGGCGTAGAGGACGGCCACGAGGTAGACGTGCTTGCGGTTGCGCTCGAACGAGGTATAGCCCGTGACCAAGTCCCACAGCCAGATGAGAGCCAGGATGCCCCAGAAGATGGCCAATATGTAATGGTAGCTACGGGTGCCGCCATAGGTCATGTAGTATACGCCGGCAATCCAGGCGTTGACAAAGACCAGGTAGGCCTTCATGCCGCGCTTCACCCAGGGGGCGGGACGGCGGTAGAGCAAGACGGTCAGCAGGATGCCGGCCAGGGTGATGGCCAGCTGCAGGGGCCAAGTGCCTTCGTTGTAGCGGGCGATCGTATTCCAGAATATTTCCATTGTCAGATAGAGTGTATAGGTGTGGTGGATGAATGTCGTAGCTTATATATATATGATAGGTATGGGGCGCGCCGCGTCAGTCGCCTTCCTGCTTGCGCCGGGTCATGGAGAAGGCCCGGTTGATAAAGAGGAAAAGGGGGAACGTGGCGCCTACGGCCAGCATAAAGATGACGCTGCAGGTCACCAGCCCGTTGGAGAATATGTCCCGGATGTAGAGAGTGAGGCTGTCGGGGTCGCCCAAGTTCTGCATGAACATGATGAGGGCGAACACCGTCTTGTAGGCATACATGCCGGGAATCATCGGGAGCAGGGCCGGGATATACAGCACCGTCATGGGACAGAGAATGCGCTTGCCCAGCAGCAGGCTGCCCATGCCGATGGCGAAAGACGCGCACAGGGAAGCGGTGGCAATGTCCATGTCCAGCCCGTTCATCAGGCAGAAGCGCAGCGCGTGTCCCACGGCGGCCAGCAGGGCGATGGAGGGGAAGGCGCGCAAGGGCGGGTCGGAGATGGCCCCGAACCCGATGGCGGCGACGGCGGCAAACAAGCCGTCGGAGAGAATGTCGGTAATCAGCATATGCGTTCGGTTAAGGGTGAGCAATCAGAGGAGGCTGTCGTGCACCAGCATCAGCGTGAGCGAGAGGCCCACGGCTATGCACAACACCAGCAAGAGGGCCTGGATGAGACGGCTGCAGCCGGTGATGACGTGGCCCTCCACTATGTCGATGACGCCGTTCAGCAGGGGGACGCCGGGCACCAGGAACAGGACGCTGGTGGCGATAGCCACCTCGGAAGTCGTGTCCAGCGTCAAGGCCGACGAGGCTGCCAGCGAAGCGGCGAAGGCCGAGACCATGAAGACTATGTAGTGGTTGATATGCCTTTTCTGCATCACCTGCCGGATGTAAAAGCCAATGAGCGTGGCCGAAAACACGATACCCCGCGCCGTCCAGTCGCCGCCGAACAAGGCGCAGAACGACGCGTTGGCGAAGGCTACGAGGAACAGCGTGCAGAGCGGGTCCATACGGGGTCGGGCGATGACAGCCGCATACCGTTCCCGGATGGCGGAAAGGGGCAGGCGCTGGTCGTGGGCGTCCCAACTGAGGGCGCTCAGCTCGGCGTTGAGTTCAAAGCTGATGGGGAAGGCGGGGATGGCAGCCATCTCGCTGTAGGCGTCGCGGCTTTCGAGGTCGCGCACGCTGACGATAAGGTTGCGCTGCAGGACGCACACGGTGGTCTCCACGTCCAGCGAGTGCCCGATGCGGCACGTGTTGCGCACCACCCTCGACGTGTGCACGCCCGAGCCCATCAGGCGGTTGGCATATTCCAGCAAGAAGCGGGTGATGTCTTTCAGTTCATTCTGTGAATGCATGTGCAAGGTCTCTTTGGGTGTTATTCTGAAAACGGGCGCAAAGGTAACACTTTTCCGGGAATATACGGCAGGTTATTGAATGTTTAATGGTGAATGATGAATGATTAATGATTAATAAGGAAAAGAGCTAATGTTTAGCGATGAGTGATGAATATAACAGACATAAAAAAGGCGCCGTCGCCCGGACCGACAGCGCCCTGATCAAGTTATCAAGGGGAGGGTTGCCCCGTAGTTTTCGCATACTTATCCACTGATCCCATACTTGTAAGCGCGTCCGATTATCCGCTGATCCGATTATCCGCTGATCCGTCCTTTCGGTGCCTCTCTGAATGTCCCTGCCGTAATCCGCTGGTATATAACAAAAAAAGAGGAGAACCGTTACCGATTTTCCTCTTTTCTTGCGGGTGGCAGATGGGACTCGAACCCACGACATTCAGAACCACAATCTGACGCTCTAACCAACTGAACTACAGCCACCATGTTAATACATCTCTCAAATGCGGTGCAAAGATAGGCATAATCTTTGAACTAGCAAACATTTGGGCGAATATTTTTCTTATTTTTTCCGCCGACTCATTTTCTCATAGACCTGTTTGTTGTGCACCTGCAATAGTTTACGAGAGCTTTCCAAGAAGATTTTCAGGCGATTACGGGCGGCAGGCAGCAGGCTATCCTGCGGGTAGTCCGACGGATAGAGAATAAAGTTTTTCTGCCCGGTACACTGGGGATGGCCTGTCCATACCAAATTGTATTCGCAACGAATCAGAACAGTCTGATTGTGTATGCCATACCCGCCGGCAGGAGGATGCTTCTCAAATTCCAGCGTCAGCACCAGTCCTCCATCGGTGTTGCGGGCACTCATGTTGGAGATAAAGTTGCCCAACGAATAGGCCAGCAAATGCTTCTCGCCGCTAAGGCTGTCGGTGCGCACCTCCATGGGTTGCAACACGTGGGGATGGCTGCCGACAATATGATCTACCCCATGGGCAAAGAGCCAGTCTGCCAACTTCTGCTGTTCGCGGCTGGGCAGTGACTGATATTCGTTGCCCCAGTGCAGGCAGGCGATAAGGATATCGGGCTGCCAGGCTTGGGCGGTGCGGATGTCGCGAAGCATCTCCCCCCGGTCTATATAGTTGACTCGGTTGGGGACGGCAGGACGCAAACCATTGGTGCCATAGGTGTAGTTCAGCAAGGCGATGCGGAAGCCGTTCTTTTGCAGAAACAGGGGATAGCGACGATGCCGGTCGGTGGAATCACGATAGGTGCCAGCCGAGGAGATGCGCAGGGAGTCGAGCAGGCCAAGCGTGCGTTCCAGTCCTCTCCTGCCCCGGTCCAGGCAGTGGTTGTTGGCGGTGAGCAGGACATCGAAACCGGCGTCGCGGATGGCGGATAGATACTCGTCCGGCGCACTGAAGGCGGGGTAGCCGCTATAAGGGACGCCGCCCAAGGTCACTTCCAGATTGCCCACAGCGAGGTCGGCGGCCTGTATCTGCGGGGAAACGAGGGAGAAGCAGGCCGAGTAATCGTACGTTCCCTGTGGGGTGCGAGCGGCGTCTATCTGCGCCTGGTGCTGCATCAGGTCACCAACGAACAGCAGCGTGAGCCTCTGTTGTGCCGAGAGGGTCACGCTGCTTGCCAGCATGCAAAGGATGAAGAGGGCTCTCATCGTCTTGCAAGCGGGAGATTACTTATAAATGGCTTTCTTGCCTGCCAGAAGGGTATTCTTCATCAGCGACACGATGGTCATGGGGCCAACGCCGCCGGGCACGGGGGTAATGTAGGAGCACTTGGGGGCTACCTCGTCGAACTTCACGTCGCCCGTCAGCTTGAAGCCGGATTTCCGGGTGGCGTCCGGCACGCGAGTGGTGCCGACATCAATGATGACGGCGCCCTCCTTCACCATGTCGGCCTTCACAAAGTTGGGTTGTCCCAGGGCGGCGATGATGATGTCGGCCTCGCGGCATTCCTTCACGAGGTCGCGGCTGCGGCTGTGGCAGACGGTGACAGTGGCATCGCCGGGATAGGCTTTCTGCATCATCAGCATGGCCATAGGCTTGCCGACGATGTTGCTGCGGCCCAGGACGACGCACTTCTTGCCCTGCGTCTCAATGTTGTAGCGGCGCAGCAGCTCAAGGATGCCGTTGGGAGTAGCCGACACGTAGCAGGGCAGGCCGATGGACATGCGGCCCACGTTGATGGGATGGAAGCCGTCCACGTCCTTGCGGTAGTCGATGGTTTCGATAACCTTCTGCTCGGAGATGTGCTTCGGCAGGGGGAGCTGAACGATGAAGCCGTCCACATCCGCGTCGGCATTCAGCTGACGCACCTTGGCCAGGAGTTCGTCCTCGGTCACATCGTCTTCGTAGCGGATGAGGGTGGACTTGAAACCGCACTCCTCGCACGCCTTTACTTTGTTGGCCACGTAGGTTTCGCTGCCTCCGTCATGCCCCACGAGGATGGCGGCCAGGTGGGGACGTTTGCCGCCGGCGGCCACAATTTGGGCCACTTCTTCTGCTATCTCCTGCTTGATTTGGGCGGAGATGGCTTTTCCGTCAATCAGTGTCATAGTATGTCTCTTTTAACAGTTAAATTTGTTTCTTCTTTTGTGGTCGATCTCGCCTCCGTCCAGCCAAGGCGTTGCCAACGTCCAGAGGCGGTCAGCGCTTCATCTTGGGCATCATCATCTTGCCCATCTTGCTGCCGGTGACCATCTTCATCATCTTGCGCGTCTGGTCGAACTGCTTCAGCAGGCGGTTCACCTCTTGCAGGTTGGTGCCGCTGCCTTTGGCGATGCGCTGGCGGCGCGAGCCGTTGAGGATGGCGGGATTGGTGCGCTCCTCGGGGGTCATGGAGTAGATGATGGCCTCAATGCTCTTGAAAGCGTTGTCGTCGATGTCAATGTCCTTGATGGCCTTGCCCACGCCAGGTATCATGCTAGCCAGTTCCTTCAGGTTGCCCATCTTCTTGATTTGCTGAATTTGGTTCAGAAAATCGTTGAAGTCGAACTGGTTCTTCTGGATCTTGCGTTGCAGTCGTTTGGCTTCTTCCTCGTCATATTGTTCCTGGGCGCGTTCCACCAATGACACGATATCGCCCATGCCGAGGATGCGGTCGGCCATGCGCGAGGGGTGGAACTGGTCTACGGCATCCAGCTTCTCACCCGTGCCAATGAACTTGATGGGCTTGGTCACGACCGAGCGGATGGAGAGAGCGGCACCGCCGCGGGTGTCTCCGTCGAGTTTGGTGAGGACCACACCGGTGAAGTCCAAGCGGTCGTTGAATTCCTTGGCAGTATTCACGGCGTCCTGTCCCGTCATGGCGTCCACCACGAAAAGGATCTCGTTGGGCTGGATAGCTTGCTTGATGGCGGCAATCTCCTGCATCATTTCCTCGTCCACGGCCAAGCGTCCGGCAGTGTCGACGATAACAGTGTCCAGCGCTTTGGCCTTGGCCTCCTGGATGGCGTGCTGGGCGATGGCGACGGGGTCTTTAGAGTCCGGCTCGCTGTACATGGGCACGCCGATTTGCTCGGACAGAACGCGCAACTGCTCGATAGCGGCAGGACGGTAAACGTCGCAAGCCACGAGCAGCGGCCGGCGATTCTTCTTCGTCTTGAGCATCCGAGCCAGCTTGCCGCTGAACGTGGTCTTACCAGAACCTTGCAGGCCAGACATGAGGATGACAGCAGGCTTGCCTTCCAGGTTGATTTCGGCGGTCTCTCCGCCCATCAGCGCGGCCAGCTCGTCATGCACGATTTTCACCATCAGTTGGCTGGGCTTCACGGCAGTCAGCACGTTCTGCCCCAGGGCTTTCTCCTTCACAGTATCCGTAAAGGTCTTGGCCACTTTGTAGTTGACGTCGGCGTCCAGCAGGGCTTTGCGGACGTCCTTCAGCGTTTCCGCCACGTTGATTTCGGTGATTTTGCCCTCACCTTTCAATATTTTGAACGACCTTTCGAGGCGTTCACTCAGGTTGTCAAACATAGTGCTCTTTAATTAGAAATTAATAATTAAAAATGAAAAACGGCACGCATGTGGGCACGCTTTTCATTTCTAATTTATCATTGATTATTTACCCGTTCATGCTCAGCAGGAATTCGTCGTTGTCCTTGGTCTTCTCCAGCTTGTCTTTCACGAAGTCCATGGCCTCGACGGGCGTCATGTCAGACAGGTACTTGCGCAAAATCCACATGCGGTCCAGCGTCTGCTTGTCCTGCAAGAGGTCGTCGCGGCGGGTGCTGGATGCCGTGATGTTGACGGCCGGGAAGATGCGTTTGTTCGAGAGATTGCGGTCGAGCTGCAGCTCCATGTTGCCCGTACCTTTGAACTCCTCAAAGATTACTTCATCCATCTTGGATCCGGTGTCAATCAGTGCCGTGGCCAGGATGGTGAGCGAGCCGCCTCCTTCGATGTTGCGCGCCGCGCCAAAGAAGCGTTTGGGCTTGTGCAGGGCGTTGGCGTCCACGCCGCCAGAGAGCACCTTGCCCGATGCGGGCGACACGGTGTTGTAGGCGCGGGCCAGTCGGGTGATGGAGTCGAGGAAGATGACCACGTCGTGTCCACATTCCACCAGACGCTTGGCCTTTTCCAAAACGATGCCGGCAATCTTCACGTGACGCTCGGCCGGTTCGTCGAAGGTGGAGGCAATGACCTCGGCATTGACCGTACGGGCCATGTCGGTCACTTCCTCCGGACGCTCGTCGATAAGGAGCATGATCATATACACTTCCGGATGGTTGGCGGCGATGGCGTTGGCGATGTCCTTCATCAGAATGGTCTTACCCGTCTTGGGCTGTGCCACGATGAGGGCGCGCTGGCCTTTGCCGATGGGGGCGAAGAGGTCTACCACGCGGGCCGAGAGCGTGTCGCGGTTGTCTCCGCGGCAAAGCTGGAACTTCTCGTCTGGGAAGAGGGGCGTGAGGTGCTCGAAAGGTACGCGGTCACGCACGAAGGCCGGGTCGCGCCCGTTGATTTTAGAGACCTTTACCAACGGGAAGTATTTCTCGCCTTCCTTAGGCGGACGAATGATGCCTTCCACCACATCGCCTGTCTTCAGGCCGAAGAGCTTGATTTGCGATTGTGACACGTAGATATCGTCCGGCGAAGACAGGTAGTTGTAATCCGACGAGCGGAGGAATCCATAGCCGTCCTGCATGATTTCCAGCACGCCGGTGCCGGCCAGGATATCGTCGAAGTCATACGCCTTTTCGCGTTCTTGGGCCTTGCGTTCAGGAGCGTTCTCGACGACGTTTTCATCGTTGGGCAGCGCACGCTGCTGGTTATAGTTGTTGTTGCGATTATTGCTATTATTGTTGTTATTGCGTGCAATGCGGGGACGTTGCTGCTGCTGTGCCTTGTTGGGAAGGGCGGGAAGAACGGCTTTGGTTGCTTCAAACTTGCCAATCAGTTCGGAGGGAAGTTCCACCTTTTCAGTAGGCAAGTCTTCAATGGGAATAAAGTCGTCCATGTTATTATTGTCGGACTGGACCGTTTCCAGGGTTTCCGCTGCAGGCTGTGTTGGTTCTGCAGGAGTTACCGGTTCTTGCACGGCGGTTTCGGTTACGGACTGTTCTGCCTGTACCACTGGTTCTTTCTTCTCTTCTTCCTGCGGTTTCACCTTGCGGGGGCGTCCCGGTTTGCGCTTGGCTGGAGCAGGTTTCTCATCGGTTGTGCCGGAAGCGTTTTCCGCTGTAGTTCCTGCCTGTGACTGTTTCGCAGCTGCGTCTTTCTCTTCCTTAGGAGCGGTAGCCTTATCAGCATCACTATTTTTAGCAACAGCCGGCGCATTGCTTGCGTTTTCTTTCTTTGCCGTGCGCGACCGTTTTTGTTTTTCCACCTTGCGTTCTTCTTTCAGCTTGTCGGCTGCTACTTTCTTGGTGGCACCGGCGATGGCTTGCTCATCCAATATCTTATAAACGAGTTCTTCTTTTTTCAACGAATCCGTTTTCTTTATGCCAAGCTCTTGCGCGATAGTCTGCAGTTCCGACAGGCTTTTGTCGTTCAGTTGAATGATGTTATACATATAAAATATGTGTGAATGGTTTAATTTTCTATTCAGAAAGACATACGACAGGAGAACCCGTTGCGGGCGCAACCCTGTGGTAAGATTGTACGATGATTCTATGGAATAAATGGGTTGAAATGTGTGCAATCGGAGACTGTTTTTTGCCGCAGCAATAAGAAGGTCGTTGATTACAACGGCGCAAAGGTAAGAAATCTTTTTGAAAGATTCAATAATTCTTCCCTATTTTGCAGGGAAAGGCATAACTTTGCACCATTCTCCGTGCGGTTTATCGCCTCATAAAAGGGAAATGAGAAAACTTTCAGAGCAAAATTCAAACGAGTTCTAAGGATATCTGGAAACTTTCACCCGTTAGAATACGTCCATACAGAATAAGATAAAAAAGAGAGCCTCCAAAACTATGAAAAGTTCAGGAAGCTCTCAAGAATCATGCTTTGCCCAAAGCTACGTTGGGCTTAATTCAGTGTCCATTGTTCTTTCCATTCAATGACGGGAGTACCATCTGCCTTGAATTGAATAGGCAACCAGATATAACGCGCGTCGCTGGGGTGTTCCGGCCGCCAGATATCCGCCATGAATATATAGGTGGTATCTTGCTTGCCAGGCACGGGCAGGACGAATGTGCTTTGCCCTCCGAAGGTGATTTCAGACTTCGGGCCAACGCAAGGATTCGGATGCTGTGTCCAAGGCCCCCAAATGGAAGGTGCCGAAAACATGCGAGCCTCGTTGGGTGCCCACCCGGTGCATCCAGAAGTAATCATCCAATAGGTGTTCTTGTGTTTGAAGAGGGCAGGTGCCTCATTCATGCCGCCGGCGGCCATCCGGGTATATTTGCCGGTGTGGCTCAGATAGTCATCGCTTAACTCGGCAATCTGCATGGTCATGTTCTCTTCGGAAGAATAGATATGATATGCCTTGCCGTCATCGTCTACGAACAGCTGCATGTCGCGCGCCATCTGTCCGCCCGGCAAGTCTCGTTTCAAGAAGAGCCCCTCCTCGACAGCCTTGCGCCATTCGGGTGTCCACTCCACGGGATAATGCGCAGCATCCAGCGTATCGAGTATGGCTTTCTGTTCATCGGTCATGTCGAAAGGAAGCCGGCTGAGATTGACGCGCCCGGAACCTATGTAGCGGAACGGGCCGACAGGCGTGTCACTGATCGCAACTGCCGAGCGGGCAGCCCCATAGCCTTGTCCTTTCAACTCAAGATGGAACCACATGACGAACTTCTTCGTCTGCTCATTGTAAATGACTTTCGGACGCTCGATAATGCAGCCTTGCACGATGTCGCTGGCCGTATCATTCTTCTCCACAGCCAAAGCCACGCCTTCATTCTTCCAGTCGGTCAGGTTGGGCGACGAATAACACATTACGCCCACCATGGCATTGGAGGTCGTGTCCGACTTGTTTTCGCCGTACCAGTAATACACACCTTCGTGATACAACACGCCTCCTCCGTGGGCGTTGACATGCACACCTTGGTCGTCCGGCCAAATGGTTCCTGAACAAATAGGGTTCACTTCCTGCTTCGGGGCACAACCCGTCAGGAGAGCTGCCAGGCAAGCGGCAGCCCACAATCTAATACTTCTCATAATTTGTTTATTTATAGGTTGATTGTACTTCCATTTTTCTTGGGCAGATGTCGGATATAAGTTCGTCGCATAAAGCAACGCGCAACAGGGAGGATAGCGGCTACCTCGGCATAGAAAAGGTGGCACCTTTTCCTACAATCAGTGCCACCTTTTCCTACAATCAGTGCCACTGATTCCTATTCTCGCTGAAGAAAAAGTAGCGTAATTCCAGCGTGTTGTTCGCATCAAATCCCCTCCTTATCATATCCTTGAGACGATATAAACCAACAATGAACTATTGCTTATATACAGTCGAGAAAGGAAGTCAATTAGCCATCGTAGTAGAAGGTATGGGACGCATCAATTTCGGCCGGGCCATCAAAAACTTCAAAGGTTTGACAGGCTCTGTGACGCTCCACGCTACTGTGGATGGCGATGAAGTGACGTGGAATCTGAAGGATTGGACCATGCGAACCCTGCCCGACGGCTATGCAGATGCCATCCGAGCCTTGGAGCGCAAGCGTGACGGCGCGTCCATGGGAGTGCGGCTGGACACAAAGGCAGGTTACTATCGGGGATATTTCGATTTGCGGAAAACGGGCGACACTTTTCTCAATTTGGAAACCTGGGGCAAGGGACAAGTCTACGTCAACGGGCATGCCATCGGCCGCTTCTGGAGCATCGGGCCGCAGCAGACGCTCTATGTGCCGGGCTGTTGGCTGAAAAGAGGCCGCAACGAGGTGATAGCACTAGATGTCATTGGTCCCCGGTCGGCAAAAGTATGGGGAGAGCCCATCCCTCAACTAGACAAGTTGCAACAGGAGAAAGGCAACCTGCACAACAATCCCGGCGACCGTCCTGACCTCAATTCAGTTACCCCCGTAGCCATAGGGACGTTCACAGCTACACGACAGTGGCAGTCTGTGACATTCACCTCACCGGCCCGTGGGCGCTACCTGGCCATTGAAAGCCTCGGTTCACATGGAGCAGACAGCGTAGTATCTGTGGCGGAACTGTATGCCCGCGATGCCGAAGGAAAACGCATTGACCGTGCCAAATGGAGTGTAAAATACGCAGACAGCGAAGATGCCGCCGCCGGTAATCACACGGGAGAAAAGGCCTTCGACCAACAGGAATCCACTTGGTGGAACACCGTAAGCGGCGTACGGCCACCTCACCTGCTTGTCATAGACCTTGAGAGCGAGCATACCATAAACGGCATTGACTACCTGCCCTGCATCACACAGGAAAATATCGGAGGGATAAAAGATTATAAGATATACGTTTACTGACCGACACTCGGACAAAAGTAGAGGAGATACAAAACGGAAAGACTTCATGACCTTGTGTCTCCTCTATTTTATCCCCCAATGGCTTGCTACAGTCGGAAACATGGGCTACCTTTGTGCACGAAACGATGTTTGAGATTACTCAGATAAACATAGGCGTATCAAAGTCATCTGCTGATTCCCAATGTTTCACTTTTCGTTTGAGAGTCAAAAAATGAAAGAGAAGCATTGCGTCACCCATTCAGAGGAATCACTTAAAATCAGAAATTCGTGCAAACTATGGATATAACTAAGGCTCATTTACTCTTTTTCTCGCCTACCCACACCTCCAAGCGTGTGGGCGAAGGTATTGTGTATGGCTTGGGAGTGAAGGATGTCACGACGACCGACATGACCCACCAGGCTGCAGACCTGCCTGAGATTGCCTCCGACGTATTGACAATAGTAGTAGTTCCTGTCTATGGCGGACATATTCCCCATTTGGCCGCCCTGCGCATGGCCGGTTTGCGGGCAGCGGGCGCACCGGCGGTAGCCGTGGTGGTCTACGGCAACCGTGCCTACGAAAAAGCCTTGCAGGAACTGAGTGTTTTTCTGGAGGGCAAGGGATTTCGTGTGATAGCCGGCGCCACCTTTGTGGGCGAACATTCGTACAGCACCGCGCAAAAGCCGATTGCTGCCGGACGCCCTGACGCGCGGGATTTGGAAGAGGCTGCCGATTTGGGACGTCGGGTGATGGACAAAATACGGAAGGCCGGCTCCACAGACGGATGGCGCAGCGTGGACGTGAAACGCATTGCCCGTCCCAGGCAACCGCTGTTTCCGCTGCTACGTTTCGTTTGGCAAGTCATCCGGTTGCGTAAGAGCGGAAAACCGATGCCCGCCACTCCCACGGTGGACGAGACCTTGTGTAACCACTGCGGGAGTTGTGTGGCGGCTTGCCCCAACCAAGCCATCGTGAAAGGAGACGAGCTGCATACCCTGGCAGAACGTTGCATCCGCTGCTGCGCATGCGTCAAAGGCTGTCCGAAGCAAGCGCGCCGTTTCGACACGCCGTTTGCCACCCTCCTGGCCGAAAACTTCAAGAGGCGGAAAGAAAATAAAATGATTCTTTAACGGACGATTCGGACGAGTGTGACCCGGCGTGTAGACTCGTCCACACGGAAACGGTGGTCAATGCGCTCGCCCACCAGCCAAACGATGTCTTCCCCCATACACAGCACCCACTGCCGCTCTTTTTGAAGCAAAGAAAACTTGCGGTCGGTCAGATAGTCGCTCACCTTCTTCTTCCCTTTCATCCCAAGGGGCACAAAGCAGTCTCCTTTCTGCCAAAGCCGCAAAGACAGTGGAAGCGGCAGCTTGTCGGCATCCAGGCAGGCCACGCTTTTGTCGCGCGGGACGACAAAGCCCAGCCCGCGCTCGAAGGTCTGGATGTCCAGCACGGGGGGAAGGAGCGTTGTGCGCTGCTCTATCAGCAACAAGTCCCGGTCCTTCACCACCTCCCAGTCGCCTGCGGTAAAACGTTTGCCGGCCTGTCCCTTCAGGCTGCGGAAAATATCCTCCGTCTGGCTCTCGTTGAACCCCAAGGGGTGCAGTATCTCAAAAAGCAAAGTCTCCGGGGCCCGCTCGGCCAGCAAGGCAGCTATGCGGACGGCCCTTCCCTCCCGGCACAAGACGCGGGCGCGCCCTTCGTCCACAGCCTGCCGGTAAAGCAAAGAGGCGTCGGCCAGATGGGCAGCGGTCTTCAGGAGGTTTTCTTTGGCTGCCGGATTTATCTGTTGCATGAGCGGGAGGAGGTGGAGACGGATTTTGTTCCGCAAGTATTCATCTTCCAGGTTGGTGCTGTCGGTGACGTATGCCTGCCCCAGGCCTTGCAGGTATTCCATGATTTCCCGGCGGTCTACGCACAACAAGGGGCGGACGATGTATCCGTTGCGCGGACGTATCCCTTGCAAGCCGTTGATTCCCGTTCCGCGCAGCAGGTTGAGCAAGAAGGTTTCGGCACTGTCGTCGCGGTGGTGCGCGACAGCGACGGCTTGGGCATGACATGCCCGACGCAGTTGCTCGAACCAGGCGTAGCGCAGTTCGCGGGCAGCCATTTCGATAGAGATGTGCCGGCGGGCAGCCTCGCTGGCCGTGTCGAAGCGGACGACGTGCAGGGGGACGCGCCACTCTTCGCAAAGGCTGCGGACAAAAGCCTCATCGCGGTCTGACTCTTCGCCCCGCAGGCAGAAATTGCAGTGGGCGGCCTCGCACGCATAGCCCAACGACAACAACACGCGCAGCAGAGCCACGGAGTCGGCCCCGCCGCTAAGGGCGACCAGCACCCGGTCTGATTCCTGTAAAAGTTGCTTTCGGGCTATGTAGTGTGCTACTTTCTGTTTCATGGGACAAAGATAGGACTTTCTTCGCAGAAAACGCCGGCACGTTCCCGGATTTTCCGCCCGGCGGATGCGGCCCTTCCCTCCGGCCTGTCCTATTCTTATTCAACAGCTTGGTTTTCAGCGCACAGTGAGACTATAGTTCCCGCTTGCTGGGAGTAGAGTCCCAGGTAGCAGGAGATAGAGTCCCAGCTTGCTGGAGATAGGACGCCCGGTCAAGGAGAATAAAGCCCCGCCCGGACGATACGCATCTCCCGCGCCAGGCAACAAAAAAGAATCTGCCCCGGCACATTGCAGACCGCCACATAATCCTTATCTTTGCCCTCATGAAAATACGATTACCCATGATAAACAAGTTGCTCCGCCTGATGCCCGTCTGCGCCCTGTTCTTGCTGACGGACGCGCAGGCGCAAGACAGGACTTTTGTGCCTCCTTTCGATTTCCCACTCACGTTCAGCGGCAATTTTGGCGAAATACGCGCCAACCATTTCCACGGCGGCCTGGACTTCAAGACCGGGGGAGCCACGGGCAAGCCGGTACGGGCTTTGGCCGAAGGACACGTGTCGCGCATCCGGGTCACGCACGGTTCGGGATACGTGCTGCACGTGACCTATGACAATGGCTACACCACCATCAACCGGCACCTCAGCGCCTTTGTGGGCGAGATGGCCCGCCGGGTAGAGGCTTTGCAATATGCCGAAGAGAGCTGGGAAGTAGACCTCACTCCCACCCCCGACGAATACCCCGTGCATGCCGGACAGGTGATAGCCCTGAGCGGCAATACCGGCTATTCCTTCGGGCCTCATCTGCACCTGGATTTGATAGAAGACAAGACGGGCGACAGCGTAGACCCGCTGCCCTTCTTCCGGACATACGTGAAAGACCGCACGGCGCCGCGCGCCCAAGGCATCATGCTGTTTCCCCAACGGGGACAAGGCGTGGTCAACGGCTCGCAAAAGCCGCAAGCCTTTCCGCTGCATCCGCAAAAGGAGGTCACGGCCTGGGGACTGGTGGGCATCGGCATCCGGGCTTATGACTACATGGAGGGCGTCTCCAACCGATACGGGGTGCGCAGCGTGGTGCTCGAGGTGGACAGCCAAGAGGTGTTCCGCAGCGAGGTAGACCGCTTTAGCGACGACGAAAACCGGTATATCAACTCGTGGACTTACGGGCAATACATGAAGTCATTCATCGACCCGGGCAACCGCTTGCGCATGCTGCACGCCTCGAACGGCCGCCGCGGACTGGTGCTGATTGACGAAGAACGTCCCTATCGCTTCACTTACCGCTTGAGCGACGCCCTGGGCAACACCTCGACCGTCCGCTTCACGGTGCAGGGCAAACGGATGCCCGTGCCCCACCAGACGGGACACCGCGAGAAATACACCTTCCGGTGGAACCGCGTGAACGTGTTGCAAGAGCCTGGCCTCCTGCTGGTGGTGCCGAGAGACATGCTGTACGAAGATGCCTACCTGAACTATGAGGCCTATGCAGACAGCGGCGACATCGCCTTGACCTACCGGCTGAACGATACCTCCATCCCCCTGCACGGCTGGTGCCAGATGTCCATCCGGCTTCGCCGCGAACCCGTGGCCGACACCACCAAATACTACGTGGCGGGCGTGAACCGCCGCGGGCGGAAATACTACGTGGGCGGACGCTATGAACAAGGCGCCATGAAAGTCCGCATCCGCGAGTTGGGCACCTACACGGTGGCCGTCGACACAGTGCCTCCCCGGCTGACGCCTGTAAGCCCGAAAGCCTGGGGGCGTAACGGACGCATCGTCTTCAAAGCCACCGACCGCGAGACGGGAATCCGCTCCTACCGGGGCGCCATCGACGGGAAGTATGCCTTGTTCGGGAAGCCCAATTCCATCCAGGGGAACCTGGTGTGCGTGCTCGACCCGGAGCATGTAAAGAAAGGCGGCACCCACCGGCTGGAAATGACCGTGGAAGACAACTGCGGCAACCGCACGACGGAATACTACGACTTCACCTGGTAGGCACCCGTTCTTCACCCCGCAAGCACCGTGACTTAAAGACTTATCCTCAAGCATCAGTATTTAATCATTCATAAAAACCATTCAACAACAATGAGAAACAAAAGACTGACTCTCTTCTTCCTGCTCATGACGGCCGTGGCCACGTATCTGCCGGCCTGCACGAACCTGATTGTAGGCAAGAACGCTTCGACTGATGGCTCCACCATCGTATCCTATTCGGCCGACTCCTATGCTTTGTTCGGCGAGTTGTATCACTATCCTGCCGGCATCCATCCCAAAGGCACCATGATGAATATCTACGAATGGGACACGGGGAAATACCTGGGACAAATCGAGCAGGCCCGCCAGACCTACAACGTGATAGGCAACATGAACGAGTTTCAGCTGACCATCGGCGAGACCACCTTTGGCGGCCGTCCCGAACTGGTGGACACCACCGGCATCATCGACTATGGCAGCCTGATTTACCTGGGGTTGCAGCGTTCGCGCAATGCCCGCGAAGCCATCAAGGTGATGACCGAGCTGGTGCAGGAATACGGATACTACAGCAGTGGCGAATCATTCACCATCGCCGACCCTAACGAAATCTGGATCATGGAGATGATTGGCAAGGGCCCGGGCGTGCGTGGCGCGGTCTGGGTGGCAGTGCGCGTGCCGGACGATTGCATATCGGCCCATGCCAACCACAGCCGCATCCACCAATTCGACCTGAACGACAAGGAGAACTGCATCTACTCGCCCGACGTCATCTCTTTTGCCCGCGAGAAAGGCTACTTCAGCGGCGTCAACAAGGACTTCAGCTTCTCCAAGGCCTATGCGCCTACCGGCTTCGGCGAACTGCGCTATTGCGAAGCCCGCGTGTGGAGCTACTACAACATGTTTACTGACCACGGACAGGAATACCTTTCTTATATAGAAGGCACAGACCCTACACCCATGCCCCTCTTCGTAAAGCCCAACCGCAAGATTTCCGTACAAGACGTGAAGAACGCCATGCGCGACCACTACGAAGGCACACCGCTGGACATCAGCCAGGACTTTGGCGCAGGAGCCTACCACACGCCCTACCGCCTCTCGCCCCTTGACTTCGAGGTGGACGGACAAAAGTACTTCAACGAACGCCCCATCTCCACGCAACAGACCGGCTTTGTCTTCGTGGCCCAGATGCGTGCCGACCTGCCCGATGCCATAGGCGGCGTGCTGTGGTTCGGCACGGACGATGCCAACATGACCGTCTTCACGCCCGTCTATTGCTGCACCGACAAAGTGCCCGCGTGCTACACCCGCGTGGACGGTGCCGACTACATCACCTTCTCCTGGAACTCTGCCTTCTGGATATTCAACTGGGTGGCCAACATGGTATATCCGCGCTACGACCTCCTGATTGGCGACGTGCGCGCCACACAGACCGAACTGGAGAACGCCTTCAACGCCGCACAGCCCGGCATCGAATCCGCCGCCCTCCAACTGATGCAGACCGACCCCGGCAAGGCCAAGGCTTTGCTGACCAGCTACACCCATATGACCGCGCAAAGCACCCTCGACACCTGGAAGCGTTTGGGCGAATATCTCGTGGTGAAATATGCCGACGGCGTCATCCGCCGCACCAACAAAGACGGCAGTTTCGAACGCAACTCCATCGGACAGCCCGCCGGAGTCATCCGCCCGGGATTCCCCGAAGACTTCATGCGCGAATACGTAAAACAGACAGGAGACCGATATAAAATGCCCGAATAATTTGTTAGTTCGTTTTATCTCATTATCTTTGTAGGCGATTGAAAAACAAAGGCAGAGATGAAATAACCTTTAAAATATCATATTCATGGAGAATCAAGAACTCATCAAGCAAGTGACCGAGAAAGCCGAACAGTGGTTGACCCCTGCTTACGACGCAGAGACCCAGGCTGAAGTGAAACGTATGCTGGCCAACGAGGACAAGACCGAGTTGATAGACAGCTTCTACAAGGATTTGGAATTTGGCACTGGCGGCCTGCGTGGCATCATGGGAGCCGGCAGCAACCGCATGAACATCTATACAGTGGGCGCCGCCACGCAAGGCATGGCCAACTACCTGAACAAGTGTTTCAAAGACAAAGGACAGATTTCGGTGGTGGTCGGCCACGATTGCCGCAATAACAGCCGCAAGTTTGCCGAAATCTCGGCAGACATCTTCTCGGCCAACGGCATCAAGGTTTACCTCTTCGACGACCTGCGCCCTACGCCGGAAGTATCCTTTGCCATCCGTCACCTGGGTTGCCAGAGCGGCATCAACATCACGGCTAGCCACAACCCACGCGAATACAACGGCTATAAAGCCTATTGGGAAGACGGAGCCCAGGTATTGGCGCCGCACGACACAGCCATCATCGACGAGGTGAACAAGGTAACAGTGGCCGACATCAAATTCCAAGGCAACAAAGACCTCATC
The DNA here is from genome assembly GCA_949289265.1 of uncultured Bacteroides sp. Taxonomy (GTDB): domain Bacteria; phylum Bacteroidota; class Bacteroidia; order Bacteroidales; family Bacteroidaceae; genus Bacteroides. The sequence continues at coordinate 90,396 of CASENE010000018.1, forward strand.
CAAATCATCGGAGAAGACATTGACAAGGTTTATCTGGAAAAGATACACTCCATCTCCATCGACCCCGAAGTCATCAAGCGTCAGAAAGACCTGTGCATTGTCTACACGCCCTTGCACGGCGCAGGCCGCACGCTCATCCCCTGGTCGCTGAAAGTATGGGGCTTCGAGAACGTGCATTGCGTGGAAGAACAGATGGTGAAAGACGGCAACTTCCCCACCGTGGTTTCGCCGAATCCCGAGAACGCCGAGGCACTGACACTGGCCATCAAGCTCGCCAAACAACTGGATGCCGACATCGTCATGGCCAGCGACCCCGACGCCGACCGCGTGGGCATGGCCTGCAAGAACGACAAAGGCGAATGGGTGCTCATCAACGGCAACCAGACGTGCCTCATCTTCCTGTATTACATCATCCGCAACCGCATCGCCACGGGCAAGATGAAACCGGGCGACTTCATCGTGAAGACCATCGTGACCACGGAACTCATCAAGGCAGTGGCCGACAAGAACCACATCGAGATGCGCGACTGCTACACAGGATTCAAATGGATTGCCCGCGAAATCCGCCTGAGCGAAGGCAAGCAGCAATACATCGGTGGCGGCGAAGAGAGCTACGGCTTCCTGGCCGAAGACTTCGTGCGCGACAAAGACGCCGTTTCCGCCTGCTCGCTCTTGGCCGAAATCTGCGCTTGGGCCAAAGACCAGGGCAAGACGCTGTATGATATCCTGATGGAAATCTACCAGGAATACGGCTTCTCGAAGGAAACGACCGTCAACGTAGTGAAACCCGGAAAGACCGGCGCCGAAGAGATTCAGAAGATGATGAGCGACTTCCGCGCCAACCCGCCCAAAGAAATCGGCGGTTCGCCCGTGGTGCTGACCAAGGACTATAAGACCCTGAAGGCTACGGACAACCATGGCAACGTGACAGACCTGCAGATGCCGGAGACGTCCAACGTGCTGCAATACTTCACGGAAGACGGCACGAAGATTTCCGTCCGCCCCTCCGGCACAGAACCTAAGATTAAGTTCTACATCGAGGTGAAAGGCCAGATGAAGTGCGCCGGATGCTACGAAAAGGCTTGCGCGGAAGCCGCACAGAAGGTGGAAGCCGTACGCAAATCGCTGGGCATCTGATAAACCAATCCCAACAACAGGACAAGGGTGTGTCTAAACAAAGGCACACCCTTTCTTTTTGCCGGTACAACCGCAGCCGACATAGTGCTCAACTACGTCCGACATAGTGCTCAACTACGTCCAAACCATGAAACGCCCGGATAAAAACAACCGCTCCGGCCTGGCGAACCAAACCGGAGCGGAATAAAAGGCTATGCAGATTCCACGAAGCGCGCGGGCTATCGGGAACCCGAATGGTTTAAGCGGCCGACTGATTACTGAGCCAGCTTGCCGTTAGAGCCAAGCACGTTGATGATTTTGTGCTTGTACAGCTTCTCCATTTCGTCGCGAGCCGGACCCAGATACTTGCGGGGGTCGAACTCGGCGGGCTTCTCGGCGAAGACCTTGCGGATGGCAGCCGTCATGGCCAGGCGAGAGTCGGAGTCGATGTTGATCTTGCAAACGGCAGACTTGGCAGCCTTGCGCAGCTCGTCTTCGGGGATACCGATGGCTGCTTCCAGCTTACCGCCGTACTGGTTGATCATGTCTACGTATTCCTGAGGAACGGAAGAAGAACCGTGCAGCACGATGGGGAAGCCCGGCAGTTTCTCCATCACGGCATCCAACACGTCGAATGCCAAGGGAGGAGGAACCAAACGGCCCGTAGCGGGGTCAACGTGGCACTGTTCGGGTTTGAACTTGTAGGCGCCGTGAGACGTGCCGATGGAGATGGCCAAGCTGTCGCAGCCCGTGCGCGTTGCGAAGTCGATTACTTCCTCGGGGTTCGTATAAGTATGGTGTTCGGCAGAAACCTCGTCCTCCACACCGGCCAATACGCCCAGTTCGCCTTCAACAGTCACGTCGTACTGGTGAGCATATTCTACGACCTTCTTCGTCAGAGCCACGTTTTCTTCGTAAGGCAAGTGCGAACCGTCGATCATGACAGAAGAGAATCCCATGTCCACGCAAGACTTGCACAGCTCGAAGCTGTCGCCGTGGTCGAGGTGCAGGACGATTTCCGGATGTTCGCATCCCAGTTCCTTGGCATACTGAACGGCGCCTTCGGCCATGTAACGCAGCAGAGTCTGGTTGGCATAGTTGCGGGCACCCTTGGAAACCTGCAGGATGACGGGGCTCTTTTCTTCGGAAGAAGCCTTGATGATGGCCTGCAACTGCTCCATGTTGTTGAAGTTGAATGCCGGGATGGCATAACCGCCCTTAATGGCACGCGCAAACATCTCTTTGGTGTTTACGAGACCTAATTCTTTGTAATTAACCATGTTGTTTAAGATTTATTGTTAGTGAATCAAAATCCTATGCAAAAGTAATCATTCTCCCGCAAATACAAAAAGGTGCAAGGCAATAAATTATAGGCATCGACGCACATTTTGCATAGAATTTAAATCCGCGGAACTTCCTTTAACAAAACTGCCGGCCGGAAGCCCCGCGTCCGTTGCCCGGTTCCGCCCCTCTCCGGGGGATACTATACCCGTTGGCGGAATTAAATCAGCGCATATTTAACTTTGCCAATGGGTTTGTTATTTTTATAGTTAATGTATTGTAGGATTGTAAGTGCGCTAATCTTCCCTATAATTCGGGTAAACAATCCGTCAGTATCTTTCGCA
>CASENE010000019.1 GCA_949289265.1 uncultured Bacteroides sp.
AAATCCGTAACGTCACCCACACGCAACCCGCAATAGCAGGCAAACAGGAATGCCATGCGTATATTCTCCTTTACGTAAGGGGTATTCTCCAACTTGCGGACTTCATCAAGGGTCAGAAACTCACGTTTGCTCTCCGGTCTCGCTATCTTTTCTTGGAAACTCAACAACTTCCAGGGATTGTTCTTTATATATCCTTTTTGCCATGCCGCAGACAGGATGATGCCGAGAATCCAGAAACAGGAACAGGCTGTGGCTTGGGCAAGAGGTTTTCCCTGCGGAGTGAGAGGCTCGGATTGCAGCCACTCGGCATAATCGGTGCAGAATTTCTTGTCCATGTCACAAAGCCTTGCACTGGGATAGAACTTCTCGAACTTGGTGCGTGATGCCCTTAAATGCCGATATGAAGGCTGCCCCCGTTGCTTGTATTCCTCCATCAGCAAGTCTATAAAGTCGGACAACGGCATTTTGGATTTGTCTTTGGCCGCTTCCTCCCGCGCCTTGTCATCAACCATGTTTTCGGTCTTAGCGAGAATAATCTCCTCCGCCTGACGGAGTGTCTTCGCGTTCTCACGTTTCGCCTTGGCGGATGTTTCCGGCACAAGATACAGTTTAAGGAACTCGTATTCGTGCTTGCCGTCAACAGTACGGTCTATAAAAAGAGATTCACGACCGTCCGCAAGTTTCCTTCTACGCAACTTGAACGGACTTTTTTCTACTATTGATTGCTTTTTTCTACCCATTGTACTCCAGCGTTTTGGATTCTGGCACAAAGATAGCAAATAGCTTTGATATAAGTATCAAAACGGGTAACAAAAATAATTCAAAAATGGGTATAAATGGGATTTTGCAGAAATGAATAAGAAAATGAGTCTGTTTTTATAATAAGCAGATATACAATAATATATATTCGAATTTATAGAAATATTATCCTTTCAATTCTTTTCGATTATATGTGTTTATTCTTTTCCCTCCTTTTTACTCCGCCGCCTTGAAGTTATACACCGGTTTAATCACGTTCACCACCGAAACCGTTTCACTGATGTTGCGGATGATTTCCTCCTTCGGCTTATACACCATGGGCGACTCGTCCTTGGTGTCTTCCGACAGGCTTTCGCTGTATATGCCTTGCATGGAGGCGCGATAGTCATCCATAGAGATGCTCTTGAAAGCCTGACTCCGGCTCATGACGCGTCCGGCGCCGTGCGGGGCCGAGCAGTTCCACTCCGCATTGCCCTTGCCTATGCAGATAAGCGAGCCGTCGCGCATGTTCAGCGGGATGATGCACTTCTGTCCCTCGTAGGCGGCAATGGCTCCTTTGCGGATAATGTTGTCATCGCCGATGTAGTTATGCACGCTCTCGAAGGACAGGACATCAAGTTTGGTCTCCACATACCCTTGCTGGATGAAATAATCCATGATAAGTCCTGCAATCAGGCTGCGGTTCATCTTGGCCCAATGCTGGCAGAGGCGCATGTCGTGCAGGTAGTCTTCCCGATAAGCGCCTTCCAGATAGGAAAGGTCGGGCGGAATCGCGGGCTTGCGCATCTTGAACGAATTATGCAGTTGGCGTATGGCATCCTGCAACTCTGATTTTCTGCCTGCCGCCTTGTATTCAGCAATCATCCGTTCCTGTTCCTTCATCAGTTCTACCCAACCCGACTGACATTTCACGGCTAACTTCTGATAAATCTGCGCTACTTGTTTGCCCAAATTGCGGCTTCCGGTGTGAACAACAAGGTAGGTCATGCCACTCTCATCCTTGTCCAGTTCGATGAAGTGGTTGCCTCCGCCCAATGAGCCTATGGAAGCGTTCAAGCGTTTAGTCTCCTTCAACTCCCGGTAGCAGTGCAACTGCTTGATGAGGTCCTTGGCTGCGCGATATACATCCATATACTTTGACGGAAGCGGCGCATAATGGCTGTCCCGGTAATTGCGGCCGGACGGTATGTGGTGAAGAATAAACTCATTAAGAGCATGGTAATCCATGTCTCCCATGCAGACGAATGGTTGCACCAGGATGCCACAGCCTATGTCCACGCCCACGATATTCGGAATCACCTTGTCGCCCAAGTCGCCCGTAAAGCCGATGACGCAGCCTGCCCCGGCATGTACATCGGGCATGATGCGGATTTTACACTTGCTGAACACGTCGATGGACAGCAGTCCCTTGATTTGCTCGCTGGCGCTGTCCTCGATGTGGTTCGTGAATATCTTTACATCGTAGTTCTCGATGGTTCTCATGTTGCCTTAGGATAGGATACGTATTTTCAGTTGTTTCTTTTCGTCTTCCACCAACCTGTCCCACAAGCGGGAACTTTGCAGATTGGATGCCTGGATGTAGTCCTGGTATTTCTCCAGGAACTCCATGCTATACAAGTCGTCCCGGCGATAGCTGTCGATGATTTCGCTCCAATCCCAATACTCGGCAAATTGCTCCAAGAGCGCGGGAGTAAGTTCGATGTCGGAATTCCTTGACAGTTCACGCCAATTCCAGTAATCTTTGTATTTCTCCAGATTTTCTGCCGTGAACAGATGTCCGCCGTCTGAGCCGGACAGTTCGTCCCAATCAATCTTGTTCTTGTACTTCTCAATCATGGAGGTCGTCCAAAGAATATTGCTGTTGCCGGAAATTTCCTTCCACACCACCTTGTCCTTGTACTTCTCCAGCAGTTGCTCGTTCCAAGCAAACTCGTTTGACAATTCTTTCCAAGCGGCTTCTTCCAATACTTGAGCCATAAAATCGTTGTTCCAGTTCTTTGTTGCCATACTACTTGTTATTAAATGGTTTAACATCAATTCTGCTGCAAAGTAAAGGCGACAGAATGCCAAATCAAGGCACAACCACAAAAAAATAAGCAGAAGAAGCGAAAAGCACAAGGATGTGCCGCGATTTTTCACAAGCAGAAGTGTAACTTTGTAACATGGTATTAAATCAATAACAGTATGGCAGCAAATCTCTTTGGGCGGTATGTCTGGTTGATAGACACCCTGCGCCGATACAAACGCCTGACGTTTCAAGAAATCAGCGAGCTTTGGCAGGAAAGCGGACTGGGCTACGGTGAGGAATTACCTTTGCGCACATTCCACAATCACCAGAAGGCCATCAAGGACATCTTCGACGTGTACATTGACTGTGACCGGAAGGACGGCTACCGGTATTATATAGATGAACCTGAACGGCTGGAAGGGAACAACCTTCAAAGTTGGCTGATAAGTTCCTATGCTACATTAAATCAAATTCAGGCGGACAACAAGCTGGAAGACCGGATTATCTTTGAGGATATTCCGTCGGGACAAACCTGGCTCACGCCTATCGCTGAAGCCATGCGGCGCAATCGTGTGTTGAGCATCACGCACCAAGGGTTCGGCAAACCGGAAGCCAGTACGTTTGATATTGAACCATACTGTCTGAAAGTTGTGAAGCGCCGTTGGTACGTGGTGGCACGTAGCCCGTACTATTCGGAGCGGAACAAAGAGAGAGGCATCAAGCCTGCTGATGCCTACCGGGTATATGCTCTTGACCGTATCTCAGACATTCAGGACACAGGCAGGACATTTAAGATGAAGAAGGATTTCGATGTCAACCAATATTTTGAAGGATGCTGCGGCATAATCACATCGGACGAACCTATACAGCGCATCGTGCTCTTGGCTTACGGCGGTTTTGCCGATTATCTGCGCACCTTGCCCTTGCACGAATCGCAACGGGAGATAAAGAGTGACGACGAATCCACGCTCTTTGAATATCATCTGAAACCGACTTTCGACTTCTATCAGTTGGTCCTCGCTCAAGGCGACCAAGTGGAAGTGCTGGAGCCGGAATCCGTGCGTGAGGAGATGCGCAATTTTGCAAAAAACATGTTGGATTATTACACTTGAAAAGAGGAGGACAAACCATGCAAGGAATAGATTTCATAGCCATTGATTTTGAGACAGCCACAGGCCAGCGTGCTTCCATCTGTGAGGCGGGTATCTGCGTGGTGCGTGACGGAACGATTGCAGAGACCCGTTCGTGGCTCGTCCGTCCGCAGGGAAACAGCTATAGTTATTGGAACATGCGGATTCACGGCATCCGCCCGAATGACACGGCTGATTCTCCGGAGTTTCCGGAAGTGTGGGCGGAGATCTGCGGATACCTTGAAGACATTCCCGTGCTTGTGGCCCACAATGCTACTTTTGACATCGGTTGCATCCGTCACTCGTTGGAATTGTACGGCATGGAGAAGCCGGACATCACTTATTATTGTTCTCTTCGTGCGGCGCGCAGGCTCTATAACTTCGGCTGTAACAGTCTGGATTACCTTTGCGGCCAGTTCAAGATACCTTGCGGGCAGCATCACCGGGCAGGGGATGACGCGGAGATGTGCGCGCGGCTGTTTCTGATAGAGCTGGAGGACGCAGGAGTGTGCGGATTGGGAGAAATGGATTACTGTAGCGGGAGGCTCTAAAGGAGGAAAGGCTTGGATGGAGCAGGCGCTGGCTGCGCTTGCCCGTTTTTAACGGTCCTTAGGTTTTGAGTTCTTAAGCTGTTGCCATGACTTGCAGGTGAACGGACAAAAGAACTCAAAACCTAAGGACTTATCATTTATTGTTTGCAGGCGTCAGTCTCTATGCCCAGGCAGTGCTGTACGGGCGTGAGGATGAACGTAAAAGAGTAGTCCCGGTAGGGCAGGCGATATTGCTCCAGCGGCAGAGCGCCCCAGCTGTTGATGCAGCCCAGGCCCATTTGTGCCTTGTCGATGAGGACGTTGGTCAGGTCGGCCGGTTCTACTTCGTTGGAGTGGCGTTGAATCTTGCGCGGGCCTTCGTCCAACGACTCGACGGTGTAGTGCAGGGCCGAGGCCGAGAAGGGGGCTTCCGCCACGATTTCCAGTCCGTTGCCTCCCTGGTCGAGCACGCGCCACCAGCGCAGGTCGGTCTTGTTGCCGTTTTCTTGCGGGCGGACGTAGGGATAGAACTGGCTGGACACGCTCTGGCGGTAGAGGCCGATGAAGGCGTTGTGGTTGCGGTCGGCATAGTTTTCCACGGGGCCGCGACCGTAGTATTCGATGGTCTCGAACGTGCGGGGCATCTGCAGTTGCATGCCGAAGCGGAAGAGGTCGGACACCTTGGCGTTCGGGTCGGCGGTCAGTTGCTGGGTCACCCGGATGGCGCCCCGGTTGTTGACGGCGTAGGTGAGGGCCAGTTTGCCGCTGACGGCGGGAAGGTCGTAGGAGGCTTCTACCACGGCCAGCCCGTCTTCCATGCGTTGCTGGAGCGAGGTGAGCTTCAGACGGGGATTGAGCCATGCGCGGTAGCTGTTCTGCAGGTTGGCGCCGAAGTCATTGTCTGTGGGGGCGCGCCAGAAGTTGGGTTTCAGCACGCTGCCCTCGTTCAGGTAGGAGAGCCCCTGGGCTTCGTAGTGGCAGAGGAGACCGGTCTCTTTGTTGAACTCGATGCGGAAGTCCTCGCCCGTGACGATGAGGTAGTGCGAATCGTTGTCGCGTATGAGCGGCTCTGTGACGGGTTCGTTGCTGCCCGCTTCGTTGGCAAAGGCCAGTTCTGGCTGTTGGTAGGGGGTAAGTACCAGCTGGTCGCGGGCCACGGTGTGTCCGGCAGGCAGGAGGCCTTCGTTGGCTTTCAGCTTATAGGCTACGTTGAGCAGTACCTCCGAGCGGCGGCAGACGTGGCCCAGGTCGAGTTGCAGGGTGGCTGTCTGGCGGGGCGACACCCGGAGGTCGTCCACCCGGCCTGCGCGCACCACGCGCCCGTCCTTCAGCACCTGCCACTCCAGGTAGTAGGCGGAGAGGTCGCGGAAGAAGTTCTCGTTGTAGATGTTTATCTGCCCTTGCTTCAGGTCGGCAGGGGTGGTCCAGATGTTCTGGTAGAAGTATTGCACCTCGTAGGCGTGGGGATTGGGCACGCGGTCGGGGCTGATGAGGCCGTTGTTGCAGAAGTTGATGTCGCTGGCGTCGAACTTGTTGAAGTCTCCGCCGTAGGCATAGATGGTCTTACCGTTCTTGCCCGTGCGGCGGATGCTCTGGTCTACGAAGTCCCAGATGAAGCCGCCCTGGTATTTGGGATACTTGCGCACCAGGTCCCAGTATTCTTTGAAGCCGCCCATCGAGTTGCCCATGGCGTGGGCGTATTCGCATTGGATGAGCGGTTTCGTCTTCGAGTCGTCCTCGCAGTAGGCCTGGCAACGCTTGTAGCTGTAATACATGGGGCAGAAGATGTCCGTCTTTCCGCCGTAGCCGGCGCGTTCGTATTGCACGGGGCGGCTGGGGTCTTCGGCCTTCACCCAGTCGTAGGCGGCGTCGAAGTTGGGGCCGTAGCCGGCTTCGTTGCCCAGCGACCAGAAGATGACGGAGGGATGGTTGAAGTTGCGTTGCACGTTGCGCTGGTTGCGCTCCATATGGGCCAGGCGGTAGTCTTCGCGCTTGGCCAAGGTCCTGTCTTCATAGCCCATGCCGTGCGACTCGATGTTGGCCTCGGCCACCATGTAGAGTCCGTATTGGTCGCACAGGGCATACCAGTAAGGGTCGTCGGGATAGTGGCAGGTGCGCACGGCGTTGATGTTGAGCTGCTTCATGACAAGGACGTCCTGCAGCATGCGTTCGCGGGACACCACGTAGCCCCCGTCGGGGTCCATCTCATGACGGTTGGCGCCCTTGAAGAGCACGGGCTGCCCGTTGACCAGCACCTGCGCGCCTTTCAGTTCCACCTTGCGGAAGCCCACCTGGACGGGGATGACCTCGTTGCCCGCTTCGTGCTGGGCGTAGAGCGTATAGAGGTAGGGCGTTTCGGCCGTCCATTTCTTGGGGTTGCTGACGTGCATCGTCACGTCTTCGCCCCGGGTGGCGGCAGAAGATACTTCGTTGCCCTGCGCGTCTTTCAGTTTGAGGGACACGCGGCCCGAGCCTTTCAGCTTGACCTGCACGAAGAGGGTGCCGTCGCGGTAGTCGGTATCCAGGTCGGGGGTGACGCGGATGTCTTCGACGCGGCGTTTCTCGCGGGCATAGAGGTAGCAGTCGCGGCCCACGCCGGAGTAGCGGAAAAAGTCCTGGTCTTCCAGGTAGGTGCCGTCGCACCAGCGGAACACCTGGAAGGCGATGAGGTTCTCTTGCCCCGGGCGGAGATAGCGGGTGAGGTCGAACTCGGCTTCCAGCTTGCTGTCTTCGCTATAGCCCACGTACTTGCCGTTGACCCAGAGGTAGATGTTGGACGTGACGGAGCCGAAGTGGGCGATGATGTCCTTCCCCTGCCACGAGGCGGGCACGCGGATGGTGCGGCGGTAGGTGCCCACGTGGTTCTCGTCGGTGGGGACGTAGGGCGGGTTGTTCTTGTATTGCTCGCGCCAGGCGTAGCCCACGTTGACGTAGACGGGGTCGCCGTAGCCGTTCAGTTCCCACACGCCGGGCACGGGCATCTCGTCCCAGCCCTTGTCGTTGTAGTCCGCGCGCCAGAAGCCGGTGGGGCGGGCGTCGGCGTGGCGCACCCAGTGGAATTTCCAGATGCCGTTGAGGGACATGTAATGCTCGGATTGCGTCTTGTCGCCTCGTCGGGCGGCGTCGGCCGACTCGTAGGCGAAGTAGTCGGCGTGCATCGGCGCGCGGTGGACGGCGTTGACCTGCGGGTCTTGCCATTCGGTGAATGTCTGTGCCTGGGACGGTAGCCCGAACAGGGCGGCCAGGCCGAGTGTCAGTAGCTGCTTCTTCATAGCTCGTTTGTTTTTTAAAAGGTTTGTTGTATAATGGATTGTTCAGGGTTCTCGTTCCGACCGCAACCGGTATTGAGCGGCTCTCTCAAGGATGCTTGAGCGGTTCTCTCAAGGATGCTTGAGCGGTTCTCTCAAGGAAACCATCGGAGTGTCCGACAGGAGGCTATCGGAGTGTCCGACAGGAGGCTATCGGAGTGTCCGACGGGAAGCTATCGGAGTGTCCGACGGGAGGCTGTCGGAGTCCCCGACGGGGAAGCCGCATTCTGCCCGTGCCCTGCCTCCAGTTTTTCCTTCAGGAACTGCCCGGTGTAGCTGGCGGCGCAGGCGGCCACTTCTTCCGGCGTGCCGGCCACGACGAGGTTGCCGCCCCGGTCGCCGCCTTCGGGACCGAGGTCGATGACGTAGTCGGCGCACTTGACGACGTCCAGATTATGCTCAATGATGACGATGCTGTGCCCGCGGCGGATGAGGGCGTCGAAGGCTTCCAGCAGCTTGCGTATGTCGTGGAAGTGCAGGCCGGTGGTGGGCTCGTCGAAGATGAACATCGTGGGGTCGGCCTTCTCCTGGCTGAGGTAGTAGGCCAGCTTGACGCGCTGGTTCTCGCCGCCGGACAGGGTGGACGACGATTGGCCCAGCTTGATGTATCCCAAGCCGACGTCCCGGAGGGGCTGGAGCTTGCGGGCAATCTTCTTCTGCCGGTGCTGGTCGAAGAACTCGATGGCCTGGTCGACGGTCATCTCCAGCACGTCGTAGATGTTGGCGTCGTGGAACTTCACTTCCAGTACGTCGGGCTTGAAGCGCTTGCCGTGGCACGACTCGCATTCCAGCACCAGGTCGGCCATGAACTGCATCTCGACGGTGATGGTGCCCTCGCCCTTGCACTCTTCGCACCGCCCGCCTTCGCTGTTGAAGCTGAACGTGCCTGCCGTGTATCCCATCTGCTTCGCGAGGGGCTGGTCGGCGTAGAGCTTGCGGATGTCGTCATACACTTTGAGGTAGGTCACCGGGTTGCTGCGCGAGGACTTGCCGATGGGGTTCTGGTCGATGAACTCCACGTCGCGCAGGTCGTGCAGGTCGCCGCCGATGGAGATGAACTCGCCCGGCCGCTCGGTGCATTCGTCCAGTTCCCGCTTGAGGGCGCGGTAGAAGATGTTGCGCACCAGGGTCGATTTGCCCGAGCCGCTTACGCCTGTCACCACGGTCATCACGTTCAGCGGGAAGCGCACGTCTACGCCTTTCAGGTTGTTCTCGCGCGCTCCTTTTATCTCGATGTAGTTGTTCCACGGGCGGCGTTGCGCGGGGAGAGGAATGGTCTCTTCGCCACGCAGGTAGCGCACGGTGTAGCTTTTCTCAGCTACGAGTGACGAGCTACGAGCTACAAGTCCGTCAGGCTTCTTGCTCGTAGCTTGTTGCTTGTCGCTCGTAGCTACAAGTCCGTCAGGCTTCTTGCTCGTAGCTTGTTGCTTGTCGCTCGTAGCTACAAGTCCGTCAGGCTTCTTGCTCGTAGCCTGTAGCTCGTAGCTCGTAGCTAAAATATCCTTCATGTCTCCCTGGTACACCACCTCGCCCCCCAGGCGTCCGGCGTCGGGGCCTATGTCGATGATGTAGTCGGCGGCGCGGATGATTTCCTCGTCGTGCTCCACCACCACCACCGTGTTGCCCAACTCTTGCAGCTGGCGCAACACGCGTATCAGCCTGTCCGTGTCGCGGCTGTGCAGGCCGATGCTCGGCTCGTCCAGGATGTAGAGGCTGCCCACCAGGCTGCTGCCCAGCGACGTGGCCAGGTTGATGCGCTGGCTTTCGCCGCCGGACAGGGAGTTGCTCAGGCGGTTCAGCGTCAGGTAGCCCAGCCCCACGTCGATGAGGAAGCGGATGCGGCTGTTTATCTCGGCCAGGATGCGGGCGGCCACCTGTGCGTCGTGGTCGTTCAGCTTCAGGTGGTCGAAGAAGGCTTTCAGTTCCGTGATGGGCAGGTCTACCAGTTCCGATATGTTCCGCCCGCCCACGCGCACGTAGCCGGCCTGCGGCTTGAGGCGCGTGCCGTGGCAGGCCGGACAGGCGGTCTTTCCCCGGTAGCGGGCCAGCATGACGCGGTATTGTATCTTGTATTGGTTCTCTTGCAGCATCTTGAAGAAGGCGTTGATGCCCTCGAAGTAGGGAGTGCCTTCCCACAGCATGCGCCGCTGTTCGTCGGTCAGTTCGTAATAAGGGGTGAAGATGGGGAAGCCCGCTTTCTCCGCCCCGCGTATGAGCATGTCGCGCCACTGGCCCATCTTCTCGCCCCGCCAGCACACCACGGCCCCGTCGTAGACCGACAAGGCGCGGTTGGGCACTACCAGGTGTTCGTCGATGCCCACCACGCGGCCGAAGCCCTCGCACACGGGACAGGCGCCGATGGGGGAGTTGAACGAGAACATCTGGTCGGTAGGCTCCTCGAAGGTGATGCCGTCCGCCTCGAACTTGGTGCTGAAGCGGTAGAGGCTGGTGCTGCCGTCTGCCTGGTAGAAGCGCAAGAGGCAAGCGCCGTCGGCTTCGTACATGGCCGTTTCGGCCGAGTCGGTCAGGCGGCTCATGGCATCCTTGTCGTGCGAGGCGACGGCGCGGTCGATGAGCAGGAACACCGTGTCGCCTTCCTTCGGTTCATATTCGTCGATGCGCGTCGTGTTGCCGTTCACTTCCAGCCGGCTGAAGCCTTCCTTCTGGTAGATGTCCAGCTGCTGGGCCAGGGTGCGGCCTTCGCGCAGCAGGATGGGGGCCAGCACGGTGTAGCGCGTGCCGTCGGGGTGCTCCAGCATGCAGTTCACGATGTCTTCGGGCGTGTGTTTCTTCACCTCCCGCCCGCTCACGGGGCTGAACGTGTGTCCCACCCGGGCGAAGAGCAGGCGCAGGTATTCGTAGATTTCCGTGGAAGTGCCCACCGTGGAGCGCGGGTTGCGGCTGTTCACCTTTTGCTCGATGGCGATGGCGGGCGGTATGCCCTTGATGTAGTCGCACTCCGGCTTGCTCATGCGTCCCAAGAACTGGCGTGCGTAGCTGCTGAGGCTTTCCACGTAGCGGCGTTGTCCCTCGGCATAGAGCGTGTCGAAGGCCAGCGACGACTTGCCCGAGCCGCTGAGGCCGGTGATGACCACCAGCTTGCCCCGGGGTATCTCCACGTCGATGTTCTTCAGGTTGTTGACGCGGGCGCCTTTTATGAGGATGGAGTTGGATTCTGACATAATGTTTACTCTTTGGTGTAACCTTCGTAATAATAGGATTGTTCGATGCCTTTGAATATCACTTCACGGTCGTCCACCCGGTCGGTCAAGGCGGGGTGGAGCAACGTGCGCAACTCCAGGTCGAGCCAGATGCGCATGGCGCGTCCGTTGCCCTCCATGAAAGGATGGGCAACGTTCATTTCCACATACTTGGCGATGATTTCCTCGAAGGTGCGCTCCGGCATTTTCTCGATGACCGGGAGGATGGCCTCCAGATACATGGCGTTAGCGAAGCGGAAGCCTCCTTTGGCAATGTTCAACGTGCGGATTTTCCCGGCAAAGTCATACAGCCCGTCAAACAAGTATCGGTGTATGTCGCACAATCCTTTCGTGGTGCCTGCCTCTATCCGTCGGATGTCGCCGGATTCAAACAGGCGTTGTGCCTGCCGGAGGCTTTGTTCGTCTATCTCGTGCTGTTTGCTCATAAGGAAGCCTTTTTCGTGTGTTGGGACAAATAGATAATAAACCAAGCGGTCAATGCAATCTGGATGAGGAGTCCCAATAGGGAGCCTTCGAAGCCAAATGCTCCTCCGTTCAGCCAGTCCGGGGCTTGCGCTTGTTGGGTGATGATGGACGGAGTGAGGTTGTTTCCGCTTACCGCGAACCCCAATATGGAACCTTGGTACCAGTTCCATACGCTATGCAGCAAGGTGGGAAGCCACAAGTTGCCTGTATAATAGTATAAAGCGCCCAATAAGATGCCGGATACGAATAAGTGTATCATCGGAATCACAGCTACGTGTGAATTGCCTAAGTGCATTGCTGCAAAAAGAATGGACGACAATACAATGGCTACCCACGGATGAAGGCGTGTCCGGCATAAGCGGGCTTGAAAATAGCCTCGTAACAGGATTTCTTCTGCAAACGCGGCTACTATCCAAAATACAATGCTAATGCCGAACTCCCATCCTGTCCATTGCACAGAAGAAATGGATGTGGATCCTGCCAACAGGCAAATGAGGAATCCTATTGTCAGGATAGCCACAGGGACGGCGCACGACAAGGGAGCGTATCGGATGAATGTCCGGTTGAATCGCAGTCCTAAGCTGTGCCATGGCTGGCGGTCTAAAAGGCAGTGCTGCACCAGTACGGTGAGCCCTAATAGCAGGGCGGCCAGTGTGGTGGATGTATGGGAGTATATCTGCGCATCCCGGTCAACTCCTGGCAGCAGGGCAGTAGCTGCTTCCTCGGATGCCACGAAAGCGAAGAACGATAGTACGAGCCAGATAATCAAATCGGCCCACAAAGGCAAGCCTTTCCTTTTCCCCTTCATAGTTATGTGAAATTATAGCTTGACTTTCTTCGACACCGATTTTGATTCGTTCCACATCCTGTCCAAGGCGGTCACCACATAGCGATACTTTGTCTTGCCGTCCGTGTATGGCAACTTGTAGAAGGGGATGTGGGTGATGGCCACGATATGGCTGGGGTCGTTCAGGTCTACATCTTCCTTGTCGGCAAAGCGATAGACCACGTAGCGGACGGCACGCTGCATCTCGTGGCGGTATTTGGGCTCTGTCCAGCAAAGGATGTAGCCGTCGTCCATCCACACGGGCTTCAACTTGCGCACCTTCTTCGGCGCTTCGTCGTCCATGAAGTCGAACACGGGGACGAGGGAGGGATATTTGTGGTATTCCTGCACCAGCGCGTCGCGATAGCGTCCCTTGTTTTCCGCCAGGGCGGCGGCATACCATTGGCAGCTGCCTCCGATGGACTGGTAGCTGCGTTGCAGGGCCATCTTGCGGGGCAGCTGGTTGATGCCGGGGTTGTCGGGGTCGGCGTGGGCAATGGTGTTGTCGATGCTTTGTCCGATGAAGAGCGGGCGGTTTTCCGCATGCAGGGCCCACCACTTCACCAGCGTCTCGTAGTCCGCCCGCGGATGTCCTATCTCCCAATACAGTTGCGGGATGTTGTAGTCAATCCACCCCTCGCGGGCCCAAAGCAGGACGTCGGCATAGAGGTCGTCGTAGTTTTGCAGGCCGTTGGTGCGGCTGCCCAGCGGGTCGGTGCTCTGGTTGCGGTAGATGCCGAAGGGCGACACGCCGAACTTTACCCAGGGTTTGGCTTCGCGGATGGTGTAGTGCAGCTCGCGGATGAGCAGGTTCACGTTGTGGCGGCGCCAGTCGGCCTTGTCGGGGAAGTCCTTGCCGTAGCGGGCGTAGGAGGCGCTGTCCGGAAACTCTTCGCCGGCGATGGGGTAGGGATAGAAATAGTCGTCCATGTGCAGGCCGTCCACGTCGTAGCGCGTCACCAGGTCGGCCACCACCAGGCAGATGTGCCGGCGGCTTTCGGGCAGGCCGGGGTCGAAGAACAGCTGGTTGCCGTAGGTCAGGAACCATTCGGGGTGGATGTGGTAGACGTGCGTCGGCGCCAGGGCGTGCTGGAGCGACGTCTTTACCCGGTAGGGATTCACCCAGGCGTGCAGTTCCATGCCCCGCTTGTGGCATTCGTCAATCATGAATTGAAGCGGGTCCCACAGGGGCGAAGGCGCCACGCCCTGCGTGCCTGTCAGGAATCGGCTCCAGGGCTCCAGCCGCGAGGCGTAGAGGGCATCGGCTTCGGGGCGGACTTGGAAGATGACGACGTTGATGCCTGCCCCTTGCAGGGAGTTGAGCTGGCTGACGAGGGTGCGCTTCATCTGTTCGGGCGTCATGCCCTTGTAGGCGCCGTTGACGGTTTGTATCCACGCGGCGCGGAATTCGCGTTTGGGGTGGCGGGCTGCGTCCACCGTGGTCTGCGCCCAAAGGGCGGTGCCCAGCAAAGCGCAGCAGAGGGTGATGAGCAAGTGTCTGATGTGCATAGTCTTTTTACTTAAGAGTTACGAGCTGTTCGGCGGGGTGTGTCGAAACGCATAGTGGTAACCAAATTCTCCTCCTCCGGAGAGGAGGAGTACCCGAAGGGGGAGGTGGTAGCGAAGTATAGTTGGCTTATATATAAGGTTTTATTTCTTACCTACCACCCCGCCCGTTGGGCACCCCTCCTCCGGGGAGGAGGGGAAATGGATAGTGACCTCTGCTTTTGACACACCCTTTGCATTAATTTCCCGCAAAGGTAAGTAAAAGGAACGGTTTCTCAAAATGTCGCCGGGCACTGTTTCCGCGCCCGTCCGGCGGGCCTCGTCCGAGCGTATCGGCAGGTGTCCGTCGCGGTGGTGGATGGGTTTTCCCTGCCTGTGGTTCCGATGCCGGGCGGCGGTGTCTGGAGCCCTGCGGGAACGGTCTGGTTATCAGCGCTTAGTGGCGTTATAGTCCCAGCTTGCTGGCATTATAGTCCCAGGAGGCTGGCGTTATAGTCCCGGGAAGCTGGCATTATACCCCCCGCTTGCCGGAGATAGAAGCCCCGTCGGGAGGGCGTATGTCGGCCGGCCGGGCCGTCTTGGAAGGGCGGGGAGGGGGAGAGGCGGCCTGCCGCGGAAGAACCGCAGCAAAACGGTCATTTCCGCCCGCTGTTGCGCGGCTATTTCATATTTTTCTTGTACCTTTGCAAAAGTTTGACGGACTGCCGTCCGACACGCGCATATAGATACATTATACATAACCCAATAGAAAGATATGATTAGCTTTTTCAGAACTCCGTCGCAGAGCGTGATTGCCGTGGAATGCGACCACACGCCCGACCGGGCAGAGAACGAGAAACTCTGTTGGCTCTTCGGGGAGGCTACCCCCGAGGCCGAGGCGAACCTCACGGGATACTTCGTGGGGCCGCGCCGCGAGATGATTACTCCGTGGAGCACCAACGCAGTGGAAATCACCCAGAACATGGGCCTGAAGGGAATCGCCCGCATCGAGGAATACTTCCCCGTGCAGAGCGAGGACGCCGACCACGACCCCATGTTGCAGCGCATGTACCGGGGACTGGATCAGAACGTGTTCACCACCAACCGCCGGCCCGAGCCCATCCTGCACATCGAAGACCTGGAAGCCTATAACGAGCAGGAAGGACTGGCCCTCAGCCCCGAGGAAATAGATTATCTGAAAAAGGTGGAAAAAGACCTGGGACGCCCGCTGACCGACAGCGAGGTGTTCGGCTTCGCCCAAATCAACTCCGAGCACTGCCGCCACAAAATCTTCGGCGGAACGTTCATCATCGACGGCGAAGAGAAAGAATCGTCCCTCTTCCAGCTCATCAAGAAGACAACCAAGGAGAACCCCAACCGAATCATATCGGCCTACAAGGACAACGTAGCCTTTGCCGAGGGACCCGTAGTCGAACAGTTCGCCCCTGCCGACCACTCCAAGCCCGACTTCTTCCAGGTGAAGGACATCAAGAGCGTCATCTCCCTCAAGGCCGAGACACACAACTTCCCCACCACCGTAGAACCGTTCAACGGCGCCAGCACCGGCACGGGCGGCGAAATCCGCGACCGCATGGGCGGCGGCAAGGGCTCGTGGCCCATCGCCGGCACGGCTGTCTACATGACTTCCTATCCCCGCGCCGAGGAAGGCCGTCCGTGGGAAGAACTTCTGCCCGTGCGCAAGTGGCTCTATCAGACGCCCGAGCAAATCCTCATCAAGGCCTCCAACGGCGCCAGCGACTTCGGCAACAAGTTCGGCCAGCCGCTCATCTGCGGTTCGGTACTGACTTTCGAGCACCAGGAAGGAGCTACGGATAAAGCTGCGAGCTGCGAGCTACGAGCTACAAGTGAAGATGCAAGTAAGGACGACGTAGCTTGTAGCTCGTCACTCGTAGCCAATGATGCTCCTGTCTACGGCTACGACAAGGTCATCATGCTGGCCGGCGGCGTGGGCTACGGCACCGAGCGCGATTGCCAGAAAGGCACGCCCGAGGCCGGCAACAAGATTGTGGTGATGGGCGGCGACAACTACCGCATCGGCCTGGGCGGCGGCTCCGTGTCGTCCGTAGATACCGGACGCTACAGCAGCGGCATCGAACTGAACGCCGTGCAGCGCGCCAACGCCGAGATGCAGAAGCGTGCCTACAACGTGGTGCGCGCCCTCTGCGAGGAAGATACGAATCCCGTAGTTTCCATCCACGACCACGGTTCGGCCGGACACGTCAATTGCCTTTCCGAACTGGTGGAGGAGTGCGGCGGACTGATAGATATGAGCAAGTTACCTATCGGCGACAAGACGCTCTCGGCTAAGGAAATCATCGCCAACGAAAGCCAGGAGCGCATGGGACTTTTAATCAAGGAAGAGGCCATCGAACACGTGGCCAAGATTGCCGAGCGCGAGCGCGCCCCGATGTACGTCGTGGGCGAGACCACGGGCGACCACCGCTTTGCCTTCCAGCAAGCCGACGGCGTCCGCCCCTTCGACCTGGCCGTCAGCCAGATGTTCGGCTCCTCGCCCAAGACCTACATGGTGGACAAGACCGTGGAACATCGGTACGCGATGCCCGAATACGAACTCCGCAAGATACATGAATACGTGGCCAACATGCTCCAACTCGAGGCCGTGGCTTGCAAAGACTGGCTCACGAACAAGGTAGACCGCTCCGTGACGGGCAAGGTGGCCCGCCAGCAGTGCGTGGGCGAACTTCAGTTGCCGTTGAGCGACTGCGGCGTGGTGGCCCTCGACTACCGCGGCGAGAAAGGCATCGCCACCGCCCTGGGCCATGCACCGCAAGCCGGACTGGCCGACCCGAAGGCCGGTTCCGTGCTCTCCGTGGCCGAGGCGCTGACCAACATCGTCTGGGCGCCCCTGGCCGACGGACTGGACACCGTTTCCCTCTCCGCCAACTGGATGTGGCCCTGCCGCTCGCAGGAGGGCGAAGACGCTCGTCTCTATACCGCCGTGCAGGCGTTGAGCGACTTCTGCTGCGCCCTGCGCATCAACGTCCCCACGGGGAAAGATTCCCTTTCTATGACGCAGAAATACCCCGACGGCAGCAAGGTGATCTCTCCGGGCACGGTCATCGTTTCGGCCGGTGGCGAGGTGAGCGACGTGAAGAAGGTGGTTTCGCCCGTTCTGGTCAACGACCCGCACACCACGCTCTACCACATTGACTTCAGTTTCGACGCCTTGAAACTGGGCGGCTCGGCCTTCGCCCAAAGCCTGGGCAAGGTGGGAAGCGACGTGCCTACGGTGAAGAATCCGGACTATTTCCGCGATGCTTTCCAAGCCATTCAGGAACTGGTCAACCGCGGCCTCATCCTGGCAGGACACGACATCTCGGCCGGCGGTCTTATCACCACGCTGCTCGAAATGTGCTTCTCCAACGTAGAGGGAGGCTTGCAAATCAACCTTGATAAAATCAAAGAGCCCGATATTATCAAGATACTCTTTGCCGAGAATCCCGGCGTAGTCATCCAAGTCAGCAACAAGCACAAGGAGGAGGTGAAGAAGGTGTTGGAAGAAGCTGGCGTGGGCTACGTCAAACTGGGCAAACCTACCGAAGAACGCCACGTCCTTGTGACCAAAGACATCGCTACCTATCAGTTCGGCATCGACTATCTGCGCGACGTGTGGTATTCTACTTCTTACCTGCTCGACCGCAAGCAGTCTATGAACGGATGTGCCAGAAAACGCTATGAGAACTACAAGATGCAGCCTGTGGAACTGGTCTTCCAACCCGGCTTCACCGGCAAGCTCTCTACCTATGGCATCAGCCCCGACCGTCGCACGCCGACGGGCATCCGTGCCGCCATCATCCGCGAAAAGGGCACCAACGGCGAGCGTGAAATGGCTTACTCGCTCTATCTGGCAGGCTTCGACGTGAAGGACGTCACCATGACCGACCTGGTGAGCGGGCGCGAGACGCTGGACGATGTGAACATGATTGTCTTCTGCGGTGGTTTCTCCAATTCCGACGTATTGGGCTCGGCCAAGGGATGGGCAGGCGCTTTCCTCTTCAACCCCAAGGGCAAGGAAGCTCTCGATCGGTTCTATGCCCGCGAAGACACTCTTTCGCTCGGCGTGTGCAACGGCTGCCAGTTGATGATGGAACTGAACCTTATCGCTCCCGAAGACGACAAGCGCATCCGCATGTTACACAACGACTCGCACAAGTTCGAGAGCCGCTTCCTGGGCGTTACCATTCCGACGAACCGCAGTGTGATGTTCGGTTCGCTGAGCGGCAGCAAGCTGGGCATTTGGGTGGCACATGGCGAAGGCAAGTTCTCTATGCCTTACGACGAGGCTCACTACAACATCGTGGCGAAATACAGTTACGACGAGTATCCCGGCAATCCCAACGGCTCGGACTATGCGACCGCTGCCGTGGCCAGTGCCGACGGCCGTCACCTGGCCATCATGCCCCACTTGGAGCGTGCCATTTTCCCCTGGCAAAATGCTTGTTATCCCGCCGACCGTGTTAAAACCGACCAAGTCACGCCGTGGATAGAAGCCTTTGTCAATGCCCGCAAGTGGGTGGAAGAGAAACTCTGGAAGTGAGCGGTTGTACTGGCTTGTTTATGAAACAGAGGAGACGCGGGTATGCCGCGTCTCTGCTTTTTTGACGTGATGCTATGAATCTGTATCTTCAAGCTTTTTCCATATTCTTCAAGATCGGCGCTTTCACCATCGGTGGAGGTTATGCCATGGTGCCGCTCATTGAAGACGAGATTGTGACCAAGCGCGGCTGGCTGTCCAAGGAGGACTTCATCGACCTGTTGGCTATTTCCCAGTCGTCGCCCGGCATACTGGCAGTGAATATCTCCATCTTTATCGGTTATCGCCTGAAGGGAGTACCCGGAAGTATTGTTACGGCGCTTGGCACGGTGTTGCCTTCGTTCCTCATCATCCTGGCCATCGCCTTGTTCTTCCATAACTTCAAAGACAACGCGGTGGTGGAGCGTATTTTCAAGGGCATCCGTCCGGCCGTGGTGGCTCTGATTGCCGCTCCTACGTTCAGCATGGCTAAGTCGGCCAGAATCAACCGGTATAATGTGTGGATTCCCGTCGTATCGGCCTTGCTTATCTGGTTGCTGGGTTTCTCGCCCATTTGGATTATCATTGCTGCGGGCGTGGGCGGATTCGTCTATGGGCGGATAAGCAGGAAGAAGAAAGGAAGTGGGAGTTGATGTCTTCCGTTCTTTAAATCCTTCATCTTTTATTTTTAATCTCTACTAAACACCGATGATTTTCTTACAACTCTTTTATACCTTCTTCAAGATTGGCCTCTTTGGCTTTGGCGGAGGCTACGCCATGCTTTCGATGATTCAGGGCGAAGTGGTGACGCGCCACGGGTGGCTCACCGCGCAGGAGTTTACCGACATTGTGGCCATCAGTCAGATGACGCCCGGCCCCATTGGCATAAACTCCGCTACCTACGTGGGCTATGATGCCATTGTCGGTGCCGGTTACGGCATGGGGTGGGGCGTGGTAGGATCGGCGTTGGCCACGTTGGCCGTGGTGCTTCCTTCGTTTATCCTGATGCTTACCATCAGTCGTTTCTTCCTGAAGTATCAAAAGCATCCTGCGGTGGAAGCCGTCTTCAGCGGGTTGCGTCCGGCAGTGGTAGGCTTGTTGGCTTCGGCTGCGCTGGTGCTGATGAATGTCGAGAACTTCGGCTCGCCTACGGACGACACCCGTTCGTTCCTCATCAGTTGTCTCATCTTTGTTGTGGCCTTCGTGGGGACGAAGAAGTACAAGGTAAATCCCATTCTGATGATTGTGCTTTGCGGGGCGGCAGGCGTGTTGCTTTATTGAGGAAGCGAGTGCCTTAAGGACTTGATTTGAATCGTATAATCTTTTAATCGAATGATTGTTTGATAATGGAAAAAAAACACATTACATTTACTCCGGATGTCCTCCTGTTGGATGTGACATTCTTGAATGATACGGTTTACAACGCCAAGCGTTTGTTGGCCGAGCGGCTGGGACGCACGCTGCCAGACACGGATTTGGTAGCCTGGTTGCTCTGTCTTGCGTTAGACGGAGGACTGCGTGGAGAGGGTCGTGTCGTACAGATTCTTTTGGTGGCAGACGAAGGAGTACATGCTTTGCAGGGATGTGCGCCCGGCCTGTTGGAAGAGTTGGATGGGAAAGCCTGTCGGACACCGCTTGGCGAGTTCTCTTTTTCCGTAGTGCCTTCGGCGGGCATGGTGACGCGCGCAGACCTTTTCTGCGAACTGGCGAAGCTGGCGCTTGATGCTCAAGAAGTGGAGCATCTCTTGCTGGTGCCCGACTTCTATGAATACGGCGAAAAACTGCGTAAGACCTTCCGCGACTTCACACTGGAGGCCGAAGACGAGAAGGCTCTTGGCAAAGCCCTCTGCTTCTTGCTGGAAGAGCCGGACGGTGGCTTGCCTTGTCGTGCGGATTTGGTCACCTATTCGTTGATGCACGTCTGGGGGATTGCGCCGGAGGATTTGTAAATCCGGCAAAAAGCCGTACCTTTGCGCCCGCTTTGAAAGCAACGTCTGATATTTAACCAATCGTTATGACTGAAAACCAAACATTTTTGCAGGCCAGACGGAAGTCCGTCTATGTCGTCATCCTGGCCGTGCTTTTCGTGTGTCTGATGCTGGATTACGTGCCCGGTTTGTCTGCCTACGTGGGTTGGGTAACTCCTCCTGTGGCTTTATTTCTGGGGTTGGCCTTCGCGTTGATATGCGGCCAGGCTCATCCCAAGTTTAACAAGAAGATGTCGAAGTACCTTCTGCAATATTCAGTAGTCGGGCTGGGCTTCGGCATGAATCTGCACGCATCGTTGGCTTCGGGCAAGGAGGGCATGGAGTTCACCATCCTGTCTGTGGTAGGCACTCTGATCATCGGTTGGTTCATCGGGCGCAAGTGCCTGAAGGTGGACCGCAATACGTCGTACCTCATCTCTTCCGGTACGGCCATATGCGGCGGAAGCGCCATTGCTGCCGTCGGCCCCGTGCTGAAGGCCAAAGACGAGGAGATGTCCGTAGCGTTGGGTACCATCTTTATCCTCAATGCCATCGCCTTGTTCATTTTCCCCGTCATCGGCCATGCGTTGGACATGGGGCAGCATGAGTTCGGCACGTGGGCGGCCATTGCCATCCACGACACCAGCTCTGTGGTGGGTGCCGGGGCGGCTTACGGAGAAGAAGCCCTGCAGGTGGCCACCACCATCAAGCTGACCCGTGCCTTGTGGATTATCCCTTTGGCCATCGTCACTTCGCTTATTTTCAAGAGCAAGGGGAAGAAAATGTATATGCC
This sequence comes from uncultured Bacteroides sp., assembly GCA_949289265.1. Taxonomy (GTDB): domain Bacteria; phylum Bacteroidota; class Bacteroidia; order Bacteroidales; family Bacteroidaceae; genus Bacteroides. Next base: position 21,048 of record CASENE010000019.1, read on the forward strand.
CTGGTTCATCCTTTTCTTCGTGCTGGCCATGGTGTTCAATACCTACGTGCTGGGACGCACGGAGACGGGCATCGCAATCGGCTCGTTCATCAACGACTTTGCCCGCAAGATGCTTACCATAACCCTCTTCTTTATCGGTGCTTCCCTCTCGCGCGACGTGCTCAAGGCGGTGGGCGTCAAGCCGCTGGTGCAGGGCGTGTTGCTTTGGGTAGTCATCAGCGTGGCCACGTTGGCTTACATCTATTGGTTCTAACCCCCTGTTTATGCAGGCGCTTCACCCCCTCATGTTGGTCGGTACGGGCAGCGATGTGGACAAGAGCATCCGGACCGCGGCCCTTTGCCGCATTTCCCGGCAAGACCGGATGTCGGCCCGTCCCGTTCAAGGCGCAGAACACGACGCTCCATACTCTTTATGTGAATCTCCGCAAAGAGCCGACAGTCAGAAGTAGTTAGGGGAAATTATCGTTTCGCCCAAGGAGTTAGAAGCCAATAGTTCGCCAACGTATTGGCCTATAAACTTCTTCAGCCTCCCTGTAACTCCTCTTACCTCCTTGCTTGGTTAAGTGCGGACATTCAGAATACGTTTAATATTGACCGAATATGATAGAAGGACACGGAGACGACTTATATACTTACGACCGGCCCATTGAGTGCAATTTCAGTTCCAACCTGACCAACTGGATTGACCCGGCTCCGCTGGCCGCCCATTTGAGCGGACGGGTGGGGGAGGTGCTTTCCCGTTATCCCGAGCCCAGGCCCTTCACGCTCGAGAGCCGCCTGGCCCGGTTGTTGCGCCTGGCGCCCGACAATGTCTGCGTGACCAACGGAGCCACGGAGGCCATCTATCTGGCGGCCCAGGCCTTTGCGGGAGCGAAGAGCGCCGTGCTGCAACCCACCTTCAGCGAGTATGCCGACGCCTGCCGCATCTGCGGTCACCGGGTGGTGTCGCTCTACCAATGGCCTGCCCATGGGCGTTTGCCCGAAGACGTGCGTATGGTATGGCTCTGCAACCCCAACAATCCTACGGGCACGGTGGTGGAGAAAGACGCGCTGGCCGCGCTAGTCGAACGGCATCCCCACGTTGTCTTCGTCGTCGACCAGTCCTATGAGAACTTCACTCTCCGGCCTCTCTTCTCGGCGCGCGAGGCTTCGGACTATCCCAACGTGCTCCTGCTTCATTCCCTGACCAAGCGTTACGCCATGCCCGGCCTGCGTCTGGGCTACCTCACGGGGCCGGCCCCGCTGATGGAGCATCTGCGCACGCACCGCATGCCTTGGTCGGTGAACGCCGTGGCGCTGGAGGCAGGTCTCTTCCTGACGGCTCATCCCGGGGCCGTTCCCTTCGACCTGGAGGGATGCCTGCGGGAGAAAGAGCGGTTCGCCTCCCTGTTGCGGGCTACCGGCGGCGTGGAGGTGTGGGAGTCGGACACGCATTTCTTCCTGGCGCGCCTCCGCACGGGGCGTTCTTCGGCTTTGAAAGATTATTTGGCCCGTCGGCACGGCCTCCTCATCCGCGACGCTTCCAACTTCGAGGGGCTGAACGATGCCTTTTTCCGCCTGTCCACGCAGCGGGCGGCAGACAACGAGCGGCTGGTGGCGGCCTTGGGCGAATGGCTGGAGGGATGAGCGGCATGGAATGTCTGTGGTTGGTGCTTCCCCTGTTGTGCGCCTGGGCGCTCGACCGGCTTCTGGGCGACCCGGCGTGGCTGCCTCATCCCGTCGTGCTCTTCGGGCGCGCCATCGCTTGGTGCGAACATCGCTTCAACTGCGGGCTGCGCCGCCGGCTGAAGGGGGCGGCGGTGGCCGTCTTGCTGGTGGGCGCGGCCTACGGGCTGACCCGCGTCTTGCTGTGGGGCCTTGGCGACCCTTGGCTGAAGGCGGCTGTGGAGACCGTGTTGATATTCTACTGCCTGGCCGGGACCACGCTGGTGCGCGAGGTGCGGGCCGTGTTCCGTGCTGTCGACCGCTCGGTGGATGCGGGCCGCAGGCAGGTGGCCCGCATCGTGGGGCGCGACACGCAGCAACTCTCGCCTCAAGAGGTCCGCACCGCTGCGTTGGAAACCTTGGCCGAAAACCTGAGCGACGGGGTCGTCGCTCCCTTGTTCTGGTATATCCTCCTGGGCGTGCCGGGCATGATGGCCTACAAGATGGTAAATACGCTGGACAGCATGGTGGGCTATCGCAACGAGCGTTATCGCCTCTTCGGCTGTTTCGCGGCAAGGATGGACGACGTGGCCAACTTCGTCCCCGCCCGCCTCACCGCCCTGCTCATGCTGTTGGCGTCGGGCCGTCCGGGGCTGTGGAAGTTTGTGGCGCGCTATGGACGCCAACACGCCAGTCCCAACGCAGGCTATCCCGAGTCGGCCCTGGCAGGCATCCTGGACTGCCGCTTTGGCGGGCCGCACGACTACTTTGGCGAGGAGGTCTGGAAACCCTATATCGGCGTCAACAACCGTCCGCTGCACACGGCGGACATGCTCCGGGCCGTGTCGGTCAACCGCAGGGCGGAGGGGCTGATGATGGTGCTGGCCGTGTCGGCGCAAGCGTTGCGCTGTGCCTGGCCGCTGGCCCTTGCCGCGCAGGGGTAAGACAGCCTTCTGCCGGCCTTGTAACCCCCTTCTGCCTGTCTTGTAACCCCCTTCTGCCTGTCTTGTAACCCCTTTTTGCTGGCATTATAATTCCCGCTTGCTGGCATTATAATTCCCGCTTGCTGGCGTTATAGTCCCCGCTCGCTGGGATTATAGTCCCAGCAAGCGGGCGTTATAATCCCAGGTCGGGCGGTCGGGAAGCGCCGCGCGGATGCCTTCCGTCTCTTTTTATCTCCGGCTTTCTTTGCTCACGTAAGAATTTAACCGTATATTTGTCCTCGATAATGCCGGACTCTCTCCGGAACATATCCTTTCATATTTAATATTAAAGACGAGAAAAGACATGGCCAAAGTTCTTATCATTGGTGCGGGCGGCGTAGGTACCGTTGTAGCACACAAAGTAGCCCAGAATCCCGATGTCTTTACCGACATCCTGATTGCCAGCCGCACGAAATCAAAATGCGACGCCGTGGTGAAAGCCATCGGCAACCCTGCCATCCGGACCGCGCAGGTCGATGCCGACCGGGTGGACGAGCTGGTAAAGCTGTTTAATGACTTCCATCCGGACATCGTGATCAATGTGGCATTGCCCTACCAGGACCTGACTATTATGGAGGCTTGCCTGCAGACGGGCGTCAACTATCTGGACACGGCCAACTACGAGCCCAAGGACGTGGCCCACTTCGAGTACAGTTGGCAATGGGCCTACAAGCAACGCTTTGAGGAAGCTGGGCTGACGGCCATCCTGGGGTGCGGGTTCGACCCGGGCGTGAGCGGCGTCTATACCGCCTATGCCGCCAAGCACCACTTCGACGAAATCCAGTATCTGGACATCGTGGACTGCAACGCCGGCAACCATCACAAGGCATTCGCCACCAACTTCAATCCCGAAATAAACATCCGCGAAATCACTCAGAACGGCCGCTACTACGAAAACGGGCAGTGGATAACGACGAAGCCGCTGGAGATTCACAAGGCTTTGACCTATCCCAACATCGGCCCGCGCGACTCCTACCTGCTTTACCACGAAGAGCTGGAGTCGCTGGTGAAGAACTTCCCCACCATCAAGCGCGCCCGCTTCTGGATGACCTTCGGCCAGGAATACCTGACCCACCTGCGCGTCATCCAGGACATAGGCATGGCCCGCATCGACCCCATCGACTACAACGGCATGAAGATTGTGCCCCTGCAGTTCCTTAAAGCCGTCCTCCCCAATCCGCAAGACCTGGGCGAGAACTACGAAGGCGAGACATCCATCGGTTGCCGCATCCGCGGCCTGAAAGACGGCAAGGAGCGCACGTATTACGTTTACAACAACTGCAGTCACCAAGCCGCCTACCGCGAGACTGGCATGCAGGGCGTCAGCTATACCACCGGCGTGCCCGCCATGATTGGCGCCATGATGTTCGTAAAGGGTCTGTGGAAGCGGCCGGGCGTGTGGAACGTGGAAGAATTTGACCCCGACCCCTTCATGGAACAGCTCAACCGGCAGGGATTGCCCTGGCACGAAGTGTTCGACGGCGATTTGGAACTTTAACCAACGAAAACAAGAAGAGTCATGAATATAGGAGACAAAGCGCCCGACCTGTTGGGCACGGACGAGCAGGGGCGGGAAATCCGCCTGAGCGATTATAAAGGAAAGAAGGTCGTATTGTATTTCTATCCGAAGGACAGTACCTCGGGCTGCACCGCCGAAGCGTGCAACCTGCGCGACAACTACGACGCCCTGCAACAGGCCGGCTATGCCGTGATAGGCGCCAGTGTGGACGGCGAAAAGTCGCACCAAAAGTTTATCGAGAAGAACGCCCTTCCCTTCCACCTGGTGGCCGACACGGAGAAGAAGCTGGTGGAGCAGTTCGGTGTGTGGGGCGAAAAGAGCATGTACGGACGCAAGTATATGGGCACCTTCCGCACCACTTTCATCATCAGCGAAGAGGGCATCGTCGAACGCATCATTACCCCCAAGGAAATCAAGACGAAGGAGCATGCTTCGCAGATACTGCAATCCAAATGAATAACCCTTTAATTTTTATACAGCGTGGCTAAGAAAGACGAACTGTTTGATACAGAAAACATCGCCTCCCAGCAGCCTTCCAGCGAAAAGCTGAAGGCACTGCAGATGGCAATGGAAAAGATTGAGAAGAACTTCGGCAAGGGCTCCATCATGCGCATGGGCAGTCAGGAAGTGGAACACATTGAGGTCATCCCCACCGGCTCTATCGGACTGAATGCCGCGTTGGGTGTAGGCGGATATCCCCGCGGACGTATCATCGAAATCTACGGGCCGGAATCCTCCGGTAAGACCACTTTGGCGATACATGCCATTGCCGAGGCGCAAAAGGCGGGGGGCATCGCTGCCTTCATCGACGCAGAGCATGCTTTCGACCGTTTCTATGCAGCCAAGCTGGGCGTGGACGTGGACAACCTGCTCATTTCGCAGCCGGACAACGGAGAGCAGGCTTTGGAGATTGCCGACCAGTTGATAAACTCGTCGGCGGTGGACATCATTGTCATCGACTCGGTGGCTGCCCTGACGCCCAAGGCCGAGATAGAAGGCGACATGGGCGACAACAAGGTGGGACTCCAGGCGCGCCTCATGTCGCAGGCCCTGCGCAAACTGACGTCGGCCATCAGCAAGACTCGCACCACGTGCATCTTCATCAACCAGCTGCGCGAGAAGATAGGCGTGATGTTCGGCAACCCCGAAACCACCACGGGCGGCAATGCCTTGAAGTTCTACGCTTCGGTGCGCATCGACATCCGTCCGGGCCAAGCCATCAAGAACGGCGACGAAGTGCTGGGCCGGCAGACTAAGGTGAAGATTGTGAAGAACAAAGTGGCTCCTCCCTTCCGTCGCGCCGAGTTCGACATCATGTTTGGCGAGGGCATCTCGCGTTCGGGAGAAATCATCGATCTGGGTTCGGAACTGGGCATCATCAAAAAGAGCGGCTCGTGGTTCAGCTACAACGACACCCGGCTGGCACAGGGACGCGATGCGGCCAAGCAGGTCATCATGGACAATCCGGAACTGGCCGAGGAGCTGGAGGCTAAAGTCTTCGAGGCCCTGAAGAGTGAGGAATAAGGCGGACTGCATACCTATAAAGTAGAGAGGCGCGGGGATTCCCGCGCCTCTCTACTTTATATCCTCCCGGTGTTCAGTTCAGTCTCTCCACGTCCAGGTCCTTCAGGCTCTCCCGGAGGTTCTCCATCTGTTTGTTGAACTCCTTCCAGGCATCCCCGTCCATGTACTTCTCCAGTTCCTCCAGGCTGTCCAGGCACTTCAGGTTGCCCAAGTCCTTCAGGCTTTCCAGGCTGCCCAGGTCAGCCAGGCCTTCCCATCCAAGCAGGTCTTTCCAGTAGGGGACAGTTTGGGGAGTGTCGATGCTGGAAGTGCCCTCGTAGAGCAGGATGTTCTTCACGTCGCTTTCCGTCATGTTCCCTTCCAAGTGCATGAAGCGCAGCAATTTGCCTTTTTTGATGCCCAGTATGACCAGTTCCTTGATGCGGCCGTTGCTCTTGGCGGTGTAGAACTCGGCGCTGGAGTTGGCGCCTTTTTGCTTCAGCAGCAGTTCGTACCTGGACTGTTTGAGCAGGTTGCGGATGTCCTTCAGCATCTCTTTATACACGTTCGCGTTGGTGGTGGAGAGGACGTGGACGGCGTTGAGCCTCTTGGCCGCCGACCCGATGTAGAAGTCGGTGAAGTAGTGCGGCCCCATGTCGAGCATGGCTTTCGAGATGTAGACAAACTTCACGTCCTTCATGTCGCTGTACTTGTCGAACAGCTTTGCTTGCGCCCAGCCGCAGAGGGGCAGGAGCATGGCCGCGAGGGCCAGGTAAAGTCTTAAGTTTTTCATTGCATATGTGTTTTATGGGATGATTGGTCTGCCGGGTGCGGGAGGCAGGCGTTTCCCCCGTCTCCGCACTGCATCAGCTCGTTGCGTATCTCTCGGTTGGCCGCCATGATGTCCCTTTGCGAGGCCTCCAGCTGCTCCATGCTTTCGCCCCAGGTCTGTGCTATCTCCGTGAAGATGGCCTGCAAGGCGCGGTGGGCGTCCTCGGGGTTGGTGAAGGTGTCTTGTGGCACGGCGGGGCGGCGCATCTCCGCCAGGCCCAGTCCCAGTCCGGCGGCCAGCAGGAGCGAGGCGGCTATGGCTGCCCACCTCAGCCGGAGGCGCCGCGAGGCGGAGGCGCGGCGGTCGATGGCGGCCTCCAGGCGTGCCTCCAGTCCGGCGGGGACGGGCGGCAGAGCGTCGTCGGCGGGGGG
>CASENE010000020.1 GCA_949289265.1 uncultured Bacteroides sp.
CGGTTGCGTTTGGCTGCGTCGGCATCTGCACCGAAGTTCAGCAGGGCGTCGTTGGCGGCGTAGGCCACGGCGATGGGCGTCTTCAGTTCGTGGGTGATGTTGTTGGTGAAGTCGTCCTTCATCTCCTCCAAGGTGCGTTGGCGCAGCAGGATGCGGATGAGGTACCAGAAGGAGAACCCCAGCACCACCAGGATGAAGGCCGATGTGGCCAGTATGCCCGCCATCTGCCGGAGCACGAGGCCGTCCACCGGCTCCATGGTGAGGCGATAGAGCCAATGGTTGTGCAGGTCGTAGGCATAATCGTAGGTCACGGCCCGGGGCGAGGGCACATATCCCTGCGTGCCGCCCACGGCCAGCGTGTCGGTGAACACATAGCAGGAGTCGCAGGTCTCGCCCCGGTGCAGATGCTCCAGGCGATAATCGGCCGTGATATCCGCCTGTCTCAACTCTTCGGCCAGCAGGCTGTCGTAAGCCTGGAAGTCAGGGTCGTTCAATACATCCAGGCCGCCGTGCAGCCCGCGTTGGAAGTAGGCGGCCAGTTCCTGCATCGTGTTCTTCCGTCCGAAGAGGAAGCCCATGTCGCTGGTGTGCAGGGACGACTGCATGTGTGCCGTGTCCTTCACGCTCTGCTGCGTCAGGTTGATGAGCGTGGAGTCGCCCTTCTGTTCGGTGACGATGGTGCGGCTCTCCACGTAGGGAGTATCGTTGTTGAACCCGGCGTTGACGGACACCTCGCCGTGTTCGGTAGAGTCCCGGTCCAGCCGGTCGATGCGGAGGATGATTTCGTTGTAGTCGCTCATGCGCAAGGCTTCGTTGATGTTGCGCTCCACGGCCTGCCGTTGCGTGCGGTAGAGGTTCACCAGCCAGTAGGCCTGGTAGGCGAAGATGGCCGCAAGCGAGAGGACGACCACGAGGGCGATGTATTTCGAGGGCAGTTTCATGAGAATGCAGGGCGGATTATTGGTCGGCGGCTTCTTCAAACTCTTCAATCCATGCCTTCAGCTTGCTTTGCAGCAGAGCTTTATCCGGCAGATAGAGGGCATATTGCTGTGCGTAGATATGGGCATCCTTGGGCAATGTCAGTTCTACCAGCGCGTCGTTTTTCGATTCGCACAACAGGATACCGATGGTGGGATTCTCGAAATCCTGCTTTACATAACGGTCGAAATAGTTGACATACATCTGCATCTGTCCCAAATCCTGGTGGCTCAGGCGGTCTGTTTTCAAGTCTATCAGCACGTAGCACCGCAACAGTCTGTTGTAAAAGACCAGGTCTACAAAGAAATGTTCTTCGTCGAAAGTAAACCGTTTTTGACGTGCTTCAAACAGGAAGCCGCGCCCCATCTCCAGCAGAAACATTTGCATCTTGTCGATGATGGCCTGTTCAAGGCGGGTTTCTGTATAAACGGCCTGTGGCTTCAGCCCTAAGAATTCAAGCGTCAGCGGGTTTTTGATGATGTCGTCAGGTTTTTCCATCGTTTGTCCTTCGTTGGCCAGACGCATCACTTCTTCCTTGTTGCGGCTCAGTGCCAACCGCTCGTACAGGCTGCTGCCTACTTGCCGCTGGAGTTGGCGGACGCTCCATTGCTGGCGGGCGCACTCTATTTCGTAGAAGCTCCGTTCGGCGTCATCGGCAACGCGCATCAGCACCAGGTAGTGGCTCCATGAGAGGACGTTGGAAAAACTGTCTACACTGTGGACACTTTTTGAATATACATTGTAGAACTTGATGCATTTGTGCAAGGTTTCCAACGACCAGCCCTCCCCGTATCGCTCCGTCAGCCTTGCCGAAAGGCGTTTCAGCACTTCTTTGCCATACGCTGCGCGGGGGTTCCCTCCCTGCTCGTATTGCACGATGTAGTGGCCTACGCCATAGTAGGTGCGAACCATGGCCACGTTTACCGCCGTCTTTACTTGGCGGCGCGATCCTTCTATCAGTGTGGATATGTGGCAGAACAACTGGTCGAAGTCCTGCCCATCAGTCGGATGTGTCATACGTATCTTCTTATTCCTGTTTGGCAGGACAAAGATAAATCAATTTTCCTGGATATGGCAGGCAGGGCAGCATGAAATAGGAGGGACGGTAAGACTAAATAACACTTCCAGTAAGACTTGCTAAGCCGCTTCCTTCCCATCTATCGGGGAAAAATGCCGTACTTTGTACCATCTTTCAGATAAGGAAGAGAATAGAAAAGGTGCCATCTTTTTCTTGTCAAGGTAGCAAGGAGGTTGTCTCTTAATGCAATCAAGGCAAGGCCTAAGTTTTTAGAAGCTGTTTTGATTTCATTCGATAAATTTGTTAAGCATGATTTGGATGAATGCAATCTGTACCATAGCTTCTGCGGTTTCAGCAAGGAATTCATAATCGATGGTCAGCCTTCTGAAGTTTTCCAGCCATGAGAAA
>CASENE010000021.1 GCA_949289265.1 uncultured Bacteroides sp.
CGGAATCCTTCAATGCGAAAATCAAGGCATTCCGATCACTATTCAGGGGAGTTGGAGATATCAGGTTCTTTATGTTCAGACTGGCTACTCAATATTCTTGAGAATTTCTATCGCCAACCGGGATTATCCGCTGATCCGAAAGAACCCTCCTCACGGCATCCGCCCGCCGCGTCGCCCCACCCGGCGCATACGGGCATAAAAAAAGGGCTCCGCTGAGCCCAACCTTTGTTAACCTTAAATCTAATACCATGAAAAACACAGTGCAAAGGTACGGACTTTTCCGATACTACCAAACAAAACGGGAGAAAAAGTATGTTTTATAACATGCTTTAAGAAACGCCCGCCCTGCTTTTACATCCCTTTACACTCCGACGCCCCCGCCCCCTTGCCGGCCCGCACCTGCGGCCGGCCGACAAAGGAGGGGAAACCCGGCAGGGTCACTGCACGGGATATTCGCCGGTATAGACGCGCCCGAAGCGGTCTTCCACCTCGATGCGCACCACCTTGGCCCCCGGCGAGGGGATGGCCGAGAAATAGCGGTCGGTGCGGGCAGGCGTATAGTCGGCCACGGCACGCCGGCCATTGAGGTGGGCCAGATAGTCGGGGTCGTAGGAATAGAAGCGGTCCATGTCGCCCATAAAGCGTCCGTCTTCATACCAGCGTACGCGCCAGGCCTCGTCCCAGTTCCACACCTTCACCACCACGGCGTCGGGCCTGTCCATCACCCGCCCGCGCGGATAGAACTTGAACTGATAGTCGCGGTCGTGCCCCACGGACTTGTAATACCAGCGTATGTCCGGGCCGTCGGCCTCGAACACCTGGTAGCCGTTGGGCGTGCCGTCCGAGCCGGTATCCCCGTTCCACCACGTGCCGCACACGGCGCCCACGTTGTGCTCCAGGATGTCGGCGCCGATGTCGGTATTGGTGTTGCGGTGGAAGTGTCCGGAGAGAATCTGCGCGTGAAACTTGTTCATCAGCATCTGCTTCAGCTTCTCGCCACCGGGGATGAGGGGCCGCTCGGGGGCGGGCTTCAGCGGGGCGTGCATGGCCACCATCACCTGCTTGTCCTGCTGCAACACGCAGTTCAGCAGCAGTTCCAGCCAGTGCATCTGGTCGGCCTGCTCCAGCGTGGCGCGCGACTTCTTGTGGCCGGTGTACTGCAGGTTGTTGAGCACGATGTAGTAGACGTCGCCCAGCTGGAAGGCGTAGTACAGGGGGCCGAACTCTTTCTTGTAGATGTGGGCGAAGTCGGCGCCCTCGGCGGGCTCGAGGTACTTGTCGAAGTCGTGATTGCCGATGACGGGATAGACGGGTATGCCCAGGCGGCGGACAAAGTCCTTGTAGTCCGCATTGCGCACGTAGTTGTCCCACGAGATGTCGCCCAGCAGGATGCCCGCCGTCTGCACGCTGTCGGCATAGAGGGCCAAGGTGGCCTGCAGGTCGGGCAAAGTCTCGGACATGAGGCGGCGCACGTCGGCCTCGGTGTCCAGTTGCGTGTCGGCCAGGGTCATCATGGCGAAGCGGTCGGGGTCGCCCTTCATGGGTTGCAGGGCAAAGTCGTAAGAGTTGCGGCCTTGGGCGACGGGCAGGTAGAACTGGGGCACGCCCGAACTGAAGTCGGCCACGTAGCCCTTGGGCGTCAGGATGTAGACGAACTCGGCACGGGGATGGAGGTCGAGGGCATAGCGTCCCTTGCCGTCGGTCACCACGAAGCTGAATCCGTCCGTCACCAGCACTTCGCCCAGGCCGCGGTCGCCGCACTTCACTTGCCCTTCCACTGTCTCGGCCCGGCCTGCCAGGGCGCAGAACAGCAGGCTCAGGGCGATGATGATTGTCTTTTTCATTGCTGTCATTTCTGTCATACTAATAGAAATTTATAGATACGGAATTCGGCGTCACTCCCACCACAGGGGCGTATTGATGTCGTCCGTACCGCCGTGCCGGTCGACGGCCGCCTGGTAGTTCTCCTGGTTGAGGGCCTGTTCGTCGGTGGGGTAATAGAAGCGCGAGGGCACCTCGCCGGCAGCCGTGGGATTGCGGTTGTCGATGATGGCGTCTTGCTCGGGCAGCCCCGTGCGCAGGTAGTCGAACCAAGCCTCGTAGCCCACCATGAAGAGGGCCATCCACTTCTGCTGCATGATTTGCTCCAAGGCGCGGCTGTCGTCGTAGGCGATGCCCTCCTGCTCCAGATATCCGGCGGGCAGGCCGAGACCGTATTGCTCCATCGACAGGCGGATACCGGCCTCATACAGTTGCCGCGCGTCGCCCCGGGCCCATCCGCGTGCCACGGCTTCGGCCTGCAACAACTTCACCTCGGCACAGTTCATCAGCACGGCGCTGCATCCGTCGGGCGTAGCGCGGTAGTAGTCGCCCAGCATGGACACGTCGGACTGCGAATAACCTATCTCGGTGAGCGTGGTGGACGAGCAGGCGGCCAGCACGCCGTCATAGTCGGCAGTCCCGGCCAGAGCGGAGTTGGTGGTAGGAGCAAACCACACGGGGATGCGCGGGTCGGCATAACGGTGCCACATGCGGGCCATCTCGGTGCTCATGCGGGTGTATTCAAAGTTGCCCGAGCGCATGTCGTAGATGGGACAGTGGTTGGGCGCGCCGGCCAGGAAGGGGAGCGCCATGTTGTCGGCGTTGTCTTCCATGAGGGGCAGGGCCATGACTGCGGCTATCTCGGCCGGGATGTCCAGTTGCGTCTGACCGATGCGGTTGCTGATGCGGACAAGGTAACGCAGACGCAGCGAGTTGCCGAACTTGCGCCAGCGCAGGCGGTCGCCGCCATACACCAGGTCGGAGGGGATGACGTCGTTGCTCGAACTCAGCGTCTCTTCGGCCTGCTTCAACAGGTCGATGATGCCGTCGGGCGCAGTATAGATGTCTTCCTGCGTATCGTAGGCGGGAGTGATGTCGGCCGCGCCCTGCACGGCTTCCGAATAAGGGACGTCGCCCCACAGGTCGGTGAGCTGCGCGATGGCAAAGGCGCGCCAGATGTCGGCAATGGCCTGCGCCGAGGGCTGGCCGTCGCGGGCGGCCACGCGCTTCATCTCCTGGATGTTGTTCAGCTGCAGATAGTAGGCGCTCCAGGTTCCCTCGTTGGTGCCAAAGGCGTACCGCTCGGTCTCGTTGTAGTTGGTGCGCGACAGGTGGTGCCCCAGCGCCGCTCCGTCGCCATAGTTGAACTGGTCTTGTATGAGGGAGTGCATGACGGGCAGCAGTAGCAGGTCGGAGGTCACCGTGGTCGGGTTGTTGCGGTCGGTATTGATGGAACCGAAGTCCGAAGTACAGCCGGTTGTCAGCGTCAAGGCTGCCACCAGGCCGGCTGCCAAGGTGGTCTTGGGGAATATCTTTATCATATCGGGTTCGTTTGGTTAATGGGTCAAGGATTGTTTACTTACGGGGTCAGAACACCACGTTGACGTTGAAGCCGATGCTGCGCGTGGCAGGATAGGCCATTTCTTCCACGCCCGGGGTGACGGTGCCGCCCTCGTAGGCGATGGATTCGGGGTCTACGTAGTTCTGTCCCTTGGTCCACATGAAGAGGTTGCGGCCCACCAGCGACAGGGCCAGCTTCTTGATGGGCGTCTTGGCAAACCACCGGCTGGGGAACTGGTAGCCCAGCTTCACTTCGCGCAGTTTCACGTAGGTGGCGCTGAAGGTGCTCTGCGTCTCGTGGTAGCGACGGTAGAGGTTGCGGTAGTAGTCGCGGGGACTGACGGGCGTGGTGTTCTCCACGTAGGTGCCCGATGCCTCGTTCCACACCACGCCGTCGATGACCATGCCCTCTTGCACGCGGTATTCCGTGTCTTTCAACACGCCGGACTCCATGCCCATACCGAACGTGCGCGACACGAACTCTCCGCCCTGGTGCCAGTCGATAAGGAAGTCCAGCGAGAAGCCTTTGTAGGTAAAGCGGTTGTAGAAGCCCATGATGAAGTCGGGATTATAGTTGCCCAGTTTCACCAGCGTGGGGTCGGCCACGGGCAGGCCGGTCTCGTCCACTATCAGGCGTCCGTCTTCGGTGTGCATCAGGCCGGTGCCATAGAGGTTGCCCATGGGCTCTCCCTCCTTGGCGATGGCATAGACGCGGGCGTCCTGGTCGGCGTAGATGGCGGCGTAAGAGTAGACATACTGGTCATACTCGTCGCTGATGTCCTCCACGCGGCTCTTGTTCATCGAGAAGTTGACGGTGCCGTCCCACTGAAAGCCTCCGGCGGTGCGGACGGGCGTATAGGACAGGGTGGCTTCTATGCCGTAGTTGCGTATCTTGCCGGCGTTGATGAAGCGCGACGAGTAGCCCGAGGTGGAGGAAATGGGTATCTGCACGATCTGGTTGGAGTTCAGCGTGTTGTAGTACGTCAGGTCCAGACCCAGACGGTTGTCGAACAGGCGGAAGTCCGTACCGGCCTCGAACGAGCGCATCCGTTCGGGCTTCAGGTCGGAGTTGAACAGCGTGGACGGCAGTTCGACGCCCGACTGCGAGCCGTAGGAGTTGCTGTAGGCATAGACCGTCTCCAGGCGATAGGGGTCGGTGTCGCTGCCCACCTCGGCATAGCCGCCGCGCACGGACCAGTAGGTGATGGTCTCGGGCAGGTGGAAGATGTCGCTCAGGATGAAGCTGGCCGACACGGAGGGGTAAAAGTACGAGTTGTTGCCCGAGCCGTCCGTGCGGGTCAGCGAGCTGGACCAGTCGTTGCGGGCCGTCACATTCAGGTAGACCAGGTCTTTGTAGGACAGCTGGCCGGTGAAGAACAGGCTGTTGATGCGCTTCTTCGAGTCGAGCTGCCGCACCTTCACCTCGGACGAGGCGTTGCCCAGGTTGTAGACGCCGGGGATGGAGAGGCCGTTGGCAAAGGCGTAGTCATACTTGTTCTTCTGCACCATGGCGTTGCCGCCCAGGCCCAGGTCGACGCGCCAGTCGTCGCGGAAAGTCTCGTTCCATTGCAGGAGGAAATCGGTGTTCCACTCCGAGAAGCCCACGTTCTCGCGCTTGTAGGCGCCCGTGGGGAAGCTCTGCGAGCTGTAGGCGCGTTTGCCCTCGCGCAGTTCGTGCGAGTAGTCGATGCCGCTGCGGGCCATCAGCTTCAGGTTGGGAAGGAACTCGTAGGTGAGCATCACGTTGCCATACATGCGGTTCTTGTCGTATCCGTTGGTATTCTCGTACATGGTAAAGAAGGGGTTGTCGTTCCATCCCGAGTTGAAGTGATACTGCTGCACGCCCTCGTAGCCGCGCTGCCAGTATTCGCGCAGGCTGTTCACGTCCACCTGGCGTCCGAACCAGGTGAAGGTGTACATGGGGTTTTCCGAGCCGTAGCCCATGCTGGGGCGGTTGTTGCTGTGGGCGTTGATGTAGTTCACCGTGGCCTTGGCCGAGAACTTCTTCGTAAACTGGTAGCCGGCATTCAGGCTGATGGTGTTGCGGCGCAAGTCCACGTTGGGCAGCGTGCCGTTGCTCAGGAGGTTGGTGTACGACAGGCGGAAGTTGCCCTTGTCGTCGCTGGCGCTCAGGGCAATGTTGTTGCTGTAGGTGACGCCGGTGTTGAAGAAGTCGCGCACGTTGTCCGGATGGGCCACCAGGGGCGTGGGCTGTATGGCAGCCCCGTTGCGCCCCAGCACGTCGCCTCCGCGATACATCGTGCCGTCGGCCCCGAGGGAGGGCGAGTCGAACTGCGGCACCAGGCTGCCGTCGATGGGGCGTCCCCAGCTTTGGTCCTGATGGTCTTGCGTGCCGTGTCCGTTGTTGCCGTCCCAGTATTCAAACTGCCCGTCCAGTCCCTGGCTGTAGCTGTTCTGATACTGCGGCAGGCGCGCCACCTGCTCGAAGGTGGTGGTGGAGTTTACGGCTATCTGAAACTTGTCCTTGGTCTTGCCGGACTTGGTGGTGATGAGCACCACGCCGTTGGCGGCACGCGAGCCGTAGAGGGCGGCGGCATTGGCTCCCTTCAGCACGGAGATGCTCTCGATGTCGTCGGCGTTCAGCTCGCCGGCGCCATTGCCGTAGTCGATGTCCTGCGAGGTTCCGGCCAGGTTGGTATAGACATTGTTGTTGATGGGCACGCCGTCCACCACGTAGAGGGGCTGGTTGCCGTTGGAGAAGGACGACTCGCCGCGGATGACGACGCGGGTGGACGAGCCTGCGCCGGAGTTGCCGGCAATCATCTGCACGCCCGCAATCTTGCCCGCCAGCTTGTTCAGCACGTTGGCGTCGTTGCCCACGTTCATCTCTTCGCCTTCGACCACCTGCTGCGCGTAGCCCAGCGACTTCTTGTCGCGCTTGATGCCCAGGGCGGTGACCACCACCTCGTCCAGCATCCTGACGTCTTCGCTGAGGTTCACCGTCAGGGCGTCCGTGCCCTTCAGGTGGATTTCGCGGGTCTCGTATCCGATGAACGAGAAGACCAGCGTGGCGCTCTGCACGTCGTCCACCGGAATGGAAAAGTCGCCGTCTATGTTGGTGATGACGCCGCGGCCCGCGTTGCCTTTCAGCACGACGGACACGCCGGGCATGGCCAGTCCCTCGTGGTCCAGCACCTTGCCCTTCACCACCCGCTTGTCGTTGGCGCCCAAAGCCGAGAGGGCGCAAAGGGCCAACAGGAAAAAGCCCGTCGCCCGCTTCAGCGACAAGGCTTTCAGGAAAATTTGCTTCATACTCTTTATGTTCATAATCTTGGTTAAAATTGCTTTGTTTTTCCGGCTGCAAAAGAACGGCGATTTTGTTTCAAGATGTTAACATCCGTACTGAAAAAAAGATTACACCCGTGTTGCGTTTCCGTTTCATCCCGTCCGGCAGCCAGGCCTTCTCCGGCCGGAAAACGGGAACAACGAACTTCTGATAATCAACACATTAACGCACACAACCTGGGACTATAGTCCCACCGACCGGGCATTACTGTCCCCGCCGGCGGGCATTACCGTCCCCGCCGGCGGGCGTTACTATGCCAGCCGGCGGGCGTCAGCGCCCCCGCGCGCCGTCCTCCCGCCCCATCCGCGCGCCCGATGGTAAAAAAACTCGCCCGCGCGCGCTATCCTATCTGATTTTACCTTATCTTTGTCACCGTACAAACCGACTAACCAAACATCGCACGCCATGCCCCCCTATGATCTGATAGCCATCTTGGGCCCCACCGCTTCGGGCAAGACCCCGCTGGCAGCCGCGCTGGCCGCCGCGCTGGACACGGAGGTCATCAGCGCCGACTCGCGGCAGGTGTACCGCCGCATGGACCTGGGCACGGGCAAGGACCTGGCCGACTACGTGGTGGACGGACGACACGTGCCCTACCACCTCATCGACATCGCCGAGCCGGGCACCAAGTACAACCTGTTTCAGTACCAGCACGACTTCCTGCAGGCCTACGAAGACATCCGGCGCCGCGGCCGCGTGCCCGTGGTGTGCGGCGGCACGGGGCTGTATCTGGAGTCGGTGCTGGGAGGCTACCGCCTGCTGCCCGTGCCGGAGAACCCGGAGCTGCGGGCCGCCCTGGCCGGCAAGTCGCTGGAAGAGCTGACCGCCCTGCTGCGCACCTACAAGACCCTGCACAACACCACCGACGTCGACACGCCCAAACGGGCCATCCGCGCCATCGAGATAGAAGAGTATTACCGCCACGCCCCGGCCACGGAACGGCCCTTCCCCCGGCTGAACAGCCTGGTGGTGGGAGTGGACATCGACCGCGACGAACGGCGCGCCCGCATCAGCCGCCGCCTGCGCCAACGCCTGCAGGAGGGCATGACGGACGAAGTGCGCCGCCTGCTGCAGGAGGGCATCGCGCCGGAAGACCTGACGTATTACGGGCTGGAATACAAATACCTGACGCTCTACGTCACCGGCCAGCTGTCCTACGACGACATGGCGCGCCAGCTGGAGACGGCCATACACCAGTTTGCCAAGCGGCAGATGACGTGGTTCCGCGGCATGGAGCGGCGCGGCTACACCATACACTGGCTGGACGCCCGCCTGCCCCTGGCGCAGAAGGTGGAGGCCATACGCCGCCTGCTGGACGAAGGACGGACAGACGCGCAAACCAAACCCGAAAAAAACCTGAACCAATGAGCAAAGAACCCGACAAGTGGGGCATCATCTACAACCCCAAGGCCGGCACCCGCAAGGTGCAAAAGCGCTGGCAAGAGATAAAGAACTACATGGACAGCCGGGCCGTGGCGTATGACTACGTGCAGTCCGAAGGCTTCGGCTCGGTGGAGCGCCTGGCCGGCATCCTGGCCGACAACGGCTACCGCACCATCGTGGTCGTGGGAGGCGACGGCGCACTGAACGACGCCATCAACGGCATCATGCACGCCGGGGCGGAACACCCCGAAGACATCGCCCTGGGCATCATCCCCAACGGCATCGGAAACGACTTTGCCGACTACTGGGGCATGAGCCAGGACTACAAGGAAGCCGTGGACTGCCTCATCCGGGGCCGGCGGCGGCGCATCGACGTGGGCACGTGCCAGTACTACGACGGCCGGCGACACGTGACGCGCTACTTCCTCAACGCCATCAACATCGGCCTGGGCGCCCGCATCGTCAAGACAACCGACCAGTGCAAACGCTTCTGGGGCGTCAAATACCTGTCGTACTTCATGGCCTTCCTCTCCCTCATCTTCGAGCGCAAGCTCTACCGCATGCACCTCAAAATCAACGGCGAACACGTCAGGGGGCGCATCATGACCGTGTGCATCGGCAGCGCCACGGGCTACGGGCAGGTGCCCAGCGCCGTGCCCTACAACGGCTGGCTGGACGTCTCCGTCATCCATCGCCCGGAACTGCGTCAGCTGTGGGGCGGCCTGTGGATGCTCATCCAGGGACGCATCCTCAACCACCGCCTGGTCAACGCCTTCCGCACCCGCGAGGTGAAGGTGCTGCGCGCCCAAAGCGCCGCCATCGACCTGGACGGGCGCATCCTGGAGCGGCACTTCCCGCTCAACATCAGCATCCTGCACGAGGCCATCACGCTGATTATACCCTGAAAAAAACGGCACCCCGCCTGTGATTTATCGGGAAAGGGAACGACCAATAGAGAAAAGAACCACTATTATACTTAAAATTAATAGACACATGAAGCAGTTTACTAAAACCCTTTGGCTGGTGGCACTCGTCCTGTGCCTCGGCCTGCAACAGGCAGCCGCCCAGATGCAGCTGCCGCCCCTGCCGGTGGACAAGAACGTCCGCATCGGCAAGTTGGACAACGGACTGACGTACTACATCCGTCACAACGAGAAACCCGAAAACCGCGTGGAGTTCTACATCGCCCAGAAGGTAGGCTCCATCCTGGAAGAGCCGCAGCAACGCGGCCTGGCCCACTTCCTGGAGCACATGGCCTTCAACGGCACGAAGAACTTCCCCGGCGACGAGCGCGGGCTGGGCATCGTGCAGTGGTGCGAATCGAAGGGCATCAAGTTCGGCACCAACCTCAACGCCTACACCTCGGTGGACGAAACGGTATATAATATAAGTAATGTGCCCAGCACGGACCAAGCCGTCGTGGACTCCTGCCTGCTCATCCTGCACGACTGGAGCGACGCCATCCTGCTGGCCGACAAGGAAATTGACAAGGAGCGCGGCGTCATCCGCGAAGAATGGCGCAGCCGCAACGTCGGCATGATACGCCTTTGGACGGAGGCACAGCCCGTGCTCTACCCCGACTCCAAGTATGCCGACTGCATGCCCATCGGCAGTATCGACGTCATCAACAACTTCCCCTACCAGGACATCCGCGACTACTACGAAAAGTGGTACCGTCCCGACCTGCAGGGCCTCATCATCGTGGGCGACATCGACGTAGAACAGATAGAGCAGAAGATAAAGACCCTCTTTGCCGACGTCAAGATGCCGGAGAACGCCGCCGAGCGCATCTGGTATCCCGTGGCCGACAACGAGGAACCCATCGTCTACATCGGCAAGGACAAGGAGATAGACATGCCGATGGTGGACATCTACTTTAAGCACGACGCCACGCCGGACAGCATCAAGGGCAGCATCATGTATCTGGCACAGGACTACATGATGAGCGCCATCGCCCGGATGCTGAACGAACGCCTCAGCGAGCTGGCCCAGTCCGCCAACCCGCCTTTCAACATGGCCGGCTGCTCGCCCGATGCCGATTTCTTCCTGAGCGGCACGAAGAAGTCCTTCAACATCACCGCCTACACCAAGGACGACGGCCTGTCCAACGCCCTGAAAGTACTGCTGCAGGAAGTGGAGCGCGTACGCCGCCACGGCTTCACCGAAAGCGAATACGCCCGTGCCCGCGCCAACATCCTGCAAAGCCTCGAATCGCAATACAACGAGCGCGAGAAGACGAACAACGAACGCTACGTCAACGAATGCCTGCAACACTTCCTGCACGCCGAACCCATGCCCGGCATCGAGTATGAGTACAGCACGCTGAACCAGCTGGCACCCAACATCCCCGTGCAGGCCATCAACGAAGTGGTCAAGCAGCTGATTACGGACAACAACCAGGCCGTGTTCATCGCCGCACCGGACAAGGAAGACGTGGTTATCCCCACGAAGGAGGAAGTGGTTGCCGACCTCAAGGCCATGCCCACGCTGCAAGTAGAGGCCTACGTGGACAAGGTGTCCAACGAACCCCTCATCAAGGAAGCTCCCAAGGGCGGCAAGATTGTCAGCCAGAAGGACAACGCCCTGTTCGGCGCCACGGAACTGACCCTCTCCAACGGCGTGAAGGTGTATGTGAAGAAGACCGACTTCAAGGCCGATGAAATCCGCATGCAAGGCTTCAGCCTGGGCGGCACGAGCCTCTTCGATACCGCCGACAAGCTGAACTACTCGGCCATGAACGGCGCGGTAGACGCAGGCGGCGCAGGCAACTTCAGCAACGTCGAGCTGACCAAGCTGCTGGCCGGCAAGAAGGTATCCGTATCTGCCTACGTGGGCAGCACGCAAGAGAGCGTCAACGGCAGTTGCTCGCCCAAGGACTTCGAGACGATGATGCAGCTGACCTATCTCTACCTGACGCAGCCCCGCAAGGACGAGGAAGCCTTCGCCTCCTTCAAGAACCGCCTGAAAGCACAGCTGGAGAGCGCCGAGGCCAACCCCATGTCCGCCCTGAGCGACACGTTGAGCCATGAAATATACGGGCAGAACGAACGCTACTTCAACATGAAGGCCGCCATGGTGGACCAACTGGACTACGACCGCATCCTTGCCCTCTACAAGCAAGCCTTTGCCGACTGCGGCGACTTCACGTTCATCCTCGTGGGCAACGCCGAACTGGACAGCATCAAGCCCTACATCGAAACGTACCTTGGCGCCCTGCCCGCAACGAATGCCAAGCAGACCTATAACAAGGCCAACCTGCTGATTCCGGCCAAGGGCACGAAGGAAAACATCTTCGCCAAGGAGCAGCAGACCCCGATGGCCACCGTAGCCATCATTGCCAGCGGCAACGTGGCATACAACCTGCGCGACTTCGTCCTGATGAGCGTCCTCGACCAAGCCCTCGACATGGTATATACCGAGGAAATCCGCGAGAAGGAAGGCGGCACCTACGGCGTCAGCATCTACGGACAGCTGAGCAGCGAACGCCAGGATGCCATGCTGCAGATTGTCTACCAGACCGACCCCGCCAAGTTCGAGCACCTGAACGGCATCATCAACGCCCAGCTGGACAAGATGGCCAAGGAAGGCCCCACGGCAGAGCAGATGCAGAAGATCAAGGAATACATGCTGAAGAAGTACGCCGACAACCAGAAGGAAAACTCCTACTGGATGAACAACCTGAAGGAGAAACTCTACACCGGCGTGGACATGACCCAGGACTACGAAGCCCTCGTCAACGGCCTCACCGCCCAAGACGTAGCCCAGTTTGCCAAAGCCCTGCTGGACCAAGGCAACAAGCTGACGGTAGTGATGACCGTGCCTGAGACGAAGTAAACCCCTCGTGCAGTGATTAGCGATGAGTGTTTAGTGATTAGTACAAAAGCTGGCACTAAACACTCATCTTTTTTGTTTGCACAAACACTAATCCCTAATCCCTAACCACTAACCGCTAATCATGAACCTATTCTTAGAACTGCGCCGCCACGGCCGCCTGGCCGAGAAGCGCAACCCGATGTACGAGAAGAACCGCTTCGGCAAGTTCTGGATATACCTCGGCGCGGCATTCTGGGCAGGCTACCTCATCTTCTTCGGCACCCTCTTCGCCTTCGGGTTCGACGGAGGGTCGGTGGAGCCGTACCACATCCTCAACTCGGGCCTGGCGTTCGTGCTGGCGCTCGACTTCCTCGTCCGCTTCCCCTTCCAACGGACGCCCACGCAGGAGGTGAAGCCCTACCTGCTGCTGCCCGTACGGCGCACCCGGCTGATTGACTTCCTGCTCATCCGTTCGGGCCTGAGCGGCTTCAACGCCGTGTGGCTCTTCCTCTTCGTGCCGTTCGCCATCCTCACCGTCACCCGGTTCTACGGCCTGTGGGGCGTGCTGACCTACTGCCTGGGCATCTGGCTGCTGATGCTGCTGAACAACTACTGGTTCCTGCTGTGCAAGACGCTGCTGGGCGAACGCATCTGGTGGGTGCTGCTGCCCGTGGCCGTCTATGCCGCGCTGGCCCTGGGCATCTTCCTGCCGGAGGAGGACAGCCCCGTGCTGGACTTCTTCCTCAACCTGGGCGAGGGCTTCATCACGGGCAATGCCTGGGTGTTCCTCGGCATGCTGGCGTCCATCGCCGTGCTGTGGTTCATCTGCAGCCGCATCTTCCGCCGCCTGATATACAACGAACTGAACAAGACAGAGGACACGACGGTGCAGGTGAAGACGCTCTCCGAGTACAAGTTCCTCGACCGCTACGGGCAGGTGGGCGAATACATGCGCCTGGAGCTGAAGCTGATGCTGCGCAACAAGATGTGCCGCAAGTCGCTCATCTCCATCACCGTCATCATGGTGGCCTTCAGCGCCATCATCGCCTTTACCGACGTGTATGGCCGTGACATGAACAACTTCTGGGTGCTCTACAACTACGCCATCTGCGGCCTGCTGTTCTTCAGCACCCTGCTGGGCTACGAGGGCAACTACATGGACGGCCTGATGACGCGCCGCGAGTCCATCCGCGCCCTGCTCACGGCCAAATACCGCCTCTACGCGCCTGCCCTGCTGGCACCCTTCGTGCTGATGCTGCCGGGCGTGGCGATGGGCAAGATTACGCTGCTGCAAAGCCTGTCGTGGATGCTGTTCACCGCCGGGCCCCTGTACTTCTTCTTCTTTCAGGTCGCCGTCTACAACAACCAGACCGTCGACCTCAACGCGAAGATGACGCGCCGCAACGCCGGGACGTGGATGCAGAACGTCATGGGACTCGTGGTCTTCGCCCTGCCCATCGGCCTGTACTACCTGCTGCTCCTGCCCTTCAGCGAAACGACCACGCGCTGGGTGATTGCCGCCCTGGGCGCGGGCTTCATCGGGACGTCCAACCTATGGATAAACAATGTTTATAGGAGACTGATGCGCCGGAGGTACCAGAACATGGAGGGCTTCCGCGACAGCCGCCAGCGGTAGCGCCGTGTAACATAACGTAACACAGGCACTGTTACAATGTAACTGCGCGGATGTTACAACGTAACACTGCGTGTGTTACCCTGTAACCGCAAGAGCGTTACAGCCGACATCTCCGCAACGAAGCGACCCCTATCTATTCACCCCTAAAACAGACCCTATATGATAGAAATAACCAACTTACTGAAAACCTACGGCTCCAAGCGGGCCATCGACATAGACCATTACACCATCGCTGACGGCGACATGCTGGGCCTGGTGGGCAACAACGGCGCGGGCAAGACCACCCTGTTCCGCCTTATCCTCGACCTGGTACGGGCCGACCACGGCAGCGTCGCCATACAAGGCACGGACGTCACCCGCACCGAGGACTGGAAGGACATCACCGGCGCCTACATCGACGACGGTTTCCTCATCGACTACCTCACGCCCGAGGAATACTTCTACTTCATCGGCCGCATGTACGGCCTGGGCAAGGACGAGGTGGACAGCCGCCTGCGGCCCTTCGACCGCTTCATGAACGGCGAGGTGATGGGGCAGAAGAAGTTCATCCGCAACTACTCCATGGGCAACAAGCAGAAGATAGGCATCATCTCCGCCCTCATCCACCGCCCCCGCCTGCTCATCCTGGACGAGCCGTTCAACTTCCTCGACCCCTCCAGCCAGGCCATCATCAAGCACCTGCTCAAGGCCTACCACGAGCAGGAGGGAGCTACCGTCCTCATCTCCAGCCACAACCTGAACCACACGGTGGACATCTGCCCGCGCATCGCCCTGCTGGAACACGGCGTCATCCTGCGCGACATCGACAACCGCGACCACCAGGCAGAGAAGGAGCTGGAGGACTACTTCGAGCTCAAGGCGGAAGGAAATGAAGGAAATGAAGAATGAAGAACGAAGAATGAAGAATTATGAATTATGAATTATGAAGAACGAAGAATTAACCCAGCCAAAAGGACGAAAAGCGAGGGACAAGAACCGCCGGCAGCGGACGCTACGCGCCCATTCTTCATTCCTCATTCTTCATTCTTCATTTATATTCTTTCTCTTCTGCCTGACGGGTTGCCGCACCGCCACGCCCCCGTTGGACTACCGCGCCCTGGTCCGCGCCGCCGACCGCTTGGGGCTGGACATCGGCCCCCGGGACAACCACGCCCTCTACCTGGAAGCCGCCCGCTGGATAGGCACGCCCTACCGCAACGGCGGGCAGAGCCTGCGTGGCACGGACTGCTCGGGCTTCGTGCGCCAGGTCTACCAGAAGGTCTACGGCATCGAACTGCCCCGCAGCACCGCCCAGCAAGTGCAGGAAGGCAAACGGGTGAGCCGCCGCAAGCTGCGCGAAGGCGACCTCGTGTTCTTCCACAACGGCGCGCGGAAGAAGAGGAAGCGGCGCGTCAACCACGTGGGCATCTACCTGAAGGACGACCGGTTCATCCACGCCAGCACCAGCCGCGGCGTCATGGTCAGCCGCCTCAGCGAAGCATACTGGGACGAGCACTGGCTGCGAGGCGGAAGGGCGAAGTAGGGATTAGGGATTAGGGTTTAGTGATTAGGGGTTAGGGATTAGTGATTAATACGTGCGGGCGATAGTACGAGGCACTAAACACTAACCACTAACCACTAACCACTAACCACTAATCACTAAGCACCAAACACTAATCACTAACCATTAATCACTAACCATTAATCACTAAACACTAATCACTAATCACTTATGAAACGACTTATCACCCTCCTTCTGGTCGTCGCAGCCACGCTGGGCGCCCAGGCACAACTGCTTTGGAAAGTATCGGGCAACGGCCTCGACCAGCCCTCGTACCTCTTCGGCACCTACCACCTCGCCCCCCTCGGCATCAAGGACAGCATCGCCGCCCTGCCGCAGGCCATGCAAGACGTGCAGCAGGTGTACGGCGAAATCGTCATGGCCGACATGATGAAGCCCGAGACCCTGATGAAGATGCAGCAACAGATGATGCTGCCCGCCGACACTACGCTGAAAAGCCTCTTCTCCCCCGCCGAGTTCGAGACCATCGCCCAGGCCGTGCAGGAATACCTCAAGGTGGACATCGCCCTGCTGGACCGCATGAAGCCCGCCGCCCTGATGCAGCAACTCACCGTGCTGTTCTACCTGAAGCACACGCCTGGCTACAACCCGCAGGAACAACTGGACGCCTCTTTCCAGCAGGAAGCCACGAAGGCGGGCAAGAAGGTGGGCGGACTGGAGACGGTGCAGTCGCAACTGGACATCCTATTCAACAAGCCCCTCCGCCGCCAGGCCGAAGACCTCTACTGCTTCCTCAGCAACCCCGACAAAGCCGAACGCCAGGCCAAGGAAGTCATCGCCGCCTATGCCGCGCAAGACCTAGACGCAATGCTCCGCCTGATGGAGGAGAAGGAAGGCACCAAGTGCGATCCCACGCCCGAAGAGATGGCCCAACTGCTGTACGACCGCAACCACGCCTGGGCCAAGCAGATGCCCGCCCTCATGCAAGCGGCCCCCACGCTGTTCGTCATCGGCGCCGGACACCTGCCGGGCGACCAAGGGCTCATCAAGCTGCTGCAAGCACAAGGCTATGCCGTGGAAGCGCTGAAATAGTGGTTAGCGGTTAGTGATTAGTGATTAATACGTGCGGGCGACAGTATTAACCGCCAAGCACTAACCACTAACCACTAACCACTAATCACTAATCACTAAACACTAATCACTAAACACTAATCACTAAACACTCCTTTATCCGCCCGTGTACACCACTTATCTCTTCGACTTCGACTACACCCTGGCCGACTCGTCGCGCGGCATCGTGATGTGCTTCCGGCACGTGCTGGAGCGCAACGGCTATGCCGACGTGACAGACGACGCCATCCGCCGCACCATCGGCAAGACGCTGGAAGAGTCCTTCTCCATCCTGACCGGCGAGACCGACCCCGCCCGCCTGGCCGACTTCAAGCAACAGTACCGCCGGGAGGCCGACGTGCACATGACGCCCAACACCCGCCTCTTCCCCGAGACCCTCCGCGTGCTGCGGACGCTGAAGGAACGCGGCGCCCGCGTGGGCATCATCTCCACCAAATACCGCTTCCGCATCCACGACACGATGGACCAATACCTGCCCGCGGACTTCCTGGACATCGTGGTGGGCGGCGAGGACGTGACGCGCGCCAAGCCCGACCCCGAGGGACTGCTGCTGGCCATCCACCGGCTGGGCGTGAAGAAGAAGCACGTGCTCTACATAGGCGACAGCACCGTGGATGCCGAGACGGCCCGGGCGGCAGGCGTGGACTTCGCGGGCGTCACCCACGGCGTCACCACCGCCGACGAGCTGCGCCGCTATCCCCACCGCTTCATCCTGCCCGCGCTGGACGAACTGCTCCTGCCGCGCCCCGTGGGCGTGGGCCAGGCCCTGTTGCTGCTCCTGCTGCTGTGGATAGGATGGGAGGAAATGTTCCCGCTGAACGACGACTCCACGTTCATCTTCCCCGTCCTCTTCCTGGTCTACCTGCTCAAGGTGGCCGACACGCGCCGCTTCCTCCCCCTCGCCGTCCTGCGCCGGCTGCGGCAGCAGTGCCGCCCCCTGCTGGCGCGCCGCCGCGCCTTCCGCATCCGCCAGCTGCGCGGCAAGGCGCCCGCCCCGCTCAGCAACGCGCCCTGCATCTGCCGCAACTGCGGCCATGCCTACCGGGGCAACTTCTGTCCCCGCTGCGGGCAGACGCGCGCCGTGGGCCGCTTCCGGCTGAAGCACGCGCCGGGCAACATCCTGCGCAGCCTGTTCCGCGTGGACGGCAAGTTCGGACACACGCTCATCGCCCTGCTCTACCGCCCCGGCCACCTGATGCGGGGCTTCATGCAGGGCCGGCGCGCCGCCTACTCCATGCCCCTGCAGACGCTGTTCCTCCTCGTGGCCTTCTACCTGCTGGCCGTGCAGCTGGTCATCCCCCAGATACAGCAACAGAGGCAGGAAGCAGCCGCCGCCGCGCCCGACTCGGCGAAGACGGCCGACCTGCGCCGCACCATCGACGAAATGCTCCACGAGCGCGCGGAGCAGCCCGACTCGCTCTCGAAAGCCTCCTACGACCTGGGCATCCTCATCCTGCAACGCCGCCTGGCCGAACTGCAACCCGCCTCCGCCCCGGCGCCCGCCACCGCCCGCTCGCAAGAGATGAACAACCTGGTCGACATCTTGAACGGCAGCAGGCTGGCCGACCGCCTGGAGAGCGCCGTAGGCCGCGTGCCCTTCCTGTCGCGCGTGTGGAACCTGCTGAAACGCTGGGGACACGGCAACCGGACGCTGAAGATCCTCCTCGCCATGCCCTTCCTGGCCGTGGGCACCTACTGGTCGTTCCAGAACCGCCGCCGGCTGAAGCGGCGCCCCGAGCAGGTGCGATTCAACCTGATGGAACACTTCTTCATCCAAGCCTACGTCTACGCGCAAGCCTTCCTGGTGGCCATCCTGCTGTTGCCCTTCGGCCTGTCCGCCCAACTGGACGACACCATCAGCTTGCCCTGGTGGCTCATCTTCCTGCTGTTCTGGTGGGATCTGCGCCAACTCTACCTCTGCACGTGGTGGGACAGCTTCAAGCGCACGCTGATGGTCTACGCCTACGTCGGCCTGCTCGCCCTTGCCGTCGGCGCAGCCAGCGTGGCCCTCTTCGCCTCGGCGGAACTCCTCGTCTGAGGCCCTCCCCCGCCGGAGACTACTGTGCCAGCCGCCGGGAATTACTACGCCAGCCGCCGGGAACTACTACGCCAGCCGCCGGGAACTACTACGCCAGCCTCCGGGGACTACTATGCCCCTATCCGCTGAAAGCCAGGCCCGTCCGCCACGACTGCGACGGGCCTGGTTTTTGCCGCAAAGTTTGGCCGTCCGGCACAAGATTCGTATCTTTGCCCCATCAAAACAACAATCACTATGGAAAAGACCCAGACCCACACCCCGGAAAAGACACCGCTGACCAAAGAAGAATTCTGGCGGCGGATGAAGGAACATAAGCGGAAGAAACAAGAACTGCTGGAACAGATACAACAAGAAATGCGTGCCCGAATCAAGGAACGCACGGGTGAAGACGTAACATCGTTTGAGGTATGGTAAAATTATTCGCCTTCCTGGCTGCCCAGTTGCCCGACGAGGACGGCATCCTGAACTACGTGGCCCTCATCGCCCGCCCCGACCATCCGCGCTTTGCCTTCATCGCCCAGCAATTCAGCGATGCCATCGAGTTGTTTCGCGACAAGCCGGAAGGAGAAGGATAAAATTTAAGGAAAATAAAGCCGCCGCATCTTGCCTATTTGCCGCAAAACCCGTACCTTTGCAGCCGATTATTCCGCAACGGGTCCGAAGAAGCGTGCGCTAAGTGATTAGCGGCCACCCGCCGGAGCTAACTTATAGCATTATTATAACATGTACGTAATCGCAGAGATTCAGGGCCAACAGTTCAAAGTAGAGGCCGGAAAGAAGTTGTTCGTTCACCACATCCAGAACGTGGAAAGCGGTGCGACGGTTGAGTTTGACAGAGTGTTGCTGGTGGACAAGGACGGCGCCATCACCGTAGGCATCCCCACCGTGGAAGGCGCCAAGGTGGTTTGCGAAGTAGTATCTCCGCTGGTCAAGGGCGACAAAGTGCTCGTGTTCCACAAGAAAAGAAGAAAAGGCTATCGCAAGCTGAAAGGACACCGCGAACAGTTCACGGAGTTGGCAATCAAAGAAGTAGTAGCTTAATCAATCTAAAAAAACAGTAAGAAGAAATGGCACATAAAAAAGGTGTTGGTAGTTCTAAGAACGGCCGCGAATCAGCAAGTAAGAGATTAGGCGTAAAGATCTTCGGCGGTGAGGCTTGCAAGGCAGGCAACATCATCGTACGTCAGAGAGGTACGGAGTTCCATCCGGGCAAGAACATCGGTATGGGCAGCGACCACACCCTCTACGCCTTGGTAGACGGAACTGTACAGTTCAAGGTGGGCCGCGAAGACAGACGCTACGTGTCTGTTGTTCCGGCAGAAGCAAAGGCTGAAGCATAAGTTTTCATCCTCTTAATAAAGCGAAAGAGGGAACACCCTACGAAACGGGATGTTCCCTCTTTTTTTGTTCGCGCCGGACGCCGCACCCGTCCCGTCCCGCAGGAACGCGAAGGAGCGCGGCGACGGCAGGCAGGGCGGGGTCAGTCCTTCACCTCCTCGTAGCTGACATATTCGCCCTCGTCCTTGCCAAAAATCTTCTTGCGGTTGATGTGCAGTTCGCCTTCTTCCACGGTCACAGTCCCGTCGTCGGACACGGTAGCGGCGGTGGCGCGCTGCCGGGGTTGCTGCCCGCCGCCCTTGCGCAGGCGGAACACGCCGCGCAACACGCTCAGCAGGATGCCTACACCCATCAGCACCACGGCCAATATGATGATTAAGAGAAATCCCAAGAAATGTAACATAAGCATTCAGTTTTAGTGGTTGCCGTTTCTCCGCCTCCGGGCCGGACGAGCTATCGCCCCGGCGCCGGCTCCGGGAAACATGGATATGCTTACAACAATCGTGCCACGTTTTTGGTTCACCCACGCCGGCCGGCAGATACGGACAGCAGCACATACCACACGATGCAGGCCGCCAACCCCTGCACCTGCAGGACAGCAAGCAAGGCCACGCACACGGCCAGGAAGAGGAAGCGCAGCTTGTTGTGCGCCCACGACAGGTCCTTGAACTTCAGTGAGAACATCGGTATCTCCGAAACCAGCAGCCACGACGTCAGGCACACCGGCACCAGCAGCACCCACGGGGACATGCCCAGCAGCCAGTCGTGACACCCGGCCACCAGCGCGGCCCAGAACAGGGCATTGGCCGGCACGGGCAGGCCTATGAACGACGTGGTCTGCCGCGTATCGTTGTTGAACTTGGCCAGGCGCAGGCCCGAGAAGACGGCTATCAGAAACGCCGCGTAGGGGAAGTAAGGGGCCACGGCCGACATCCATTCCGGATAGGCCAGCTCGCGCAGCAGCGAAAACACCACGACCGACGGGGCCAGGCCGAAACTGATGTCGTCGGCCAGCGAGTCCAGGTCTTTGCCGATGGCGGAATAGGCATGCAGCGCGCGGGCGGCCAGCCCGTCGAAGAAGTCGAACACGGCGCCAACGATGATGAACAACAGGGCCAGGTCGTATTGGCACCGGAAAGCCATGACGGCGGCCACGCAGCCCGAAAAGAGGTTCAGGCAGGTCAGCGTGTTGGGGATGCGGCGGGTGATGAAGTTTGGCATAACGGCAGGACTATTTGAGTTTGGCAATCACCGTCTGGTTGCCCGTGGTGGCCTGGCCCAGCCGGACCAGCACCTCCGTGCCCAGCGGCAGGAAGACGTCCACGCGCGACCCGAACTTGATGAAGCCCATATGCTCGTCGATGTAGCATTCGTCGCCCTCCACGGCATAGGTGACGATGCGGCGGGCCATGGCGCCTGCTATCTGGCGGGCCATCACCTCCACGCCCTCGGGGGTCTCGATGACCACCGTGGAACGCTCGTTGTCCGTGCTGGCCTTGGGCAGCCACGCCTTCAGGAACTTTCCGTTCTGGTGGCTCACCATCTTCACCGTGCCGTCCACGGGATACCAGTTGGCGTGCACGTTGGTCAGGCTCATGAAGATGGATATCATGATGCGGCGGTCGTGGAAATACTCGTTCTCGTCCACTTCCTCCACCACCACCACCTTGCCGTCGGCAGGCGCCACCACCACCTTTTCCGTGTCGTGCCCGAACAGCCGGATGGGACAACGGAAGAAATTGACCATGACGCCGTAGACAACCAAGCTCAGGATGGCCGTGAAATAAAACGGTATGCGGGTGTCCAGCCCCCAGTAGAGCACGGCATTGATGAGCAGCAACAGCAGGAAACTGCCCACCAGCGTGTGCGTCCCTTCGCGGTGGATGCGTATCTTTTTCAATCTTTTCAAGCGACCCATTCTCGTGTTATTGCAAGTATGTTTAGAAGTTTGTGGATATATACTAAAGTAAAAACGTTGCAAAAATAGGCTTATTTTGACAACCAAGCAAATAAAACCGCCCAAAAGTGCCCGCCGCCCGGAGGGACGAGACGCCCGCGGGCGGGGATTATAACGCCAGCCGGCTGCGGCTATAGTCCCCGCCGGCTGCGAGTACTATGCCAGCGCGCTGGGACTATAACGCCCCTAAACGCTGACAGCCAGCCCCCTGCACCCGGCCCGCAGCCCCCGCCCGCCGGGAAAGGGCCGGGTGTTGATAACTTTTAGGGAAATAGCTTGCCCAATCGGGTATTTGGTTGTACCTTTAGGCTCTCATTTGAAAGCAGCATATCAAACGGAAGGATACAAGCCATGCAAGATTTCGTTCACTTACACGTACATACCCAATACTCCCTGTTGGACGGGCAGGCCAGCGTGAGCCGCCTGGTGGACAAGGCCATGAAGGACGGCATGAAGGGCATTGCCGTCACCGACCACGGCAACATGTTCGGCATCAAAGAGTTCTACAACTACGTCAACAAGAAGAACAGCGGCCCGCGCGGCGAGATAAAAGACCTGCAGAAGCGCATCGCCGAGCTGGAGAAGGCCGCGCCGGACGACGCCGGGGCCCGGGAAGAGGAGATAGCCGCCTGCCGCGCCCAAATGGCCGAGGCGGAGGCCCGGCTGTTCAAGCCCGTCATCGGGTGCGAGATGTACGTGGCACACCGCTCCATGGACAAGAAGGAAGGCAAGGCCGACCAGAGCGGCTGGCACCTCATCGTCCTGGCCAAGAACGAAAAGGGCTATCACAACCTTATCAAACTCGTGTCGCGCGCCTGGACCATCGGCCACTACATGCGCCCCCGCACCGACCGGAGCGAGCTGGAGAAATACCACGAGGGACTCATCGTCTGCTCCGCCTGCCTGGGCGGCGAGGTGCCCAAAAAGATTGTGGCCGAGCGCTACGACGAGGCCGAGGAGGCCATCCAATGGTATAAGAACCTCTTCGGCGACGACTACTACCTGGAGCTGCAACGCCACCCGGTGACCAACCCCGACATACGCGCCAACCGCGAGGCCTACCCCCTGCAGCAAAAGGTGAACGCCAAGCTGCTGGAGTATGCCAGGAAATACGGCATCAAGCTCATCTGCACCAACGACGTGCACTTCGTGGACGAGGAGAACGCCGAGGCGCACGACCACCTCATCTGCCTCAGCACCAACAAAGACCTGGACGACCCCACCCGCATGGTATACACCAAGCAGGAGTGGATGAAGACCAAGGCCGAGATGAACGAACTCTTTGCCGACGTGCCCGAAGCCCTGAGCAACACGCTGGAAATCCTGGACAAGGTGGAGTATTATTCCATCGACCACGCGCCCATCATGCCCACCTTCGCCATCCCGGCGGACTTCGGCACGGAAGAAGAATACCGGCGGAAATATACGGAGCAAGACCTGTTCGACGAGTTCACCCGCGACGAACACGGCCACGTGGTGCTGGACGAGGCTGCGGCCAACGCCAAAATCAAACGCCTGGGCGGCTACGACAAGCTGTACCGCATCAAGCTGGAAGCCGACTACCTGGCCAAGCTGACTTTCGACGGGGCCCGGCGGCTGTATGGCGACCCGCTGTCGGACGAGGTGAAGGAGCGGCTGGTATTTGAATTGTACATCATGAAGACCATGGGCTTCCCCGGCTACTTCCTTATCGTGCAGGACTTCATCAACGCCGCCCGCACCAAGCTGGGCGTGTCCGTGGGGCCGGGACGTGGCTCGGCGGCCGGTTCGGCCGTGGCCTACTGCCTGGGCATCACAAAGATAGACCCCATCCAATACGACCTGCTGTTCGAGCGCTTCCTCAACCCCGACCGCATCTCGCTGCCCGATATCGACGTGGACTTTGACGACGACGGCCGCGGAGACGTGTTGCGCTGGGTGACGGAAAAATACGGACAGGAGAAGGTGGCACACATCATCACCTACGGCACCATGGCCACGAAGATGGCCATCAAGGACGTGGCGCGGGTGGAAAAGCTCCCCCTGGCTGAATCAGACCGCCTGTGCAAGCTGGTGCCCGACAAAATACCCGACAAGAAGCTCAACCTGCCCAACGCCATCGCCTTCGTGCCCGAACTGCAGGCCGCCGAAGCCTCGCCCGACCTCAAGGTGCGCAACACCATCAAGTATGCCAAGATGCTGGAAGGCAACGTGCGCGGCACGGGAGTCCACGCCTGCGGCACCATCATTTGTCGCGACGACATCACCGATTGGGTGCCCGTCAGCACGGCCGAAGACAAGGAGACGGGCGAAAAAATGCTGGTGACGCAATACGAGGGCTCCGTCATCGAAGACACGGGCCTCATCAAGATGGACTTCCTGGGCCTGAAGACGCTGTCCATCATCAAAGAGGCCGTGGCCAACGTCAAGCTGCACCGGGGCATCGACCTGGACATCGACAACATCCCCATCGACGACCCGGCCACCTACAAGCTGTATTGCGACGGACGCACCGTGGGCACCTTCCAGTTTGAATCGGCCGGCATGCAGAAGTACCTGCGCGAGCTGCAACCCAGCACCTTCGAAGACCTCATAGCCATGAACGCCCTCTACCGCCCGGGCCCCATGGACTACATCCCCGACTTCATCGACCGCAAGTGGGGACGCAAGCCCATCGAGTACGACATCCCCATCATGGAGAAGTACCTGAAGGACACCTACGGCATCACCGTCTACCAGGAGCAGGTCATGCTGCTGTCGCGCCTGCTGGCCAACTTCACCCGCGGCGAGTCGGACGCCCTGCGCAAGGCGATGGGAAAGAAGCTGCGCGACAAGCTGGACCACATGAAACCCAAGTTCATCGAAGGCGGCAAGCAGAACGGACACGACCCGAAGGTGCTCGAAAAGATATGGGCCGACTGGGAGAAGTTCGCCTCCTACGCCTTCAACAAGTCGCACGCCACGTGCTACTCGTGGGTGGCCTACCAGACCGCCTACCTCAAGGCCAACTACCCCGCCGAATACATGGCCGCCGTGATGAGCCGAAGCAAGGACAACATCACCGACATCACCAAGCTGATGGACGAGTGCAAGGCCATGGGCATCAAGGTGCTGGGGCCGGACGTCAACGAGAGTAACCTGAAATTCACCGTCAACCAGGAGGGCAACATCCGCTTCGGCCTGGGGGCCGTGAAGGGCGTGGGCGAGAGCGCCGTGCAGAGCATCATCGAAAGCCGCCGGAAAGACGGCCCCTACCGCGGCATCTTCGACTTCGTGCAGCGCGTCAACCTGAACGCATGCAACAAGAAGAACCTGGAATGCCTGGCCCTGGCCGGAGGCTTCGACAGCTTCACGGAACTGAGGCGCGAGCAATACTTCGCCGTCAACGCCCGGAACGAGAGTTTCCTGGAGACCCTCGTGCGCTACGGCAACCGCTACCAGCTGGACAAGGCCACCGCGCAGAATTCCCTGTTCGGCGCCGAGGACATGGTAGAGGTGAGCACGCCCGAAATACCCGAAGCCGAACGCTGGAGCGACCTAGAGCGACTGAACAGGGAGCGCGAGCTGGTGGGCATCTATCTCTCCGCGCACCCATTGGACGAATACTCCGTCATACTGGAAAACGTGTGCAACACGCATATGGCCGAACTGGACAAGAAAGAAACCCTGACCGGACGGGAAATCACCATGGGCGGCATGGTGACAGCCGTGCGCCGGGGTACCAGCAAAAACGGCAACCCCTACGGCATAGTCAAGATAGAAGACTATTCCGGCTCGGCCGAGCTGCCCTTCTTCGGCAAGGACTGGGTGACGTGGCAGGGCTACCTCTACGAAGGCACCTTCCTCTACATCCGCGCCCGCTGCCAGCCCAAACAATGGAAGCAGGACGAGCTGGAAGTGAAGGTGACCGGCATGGAACTGCTGCCCGACGTGAAGGAGCGGCTGGTGGAACGCATCACCATCTTCATCCCCCTCGCCGCCCTCAACAAAGACCTGGTGACCGAGCTGGCCAACCTGACCAAGTCGAGCCCCGGACACACGCAGCTGT
Organism: uncultured Bacteroides sp.; assembly: GCA_949289265.1. GTDB lineage: Bacteria > Bacteroidota > Bacteroidia > Bacteroidales > Bacteroidaceae > Bacteroides. Next base: position 25,513 of record CASENE010000021.1, read on the forward strand.
GCTTCAAGGTGTCGGACAAAGACAGCCGCATGGCCGTCAGCCTCGTGTCGCGCCCCGTCAAAATCAACGTGGACCGCAAGCTCATCAACTATTTAAAAAGCCGGCCCGAGCTGGCTTTCCGAATAAATTGACTATCTTTGCCCCACGAAAAGACAACAAACGCATCATCATTAACCCATACTAAATAAACCAAAGAACTATGGCACTGAACATCAACGAAAACAACTACAAGGAACTGCTGGCAGGCGAAAAGCCTGTAGTCATCGACTTCTGGGCAACGTGGTGCGGCCCCTGCCGCATGGTCAGCCCCATCATCGACGAGCTGGCCGCGGAATACGAAGGCCGCGCCGTCATCGGCAAATGCGACGTGGAAGAAAACAACGACCTGGCCATGGAATACGGCATCCGCAACATCCCCGCCGTGCTGTTCTTCAAAGGCGGACAGCTGGTGGACAAGCAGATAGGTTCCGCCCCCAAGGCCACCTACGCCGCCAAGCTGGAGGCCCTGCTCTGACCCGCCCGCATCCCGTGCAAACCCATTAAAACCCACCGCTTATGAGACAAGAAGACGACTTCCTGCAAGAAGACCTCGACGACGAAAAGACCATCGAGTTCATCAAGAACTACCTGCCGCAAGAGCTGAAACAGAAGTTCACGGACGACGAGTTCTACTACTTCCTCGACCTGATTGACGAATACTACGCCCAAAGCGGCATCCTCGACGCCGAGCCCGACGCGGACGGATGCATCGAAATCGACCTGGAGAAGGTCGTCGACTACATCGTGCGCGAGGCGCAGAAGGACGAGATGGGCGAGTACGACCCCGAGGAAATCCTCTTCATCGTGCAGGGCGAGATGGAATACGCCGACTCGCTGGACGACGAAGACTGACCCCATGCCCCCGCGGGCACACAGCGCGAAGACGCGGAACAGGACGGCACACGCCCCCTGCCCCGCGTCTTTCTTTTTTCCACGCCCCTCCGCCGGACGCGATTCCCCCGCCGGCTGGCGTTACTATTCCCGCCGGCTGGCATTACCGTCCCCGCCGGCTGGCGTTACTGTCCCCGCCGGCTGGCATTACCGTCCCCCCAAACGGCTGAAAAACAAGAAATCCGCCACGGCCGGGCAGCTAAACGCGGGGAACAATCCCACGTATTTGTTTTTTCTTTATCTTTGCGGCACGAAACGAAAGATTAACAAAACACAGATAACAACCATGCTTACCATCAAACAAATCACCGAGAACACCGACGCCGTGGTGCGCGGACTCGAAAAGAAACACTTCAAAAACGCACAGGAAACCATCGGCCAGGTGCTGGCCCTCAACAACAAGCGCAAGAGCACGCAAGGGGTGCTGGACAACAACCTGGCCGAGGTGAACGCCACCTCGCGCGCCATCGGACAACTGATGAAGGAAGGCAAGAAGGACGAGGCCGAAGCCGCCAAAGCCCGCGTGGCCGCCCTGAAAGAAGCCAACAAGACCCTGCAGGCAGACATGGAACAGGCCGCCCGCGACCTGCAGCAACTGCTCTACACCATCCCCAACGTCCCCTACGACGAAGTGCCCGAAGGCAACGGCGCCGAAGACAACCTCGTGGTCAAGATGGGCGGCATGGAGACGCCCCTGCCCAAAGACGCCCTGCCCCACTGGGAACTGGCCAAGAAGTATGACATCATCGACTTCGACCTGGGCGTGAAAATCACCGGCGCCGGCTTCCCCGTCTACAAAGGCAAAGGCGCCCGCCTGCAACGCGCCCTCATCAACTTCTTCCTGGACGAAGCCCGCGCCTCGGGCTACACCGAAGTGATGCCGCCCACGGTGGTCAACGCCGCCTCGGGCTACGGCACCGGCCAGCTGCCCGACAAGGAGGGACAGATGTACCACTGCGAGGTGGACGACCTCTACCTCATCCCCACCGCCGAAGTGCCCGTGACGAACATCTACCGCGACGTCATCCTGGACGAGAAAGACCTCCCCGTCAAGAACTGCGCCTACACCGAGTGCTTCCGCCGCGAGGCAGGCTCGTATGGCAAAGACGTGCGCGGCCTGAACCGCCTGCACGAGTTCAGCAAAGTCGAACTGGTGCGCATCGACAAGCCCGAACACTCGCGCCAGAGCCACCAGGAGATGCTGGACCACGTCGAAGGCCTGCTGCAGAAGCTCGAACTGCCCTACCGCATCCTGCGCCTCTGCGGCGGCGACATCAGCTTCACCGCCGCCATCTGCTACGACTTCGAGGTCTACAGCGAGGCACAGAAGCGTTGGCTGGAGGTCAGCTCCGTCTCCAACTTCGACACCTACCAGGCCAACCGCCTGCACTGCCGCTACCGCACGGCGGAGAAGAAAATCGAACTGTGCCACACGCTGAACGGCTCGGCCCTGGCCCTGCCCCGCATCGTGGCCGCCCTCTTGGAGAACAACCAGACGCCCGAAGGCATCCGCATCCCCAAGGCCCTGGTGCCCTACTGCGGGTTCGAGATGATTGATTGAGCAACTACTGGCTGCGAGCTACTGGCTGCGAGCTACAAGCTACGAGCTACGAGCTACAAGCTACAAGTGACAAGAGACTTGGTGCATGAGTACCCCGAGTTCGCAACTCGTAGCTCGTAGCTCGCAGCTCGTAGCTATTTATCACTGAAAGGCTTGCAAAGTCCCTGCCTTTCGTCTATCTTTGCCCTGTCGAACCAAACGTAAGGAGGAAACGATATGAACGCAACCGTATCCGTACAAGAGCTGTGGAGCCAGATACTCGCGCTTCCCGCCAGCGACCGCCATTGGCTGCGGAACAAGCTGGACGTGTATGAGGAAGAAGAGGAAGAACGCCTCGCGCCCTACACGATGGAAGAAATCAATGCCTGGATAGACGACTTCGAAGCCGAATTGGAAGCCGGGGAACCCGGATATACACTTGAAGAGTTTGACACCCAAATGCGTAAAGAGCACGGCTGGCTATGATGAAAGTGATAGTACAAAAAGCCGCAGCCCGGCAGATAAGCCGCACATATACGTATGGCGAGCAACACTTTGGGAAGCAGGCGGCAGAAAAGACCCATGCCCGCATCATGGAGGCATTACGTCTGCTCGCCGCCAACCCAAAGCTGGGCATTGCAGAGCCGTTGCTGGCAAGCCGTAAGCGGGAATACCGCAGCATCGTAGTGCACAAGCTTTTCAAGCTGGTCTACTATGCCGAAGGCGGCACCCTATACATCGCCGCCCTGTGGGACACCCGCCGCGAGCCCCGCGCCCAGGCCGACAACCTGAAATAACCTATACAAAACCGCATTATGACTACAAAGAAGAAACATTGCCCCGCCTGCGGACAGAAGATAAGCCTGTCCCTGCGGATGCACTACCTCCTTTGGGGAACGGCCCACACCATTGCCTGTCCCCACTGCGGGCAGAGGCTTCACCCGACCCAAAGCACTTTCGGAATAGGTTTTAGTCTGGGAGGCGCGACGGCGTTCCTGTCCTTCTGGGCGTATATCCTGTGCATAGAAGACAATTTCTGGGACGCCATCGCCTTTGCCGTCGGCATGAGCGCGCTGCTTGTGCTAATCATATCCATTGTGACGGTAGAAAATATCCGCTTCACAACATAGATACGCCATAAGCGGCGGGGGAAAGCTCCTGCGGCCAATCGCTAAAAAAACTCAAGAAAAGGCGGACGCGGAAACAGGCGTCCGCCTTTTTTTGTACATTTGCGGGGAAAGTAAACCACATTAAGAGCTCATCCCTATGAACGCAACCATCTCATTAGACGGATTATTGTCCTTCATCCGCTCCCTCGCACTCAGTCCCCGCAACAAGGAATGGCTGGCCGAAAAGCTGATTGAGGACGCCCGGCAGGAACAGGCCGGAGCTCCCTGCCAATACACGGTGGAACAACTGCAACAACGCCTGGAACAATCCATGCAAAGCTATCGCGAAGGACACTATTGCACCAGCGACGAACTGCGAAAACGGCACGCCCCATGCAAATAGTCTGGACAACCCAAGCCCAGGAAGACCTGGAAGCCATCTACCAATATTGGCTTCCCGTCAACGAAGCCTACGCCTCAAGGCTTTACAACTCGCTCATAGACGAAGCGGACGTGCTGGCAAGCCAACCCCAAGCCGGGGCGTCGGAAAGATGGCTGGAGCACGTGCCTGGGCAGTACCGTTCCCTGCTGGCCGACAAGTGCCACAAATTGATTTATACCATAGAGGGGGACGACATGGTCGTCATACACGCCGTATGGGACTGCCGGCAGAACCCGGACAAATTGACCTCGAAAATATAAACATAACTAACTATAAATATGAACAAGATACTCAGCAAAGAACATTTCTCCGAGAAGGTCTTCAAGCTCGTGGTTGAAGCACCGCTCATCGCCCGGTCGCGCAAGGCCGGGCACTTCGTTATCGTCCGCGTGGGCGAAAAGGGCGAACGCATGCCCCTCACCATCGCCGAGGCCGACCCCGTGGCCGGCACCATCACCCTCGTCGTGCAGGAAGTCGGACTCTCCTCCACCCGCCTGTGCGAACTGAACGTGGGCGACTACATCACCGACGTCGTGGGCCCGCTGGGACAGGCCACACACATTGAGCGCTTCGGCACCGTGGTCTGCGCCGGAGGCGGCGTGGGCGTCGCCCCCATGCTGCCCATCGTCCAGGCCCTGAAGGCGGCGGGCAACCGCGTCATCACCGTCTTGGCCGGACGCACCAAGGAACTGATTATCCTGGAGAAGGAAATGCGCGCAAGCTCTGACGAGGTCATCATCATGACGGACGACGGCTCGTACGGACAGAAAGGCCTGGTGACGCAAGGCGTGGAGCAGGTCATCCAGC
>CASENE010000022.1 GCA_949289265.1 uncultured Bacteroides sp.
ATTCATCAGCTCAGGTTGCCAGATAATCATCACTTTGTATCCGCCTTGGCTCGATTTGAGGCTGAGTTTGCGCAGAATGGCGTTGCTTTCTTCAACATAGATCTGTGCCTGCTGGTTCTGTGTCTCCATGCGTTCGAGCCATGTCTCTCGGGCGAAGTAGGGCGATTCTTTCATGAGCGTGCGCCATTCGTCGAGGTACATGTCGCTCACCGGAGCGCTCTTGCCGCTTTTGCCTTTGACGACAGGGAATACGAAATGCAGATCGGGGTGTGCGAGGTTCGCTGTCATGTGGCAGGCCGGGCAGGTGCCGCAGGAGTCGCCCTCCGTTGGGTGCTGGCAGAGCAGCAGGCTGGCCAAGGCCCAGGCAGAAGCCAGTTTCCCGCTTCCTTCTGGCCCGCAGAAGAGCAGGGCATGGGGGACGCGTCCTTCGGCTGCCTGCTGGCGGAGCCGGCGGGTGGCATCCTCTTGTCCGATGACTTGGCTGAACTTCATGGCGTGCTTTTGTGGAAGGAGGTCAGTATATGGCGCGAGCTATTTCCGCAATGCTGTCAACCGCTGAGACTGTGTAGAAATGAAGGCTCGGTACGCCTGCTTTCATCAACTCGCGGCACTGTGCGATGGTCCATTCTCTTCCGACTTGTGCCACCTCTTCGTCGGTTTTGCATTTGAGCGCTTCGTTCACCAATGGTTCCGGCAGGTCGCAGTGGAAAACTTTGGGCACCACCGTTAGCTGGGACCGTTTTGTCAGGGGCTTGATGCCCGGGATGATGGGCACTGTGATGCCGGCCTGGCGGGCGGCGGCGACAAAGGCGAAGTATTTTGTATTGTCGTAGAAGAGTTGCGTGACGCCGTATTCGGCACCTGCGTCCACTTTCTGTTTGAACCAGTGGAGGTCGGTACCCATGTTGGGGGCTTCCTCGTGCTTTTCGGGATAGCAGGCCACGCCGTAGCTGAACGGTTCGCCTGGCACCTTGATGGGTGTGCCGTCGTCGAAGAAGCCTGCGTTGAACCGGTTGATCTGCGCTTGCAGTTCGGTCGTGTGTGCGTAGCCTCCGGGCGTCGGCTTAAAGCTGGCGTCGTCGCGGGCCTTGTCGCCGCGCAGCAGGAGCAGGTTGCTGATGCCGAGGAATTGCAGATCGAGGAGTACGTATTCCGTCTCTTCGCGTGTGAAACCGCTACACAGGATGTGCGGGACGACGGGGATGCCGTATTTCTGCTGGATGGCGGCTGCCACGGCTACTGTGCCGGGACGCCGGCGCAGCCGTGATCGTTGCATCAGGCCGTCGCCGAGATCCTTGTAGACGTATTCCGAGCGGTGGGTGGTGATGTTGATATAGCTGGGGGCAAACTCGCGCAATTTGTCGATGGTGCGCGTCAGCGTCCCGATGCCCGTGCCTTTCAGGGGCGGGAGCACCTCGAACGAGAAAGCCGTGCGGTCGTTTGCCGCAATGAGTTCCGTGATCTTCATGTCTGTGGTGGCCTTTCGTGGGCCTACTTATGGAATATGCAAAGGTAAGGAAAAAATGTGAAGCGCCAAGCGCGAAAATCCGCAAATGCTAGGCGTAGCATTTCCCGGCAGGTGACCGTGTGGCCCGGACAGGGGGGCAGGGCCGGGAAAAGCAATAAAAAGGAGCGGATATCGTTATTAATAACAGTATAACCTTTAATCGAATCATTCATGAAGCTATATTTGCTTTTAGCCGCGCTTGCCTTGCCGATTACGGCTGCCGGGCAGCGGGTGTGGGTGGATAATGGCGTGCTCGTCTCACGCATGGTGAAGAGCTCGAACTGGAACTTCTGTCATGCTCCAAGTGCCAATTATAATCTCTCTGTCAGCCTTGATGTGGCCTCAGAGCGCTTTTGGTCTGGCTCTTTCGAGCTTGGATACGCCACGATGGGCGGGAAAGACGATGAGATCATGCGTGAGGACGGACAGGTGATTGGTGACGTTCAGCGGAAACGCTATTTATATTTTCAGCCGAAGCTGCGTGTCACGCCTTGGCGCACGGAGCGTGGCCTGTCCGTCTTTGCCGAGGTAGGGCCGCAGCTGTCCGTGCTGACTGACGGCCGTTCGTTCGCGCCGGTCGACGGTGTCGTGGTCGACGGCTTCCGCTTTCGCCGTACGGTGCTCGGCGCCCGGGTGGGAGTGGGCTTTGCGCAGCCCCTCACCGAGCACTTTCTCATCGGCATGCGCGGCGGATATACGTATCACTTCACCCGGGCTGTCACATCACCCGTCTGCGACCTCAGCCTGAGCACGTGGAGCGCCAGCCTGTCCCTGGGTTATGCTTTTTGAACCGGGGGCGGACGATGGCAGCCGGCAAGCCGGTTTCTACCGTCGCTCCTGCCAAAGTCGGTAACCATACTTTGAATGGGATTTTCCCGGCCTGCCGGTGGTTCCGGTCAGCCGTCCGGAATCATCTGTCAGCCGGATAGGAATACCGGTCAGCCGTCTTGTCACTATGGCCGGTGCGGCCGGGAATACAGGTCGGCCGGCGGGCGCTCGGGCAACCGATAAGCACAGGCGCACCGCAGTACGGAAGTTTCTTCCCCTGCGGTGCGCCTGTGCTTATGGATATCTGTGAATTCCGGTTGCTGTGTCAGGCCTCGACAAGGCGCTTGTAGCGCAGGGCGTAAGCACCGATGGCCACGAAGCAGATTAAGGGGATGATGAAGCCGTCGGCCATCGAGGCGCTGCGGTCGGCAATGAAACCCATGGTGACGGGGGCGATGGCTCCGCCCACGATGCTCATGATGAGCAGCGAACTGCCGCGTTTGGTGTGGGCGCCGAGGCCACGCAGGGCAAGGGAGAAAATCGTCGGGAACATGATGCTCTCGAACAGGTAGCAGGCGAACAGGGCGCCGATCGACGTCCAACCGAAGTCGCCGCATACCAGCGCCATCGTCAGGGCGGCTCCCACGGCGAAGATGAGGAGCAACCGCTCGGGCCGTACGTAGTTCATCACCCAGCTGCCGCCCATGCGGCCGAGCACGAAGAGCCCCATGCCGCCGAATGAAAGGGCAAGGGCTGCCGTACGGTCGCCGATGCCGATGCCGGCTTCGGTGACATAGTTGATGAAGAAGCTGTTGATGCCGGTCTGTGCCGCCACATAGAGGAACAAGACGGCGACGCCCCACGTGAAGTTGCGGTGCTGGCGCAAGGGACGGGCGGCGCGTTCGTCGGTCGTGTCGTCTTTGATTTCGGGCAGGCGGACGCGGCTGAACACGGCGGCCACGACCAAAACGACGGCGCCGATGATGGTATAGGGCAGGGCAATCTGACTGGCATCCTCGCCGAAGATGAGCAGGCCGCCGACGAGTGGGCCTACGATCCAGCCAAGGCCGTTGAACGATTGGGCGAGGTTGATGCGCCGTTCGGCTGCCGAAGGCGTACCCAATACGGTGACGTAGGGATTGGCCGAGGTTTCGAGGCACGTCAGTCCGCAGCCGATGACGAAGAGAGAGAAAAGGAAAAACGGGAAACTGTTGATATGGCTGCCGGGAATGAAGAGCAGGGCGCCGATGCCGTAGAGCACGAGCCCCGTCAGCACGCCGGCGCGGTAGCCATAGTGCGAGATGAGGCGCCCGGCTGGCAGGGCCATAAGAAAGTAGCCTCCGTAAACCACGGCTTGGACCAAGGCCGATTCGGCACGGCCAATCTCGAACGTGTCTTGGAAGTGCTTGTTCAGGACGTCGAGGATGCTGTGCGCGAAGCCCCATAGGAAGAAAAGGGTAGTGACGAGCGCGAACGGAATGAGGTAGTTCCGTCCGTCGCTCGTCGAGAATATGGAAATTTTCTTTGTTTTCATGTTTGTAATTGAGTAGTTGGTCGTTCTGCCAATGCGCCGGTTAAC
>CASENE010000023.1 GCA_949289265.1 uncultured Bacteroides sp.
GTGCAAAAGTAGAGACTTTACACGTAACGGCCAAATACAAACAACTCTTTTTTTGCAGGAAAATGAAAGTTTTTGAAAGCATGGCTGAAAAACAGAAGATTACAGAACTGATTCCTAAAGTGAGAAGAAAAACGGAGAGGGGGAATACACATAATTATATACTTTATAAGCGGGAAAGGGCGGGAAAAGAAAGGAAAGGAAAGCTCTTTTTTATCCCGTAACGCCCCAAATTCCCTATAAGAGGCATAAAAACGGCAGAAACGCCAGCAACTCCCTCAAACATTTTCCGACAAGATTCATTAAATGTAACTTTTTCCGAACAGAACAACAGACAAGCAACAGGAAGCACTAGAAGGAATGCATTCCAAGGAGTCCTACCTGGTTCGTCCCTCCTTCGTCCCAAGTTCGTCCCAAGCTCGTCCCAAGTTCGTCCCTATAGAGACGAAGCAAACACGACGGAAGAGGGAATCTGAGAAGAACAAAGGGCCTGTTTAAAGTACGAGGAGAAGACGCTGTTTCCCAGCGGCAGAATCGCGTTTTCTGCCGGAAGTCGCATCTTTTCCGAAAAAGATTGCAGAAATTCAAATTTTATCTTTAATTTTGGCAGACCATACAGAGAAACTAATAAACAAGAAAATAACATCAAATTCGAGTATTGATTATGGAAACATTGAATCTGATTAAAAACGATCCGTGGCTGGAGCCGTATTCTGAAGCCATCAACGGACGCCACCAACACGCCATCGACAAAGAAGCGGAGCTTACCAATCAGGGCAAGAAGACTTTGGCCGATTTTGCTACCGGCTATCTGTATTTCGGTCTGCATCAGACGGCCGAAGGTTGGGTGTTCCGCGAATGGGCTCCCAATGCCACTCAAATTTTCTTAATTGGCACATTCAATGATTGGAAAGAAGAGAAGAAATACAGCCTGAAACGCAAAGCCAATGGCAACTGGGAGATAAAACTGCCCGCAAATGCCATGGCGCACGGAGACTTATATAAACTGAAGGTCTATTGGGACGGCGGGTGCGGAGAGCGCATCCCGGCTTGGGCCACCCGAGTGGTGCAGGACGACCAGACCAAGATTTTCAGCGCGCAGGTGTGGGCGCCGAAAAAGCCCTACAAGATGAAAAAACGCACCTTCAAGCCGTGTACAGACCCTCTGCTGATTTATGAATGCCACATCGGCATGGCACAACAGGAAGAGAAGGTGGGCAGCTATCGGGAATTTCAGGAGAAAATACTGCCGCGCATTGCCAACGACGGATATAACTGCATCCAGATTATGGCCATCCAGGAGCATCCGTATTACGGCAGCTTCGGATATCACGTTTCGAGTTTCTTTGCCCCCTCGTCCCGTTTCGGCACGCCCGACGAACTGAAAGAACTGATTGACACGGCGCACAAGATGGGGCTGGCCGTCATCATGGACATCGTGCATTCGCATGCCGTAAAGAATGAGGTGGAAGGCCTCGGAAACTTTGCAGGCGACCCCAACCAATATTTCTATCCCGGCAACCGGCACGAGCATCCGGCGTGGGATTCCTTGTGTTTCGATTATGGAAAGAACGAGGTAATGCACTTCCTGTTGTCCAACTGCAAATACTGGCTGGAGGAATTCCACTTCGACGGTTTCCGCTTCGACGGCGTCACCTCCATGCTGTACTACAGCCACGGACTGGGAGAGGCTTTCTGCAACTACAACGATTACTTCAACGGGCACGAGGACGATAACGCCATCTGCTACCTGACGCTGGCCAACCGCCTGATTCACCAAGTCAACCCGAATGCCATCACCATCGCGGAAGAGGTGTCTGGCATGCCCGGCCTGGCCGCCAAGTATGAAGACGGAGGCTATGGATTTGACTATCGCATGGCCATGAATATTCCTGACTATTGGATCAAGACCATCAAAGAGAAAATAGACGAGGACTGGAAACCGTCCAGCATGTTCTGGGAGGTGACCAACCGCCGAAAGGACGAGAAGACCATCTCATACGCCGAAAGCCACGACCAAGCATTGGTGGGAGACAAGACCATCATTTTCCGCTTGATAGACGCAGACATGTATTGGCATATGCAGAAGGGAGACGAAAACTACATGGTCAACCGAGGCATTGCCCTCCACAAGATGATACGCCTGCTGACGGCCAGCACCATCAACGGTGGATACCTGAATTTCATGGGTAACGAATTCGGACACCCGGAATGGATAGACTTCCCCCGCGAGGGCAACGGATGGTCTTATAAATACGCCCGTCGCCAATGGGATTTGGTGGACAACAAGAACCTGGACTACCATTATCTGGGTGATTTCGACAAAGCCATGCTGGAAGTCATCAAGAGCGTGCGCAAGTTTCAAGACACCCCCGTGCAAGAAATCTGGCACAACGACGGCGACCAGATACTGGCCTACATGCGCAAGGATTTGGTCTTTGTCTTCAACTTCAATCCCAAACAGTCCTTCACGGACTATGGTTTCCTTGTGCCCGAAGGCGCCTACGAGGTCATTCTGAACACAGACGCTCCCTCGTATGGCGGCAATGGGCTGACAGACGATTCGGTGACCCACTTCACTATGCCCGACCCGCTGTATAAGAAAGACAAGAAAGGATGGATGAAGTTGTATATCCCGGCACGCACCGCCATGGTTCTGCGCAAGAAGAGCCATAGGAAGACGAAATAAACATCCCGCCCCGCCCGAAAGGGATACGAACAGAAACGAGCGCTGACTACCGACCAATCGGAAATCAGCGCTCGTTGTTTTTATCTGCTCAGAAGGGCACCGTGTCGTCCGCCGGGGCATCAAACGGATTGCCCTGCGGCATAAAGTCGTTTGCCGGAGGCGGTGGCGGCACGGAAGACGCGCCCTGCGACGCATTCATGCTGGAACCACGCATCACCCCTCCCCCATCGGCAGGCGGCGGGATAGTCCCCTCGTCCGGATTCTCGAAGCGCGTGTACTGGCCGATGAAACGCAGGCGGACATCGCCCACCGCGCCGTTGCGGTGCTTGGCAATGATGATTTCGGCAATGCCCCTCAGGTCTGAACCATCGGCAGAGGTATATATTTTGTAATACTCCGGCCGGTGAATGAAGCACACCATGTCGGCATCCTGCTCGATGGCGCCCGATTCGCGCAAGTCGCTCAACTGGGGACGCTTGCCCTCCTCGCCTTCACGGTTCTCCACTCCACGGTTCAGCTGCGACAGGGCGATGATGGGGATGTTCAGTTCCTTGGCCAGACCCTTCAACGAACGCGAGATGGTGCTGACCTCTTCCTGTCGGTTGCCGTAGGACATGCCGCTGGCATTCATCAGCTGCAGGTAGTCGATGATGATGAGTTTCACGCCATGCTCGCGCACCAGGCGGCGGGCTTTGGTGCGCAACTCGAACACGGACAGCGAAGGCGTGTCGTCCACATACAGCGGAGCATCCAGCAGGTTGCGCAGTTTATAGTCCAGCTGCTGCCACTCGTAGTCGGCCAGCTGTCCGCTCTTGATTTTCTCGCTAGGTATTTCGCAGACGTTGGATATCAGACGATTGACCAGCTGCAGGTTGCTCATTTCCAACGAGAACAAGGCCACCGGGTTGTGATAGTCCACCGCGATGTTCTTGGCCATGGACAGGACGAAGGCCGTCTTACCCATGGCCGGGCGGGCGGCGATGATGATAAGGTCGGAGTTTTGCCACCCGGAAGTCATCTTATCCAGTTTGGTGAATCCGCTCTCCAGGCCGCTCAAGCCGTCGGAACGTGCTGCCGCCTTCTGAATCTGCTCCACGGCCTGCGCGATGACCGGATTGATTTGCGTGTAGTCCTTCTTCATGTTCTGCTGGGAAATCTCGAAGAGCTTTCCCTCGGCCTCTTGCATCAAGTCGTCCACATCCATGGTCTCGTCGAAGGCCTTGGTCTGGATATTGCTCGTGAAGGTAATCAGTTCGCGGGCCAAAGCCTTCTGGGCGATGATGCGGGCGTGGTATTCGATGTGCGCCGACGAGGCCACCTTGCCGCTCAGTTGCGCCAGGTAGAACGGGCCGCCCACTTCGTCCAGTTCGCCGCGCTTGGTCAGCTGCTCCTTGACAGTCAGGATGTCCACCGGCTTCTGGTTGATGGCCAGGTCGGTGATGGCCGAATAGATGAGCTGGTGCCGATGTTCGTAGAAGGACTCCGGACGCAGGATTTCGCTCACCAGCGAATAGGCGTCCTTCTCGATCATCAGTGCCCCAAGCACGGCCTGTTCCAGTTCCACGGCCTGGGGCTGCACGCGTCCATAGTCGGTCACGGGCGCCGCGGCCTTGCTTTTCGGGGTGCGGGGTCTTTTGCTGTTGCTGTTTTCTGCCACGATTTTCGTATTTAAAGTTGTTTTCCAAAAGGAGGGCAAAGATACGCTTTTATTCGTTTGCATCCGTATAAAACGGGGAGAATAATCGCGCCCGTGCCTGCGCCCTGCCGGCAAGTCCCGGCAGGCGGCGGCGTCCTGAGGGGGATGCCATGCGGACATTCGACGGCCCATCCGCCGGCTGAGCGAGGCAAAGGCACGGGGCGAAACGGCATCCGTCCGTATCTCAACCGGAAATCATCCTAGATGATTCCACAAATCATCCTAGATGATTCCATATATCGTCCTGGATGATTCCTGAATGGAATGCGCAGGATGGGAGGTCCAGACGGCGGCCCTGCACGGATGAGGTGCCGGGGGAATACGGACAAGGCGCCGGCCTGGCACGGATGTGCCGCCGACGCCTTGCGTGCGAACGCCCGGCGCGGGGATGCCGCGGGGCGATGGGGAGGAGGATAGTGCGGGGGTTATTGGCCTTCGACGGAGGAGATGCGCCCCATCTTGTAGGTGCCTTTGCGCAGGATGCGCCCGTATTTGTCGGTTTCCACAAAGGGGCCGTCTTTCTTTCCTTGCTTGAAGAAGCCTTCGTAGCGTCCGCCGTCTTTGCCGGTCTGCACGCCGCTGCCTTCCTGCAGCCCGTCGACGAAGCCGCCGTGGTATTGCGAGCCGTCGGCCATCTTGAGGGTGCCTTGTCCGTTGAACTTGTCGTCTTTCCACTGGCCTTCGTAGGAATCGCCCGCGCTCCAGCGGTAGGTGCCCCGGCCTTCGCGCTGGTTGTCCTGCCACTCGCCTTCGTAGACGGCGCCGTTGGCCCAGGTGAAGGTGCCTTGTCCTTCCTTCAGTCCGTTCTTGAAGTGTCCGACGTATTTGTCGCCATTGGCGTAATAGTAGATGCCTTCGCCCGTGCGTTCGCCTTGCACGTAGTCGCCTTCGTAGCGTTCGCCGGTGTGGAAGAAGTAGATGCCTTTGCCATCTTGTATGTCGTCCGTCCATTGTCCGACGTACTTGTCGCCGTTGGCATACTCGAAGGTGCCCTCGCCGTTGCGCACGTCGTTCCGCCACTCGCCGTCGTACTTGCTCGAGTCGTTCCACACCAGCACGCCTTTGCCGCTTTTCTTGTCGTTCTTCCAGGTGCCCACGTATTCCGAACCGTTCTTCCAGGTATACACGCCCTGCCCTTCCCGCTTGTCGTTCGCCCAGTTCCCCCGGTAGATATCGCCGTTGTAATAATACATCGTCCCCTCGCCCTGCTGGTAGTCCTGGTACCACATGCCCTCGTAGCGGTTGTTGTTCATGAAGTAGAAGATGCCATGGCCGTGCTGCTGGTCTTGATACCAGTCGCCGTCATAACGCTCGCCGTCGGCGAAGGTGTAGACCCCGTGACCTTCGCGCTTGCCTTTGACGTATTCGCCTTCGTAGACGTCGCCGTTCCGGAACACGGTCTTGCCTTTGCCATTGGGCTTTCTTCCCTTCATTTCGCCGGTATAGACCGAGCCGTCTTTAAAGGTATAGGAACCGATGCGGATTTCGGACGAGAATATCCCCTTGACCCGGCTGAGCAGGCCTTCTTTCTCTTGCGCCTGCAGGGCAGACGAATGTGCACACAAAAACATTAAGGCAAACGCCCATATGGTAAGTCTTTTCATAATCTATGATAAATCTATATTTCTGAGACGGGAATCGCGCGGGCAAAGTTACAACTTATCGCCCAATATCGCGCGCAAGGCTCTTCTTTTAGGGAATTTTTTCCCCGCAGACCACTACTTTTAATTTCTCTTTACACAAATATTTCCGGGCCAGGTTTCTCACCTCGTCCGGAGTAATGCGCCGGATGGCCTGGAAGATGTCTGCAAAGTATGATTTCTGCAACCCCGAAACGTGCACGAATATCCAGGCATCGGACAGGGAAAACACGGACTCATAGCTGCGGCACATCTCGCCCAGCATGTAACGGCGCACCCGCTCCAACTCGTCGGCGGACACCGGTTCCTCTTGCAGGCGGTCCATCTCGCGGAAAACCTCCTGCACCAACGCCTGCACATTCTGTCCTGCCGTATCGGCAGCAATGGTCAGCAGCCCGTTCTCCGGATAGGGCAACAGACCCGCCGAGATGCCATAGGTATAGCCTTTTTCTTCGCGGATATTCGTCATCAGGCGGCTTCCGAAATAACCTCCGAACAGGGTCACCAGCACGCGCAACTTCAAATAGTCCGGATGATGCTGGTTGATGGACAAACACCCCATGCGCACCACGCTCTGCGCCGCTCCTTTCCGCTCGATGAACAAGGATGACTCTCCGGCTGTCTCCGCCCGATGCAAACAGGAAGGCACAGGACAGGCAGATGCCGCCCCAAAGGCCTTTTGTCCGAAGTGCTCTTCCACCAATTGCAGGCAATGCTCGTCTACCTGCCCGGCCAAATAAATGGCACAATTGCCCGAATGGTAAAACTGCCGATAGAAACTCTGCAAGACTTCAGGCGAAATCCGGCGATAGTCTTCTTCACAGGCCCAATGTCCCACGGGATGACGGTCGCCAAAGAGTGCCTTCATCAGCGCACGGTTGGCCAGGAAATCGGCTTTGGACGAATTAATCAGGAATTGACGTATATTATTGTCCAACACGACATCCAGTTCTTTCTGAGGGAAAAGCGGCTCTGTCACCATAGACTCCAGCAAGGCAAGCGTCTGCGGCAGATATTTGCCCAACGAATACAAGGCAAGATGTGTATATTCGGAAGCACAAGACAGTTCGAGCCAGGCACCATAATAATCCAACCGTTCGGCTATCTGCTCGGAAGAGAAACGACGGGTGCCTTCGCGCAACATCCGGTTGGCGAACAAGGCCTGCAAAGGCTGCTCCTGCTGCCAGCGCCCGCCGCCAAACAAGATGTCCATGCGCACCACTTCACTCTCGTCCGCAGGAAAGGCATAAACAGGGATGCCATTGGGCATAACCGTACGCACCGGTTCTTGCACTTCCCAATGGCGGGGAACCGACACTGCCGGAGATATGTTTCTGTCTAACTTTTTTTCGCTCATCGCCTTATCTATTCTTCTGACACAAACCTGCATCCAGTTCATGGACGCCTTCCTGCACATACACCCGGCTCCAGTCGTCCGGCTTATACACCCTGCCGTCGCATGCCAGCAAATCGACGTCCAGACGGATGATTTCGTCCGCCCGTTCCTGCCGGGTGGAGCCAGCCTCGCGTTCGATGCCTTTCAGGCAGGAAATGACTTCGGCCGCGCCCATCTCCGACTCGAAGCAGGCCACCTGATTGGCGAAAAGAGACTTGCGGTTCATGCGCAGGGGGGGAGTATCCACTTCGTGCGAGAAGCGGATGCCGGGAAACAAGTCGGCCAACCGCCGACGGGCCCAAGCCAAATGGGCGTGCCGCTGCTCATTACTCCCTATGCCTACAATATAGACCATGCCTCCTGCGCCGTCTTTTATTCAAAGAATTCATCCAGTCCTTCCACCGGCTCGTCGCCTTCAAACAGGTTCCTGTCGCTGACCTCGTCCCGGCAGGGGTCGTAGTCGGGCGGAAGCTGGAAGGTCTCGTTCTCGTCATAGCCCAGGCTCTTGTCGGCAAAGACCTTTACCATGTATTTCGTCCAAATGGGCATAGCCATGGAAGCGCCTTGCCCGTGCAGCATCGTGTCGAAATGGATGTCCCGGTCTTCTCCGCCTACCCAGCAGCCCGACACCAACGAAGGGGTGAATCCCATGAACCAACCGTCGGAATGGAAGTTGGTGGTGCCCGTCTTGCCGCCCATGTCGGCTTTCACGCCCAGACGGCGCACCCGGCCACCCGTGCCCTCGTTGACCACGGCGCGGAGCATGACAAGCATCTTATAGGCACTGGACACGCTGATGACTTCCTGCATGTCGGGCGTAAAGGTGGCCACTACGTTGCCTTCATTGTCTTCTATATGGGTGACGAAGACAGGAGCCACGCGGATGCCCTTGTTCGGGAAGGCGGTGTAGGCGCTTACCATCTCGCCCACGGATACCTCGCAGGGGCCGAGGCAGAGCGCCACAGAGGGGAAGATGTCCTGGTTGCGCAAGCCGAAGTTATGGAGCAGACGCTTCAGCTCGTAGGGGTTCAGCTTGCTCATCAGGTAGGCTGTAATCCAGTTGTCCGAATTGGCCAGTCCCCACTTCAGCGTCACCATCTCGCCCAGGCGCTTATGATTGGCGTTGCGGGGTGTCCAAGGCTTGCCGTTCTCATCAATAAGGGTATATTGCACATGCCGCACCTCGTCGCAGGGCGAGAAGCCGTTCTCCATGGCCATCGTATAGACATAGGGTTTCATCGTCGAACCTATCTGACGGCGGCCCACCATGGCCATGTCATACTTGAAGTAATGGTGATTGGGACCGCCCACGTACGCCTTCACGTGGCCGTTGTGCGGATCCATCGACATAAAGCCCGCGCGGAGGAAGAACTTGTAGTAGCGGATGGAATCCATCGGCGTCAGCACGGTGTCCTTCAGGCATTCCTCGTTTTCCCACGTGAAGACCGACATTTCCGTGGGCGTGCTGAAGGCCTTCTCTATCTCGGCCTCGCTCTTGCCTGCACCCTTCATGAGGCGGTAACGGTCGGACTGACGCTTGGCCCTGTCCAAGATTTCGTCCACCTGCTCCTGCGTGAGCCGGAAGGTGTAAGGCGCTTTCTTGGCTCCTTTCTTTTCTTTGAAGAAGTATCCCTGAAGCTCGCGGAGATGCTCGGTCACCGCCTCTTCGGCATACTGCTGCATGCGCGAGTCGATGGTGGTATGTATCTTCAGACCGTCGGTATAAAGGTTGTAGGGCTTCCCGTCCTTCTTCAGGTTCTTGTTGCACCAGCCGTACAAGGGATTGGTCTCCCAGTCAATCGAGTCTTCGTAAAACTCTTGCATCTGCCACCCGCGGTAGTCGGACTTGACCGGTTTTTTAGCCGTAAGCACCCCTCGCAGATACTCGCGGAAGTAAGTGGCCAGTCCCTCGTTGTGGTCCACGCGGTTATAATGCAACGTCAAAGGCAAGGCCTGCAACGAATCACATTCGGCCTGCGAGATGTAGCCCGCCTTGCGCATCTGATCCAGCACCACGTTCCGCCGGCCGCGTGTCTGCTCCTTGCGGCGCAAGGGATTGTAGAGCGAAGGGTTTTTGCACATGCCCACCAATGTAGCCGCCTCTTCTATCTTCAGGTTGCGGGGCAGGCAGCCAAAATAGGTATGGGCCGCCGTCTTGATGCCCACGGCGTTGTTGAGGAAGTCGAACTTGTTGAGATACATGGTCAGAATCTCCTCCTTCGTGTAATACCGCTCCAGCTTGACGGCTATCACCCACTCGATGGGCTTCTGGAAGAGACGCTCCATCACATTGTCCGCACTGGGCGAATAAAGTTGCTTGGAGAGCTGTTGGGTGATGGTGCTTCCGCCTCCCGCATTCTTCTGCATCAGGATACCGCGCTTCAGCACGGCACGGAACAAGGCCTTGGCGTCGATGCCCGAATGGCGGGCAAAGCGCACGTCTTCCGTGGCGATGAGCGCGTTAATCAGGTTGGGCGAGAGTTCGTCATACCCCACATAGACTCGATTCTCCTTGCTGTACGAATAAGTGCCCAGCACCTTGCCGTCCGACGACAGCACCTCCGTGGCAAACTTATAGTTGGGATTCTCCAAATCTTCCACCGGCGGCATGTAACCTATCCACCCCTTCGAGATGGAATAAAAGATAGCTACGCATGCCAGCACACACACGGCAAGGAAAATCCACAGGGCAAGTATGACCTTCTTTATCATTGCATCACTCAAATTTGTAATTAATCCGGGCAAAGTTACGCAAATATCCGACACCGCCACGCTTTCCGCCCGATTTTTTCCGCCGGACGTCCCGAAAGGAGCACGCTCCACGCGCGAAAAGAACGCCCCGTTCCGCCCCCGGAAGACCGTCCGGCCCACCGACAGCCTGCCTGCCGGCGGGAGATAAAACGCCAGCGACCGGGGAGTATTGTTCCAGCAACCGGGAGGTACTATGCCAGCAACCGGGAAGTACTATGCCAGCAACCGGGGATTATAACGCCGCTAAACGCTGATAACCAAGCCGTTTGCGGCGGATGTAAGCTGCCGCTTCGGGTAAACGCCTTCCCGACACCGGGCGGGGAAAGTCCGCAAACGCCTCCGCCGGACAAGAAAGACGGAGGACAAGAAGCGCCCCGCAACTTTTCTCCGTGCAAAATTTCCTAAGCTCACAGATTTTGCCTACCTTTACGCTCTCGAAAAAGATAAAGAAATCAACGATATGGAAAACAGAAGTTTAGTCACCATTGCCGAGTACACCAAGGAGAAAATCCTCTACATGTTGGAAATGGCGAAAGAGTTTGAAGCCCATCCCAACCGTCACCTGCTGGACGGACGGGTAGTTGCCACCCTATTTTTCGAGCCCTCCACCCGCACGCGCCTCAGCTTCGAGACGGCGGCCAACCGACTGGGCGCGCGCGTCATCGGGTTCAGCGACCCGAAGGCCACCAGTTCGTCCAAAGGCGAGACGCTGAAAGACACCATCAAGATGGTGAGCAACTATGCCGACATCATCGTCATGCGGCACTACCTGGAGGGGGCGGCCCGCTATGCCAGCGAGGTGACCGACGTCCCCGTGGTGAACGCAGGCGACGGCGCCAACCAGCATCCCTCGCAGACCATGCTCGACCTCTACTCCATCTACAAGACGCAGGGCACGCTGGAAAACCTGAACATATTCCTGGTGGGCGACCTGAAGTATGGCCGCACGGTGCACTCCCTGCTGATGGCCATGCGGCACTTCAACCCGACGTTCCACTTCATCGCGCCCCACGAACTGCAGATGCCCGAAGAATATAAGCTGTATTGCGCCGAACACCACATCCGCTACGTAGAGCACACCGACTTTACCGAAGACACCATTGCAGACGCCGATATCCTCTACATGACCCGCGTGCAGCGCGAACGCTTCACCGACCTGATGGAATACGAACGCGTGAAGAACGTCTACATCCTCCGCGGCCGGATGCTGGGCCACACGCGCCCCAACCTGCGCATCCTACACCCGCTGCCCCGCGTCAACGAGATTGCATACGATGTGGACGAGAGCCCCAAAGCCTACTACTTCCAGCAGGCGCAAAACGGACTTTATGCCCGACAGGCCATCTTGTGCGACGTGCTGGGCATCACGCTGGACGAGGTGCGGAAGGATAGTTTGAGGAGTTAATGACGAGTTGATAAGTTGACGAGTGAACAAGTTAACGAGACTACCAGGCCGGGAAATAACAAGTTGACAGGTACGCCCCTCGTAGTCTCGTTAACTCGTCTATTTGTCAACTAAACCCAAACCTAAGAAACTTATAAACTAAAAAAGATATGGACGAAAAGAAAGAACTGCAGGTAGCCGCGCTGGAGAACGGCACCGTCATCGACCACATACCCTCCGAAAAGCTCTTCACCGTAGTGGCCCTCCTCGGCCTGGAGCACATGCACAACAACATCACCATAGGCTTCAACCTGCAAAGCAAGAAGCTGGGCAAGAAAGGCATTATCAAGATTGCCGACAAGTTCTTCAACGACGACGAGATAAACCGCATTGCCGTCGTGGCGCCCAACGTCAAGCTCAACATCATCCGCAACTACGAGGTGGTGGAGAAGCGCGAGCTCGCCCTGCCCGACGAACTCACAGGCATCGTGAAGTGCGCCAACCCCAAGTGCATCACCAACAACGAGCCCATGCCCACCCGCTTCCACGTGATAGACAAAGAACACTGCATCATCAAGTGTCACTATTGCGAAAAGGAGCAGAGCCGGGAAGAGATAGAAATACTTTAAGCCACAGGAAGAAGGGAGAACCACCATTTTGCGCAAAAGGGAGGGCCGCCACTCCCCAAGGTTCTTCCTTCTTCATCTTTCTAACCCATTCTTCAGCAGGAAACAATGAAGCAAGACTGGAAACCGGGCACCATGATATATCCCCTGCCTGCCGTACTGGTGAGCTGCGGGAGCACGCCCGACGAATACAACCTCGTGACCGTGGCATGGACGGGCACCCTCTGCACCAACCCGCCCATGTGCTACATCTCCCTGCGCCCCGAACGTCATTCGTACGACATCATACGCCGGCGCATGGAGTTCGTCATCAACCTGACCGACCAGGCTCTGGCCCGGGCCACAGACTGGTGCGGCGTACGCTCGGGACGGGACTACAACAAGTTTGAGGAAATGGGCCTGACCCCCGGGCCGTGCACCGTCGTCGACGCCCCGCTGGTGGAAGAATCCCCGCTGAGCATCGAATGCCGCGTCAAGGAAATACTCTCCCTCGGGTCGCACGACATGTTCATCGCCGACGTGGTGAACGTGCGCGCCGACGACCGCTACCTCGACCCCGTCACGGGCAAATTCGACCTGGCCGCCAGCCTGCCGCTGGTGTACGTGCACGGGCAATATTACGGACTGGGCGAGGCTGTGGGCAAGTTCGGCTGGTCGGTGGAAAAGAAGAAAGGACGTTGACCCATGCGAGCCACCCCCACCTATTTCCTCCGCCTCGTCGGACTGCTGGCCTTCCTGACCGTCGCCTTCCCTCTCTGCGCGCAAGAAATGCCGGCAGCCCCCGTGGCCGCCCCTGCCCCCCAGCGCGTCACCACCAACTTCGGCGCCAAGGCCGGGTTCACCGCCGCCCTGGCCCTGATGCCCGGACTCCGAATAGACGACATGCCCATCGAAGAGATTCAAAACAACTACAAGGTGGGCTACTTCGCCTCGCTGTTCATGCGCATCAACTTCCGCCGCCACTTCATCCAGCCGGAAGTATCCTACAACGTCAACCAGTGTGGAGTCAGCTTCCACAAGCCCATTTCCCCGGATGCTCCCCTCGGCACCATGGACGGCGGCACGGCCTCCATCTACTCCAAGATTCGCAGCATAGACATCCCCATCTGCTACGGATACAACTTCATCCAGCAAGGCCCCTACGCCATGTCCGTATTCGGCGGGCCCAAGGCACGGTTCATCTGGAGGAAGAAGAGCGAAACACAATTCTATAACTTCGACCAGGATACACCCGTGGAAAAGCTGCACCCCTTCAGCCTGAGCCTGACCGTGGGCGTGGCCGTCAGCATCTCCCGCATATTCTTCGACTTCCGCTACGACATCGGCCTGCTCAACCTGACCAACCACATCGCTTCGGCCTCTGACACCCCCGACGACGGCGACGCCATCCGCTACCGGCGGCGCGACAACGTGCTGAGCTTCTCGCTGGGCCTGTTCTTCTGAAAAACGATTTTCCCGCCCGAACCTTGCCCGAAATTCATTAATTTGCCCTACCTTTGCGCACGGACGCACGGCAACGGACTCTCGCCCCGGGCCACACCCGCCCAAAGGCTGGCACCCGCCCGCCGACACCGGCACTACGACACGTAATGAACCATCTTTTTAATATATGACAGTATGAAACGAGACGACTTGATTTTCGACATCATCGAGAAAGAACACCAACGCCAGTTGAAAGGCATCGAACTGATAGCCTCGGAAAACTTCGTGAGCGACGAAGTGATGCAGGCCATGGGCTCTTGCCTCACAAACAAGTATGC
Source organism: uncultured Bacteroides sp. (assembly GCA_949289265.1). Lineage (GTDB taxonomy): Bacteria > Bacteroidota > Bacteroidia > Bacteroidales > Bacteroidaceae > Bacteroides. The sequence goes on from CASENE010000023.1 coordinate 13,940, forward strand.
CGAGGGATATCCGGGCAAACGTTACTACGGCGGCTGCGAAGTGGTAGACCAGAGCGAACAACTGGCCATCGACCGCATCAAGAAGATATTCGGCGCAGAATGGGCCAACGTGCAGCCGCACTCGGGCGCGCAGGCCAATGCTGCCGTTTTCCTGGCCGTGCTGAATCCCGGCGACAAGTTCATGGGCCTCAACCTGGCTCACGGCGGACACCTGTCGCACGGCTCGCACGTCAACACATCCGGCATCCTCTACACCCCGTGCGAATACAACCTGAACAAAGAGACCGGCCGCGTGGATTACGACCAGATGGAGGAAATCGCTCTGCGCGAACAGCCCAAACTCATCATCGGAGGCGGTTCGGCCTATTCGCGCGAGTGGGACTACAAGCGCATGCGCGAGATAGCGGACAAGGTGGGCGCGCTGCTGATGATAGACATGGCTCACCCTGCCGGCCTCATCGCCGCCGGATTGCTGGACAACCCGGTGAAGTATGCCCACATCGTCACCTCCACCACCCACAAGACCCTGCGCGGCCCGCGCGGCGGCATCATCCTCATGGGTAAGGACTTCCCCAATCCGTGGGGCAAGAAGACGCCGAAAGGCGAGGTAAAGATGATGTCGCAGTTGCTGGACTCCGCTGTCTTCCCCGGCATACAAGGCGGCCCGCTGGAGCACGTCATCGCCGCAAAAGCCGTTGCCTTCAACGAAATCCTGCAACCCGAATGGAAGGACTACGCCCTGCAGGTGAAGAAGAATGCCGCCACGCTGGCCGATGCCTTGATGCAACGCGGATTCACCATCGTCAGCGGAGGTACGGACAACCACTCCATGCTGGTAGACCTTCGCACGAAGTATCCCGACCTGACGGGCAAGGTGGCCGAAAAGGCTCTGGTGTCTGCCGACATCACGGTGAACAAGAACATGGTGCCCTTCGATACGCGCTCGGCCTTCCAGACCTCGGGCATCCGCCTGGGCACGCCTGCCATTACCACCCGTGGCGCCAAGGAAGACCTGATGCTGGAGATTGCCGAAATGATAGAGACCGTCTTGAGCAACGTAGACAACGAGCAAGTCATCGCTCAAGTCCGTGCCCGCGTCAACAAGACCATGAAGGCTTATCCTCTCTTCGCCTATTGAACGAAGCATAAACCGTAAAGACTGATGGGAGGAGAACGGAAAGCTGGGTTCTGCCCTGCCGCCCGTTCTCCCTCCTTTTTTCCCCCGCCATGAGACGCAGCTACCGCAACATCCTATACACGATCCTGGCCGTACTTGCCGCCTTGTTCGTAGCCTACCTCTGCCTGCCCTACTACGCCCGACAGGCTCTCATCCACCTGATGCCCGTCATCGACGATGCGCAGACCTTCAGCCGGGATACCGTACGCCACGACCCAAGCAACAGCTGTCCATGGCCCCGACACAAGGACTACAACCGCTACCTCCTCACGCCCTCCGACTCCGCCTACCTTGACTCGCTGCACACTGTCTCCTTCCTGGTCGTCCGCCGGGACAGCATCCTCTACGAAAGCTACCGCGACGGTTGGAACGACACCTTGACTTCCAACCTCTATTCCGCGACAAAAACCATCGTGGGACTCCTCGTAGGCATTGCCTTGGACGAAGGGAAGATACGCAGCCTGGACGACCCGGTATCTGCCTATATACCTATATATAAAAAAGGACAGCAAGCCGATGTCACCCTGCGCCACCTCCTCACCATGAGCGGAGGCATGGCCTGGGACGAGGCATACGCCTCGCTCTTCTCCGTCACCACACACGGGTATTATGGCAACGACCTCTACGAACTGGTCACCGGCCTGGACGTTACAGAAAAGCCCGGCATACAGTTCTCCTACCGCAGCGGCGAGACCCAACTCCTGGCCTTTGCCCTCGAAGCCGCCACAGGGCAGACCCTCAGCCAATATGCCGCAGAAAAACTCTGGCGACCCTTGCAGGCTGAGCGCGACGCCTATTGGCTGCTGGACAAGAAGAATGGAGATGAAAAGGCCTTCTGCTGCTTTCACACTACAGCCCGCGATGCCGCCCGTTTGGGACGACTCCTGCTGCACCGGGGGGATTGGAACGGACAAACTGTGGTCTCCCGCACATACATGGACGAAATGCTGCGACCTGCCACCTACCTGCGCGACCAGTGGGGACGCGATTCCCTCAGCTATTACGGCCTGCAGACGTGGCTCTATCCTTACCAAGGAGAGATCCTGCCCTGCATGCGGGGAATGCTGGGGCAATACATCTTCGCCCTGCCCTCGCATCAAGCCATTGTGGTACGCCTGGGACGCAAACGCCATGACGTGTACGAAGGCCCCTTCACTATCGACATGCGCCGATACCTGGACATTGCCTTGAAGATACTTGAGTACGAACCCTCTTAAAACCACCTGCCAAACCATGCTGACCTTCCCCAACGCCAAAATCAACCTCGGCCTGAACATCACCGAGAAGAGACCCGACGGCTACCACAACCTGGAAACCGTCTTCTACCCCATTCCCCTCGAAGATGCCCTCGAGATAGTCCCCGCTCCGCCTGCTGCCACCGCACATCCCTGCACCCTGCACCTCTACGGGCAAGCCCTCGGCGGAGACCCGGACGACAATCTGGTGGTCAAGGCTTATCGGTTGCTGGCCGCCTCCCATCCCCTGCCGCCCGTCGACGTACACCTGCTGAAACACATCCCTTCGGGCGCCGGCCTGGGAGGAGGCTCGTCTGACGCCGCTTTCATGCTGAAGTTGTTGAACCGATATTATGCCATCGGCCTGACCGACGACCAACTGGAAGATTATGCCACGCGCCTGGGAGCCGACTGCGCCTTTTTTGTCCGCAATCGCCCCGTCTTCGCCCAAGGAATCGGCAATATATTCTCCCCCATTTCCCTTACCCTATCGGGCTATGGGCTCTGCCTGGTCAAGCCCGACATTTTCGTCTCCACCCGCGATGCCTTCGCCCACGTCCGGCCGCACCGTCCCGACATGTCCCCCCGCGACATTGTCCTCCTTCCCGTCGAAGAATGGCGCGGACGACTGGTCAACGATTTCGAGGCCAGCGTCTTTCCCCAATTCCCCCGCATTGCCTGGATAAAAGACGAGCTATACCGGCGGGGAGCCGTCTATGCCTCGATGAGCGGTTCCGGTTCGTCTGTTTTCGGTCTCTTTGCTCCCGGACAAGAGTTGCCCACGGACGGATGGGACGCAGGCTACTTCGTGTTCCATGGCCGGTTGTCCTAAGGATACGGATGATATATGGATGTGTATCGAACACAAAAAGAGGGCGCACCGACCGACAGGCAACCGCGCCCCGAATCTCCTCCGAAAAGAAGACAGGGAAACAGCCCATCGGTCGGTACGCCCTCAGCATGCCGACCGGTATTTTCCGCTCAATACACCTCTACCTTGGCAGCAAGCCTCTTGGCTTTGTCACGCAAGGTATCCAGGTTGCTTTCCACAGGGCCATAGCACAACACCACGCCCATGCGACGGTTCAATCGGGTAGTAGGTTTGCCAAAGATGCGCAAGTAGGTGTCCTCTTCCTTCAGCACATTCTCCACACCGCGATAGTTCGGTGCCTGCTGGCTGGCGATGCCGGAGAGGATGACGGCACTGGCGCCCGCGCGTTCCAACTTGATGCCGGGGATAGACAAGCCTAAAACAGCCTGCAAGTGCAGTTCAAACTCGTTGAGATTCTGCGTGCCGGCCAAGGTTACCATGCCCGTGTCGTGCGGACGGGGAGACAGTTCGGAGAAATAGACGCCGTTCTCATGGCTGAGGAAGAACTCCACGCCCCACAGTCCGGCTCCGGTCAGCGCGCGGGTCACCTTCTCGGCCATGTCTTGTGCCTCTTTCAGATGAGCCGGGTCGATGCGGGCCGGCTGGAAACTCTCACGATAGTCGCCGTTCTTCTGCACATGCCCGATGGGAGGGCAGAACAAGGTAGGCCCGTCCTTCTGCGTCACGGTCAGCAGGGTAATCTCACTGTCGAAGCGGATGAATTCCTCGACAATCAGTTCCTTGATGTCGCCCCGGCTGCCGCTGCATCCATATTCCCAGGCATAGGCCAAGTCTTCGGGACCCTTGACTACGGATTGTCCCTTGCCGGAAGAAGACATTAGGGGCTTCACCACACAGGGATAGCCTATTTGGGCGGCGGCCTCGGTCAGTTCGTCCAGCGACTTGGCATAGAAGTAACGTGCCGTCTTCAGACCCAGTTCCTTGGCTGCCAGGTCGCGGATGGCCTTGCGGTTCATCGTGAAGTTGACGGCCTTGGCACTGGGCACCACCTGGATTCCCTCGCGCTCGAAATCGTAGAGCCGTTCGGTACGGATGGCCTCAATCTCGGGAACGATGATGTCCGGACGGTGCTTGCGCACGGCCCGCTCCAAAGCCTCGCCGTCCAACATACTGAACACCTCGCAGGCATCGGCCACCTGCATGGCGGGCGCTCCTTCGTACGAATCGCAAGCTATTACATACTGCCCCAAGCGCTGGGCGGCAATCACAAACTCCTTGCCCAGTTCGCCTGAGCCTAACAATAGGATTTTCTTCATTCTTGTCTGGATATTGATTAAGTATTTAAAACGGGATAAGATAGAGACAGGAGCAACCGGAGGAGAAGAAGGGACTGACGCTCTTCTCTCACCCTCCGGCCGCTCCTGCAAGGATATGTTTTTACTGATGCTGTTCGCGCAACAGGTCGTTGACCGTCTTCACGGGATTGAAGGTGCTGAGGGGCACTTCCACAAAGACGGTGTTCCAGTCGCTCATCGCCCCGTTCCACAGCCCGGGCAGTTCAAGAGCCTTCAGGTCTTTGCCGTTCTTGGACTTGTGCGAGATGAAGCCGGTGGCCTTATCGACATAGCGGGTCAGGTCGAACTTGTGTCCCTTGTAGTCGCGCACGGCGCACACCAGGTCTACGGGGTTGAAGTGCGTGCCCTTCTCGAACATCTCCTTTTTCTGCGGATCGTTCATGTCTATCTGCGAGCTCTCCAGGATTTGCAACGAAATGGTGCCATCGGGGTTATAGGCCAAGAAGGGGCCGCCGCCGGGTTCGCCCACGTTCTTCACCATGCCGCAGACGCGCATCGGCCGGTTCAGTTTATGCTTCAGGTAGATGACCAGCTCAGAATCCTCCAGGTTCTTGGTGTCGGGATTCTTGCAGTGCAGTTTCTTTTGGAGGAACTGGAGGATTTCCATCACCTGCTCGTGCGTGTATTTGCCGCTGTCCAGCAGTTGCAGATAGGCGAATGCCTGTTGCTGCAGGCCCACCAGCACGCCGGCTATGACCTTCTTGTAGAGCACCGTGTCGCCCTTCAGCTTGTCAGGCACTACGTTGTCGATGTTCTTGATAAAGATGACGTCGGCATCCAAGTCGTTGAGGTTCTCGATGAGGGCGCCGTGACCACCGGGACGGAACAGCAATTGGCCTTGTTCGTCGCGGAAGGGGCGGTTGTCCATGTCGGCAGCGATGGTGTCGGTGCTGGGTTTCTGCTCGGAGAAGGAGATATTGTAGTCCACGCCGTAACGCTTGGCATAAATGCCGGCCTTCTCTTCCACCAAGGCTTTGAAGAAAGCACGGTGTTCGGGCGACACGGTGAAATGCACGTTGACCTTGCCGTTCTTGTTGGCAGCATAGAGGGCTCCCTCCACCAAGTGCTCTTCTACGGGGGTACGGCTGCCGTCTTCATACTTATGGAACTTCAGCAGGCCCTTGGGCAGGGAACCGTAATTCAATCCGGCGGACTCCAACAGGGCGGCCACCACAGCCTTGTAGTTGCCTTCGGCCGTCAGCGCGGGGATGTCCTTGCCCGTGGTCTTCCGGCAGGCGTCGTTCAGGTCGGCATAGAAAGCAAAGTCCTCGATGCGGCTGAAGAACTTCTTCTCGAAGTCGGTAGTAAGCACGTCGTAGTCAGCTCCCAGGAACTCGAACATATTCTTGAACATGCGGCTGGCGGCACCGGAGGCAGGCACGAACTTCACCACCGTCTTATCCGTCTGCGTGTAGGCCTCCCAGGCGTCCAGGTACTTCTTCTGCTCGTCGGCGTCGGGGGCCAGGATGCCTTCGCCCACCGAAGCGGCGGCATAGAGCTTCAGATACGGAAAACCTTTTTCAAAGCAGGCCAGTTGCTCGGCTATCTGCGCTTCGCTGATGCCTTTCTTGGCCAACAAGTCTTTGTCCTCTTGTGTCATCATAATAATATGGTATAAATTATAGGGGTTAATTAATCTGCCCAAAAGTACGAATATTTCCCGAGGCTGCCAACTTTTGCGGGGGATAAGTTGAGCAGGAGGGATAAATCATGTATATTTGTGCCCCTGTTTCAATACATCATACGCCCCATGCACACCCTGCTAACTACATTCTTTAAGAGCGTGGTCTTGCTGGCGCTGTTGCTGCCCATCCGCCTTTGCGCCCAGACCGACAGCCTGCTGACCGAACGCCACATCAAAGCCGTCTATCTGACCGATGCGGACAGTGCCCTGAGCCTGACCAACGCGGCCCAGGCGCGAGGCCGTCTGTCGTCCGCCCAAGCCGACCTGCTGCGAGCCATGATATACGAAAGCCTGAGCATGTTCAACCTGGAAGAACGCTACCTGCGCCGGGCCCTGCAGGCCGACGAAGTGATACGCTCGCCCCGGCGCCGCCTGTCGGCCCTCTATCAGTTGTCGCTCACCCTGCAGAGCCTGGGACGGCACGAAGAGAGCATACGCATGGCCGAGGAAGGCATCGCCGAAGCCCGCCGGCAAGACAACCGCCGCGTCGAGGCCCAGCTGCTGTTCGCCATCGGCCAGGTCTACCGCTCGCTGAAGCGCACCGACAAAGCCACCCACTACATGCAGCAAGCCATCGACCTGCTGAAGGACAGCGACGACGTGCGGGAGCTGGCCTTCCTCTCCACCTTCTACGGCGAAATGGCAGCCATGTATTACGACCGCGACCACATGGACCAGGCCATCGGCCTCTGCCTGAAACGCCGCGAGGTGATAGACCGCCTGAAAGACATGCCCGGCCCGCCGCCCGGCTACGTCGACCAGCAATACGGCTATCTCTACGCCAAACTGGCCACCTTCTACCAATGTGCCGGGCGCACCCGCGAAGCCGCCGACGCCTACCGCCTCTATGCCGCCACCCGCTTTGCCGACACGCCGGGAGGATATGCCTACTGCATCCCCTATCTGCTGGAAGCGCACCGCTATGACGACATCCTGCCCCGCCTGCGCCGTCTGGACACCGTGTTCCAGAAGGGAGACACCATCCAGCCCGGCTACCTGATACAGATGGACCACTACGCCCGCACCTACCGCGGACTGGGCGACTACCGCCGGGCCGACGCCTACCAACAGCGGGCCTATACCCTGGCCGACAGCCTCTATGCCCGCGAGAAGGCCGGACAGGCGCACGAATATGCCGTCATGTTCCACACACAGGAGCAAGAAGCCCGGCTGAATGAAGCCCGGCAACACAACCGGCTGCTGGCCCTCGCGGGAGGCATGTCGCTGCTGGTGGCAGTCCTGCTGGGAGTGGTGGCGTGGCAGAAGCAACGCCACGTGCGGCAACTGGACGAAAAGAACCGCATCGCCGCCCGGAGGATAGACGAACTGATGTCCCGCGACCGGGAACTGCGCGAAGCATACGCCGCCCTGGCTGCCGCCCGCCCCCCGCTGCCGGAAGAAACCGAAGAAGACGAGACGGAAGACAAGGCGGACGAGCCGACGGACGAACAGGCCTCGCCCACTCCCCTGGCCCTGCTGCGCGCCCGCGAGGCCGAAGCCCGGCTGATGGAACAGCAACTCTACCTCAACCCCGACCTGCGCCGCGAAGACGTGCTCAAGGCCCTGCACATCTCGCGCCTTACCCTGGCTGTACTGTTGCGGCAGCGGGACGACGACTCATTCGGCGCCTACATCAACCGCCTGCGCGTGGAGCACTCCGTGGAATGGCTGCGCAACCAGAGCCACTACTCCATCGACGCCGTGGCCACCCAGTCGGGCTTCAAGAGCCGCAGCACCTATTATGCCGCCTTCCAGAAGCGATTCGGAATGACCCCGGCGCAATACCGCAAGACGCTCTGAGGGTATCTGTAGGGCGGATTATGCCGAATCCCGTACATCGGCTGACTAATCCCGTACACATACCCCGCCTTATTATTTGCCCCGTCCGTGCTGTTGTACGTACCTTCGCAGCCAAATTAGCGAAACACATACAACGCATGAAGAACAATAGAAAACTACCGCTCCGGGCCATCGCCGCCCTGATGACCCTGGCCGCCGCGGGTTGCACCGCCGACCTGGCCGACACCCCTGCCCCCACGGGCAACGTCCTCACGCTGGACAACGTACAGATAGGCGCACACACCCGCGCCGAAGCCCTGGAAAGCGACGGATTCGCCGACGGCGACCGCCTGGAGGCCACCCTCTCTCTGGGCCAGGCCGCCACCCGGGCCACCTACGTATACGACGCCGGCGCCTGGTCGGCCGAAGGCACCCCCGCCTACTGGCAGAACACCACCGATGCCCACGCCCTGACGCTCCGCACCCCGTCGCCCGAACCGGCCATGCCAGCGACCTTCACCGCCGACAACTGGCACGCATACGACGAACTCGTCTACAACGGCACCAGCGTCCGCCCCGGCACCACCTCCTTCACCCTCAGCCACGCCCGCGCCCAGCTCTGCGTCGTCCTCACACCCGGCACCGGCATGACCGCTGACGAGTTGGCCACAGCCACTGTCGCCCTGCCCGACGGCACTACCTTGTGGCACAACACGGCCCAAGGCGCCCACTACGCCCTCCATCCTGCGGACAATTCCCGCCTGCAGAGCCTGGCCATCACCGTGAATGGCAACAGCTACACCTATACCAACGATGACCCCGCCACAGCCACATTCATTGCCAACCGATGCATCATGCTCACCCTGCGCGTCAACAAGGCGGGCGTAGAGAGCCTCGGCGTCACATCGGCGGGCTGGCAACAGGTGTCCGGTTCTGTAACGGCCGACAACACCCTGACGACCATCGACATCCCTACCCCCGGCACCCTACAGGCCACCTGGGGGACACAAATCATCGCCCAGGCACGAATCACAGGTGCCCTCAATGGCGACGACCTGTACTGGCTGGGGAAAACCGTAAACGACCAGCTGACCACCCTGTGGATAGAAGCGACCTGCAACAACGACAACGCCATACCCGGAGAATTCGCACGCAACGACCGCTACGACCAGAACCCGGACAGCGAGCTGAAGACCATCATCCTGCCCCACGTCACCAGCATCGGGAGTCATGCCTTCAGAAGCTATCCCAACCTGGCCAACCTATACCTGCCGAATGTCGCCACGATAGGCAGCTATGCGTTCATGTCCGATACCGGGCTGCGCTCCCTGTCCCTGCCGGAAGCCACCTCGATAGACCAACTGGCATTTCATGGCTGCCCCTTGGATGGCGGCGTCTACCTGCCCAAGGTACAGACCTTGGCGAATCAAGTATTCCAAAACCATCGAATTCCCTACCTCTCCCTGCCCGAGGTACGGACCATAGGCGCCATGTGTTTCTATAACGAAAACAGCATACCGCATCCCCTTAAAGTCGTGTACATGCCCAAAGTAGAAAGCATAGAGGGTTCCGCATTCGGCAAATGCGGCCAGATCAACACCGTCATCATCAACGGCGCCCGCGACGGCCAGTTCTTCCTGCCAGCCGCTCCGGCTAACCCGTTCGCATTGCAGGATACCACGCGCAACCTCCTCTTGTGCGAGGTAGACGAGGAGATGTTTACAGCCAACCAGGCGGCCTACACTGGTTGGGCCGGTGAAGCCTGGACAGATGTCTACTACGACCTCCGCCCCGGTGCCGACCCCGAAGACCCCGCCAGCTACGCCGGACACTGGTCGGCCCAATAGCCCGGCGCACCCGCCATGTAAAGAGTCCCCTGCCCTATCCGGACATGACACAGGAAACAACAACCGTAGATAAACAACAAGAAGAAGATATATGACAACCAAACTGCCCCATCGCCTCCTGCCAGCCTGCCTGGCCCTGCTGGCCACTGCCTGCACCGCCGACCTGCCCGAAGGCAACGAACAAGCCCCCACGGACGGCCCCCTGGCCGGACAGCCCGTCAATCTCAGTGCCACCACCCTTGCCGTCACCCCCGCCGGCAGCGCGCAGACCCGCGCCGACGCCCCGACGGAGAGCGCTTTCCCCGCCGAAGGCGCCACGATGACCGTCTACCTGCTGGACGAGGCCAACACGCTGCTGCAACAGGCCGACTATACCTACACCGGCGGCAAATGGACAGCGCCCGAAGGCGAAAGCCTCTATTGGCCCGCCGCGACGGGCACCTACCGCTTCACCGCCATCAGCCCCGCCCGGGCGGCTGCCAACTGCGCCGACGGGCAGAACCTGACCGTCAACCTGCCCATCGAGTGGACGACGGACGAGCTGGAAGAGTGGAAAGAACTGCGCATCACCTACGCGCCCGCCGAGAGCCGGCCCACCACGTCGCCCATCGCCCTCAGCCTGCGCCACCCGCTGACCCAGGTCGAGGCAGTCATGTCCTCCGCCGCCACGGCCGCCATCACCGGCGCCACCTCGCGCGGCACCCTCAGCCTGACGGACAACACCGCCACGCCGCTGGCCGAAGCCTTCATGACGCTCTGCAAGCCGGACGAAGACATGCCCGTGCATCGCGGCTACCTCTTCCCCTCCACAGACGCCACTCCCCAACTGGTGACGGACACCGAAATCTACGACCTCGGACTGCCCGACGGCCAGACCCTGCAGGGAGGTGAGGTGGTGAGCGTCACCGACCTGGAGGGATTCACCGTCATCTACACCACCCCCGGGGAACTGATGAACGCCATGAACAGCACCCCGGGTGCCTGGGAGGCGCAGAAGCTCGTCATCACCGGGCAGCTGAACCAGCAGGACATCAACGACTACCAGTGGAAAGCCTTCTATGAGGATAACATCATCACCCACCTCTATTTCTATGCGTCGGCTCCCGGCATGGAAATTCCTGCGGAAACATGCATGTGGTACGCGCTTCCCGGAGGAGGGGACCATATGCCTGCCCTGCAGGAAATCATACTCCCCAAAGGCATCACCGCCATCAGGGACGCATCCTTCTTCCGGGCCGAAAACCTGCAGCGCGTCATCCTGCCGACAGGCATCCAGGTGATAGAAGCAAGTTGTTTTGAGTTCTGCGATCACTTGGCCTACGTCTGCTGGCGGGGCACCGAGTTCCCCACCTGCGGAAGCGGCGTATTCAGCGACTATAGCATGGCCAATCCGCACTACCTGCTCCTGCCCGACGTGACTGACCCCTCGACCCTCAACCTGCAGGCCATCGGATCGTCCGAGTCCCGCTGGCCCAACGTCTACTACAACTACCGGGGCGGCGACCTGCTGGACATCAATAACTATACTTATTTAGACCAATCAACCTTGTAAGCATGGATATGAAACGACTACACAACCTACTGCCGGCCCTGGCTCTCGCCTGGTGCCTGGCCACTCCCGTCGCCGCGCAAGAGGCCACGAAATCCGCCCCCGGCGACGACCGCCCCGTGCGCGTGGCCCTCACCACCAACGCCCTGCCCTACGCCCTGCTGGCCCCCAACCTGGGCGTGGAAGTCTTCGTAGGTTCCCGCATCTCCCTGTCCGTGGACGGCGTCTACGGCTGGTGGGGCTATCCGGACGGAAACACCATCGTGGAAAACTGGAGCATCGGTGGCGAGGCACGCTACTGGCTCAACAACGACGGCCGCTTTCTGGGACACCACCTGGGCCTGGGCGTCCGCTCGGGCCAGTTCGACGTAGCCTGGAACGACCCCGGCCGCCGCGGGCAGTTCACCCTGGCGGGCGTCAACTATGGACACACCTGGGTGCTGCGCCGCCGCTGGACGGTGGATGCCGGACTGGGAGTGGGCTACGTGCGCGCCAAGTACGACACCTACCAGTGGCACGCCGACACGGGCTGCTACGAGCGGCTGGCACGGGGCCGGGTGAAGAACACCTTCGGCCTGACCGACCTGCACGTCAGCATCAGCTACAGATTCTAACAACAACCCCATCACCCCACAAGAACACCATCTTATGACCCATCATCACACCCTATACCACACCCTCTGCGGCCTCTGCCTGCTGGCCGCCCTGGCCGCCTGCAACGACAAGGAAATGTGCGACCTGCCGCACCCGCACCCGGGACAGGCCGTCGTGACATACGACTGGAACGGCGCGCAGCCCCAAGACGTGCAACTGTCCCTCTACCCCCGCGACGCGGACGCCCAGCCGTCGCCCGCCTACGCCGACGTCACCCCCTCCGACGGCATCCGCCTGGACATGCTGGCGCCGGGACAATACCACGCCTCGGCCCATACCGCCGGGATGCAAAACCTCGACATAGCCCAAGGCGCAGCCACCGCCCGCACCGACGGCGACGGATACCTGGCATCGGTGGACAACCTGCGGGCCGGACAGACCACGCTGACCGTGGAATCCGACCAAGACACGCAAGCCTCCATCGGCCTGTCGCCCTGCACCCGCCTGCTGCGCGTCACGCTACGCTGCAACCAGGGCGACCCCACGAGGGTGCAGTCGCTGACCGGCATCCTGACCGGTATACGCGCCCGACGGGTCTTCGACGCCAACCTGGCCGCCGACCGCACGCCCGCCCCGGCAGGCAGCATCCGCCTGGACTTCGCCCCCACCGCGGACGGGACGGCCTTCAGCGCCGAACACCGCGTGCTGGGCCTGGAGACAGGCGCAGCCGCCCGCCTGACGCTGACCCTGCGCACCGACGACGGCCGCACCGACACGCAGACCTACGACCTGCGGCAGGCGCTGAACGGCCTGGACACCCCGGCAGACACGCCTTTCGAGGCAAACGCCGGCATCGACCTGACCGTCACCTCGGCCCTGGCGCCCCTGTTCGGCATCGACGGCTGGGGACAGACGGACGGCAGCACGGGCGGAGCCGACATGGAACTGTGAGAAAGAGATTCATGTATGCACACATAGTTATTCATCTATTAAACCTTTTAACACAATGACAAGAGACATGAAAATGCTGCTTTGCGCAGCAAGTGTGGCCCTGGCAGTCACGGCATGCACCAACGACGAGCAGCAGGGCGTAGACATCAACCGACCCATCGGCCTCAACCCGATGCCCACTCCCGCCGCCAGCGTGCAGACCAAAGCCGCCATAGACGCCACCGCCTTCGACAACGACGACGTCATCGGCCTCTACCTGGCCTGGACGCAGAACGCCACCGGCGAAACGCCCGTCGCCGCCTCGCTGGTGAAGAACACCGCCTGGAGCAACGGCAGCTACATCGGCGAAGCCCTCTACTGGCAGAACACGGCCGACGCGCACACCCTCTATGCCTACTATCCCTACGACGCACAGGCGGACAACCAGGCCTGCCAAGCAGCCGTCTCCATCGCGGACAACCAGAACCAGGCCACGGCTGCAGCCGACTATGAGGCAGCCGACGTGCTCTGGGGCAAGTTCTGCGGCAAGGCGCGAAACACCGTCTCCCTCACGCTGGGCCACCGCATGAGCCTGCTGACCGTCAGCCTGCAAGGAGGAGCCGGCTATGCCGACGGCGAAACGCTGCCCACGCCCACCCGCGTGGAACTGCTGGGCAACTACCACCTGGACGGCATCCTCAACCTGGCCGACGGCACCGTGACCCACGCTGACGACAGCCGGACGGCCCAGACCCTGACGGCCTATGCCTACGGCGACAACCACCGCGCCATCCTGCTGCCGGGCGAGAACATCCCCGCCGGCGAGGCCTTCATCCGCATCACCGTGCAGGACGGCACCACCTACACCTATATCCCGGAGGAGCCCATCGCCACGGCATCCGACACCCACTACGACATCGCCCTGAAGCTGAACAAAGGCAGCCTGACGCTGACGTCGGACGGCATCAGCATCAGCCCCTGGAGCAACAGCGCCCCCGTCGAAGGCGATGCCGACATGGACATCCCCGCCGGAAACAACTAAAAAGCCTCCCCGCAAGCTGCCACATACCCCCCGCCGACCGGGGGATACTGTGTCAGCTTGCGGGGAGTACTGTGCCAGCAAACGGGGAGTACTACGCCGGCAAGCGGGAAGTACTACGCCACTAAACGCTGAATAGCAATCGGTTAACGGAAGGCTGCAAAACACGCCCCCCGAAAGGGAAAAACCGCCCCGGCAGACATATTCCGGGCCGGCCCTTGGACAACTCCTGCATTTTGCCTACCTTTGCGGGTGACCAATGCCTGTCGCCATGGCGGAAGAATGGAACCTCTTGATACAGCAGATTGCCACCACAGCCTTCGACCTCGTGTTGTGGGCCATCATCCTGGGCACCATCATCGTCATCGTCTTGGACAACCGTAACCCGGTGAAGACGATGGCCTGGATGCTGGTGCTCGTTTTCTTACCCATCGTCGGGCTGGTGCTCTACGTCTTCTTCGGGCAAAGCAGGCGGCACGAGCGCATCATCGGCAAGAAGGTCTACGGACACCTGCTGAAGAAACCCATGGCCGAATACCTGGCCCAGCCACCGGCCGACATTCCCCCGGACTACCTGCGGCTCGTCTCGCTGTTCCAGCACGTCAACCAGTCCCTGCCCTTCGAGGGAAACACGGTGGAGGCCTACACCTCGGGCCTGTCGTGGCTGCAGGCCCTGCTGCGCGAACTGCAACGGGCGCAGCGGCACATACACGTCGAGTCATACATCTTCGAGGACGACGCCGTGGGACGCATGGTGCGCGACGTGCTGGCGGAAAAGGCGCAGGCGGGCGTGGAGGTGCGCGTCATCTACGACGACGTGGGCTGCTGGCACGTGCCCCGCCGCTTCTTCGAAGAGATGCGCGAGGCGGGCATCGACGTGCGCAGCTTCCTGAAGGTGCGCTTCCCGCACTTCACCAACAAGGTCAACTATCGCAACCACCGCAAAATCATCGTCATCGACGGGCACACAGGCTTCATCGGGGGCATGAACCTGGCCGAACGCTACGTGAGAGGCTTCGACTGGGGCATCTGGCGCGACACGCACCTGATGCTGAAAGGCAAGGCCGTGCACGGGCTGCAGACGGCTTTCCTGCTGGACTGGTATTTCGTAGACCGCACCCTCATCACCTCGGCCGCCTACTTCCCGCAGGTGGGCAACCCCGGCACCTCGCTGGTGCAGATTGTCACCAGCGAACCCGTAGGCCCCTGGCGGGAAATCATGCAGGGACTTATCATGGCCATCAGCTGCGCCAAGAAGTACTTCTACATACAGACGCCCTACTTCCTGCCCACCGAGCCCATGCTCACCGCCTTGCAGACTGCCGCCTTGGCGGGCGTGGACGTGCGCCTGATGATTCCCCGCCGGGCCGACAGCCGCCTGACGCACCTGTGCTCGTGTTCCTACCTGGCCGACGTGCTGCAGGCCGGAGTCAAAGTCTATCTCTATGGAAAAGGATTCCTGCACTCCAAACTGATGGTGTCCGACGACTACCTGTCCACCGTGGGTTCCACCAATTTCGACTTCCGCAGCTTCGAGCACAATTTCGAGGTCAACGCCTTCGTCTACGACACCGAGACAGCCCTGCAGATGCGCGAGATATTCCTGCAAGACCAACGCGAGTGTCAACAGATGACGTTGCGCACTTGGGAAAAGCGGCCCTGGAAGCACCGTGCCGCCGAAAGCATCGTCCGACTGCTCTCACCCCTGCTCTGATTCCTGGCCGGATGCCGGTTCTGCCGCAGGCGCCCGGAAGAAACTGAAGTTGACGCTGCCATAGGCCCGGTGTTCCGTAAAGCAGGGATGGCTCTCGAAGCTGTTTTTCTTGCCATGCTCCAGGATAAAGAGTCCCTGAGGCTTGAGCAGGCCGTTGTCCAGCACCAGGTCGGGCAGCGTTTCCAGCCCTGTCAGTTCATAAGGAGGGTCGGCAAAGACCAGGTCGAACCGGCGGTGGGCATTGCGGACAAACTTGAACACATCGGCCCGTACAGGCAACCAGTTCGCAGCTCCCAGTTCCTTCGCCACCCGGCAGATGAAGGCGTAATGCTCCCGGTCTTTCTCCACCGAGACCACCTGGGCACACCCGCGCGACAACAACTCAAGGCTGATGCTGCCCGTGCCCGCAAACAGGTCGAGCGCCTGCACCTCATCGTCCTCGAAGTCGAAGCGGTTGGACAATACGTTGAACAGATTCTCCTTGGCGAAGTCCGTCGTAGGACGCGCCTTGAACGAACGGGGCACATCAAACCTCCGCCCCTTGTATATTCCACTGACTACTCGCATATCTCTCTGCACACACTATGGTTATTCCTATGCTCTTCCATCACCGAAGGCAAGCGCCGCCTGCAAATCCATGTCGCGGGACGGATTCATCACAAACACACGGCGGACAAACTCCCTGAGACCGGACAACAATTCGTCCTTGTCGGCCAACAAACCGCACAGATACAACTCGTCGCGCTCTTGCTCGAAAGACAAGGTCTGCCAGACGTACAGCAGGTAATAAATCCGGTCTTCCACCAGACGGCACTTATAAGAGTTGGCCAGCAACAGACGCCCGTGGTCGTAACAGAACACGTCCACGTACTCGCCGCGCAAGTGGGCAAACATCTTGCGGGTATTGCCCAGACGGCTTTGGCGGGAGAAGTGATGTATCAGAAGCGCGGCCTGCGCATAATACCTCACATCCGGATGCTGCCTGTCCAGGAAGGCACGCGCACTCCGGTCGAACCCGAACAGCAGAGCCACCTGGTCGTTGCGCAACAGGTTATGCATCACCTGCTCGTTCTCCTGCCGCAAGTGGTTATGATAGAATACGGTCTCGGCCAAAGCGTCTTCATACAAGTCCAAAGGCATCAACGTGAAACGTCTGTCTGCCACCAACACATTGACCCTGCGGAAGGGACGGTGCAACCAATCGCACGCATCATACAACTGCCGCAAATTGGCCGTCCAAGGCAACGACTCGTCCACCGGCCTGTCCTCTGTCGTCGTGGCCGCATCATCCGCCCCCGCCAAGGGATTGAACACTGCCAACGTAATGCCGTCCGTGCTCAGGCGGATGCTCAAAGTGTATTGCTCCGAATGATTGAAATCTATCGTGTCTATCATATATGTCTATTGTCTTACCTGTTCTTTACGCATCGTTCACTCCCAGTTTCCTGCATTGTTGTTGGGGCTCTCCAGGTCACCTATCTTCAGGCCCGCATAACGTCCCAGTTGCTCTTGCCTTTCCTGCCAGGCAGCCACCTCCCCCCGGTCCAACCCTTGCAGATATGCACTGGCCGGAGCACGGACTTCCAGCAAACAATATGTCAACCCCGATGGGCTGGTCACGTCGAGCACTTCCATCTCGAAGGGTATCCCCCGGCCATAGGGTATGTATCGCAAAGAATCGGGACAGGAACCGCCTTCGCCTCCAACCCGCATGCTGTCGGACCGCAAAAACTGAATCAACGTGTCGAAACAGGCCGTGAACCTCCGTCCATGCCGCTCATGATAGGCTGCCTGCGCCCTGCGGATGTCCACCAAGCGGGCCTTCACCGCGGCCTCACGCTGCCGGCGCGCCTCGTCGAACCTCACGGGCACCCGTATACTGACGTAACAAAGACAGGCCAACAGCACGACGCAGAGGACTAAACCAACATTTATTAGGGCCTTTATCATGCAGCGTATTCTTTACTTTATTATATTCGCAGCACAAAAGTAGAACAAAATACAGAATTAAGCGGCACACCTTACCCGTTTTTTTCCCGTTACGACCATGATAAATCGTTTCTTAGAGCAACAAATCAAAGCCCAATTCCCTCACCAGCCCACACCCGGACAGGAAGAGGTGCTGCACAAGCTGGCCCAATTCGTCGTCTCGCCCCAAGCAACCGATACGGTCTTTATCCTGCGCGGATATGCAGGCACAGGCAAGACTGCGCTCATCGGGGCATTGGTGCATGCCCTGGACAAACTGGAGCAGAAGACCGTGCTGCTGGCACCCACGGGACGTGCAGCCAAAGTCTTTGCCACCTATGCCGGACATCCAGCCTTCACCATCCACAAGAAGATATACCGCCAACGGAGTTTCTCGAACGAACTGACCAACTTCACGCTGAACGACAACCTGACGACCCACACCCTCTACATCGTGGACGAGGCTTCGATGATTTCTAACGACGGACTCAGCGGAAGCATGTTTGGCACGGGACGACTGCTGGACGACCTGGTGCATTTTGTCTACTCCGGACAGGGATGCCGTCTGTTGCTGATGGGCGACCTGGCACAGTTGCCTCCCGTGGGCGAAGAGGAAAGCCCGGCTCTCTGCCGCGAAGCCCTGCAAGGCTATGGTTTGACGGTGACCGAGACCGAGTTGACGCAAGTAGTGCGGCAGGCCGACGAATCGGGCATCCTGTGGAATGCCACCCGCCTGCGCCAGGCCATTGCGTCTGATGCCTGCCAGACGTTGCCCCGCATACGTCTCACCGGATTTGCCGATATACGCGTGCTGCCCGGCAACGAATTAATCGACAAGCTGGAAACCTGTTACAACCGCGACGGATTGGACGAGACCATCGTCATCTGCCGCAGCAACCGACGGGCCAAGCTCTACAACAACGGCATCCGTCAGCGCATCCTGTGGCGTGAGGACGAACTGGAAAGCGGCGACCTGCTGATGGTAGCCAAAAACAATTATTATTGGACGGAACAGAACAGAGATCCCGAAGAGAGCGGCAAAAAAGGCAGCAGCGACTTCATTGCCAACGGCGAGACCGCCATCGTGCGACGCGTGCGACGCACACGCCAACTCTACGGCTTCCAGTTTGCCGACGTCCTGCTCAGCTTTCCCGACAACAACGACCAGGAACTGGAAGCAAGCCTGCTGATGGACACACTGCAAAGCGAAGCGCCTGCCTTAACGCGCGAAGAAAGCGACCGGTTGTTTCACGCTGTCCTCGAAGACTATGCCGACCTGCCTACCAAAGCCGAACGCATGAAAAAGATAAAGACAGACCCGCACTACAATGCCCTTCAGGTGAAATACGCCTACGCCATCACTTGCCACAAAGCCCAAGGCGGACAATGGCGCAACGTGTTCTTAGACCAAGGTTACATGGCCGACGAATACCTGACGCCCGACTATTTCCGCTGGCTCTACACCGCTTTCACCCGCGCCACCGGCACGTTGTATCTGGTCAATTACCCGGCAACGCAGGTGGAATGAACCGGCAGTGAAAAGAAGGACGGCTCCATCCTTTCTCCCCGGAAAAAGGAGAAGAGAACGGAGCCGTCTGTCTGATGGAACTACTGTCAAAGATTCAAATCCAGCGACAGCAGACTTATTTCAGCAAAGAAGCCGGATCCAGGTGGTCTGCTTCGATGTCTTTGAAGTAGCGATAAGTGCCCACCTTCAGTTCGTCGGTGGCGGCATCGTCACAAACGATGATGCCCTTCTCGTGCATCTGCAGGGCGCTGATGGTCCACATCTGCATCACCGGACCTTCTACGGCGTGATAGAGAGCACGGGCCTTGTTGTGGCCGTTTACGATAATCATCACTTCCTTGGCGCTGAGCACGGTTCCGACGCCGACGGTGAGAGCCGTCTTGGGCACCTTGTTCACGTCGTTGTCAAAGAAGCGCGAGTTGGCAATGATGGTATCCGTGGTCAGCGTCTTCTGGCGCGTCCGCGATGTGAGCGACGAGCCCGGCTCGTTGAAGGCAATATGCCCGTCAGGGCCGATACCGCCCATGAAGAGGTCTACGCCACCGTAGGACTTGATTTTCTCCTCGAAGCGAGCGCACTCGGCATCCAGGTCGGCCGCATTGCCATTGAGGATGTTGGTATTCTCAGGCTTGATGTCGATGTGGCTGAAGAAGTTATTCCACATGAAGGAATAGTAGCTTTCGGGGTGCTCCTTGGGCAGGCCCACATACTCGTCCATGTTGAAGGTCACAACGTTCTGGAAGGAAACGACGCCCTGCTTGTTCAGGTCAATCAGTTCCTTATACATGCCCAGGGGAGACGAACCGGTGGGACAACCCAGCACAAAAGGTTTCTCGGGCGTAGGATTGGCTGCCTTGATTTTGGAAGCCACGTAACTGGCCGCCCACTTGGATACGGACTTGTAATCCGGTTGAATAATTACTCGCATGATATTAATTTATTAATGGTTAATATGTGGCGAATGGAGCGAGACGCGGGCGCGCAAAAGAGGAGCCGCTTGGGAGTCTGCACAAGCAGGCGTTTTTTGCCTCCCCGCGAGAGTTCCACTCTGTTTACTCTCGGTTTCTATCTTTCTTCAGGCGCGCGGCCATGGCCTGTGCCAGTTGTTCGCAATGCTGGTAATCCGCCTCCCGCATGGCCTGTTTCATTTCCACGGGATCGCCCACCAGCTCGAACTTGCTGCGCTCGGCAAACTCGCCCATGCGCTTGACGGCGGCTCCGGCCCACGTGAAAGAGCCAAAGATGCCCAGGTAGCGGTTCTTCACCTCGCGCAGCAGAATCTTATCGAGCAACGAGTCCACCTCGGGGTATATCTGGTTGCAGTAAGTGGGACTGCCGACAAGGAGGCCGCGATACTTGAAGATGTCGCGCAAGATATACGACGGATGGCTTTTGCTGACGTCGTGCATGACAATGTTACGGATGCCCTGATACGAAAGCTCGGCGGCCAAGGCCTCGGCCATCTGCTCGGTATGACCATACATGCTGCCGTAGGCAATCACCACACCCTCGGCGGCCTCGTACCGGCTCAGACAGTCGTAGATGTCGTGTACGCGCGCGATGTGTTCCGTCCACACCGGGCCATGGGTGGAGCAGACGGTCGTAATGGGTTTCCCCTGCAACTTGGCGAGCGCCTTCTGCACGGGGTTGCCATATTTGCCCACGATGTTGGCATAGTAGCGCACCATCTCGTCCCAATAATGCTCGGTATTGATGCGCGTATCCAGGAATCCGCCATCCAGCGTGCCGAAGCATCCGAAGGCATCGCCGGAGAAGAGCACGCCGTCCGTTTCGTCCAGCGTCATCATGGTTTCGGGCCAGTGCACCATGGGGGTCAGGTAGAAGCGCAGGCAGTGATGCCCCAGGCTGAGAAAGTCGCCGTCCTTCACCTCGTAGCGTTCGCCCGCAGCGCCGTAATAGCCTTCTATCATGCCGAAGGTCTGACGGTTGCCCACAATCACGATATCCGGATAATACTGGCGGATAAGGCTGATAGAGCCCGAATGGTCAGGCTCCATGTGGTTGATAATAAGATACTGGATGGGGCGATTGCCGATGATGGAACGTATCTTGTGCAGGAAAGTCTCGAAATAGCAGGCATCCACCGTGTCCACCAGCGCCACGATGTCGTCGTCTATCAGATAGGAATTGTAGGACACACCGTAAGGCAACGGCCACATGCCCTCAAAAAGGTGCTTGCGACGGTCGTTCACGCCCACGTAATGAATCTTTCCCTTAATCAATGTCTTTTCGTTCATTTCTTCTGTCTTTTGTCTATTGTCGTTTTTTCAGATACGCAGCCTAAGAGCTATACTTCGCTGATATCGGGGACAAAGTTAGCTGATTTTCCGCATATCTCATATTTTTTTCCTTGATAAGCGTCAAGTTCACGCATTCTTTTCTGCAGACGGTGGTTAAACTCGTAGTTCTTCAGTCCCCAGTGTGGAGCCAGCAGCAGCTCCGGCGGCGACTGCGAGAGGAAGCGTTCCAGCACGATGCCGGGCCTCAGCCGTTCGACATAGGCGATGACCAAGTCGATGTATCCGTCCACGCTGTCTGGCAGGTGGAAGTCTTCGGGATGCAAGGCCGCCTCTTGCGCCATGCGGGTGCCGCGAATCAGTTGCAGCTGGTGCAGCTTGAGCGTGGCGAGCGGCAGGGCCGAAAGGACGCCGGCCTGCGCCACCATGTCGGCCGCGGTCTCGCCGGGCAATCCCAGGATGACATGCCCGCCACAGTCGATGCCCCTTCCGGCCGTACGTCTCACGGCATCCACCGTCTCCTCCCACGTATGCCCCCGGTTGATGCGGGCCAAGGTGGCGTTGCAGACGCTTTCTATACCATACTCCACCAGCAGGAAGGTCTGCCGGGACAGCCGCTCCAGATAGTCCAGCAACTCTTCGGGCATGCAGTCGGGGCGCGTGCCTATGACCAACCCCACCACGCCGTCCACCGACAGGGCCTCTTCATACAGCCGCCTCAGGGCCTCTACCCCGCCGTAGGTATTGGTGTAAGCCTGGAAGTAGGCCAGGTATTTCATCTCGGGATATTTCCGTGCAAAGAACCGCTTGCCCTCCTCCAGTTGCCGGGTCACGCTGAGCGTAGTGTGGCAATAGGCGGGATTGAACGTCTGGTTGTTACAATAGGTGCAACCGCCCCGTCCCCGCGTGCCGTCGCGGTTGGGACAGGTGAATCCGGCGTTGAGCGATATCTTCTGCACCTTCGTCCCGCCAAAGCGCCGACGCAGGAAGGTGGAAAAGTCATTGTAGAGAAAAGAGGATGGTGCCATGTGAGCGCAGGTATTTCTTTGTGCCGACAAAGATAAGCAAAATACTTGGCAAGCCGGCAGAAAAAGCCCGGCGCTTTACACGTCCGTCCCTGCGCTCCCCCTCCGCCGCCCCGGATGCGGCATCGTCGGAACCGCCCGTTAAGTACCCGCGCAACAGGCTGTATGTCAACGCTTAGCGGCGTAGTATTTCCAGGAAGCTGGCATAGTAGTCCCCGCCGGCTGGGACAGTAATCCCCGCTGGCTGGAACAGTAGCCCCAGGCCGGAGGGGATAAAGGGGGCCGGAGCGGCAGGCGCGGAACAGGCAGACGGCGCGCAGGAAACGATTTTCCGGGGACAGGCTTGGCGCACTGTTTTTCTTTGCGTATCTTTGCAAAACATTTTTAATCCAACAACGAACCAATCGTATCAACCCCAAACATCCGATGTACGTATGAATCACAAGAAACATGCACCGTTTATTCTTTGGCTCCTCTGCCTTTGCCTGCCCGCTTCGGTCGGGGCGCAGGCGCAGAAAGCCCTGACGCTGGAAGAAGTGGTACGCGGCGACTTCCGCCCCGAAACCATCTACGGCGTCATCCCCATCCCCGGCGACGGCGAACACTACTCGCAGATGAACGCCCAGGGGACGCAAATCATCAAATATTCCTTCAAGACCGGCCGGCAGGTAGAAGTGTTGTTCGACGCCGCCACGGCCCGCGAATGCCCCTTCAAACGCTTCGACAGCTACAGCTTTTCTCCCGACGGCAGCACCTTGCTCATCGCCACCGACGTCCGGCCCATCTACCGCCGCTCGTACACGGCCGTGCACTACCTGTATAGCCTGAAACGCAACGCCGACGGCAAGATAGACAACAAGGTAGAGCGTCTCTCGGACGGCGGGCCTCAACAAGTCCCCGTTTTCTCGCCCGACGGCACCATGGTGGCCTTCGTGCGCGACAACAACATCTTTCTGGTCAAGCGCCTCTACGGCAACAGCGAAAGCCAGGTGACCACCGACGGCCGGCGCAACGCCGTGCTGAACGGCACGCCCGACTGGGTATACGAAGAAGAGTTTGCCTACAACCGCGCGCTGGAGTTCAGCGCAGACAGCAAGATGCTGGCCTATGTGCGCTGGGACGAGTCGGCGGTCTCTTCCTACTCTTTCCCGCTCTACGCCGGCGACATGCCCCATTACCAGGAATACGAGAAGTACCCCGGCTCGTACACCTACAAGTATCCCAAGACCGGCGAAACCAATTCCCGCGTCAGCGTGCACACCTTCGACATCAAGACCAAGGTGACCCGCCGGATGGATGTCCCGATGGAAGACGACGCCTACATTCCCCGCATACGCTTCACCCGCGACCCCGACAAGCTGGCCATCCTGACGCTGAACCGACATCAGAACCGGCTGGAGCTCTACATGGCCAATCCGCGCAGCACCGTCTGCCGCCTGACCTTGCGCGACGAGAGCGACACGTACATCAAGGAAAGCACGTTCGACAACATCCGTTTCTATGCCGACCACTTCAGCTTTGTGAGCGAACGCAGCGGATACAATCACCTCTATTGGTATAACCTGAACGGCACCCTGGCCAAACAGGTCACCAGCGGCGAGTTTGAGGTGAAAGAGTTCCTGGGATACGACGAGACGACGGGCACCTTCTACTACACCAGCAACGAAGAAAGCCCCTTGCGCCAGGCAGTCTACAAGACCGACCGCCGGGGACGCAAGACCAAGCTCTCCGCCCAAGCAGGCATCAACAGCCCCCGCTTCAGCTCCAACCTGAAATACTTCATCAACTACCACACCAGCCTGAACACGCCCACCGTCATCACGCTGAACGACAACACCGGGCGCGCCCTCGCCACCTTGGTGGACAACGCCGCCCTCCGCGAGAAATTGGGCTCCTACGCCCTGCCCTCCAAGGAGTTCTTCACCTTCCAGACTTCCGACGGCGTCACGCTGAACGGCTGGATGATGAAGCCTGCCGACTTCGACGAGACGAAACAATATCCCGTCATCATGTATCAGTACAGCGGCCCGGGCTCGCAGGAAGTGCTGGACGCCTTCAGTATCAGCTGGGAAACCTACATGGCCTCGCAGGGCTACATCATAGCCTGCGTGGACGGACGGGGCACCGGCGGACGGGGCGCGGCCTTCGAGAAATGCACCTATCTGAACCTGGGCGTCAAGGAGGCGCACGACCAGGTGGAAGCCGCCCTCTATCTGGGCCTGCAACCCTACGTGGACAAAGAGCGCATCGGCATCTGGGGATGGAGCTTCGGCGGATATATGACACTGATGAGCATGAGCGAAGGCACGCCGGTGTTCAGGGCAGGCGTGGCCGTAGCTGCCGTGACCGACTGGAACTACTACGACACCATCTATGGCGAACGCTTCATGCGCACCCCGCAGGAGAATGCCGACGGCTACCAGGCTTCGTCCGCCCTCAACCGCGCCTACAAGTTGCACGGCGACCTCCTGCTGGTGCATGGCCTGGCCGACGACAATGTGCACTACCAGAACTGCGCCGAATACGCCGAACGGCTGGTACAGGTGGGCAAGCAGTTCGACATGCAGATTTACACCAACCGAAACCACAGCATCTTCGGCGGGAATACGCGCCTGCACCTCTACACTCGGTTGACCAACTTCTTTAACACCCACCTGAAATGAGCGGAAGAGCACGCAAGCCCGAATGGCTCAAGATCAGCATCGCCGCCAATGACCGGTATGCCGAAACCAAGCGTATCGTAGAGTCGCACTGCCTGCACACCATCTGCAGCAGCGGACGCTGTCCCAACATGGGCGAATGCTGGGGACACGGGACGGCCACCTTCATGATAGGGGGCGACATCTGCACGCGCTGCTGCAAGTTCTGCAACACACGCACAGGCAGGCCCGCCCCGCTGGACGCCGAAGAGCCCGCGCACGTGGCCCAGTCGGTATCGCTGATGAAGTTGTCGCACGCCGTCATCACCTCGGTAGACCGCGACGACCTGCCCGACTTGGGTGCCGCCCATTGGGCGCAAACCATTCAAGAGGTACGCCGCCTGAACCCCGACACGACCATCGAAGTGCTGATTCCCGACTTCCAGGGGCGGGAGGAACTGGTACGGCAGGTCATCGACGCCCGTCCGGACATCATCGCGCACAACATGGAAACGGTGCGCCGCATCAGCCCCCTGGTGCGCAGTGCCGCCCGCTACGAGACCAGCCTGGACGTGCTGAGGCAGATTGCCGGAAGCGGCATCACCTGCAAATCGGGCATCATGGTAGGCCTGGGCGAAACGACTGCGGAAGTGGAAGAACTGATGGACGACCTGCGTACCGCCGGCTGTCAGATACTGACCATCGGCCAATACCTGCAACCCTCGCACCGGCACTATCCCGTGGCCGAATACGTAACGCCCGCCCAGTTCGCCGCCTACAAGGAGACCGGACTGGAAAAAGGCTTCGCCCAGGTGGAAAGCGGCCCGCTGGTGCGCTCGTCCTACCATGCCGAGAAAAGCCGCCTCTTGCTGAAAGCGAAATGACGTGAACATTTCCCGCCCGGAAGGTGTTAAAACCAAAGAGAGACAAAGGTAACGGGAAATGGTATTGTCAAGCAAATATAACTTCTCGCTGGGCTTCATCCCCGCCGTGATTGCCATATTGGCAGGGACGTTCGCAACACCAGCCCATGCCGCCTGTACAGGAGCCGGCACGGGGCTGGTGTTTTGCTTGCTGAACCGACGCCGCTCCTTCCCCCTGCTGCTGTATGGAACCACGGGCGTCTTGCTGCTGCTGGCCGCAGTCTTCTGGCTCTTGCCCTGCCCTTCCCTGCCGGACAAGGACCTCCCGCTGCTGTTTGAAGCCGCCCTGCTCCTGCCGCCCCTGCTCCTGCTTGCCAGAGGCAGCCGATGGGCCGCCCACACGTCGTCCGGCAACAAGGGCCGGCAACGCATCCTGCAACAAAGCGCCGAGGCTGCCATCGTGTCCGCCCGCATCCTCTTCATCCTGGCCGTCATCCATGCCCTGTCCTTACTGATTGTCCAAGCCCTGAGCCCGCAGACCGGCAACCAGGCTGTGCGCTTCATGCTCTACGAAGCGGCACCGCCCGGCATATTCATCGCAGCCATCCTGCTCAACCAGGCTGGAATTTGCTACTTCAACAAGCGGCTGAGGCAGATAGCCTTTGTCCCGGTGGTCAACGTGCAAGGCGAGGTGGTCGGCAAAAAGCCCCTGCTGGGCACCATCCTGCGCTCGGACAAAGAAGCCATCTATCCCCTCGTGCGCCTGGCCGTCACCGCCTACGGCATGCTCTACCTGTCGCCCCGACCGTCAGACTGCTTCCAGGAGGCGGGCAAACCCGACCTGCCACAGGAAAGGTTCCTGCTGTTCGGCGAAGACATTGGGCTAGTAGCCCTGAAGGCGGCCCGGCAACTGTCTCCCCAAGCCCCCGCGCCCCGCTTCAACTTCCGCTATTACTATCGCGACAACGACAGCAACCGCTTGGTCTACCTCTTCATCCTCGACCTGACCGAAGCCCAATACCAGCACAGCCGGCTGAACCGGACAGGAAAGCTATGGCCGCTCCGCCAAATCGAACAAAACCTGGGGACGGGCTACTTCAGCAAATACCTGGAGCAGGAGTTTGCCGCGCTCAGGGACATCATTTATACAAGAGAAAGATACAAGGAATCTTCGTGAGGTCGGGCAGACGCCCCTGCCAATCCTTCACCGACAGCGTTCGGATGTACTCGCCCTCACACGTGATATTGGCCGCCACGCACAGCTTGGTCTGCGGTCGGCAGTTGCGCAGGATATCCTCCATCATCCTGTTGTTTCGGTAAGGCGTTTCGATAAAAAGCTGAGTCTGATGCTCGGCATAGACACGCTGTTCCAGTTGCTTTAGCTTCTTGGCGCGCTCGGCCGGCTCGATGGGCAGATAGCCATTAAAGGCGAAGCTCTGCCCGTTGAACCCCGAGGCCATGACCGAAAGGATGATGGACGACGGCCCCACCAGCGGCACCACCTTCAGCCCCCGCTGCTGGGCAATGGCTACCACGTCCGCCCCCGGGTCGGCCACGGCCGGGCAACCCGCTTCCGAAATCACCCCCATCGCCTGCCCCTCCAGCAACGGGCGCAGGTAGCCCGCGATGTCGGCAGGCGAAGTATGCTTGTTCAAGGGATAAAACGTCATCGCGTCGATATCCGCCTCGCGATCCACCTTCTTCAGAAAGCGACGCGCCGAGCGCACATCCTCCACAATGAAATGCCGGATGCCGGCGATGATTTCCTGGTTGTATGCCGGGAGCACGCGCTCAATCGGCGTATCGCCCAAGGTGACGGGCAGGAGATAAAGTGCTGGTTCCATGATGGATATAAGTAATAAGTAATGAAACGATGCGGTAAATCGCCGCGCCCTTTGCCCCAGCAAGAGGCCCTCTTCCTTGGGTAAAGGCCTCTTCTTCCAAGGAAGGAGCGACCCCAAAAGCCTTTTTCGCCTGTCATTTAAGCCTTTTTTGTTATCCCGTTGCCAAAGAAAGAGCCGCCCATTCCTCTAGGAAGAGCAGCGCGGGATAAGAAGAAGAGAAACAGATGCTTGGAGCAAGACGGGCGGATACGAGTACGGGCGTCCGGCGACCGGCGGCTTTCCCCGTCCGGTCTTCCAAACGCCCGTATCCGTTCTATGTGCTTATCCGTAGATGATGTGCCCGTCCTTGTCCATGTAGTCCTCCAGGCCCTTCTGGTAGGTGTTCATGGCGCGGAGGCTCATGCCCATGCTGGAGAAACCACCGTCGTGGTAGAGGTTCTGCATGGTCACCTTGCGGGTCAGGTCAGAGAACATCACGATGCAATAGTCGGCGCACTCGTCGGCCGAGGCATTGCCCAAGGGAGACATCCGGCTGGCAAAGTCGAACAGCTTGTCCATGTCCTTCACGCCCGAGCCGGCCGTGGTCATCGTGGGCGACTGGGAGATGGTGTTGACGCGCACGTGGTGCTCGCGCCCGTAGATGTAGCCGAAGCTGCGGGCAATGGATTCAAGCAAAGCCTTGGCGTCGGCCATGTCGTTGTAGCCGAAGAAGGTGCGCTGCGCGGCCACGTAGCTCAAGGCCAGGATGGAGCCGTATTCGGCAATGGCGTCCAGCTTCTTGGCCGTCTGTATCATTTTGTGGAAGGAGATGGCGGAGATGTCCAACGTCTTTCCCAGCATATCGTAGTCCAGGTCGTCGTACGTGCGTTTCTTGCGCACATTGGGCGACATGCCGATGGAGTGGAGCACAAAGTCCACCTGTCCGCCCAGCACCTCCATGGAGCGACGGAAAACGTTCTCCAGGTCAGCCACGCTGGTGGCGTCGGCGGGGATGATTTCGCAATTCAGTTTCTCGGCCAAGGCGGACACTTCGCCCATGCGCACGGCTACCGGCGTATTGGACAAGGTGATGGTTGCCCCTTCGGCAACAGCCTTTTCGGCCACTTTCCAGGCAATGGACTGCTCGTTCAGAGCACCGAAGATAATGCCTTTCTTTCCTTTCAGCAAATTGTAACTCATAGTTGCTTTACGTTAAAGTGAGGCTGCAAAGATAGGAAGAATCTGCCAATGTAGTATCTTTGCATGGTCAATTTAAAGGATTTATAAGAGAAATGAAGCAACTCGTCATCTTCGACCTGGACGGCACCCTGCTGAACACCATCGCCGACCTGGCACAAAGCACCAACCACGCCCTGCAAGCCCTGGGCTATCCCACGCACCCGCTGGAGGAGTATCCTTTCATGGTGGGCAACGGCATCAACAAACTCTTCGAGCGCGCCCTGCCCGAAGGCGAAAAGACCGGGGAGAACGTGCTCCGCGTCCGCGCCGAATTCATACCTTATTATAATATGCACAACGCGGACATGAGCCGCCCCTATCCCGGCATCCCCGAATTGCTGGAACGCCTGCAAGCGGAAGGCATCCGTCTGGCCGTGGCCTCCAACAAATACCAGGAAGCCACCTCGCACCTGATAGCGCACTATTTTCCCGCTATCCGCTTTGCCGCCGTGCTGGGTCAACGCGAGGGCATCCCCGTCAAACCCGACCCGACCATCGTGAACGACATCCTGCGCACCGCCTCCGCCTCTCCCGCCGATGTGCTCTACGTGGGCGACTCAGGCGTGGACATGCAGACGGCGCGCAACTCCGGCGTAGAGGCTTGCGGCGTCACCTGGGGCTTCCGTCCCCGCCGGGAACTGGAAGAGTTCTCTCCCGCCCACATCGTGAATACGCCGGAAGCGATTCTCTCCTTGTGCCTGCGCGGCTGAACCGCCCCGCCCAATCACCCCACATCAAGAATCAAAATAAAATCGCTCATGGAGAAGAAACCTATCACCATCCGTCCCGCCACACCGGACGATGCCCCCATCATTGCCTCCGCCCTGACCATGGCCCTCGGGCTGGAAACCATGAAACTATATTGCGGAGAGAATTACCAAAGCGTGCTGGAAGAACTGGCACGAGCGGAGAACACCCAATACAGCTACCGCAACGCGCTGGTGGCCGAAGTGGACGGAACAACGGCAGGAGCCATCGTAGGCTATGACGGAGCACGCCTACATGAATTGCGCAAGCCCACCCTCCGCCTTATCCAGGAACGGACCGGTCAGACCTTCGCCGGAGTGGAAGACGAAACGAATCCAGACGAGTTCTATCTGGACTCACTGGGCGTGCTGCCCGCCTACCGCAACCGGGGCATCGGAAGCCGCCTGCTGGCCGCCCTGCGCGACAAGGCTTTCGCCGAAGGACACAAGCGGGCCGGATTGCTGGTAGACTTTGAAAATCCCCAAGCAGAACACCTGTACCACACGCTGGGCTTTAAACGGATAGAAGCCAGAAACCTGTTCGGCCACCGGATGTGGCACCTGCAAGCGGAGAATACGCACCAGCCCACCGACAGAATGACACTCGACCACGTTGCCCTTTACGTCAATGACCTGGAGGCCACCCGGCAGTTCTTCACACACTACTTCGGTGCTTCCGCCAACGAGATGTACCATAACCCGAGAACCGGACTAAAAACATACTTCCTCACCTTTGGCAATGGGGCACGGTTGGAAATCATGTCACGCCCCGACATGCAGGATACCCCCAAACACCCCATGCGGACAGGATTCATCCATATCTCTTTCTGTGTGGGCGGCAAAGAACAGGTGGACCGCCTGACGGAACAACTCCGCACCGACGGTTACGCCGTGTTGAGCGGGCCGCGCACCACGGGCGACGGCTATTACGAAAGCTGCATCGAAGGACCGGAAGGAAACTTGATAGAAATATCGGCTTGAAAAGGAATGCACCACAATAAAAAAAAGTGGAAGTCTCACGACTTCCACCATTCTTCTAACCTTAAATCTAAATCTCTATGAAAAAAACGTGCACAAATGTACGCATTCCCAAGGACATAAACGCAAGCGTAAGTGTTATAAGAATGAAATACAAATTTAATATTTGCTAAATCAGCAGAAACAACCATCCTATACAGTTCTTATACACCGCAAACTTGTAACAGACGCCTGTAGATGGGATTCAACCTAAGCACTTCGGGCACGCCGGTCATGAACATCTGCATACGGGCACGGGTCAGGGCGACGTTCAGTTTGCGATCGATGAGCACGCCGTTGTCCTCGGTCAGGCAGGCCAGGAACTTCAATTGCGAAGGACGGTTGACGCAAAACGAATAGATAATCACATCGCGCTCACTCCCCTGAAACCTTTCCACCGTATCAATCAACACGTCCTCCAAAGCCGGAATGCCCACCGAAGCCATCTCTTTCCTTATCAATGCTATCTGACTGCGGTAGGGCGTGATGATGCCCAACGTCTTCTGTGGGTCGAAGCCTATGGTATCCTTGTATTGTTGATAAACCGCAGCTGCCAGACGGGCCGCCAGACGGGCTTCCGAATGGTTCACCTTGGCCGAATGAGCCACCGGTTCCGGCACGGAAGGCAGGAAAGCCACCCGACGAGTCAGCCAATCGGCATATTCACTCTGAGCCAACCGGGGTGCCAAAGTCAGTGTCCCGCTCTGATGGGCCAGACCACACGTCTGCAACAAGCCGCCATAGAACGCTTCATTGGGAAACGAGGCCACCTCTACATTCATTCGTCCCTGCCGACAAAGCATATCGAAAGAGCGGTGCTCGGTATCCGTCTGCACAACGGTGCGATACAGGCGCTCGAATAGCGAATCCTTCAAGTTGGTGAGACCGATAGCACGCAAACGTTCCGAATGTATCTCCGATTGGACAGACGACTGCAGCACCACTGCCGGCAACTGCTTGTGGTCGCCTATCAGGATAAACTTTCCGATGGCATCGGCTCCCTCATCGTTACGCCAACACAACAGCCCCAGCAACTGAGGCTCCAATATCTGTGTGGCCTCATCCACCAAAGCCACGTCGAAGGTCTTCAGATGAAAGAGTTCGGTCTTGGCAGAAAGCGTGGCCACCGTCCCCACAAACACGCGGCAACGCGACAGGCGTTCGCGCACCGCCCGACGGTTGGGGCATCCCTCCAGGATGTTTTCAATCAGATAGGGGCGGTAAGGCTCATCGCAAGCCAACTCACTCCCCACTCGGATGAAATCAATGGCAGGCACAATGGATGTGAGCATCTTGCAAATTTCATCCACAGCCCGGTTGGTATAAGAAAGGAGCAGGATCTGTTTTCCTTCCCCATAGAAGGCCTCCACCATGCCCCGCAAGGCGCGCGATGTCTTGCCGGTACCGGGCGGGCCGATGAGCAGGAAATAATCCCGGGCAGCCTGCGCCTTGCGGGTGATGCGCACAAAGTCATCCTCCGCTCCCGCAATGGCCTCATCCACCCGAACGTCAAACTCTGGCGGGCGTTGCCCCAAGAGCAAATCGCGCCGACGCTGCGTAGCCGAAAGGAAAGCAGACAATCCCCGGTACATATTGCGGAAAGAGGCATCCATATAATCGTGCTCCATGGCATAATGGCTATCCATGGGCAGTACCCCCGCATTCTGCTGGGTAGCACGAAGACGGACACGTATCGCTGCATCGGTAATCTCTTCGATGTTGCCCTTAAACACCAGTTTGTTGGTCACATTGTCGGCATCGGCATTGCGCTCGTAGAGCACAACGGCATCCCCCTGTCGGAAGTTGGGCAGAGGAGCCTCTACCGCTTCACTGTCCCCGTGCCCACGTTTCAGGCGCAGGTAAGGTTTACGGGCATCGGCCGCATGGTTTTCGCAAATGGTAAGTCCGTAGAGTATCTCGCCGCCTTCTATTTTCTCGGCCAACGTGGCCTGCCAGAGCGAGGAGGCTCCCATGCGCCCTTCGTATTCCACATCGCCCGATTTGGACGTGTAAAGTTCCTTGGTAATAAAATTATAGAGAGAATAGAAATAATCGGCCTCCAGCGGCGAAAGAGCATCCAACTGCTTCCGCACGGCATCAATGCCCGGTGCCAGGTAACGCTTCCACAATACGCCGTCCAAAGCACGCTGGTTCAGGATGTCAGGACGGATATCCTGCAGGCGTTCGGCCGTATAATGCAGGTCGTTGTGCAGCTGGATGCCATATTCGGTAGCCACGATGCGGTTGCGCACGTCCATCACCCGCCGCAACATGGCCCATGAGCCCCGTGCCGGATAGAGCAACGGATAGCGGGTATAAAGCAAGTAGGGCCTGACATGTCGGTGATCTTTGCCCATCGAATACTCCAACACGGCCTGATAGAGCAACATCTGCACCAGGTTGTTCTCCTTAGGAACAATCTTGCCGCGCATCTTGTATTCGTCGGCCTTGCCCGATTTCATTTCGATGAATGAGGTGTGGTCGCGCTGCATGTAGTCCAGCCTTCCCTGCAGCCCCAGAGCCTCACAGATGTACGAGGGTTCCAACACGGCATCCGTGCGGTCCAGCCCATAGCCCGAAGCCCGGAAGGTCTCCGTCACGATCTGGCGGAGGTGCTCGAAATGCAGGGCGCAGTCGCGGAAGAATGCCTGCTCCGTCTCGGGATCTTGCAGGTCGGCACAAGTGGCCAACTCAATGGGATACTGGCGGAAGGCCTTCTTCATACAGGCACGATAGTCCGGCCGGTCTTCCGCATGTATCCATTCGTCCAGAAAGAGGTTCACGATGTTACCCAACAACAAAGGGCGCGCATTGCCCGTGGGCTGTAGACGCATCAACAAGTAGTTGGCAGGATGGTGGCCATATTCCTTGAAACACTCGGCCAGCGTACTGATGTCCATCAGGTAGTCCGGTTCCAAGACGATGAACGACGGCGTCAATACCCCTTCTGCATCCACAGCCACATCCAGCAAGTTGAGCTGAGCCCCCGGCCACAGGCAACGGCAGGTATCGTCAAACTCATCGTTCACCTGCGGCACGTGGCAACGTACTTTCAGTGGAGCGTCGACCACCACATCGGCCGGACGCACGTAGAGGAACGATGCATCGGCCTGCACAAAGGTGACACGCAGACGGTTCAAGTGTTCCCGGGCAGGAGGAGAGACAATGTAGGTGGCATCGGCCCGGGGCAAAGCGTGGCGCAATTTGTCGGGGATATCTTGTCCGGTGAGGCGTTGCACGAAGAAAGCCAATGTCTTGGCATCGCGTAAGAGGTGTTCACGATCAGGACGTGCCCGTCGGTTCAGGACGTCGTTCGACATCAGGCGGAAGGTATGCAAACGGTTCTGTTCGGCCACGCTAAGACCCAACTTGGCACTCACGTAGTTGATGCGCGCCGCCAGGTCGGTCATCTGCAAGCTCCCGTCGCAAGTCTGTTCGCGGCACAAACCATCCAACAGTTCGCGCATGCGCCGACAAGCGGCCTCCGGTGTCAGTTCCCCCTCCCGGCAGACAGCCAGCAACAGGTCGTAACATTCACCCGCCTCCGTCATCTTGTCAA
The DNA here is from genome assembly GCA_949289265.1 of uncultured Bacteroides sp. GTDB lineage: Bacteria > Bacteroidota > Bacteroidia > Bacteroidales > Bacteroidaceae > Bacteroides. The sequence goes on from CASENE010000023.1 coordinate 48,340, forward strand.
TTCTCCTCTCCACCGGCCTCGTCGTCCGGCTTGTCCTTAATCATCAGGATACTCAGTTCATACAGCAGGTAGAGAGGGATGGCCACCACCGCCAGCGTGAAGGGGTCGCCCGTGGGCGTGATGACGGCGGCCACAATGACAATGATAACAGCGGCATGCCTGCGGTACTTGCGCAAGAAGGCCTTGTGCACCAGCCCCAGCAGCGACAGCAACCACGTCACCAAGGGCAACTCGAAGGCCAGACCCATGCACAGCACCAACATCATGAAGTTGTCTATGTATGAATTGAGCGATATCTGGTTTTCGATGAGGGAACTCAACTGGTAGGTGGACAGGAAGCGCAGCGTCAACGGGTAGACCATGAAGTAGCCCAGCACGACACCCACAAAGAACATCACCGTGCCCACGGCCAACGCCTTCCTGACACCGCGCATCTCATGGGGGTAGAGAGCCGGACTGATGAAGCGCCACACCTCGTAGAACAAGTAGGGAGCAGCCGTCACTACCGACATCCAGAAGGCCGTGGACATGTGGATGAGGAACGGGGCGGCCAAGTTGATGTTGACCAGCCGGATGTGAAACTCCTGCGTGAAGAAGTCGCCCTGCAAGTCCAGCCGTTGCCCTATCCAGCGCAGCAGTTCGTAGAACACGAAGTCGTTGTCGCACGGGGCCAATATGACCCGGTCGAACAGGACAGGCATGGCCAGGAAATAGCCTACGGCCAGCACAAACCACACCGCCAGGATGCGTATCAGCATCCGCCGCAGCACGTCCAGATGGTCCCAGAATGTCAGTTCCTTGTCCGCCACGTCCGCCCCGTCATTTCTTGGACTCCACCGGTTCGTCTATCTCGTCCTTGGCCTTGCTGATTTCCTCCTTGGCCTCGTTCACGCCCTCCTTGAAGCTCTTCACGCCCTTGCCCAGGCCGCGCATCAGTTCGGGTATTTTCTTGCCGCCGAACAGCAACAGGATAATCACGGCAATAATAATCCACTCGGAGCCACTGGGCAGGAAACTTAATAACAGTACATTGGTCATAGCAGTATGGTGTTTTAAAATGATGGTATGCCTGAATCAGCGTGCAAATATAGCACAAAGTTTGAATAACGGCGAACGAATGCGCCCGGAATTTCTCCCCTGCCTCTCAGGCGCGCGTGTCCCCCCCCCGCGTCACATCTGATAATAGACGCGCTTGACGCGGGTAGAGACACTGGTCAGCACCTCGTAGGGGATAGTGCCAAGGGCATCGGAGAGGACGGTGACAGGCAGGTGGTCGCCGAATATCTCCACGCGGTCGCCCTCGCGGCAAGGGATGCCGGTGACGTCTATCATGCAAACGTCCATGCAGATATTGCCCACGTAGGGGGCCGGCTGCCCGTTGACAAGGCAGTAGGCGTGGCCGTTGCCCAAGCGGCGGTTCAGACCGTCGGCATATCCGATGGGGAGGGCGGCGATGCGCGAAGGACGGTCAAGATGGCCCCGGCGGCTGTAGCCCACGGTGTCGGCGGCCGGGACGTCGTGTATCTGCAGGATGGTGGTATAGAGGGAACTGACGTTGCGCGTGACGGCGTTGGCCACGGGGTCGACGCCATAGAGGCCGATGCCCAGGCGCACCATGTCGAACTGCGCCTCGGGGAAGCGGCCGATGGCGGCCGAATTGCAGATATGGCGCAGGATGCGGTGGGGGAAGGCGGCTTGCAACTGGCGGGCGGCTGCGCTGAACGTGTCTATCTGGCGACGGGTGAAGTCGTCGAACTGCGGAGAGTCGCTGCCTACGAGGTGCGAGAAAACGGAGCGCACGATGAGGGCGTCCTGAGCCTTGAGCCGCGCAATGAGAGCGGGCAGCTCGTGGGGAAGGAAGCCCAGGCGGTGCATGCCGGTGTCTATCTTGATGTGGATGGGAAAGTTAGTGATGCCCTGTTTTTCGGCTTCTCGGACTAATGCGTCAAGAAGGTGGAAACTGTAAACCTCAGGCTCGAGGTGGTAGTCGAACAGGGTCTTAAAGGCGGTCATCTCGGGATTCATGACGAGGATGCTGGTGGTGATGCCTGCGCGGCGCAGTTCGGCCCCCTCGTCGGCCACGGCCACGGCCAGGTAGTCCACATGATGCTCTTGCAGGGTCTTGGCTATCTCGTAGGAACCTGCGCCGTAGGCCGAGGCCTTCACCATGCAAGTCATCTTGACGCCGGGACGCAGCAGGGCTCGGTGGGCGTTGAGATTGTCCACCATGGCCCCCAGGTTGACCTCGAGGATGGTCTCGTGCACCTTCTTCTCCAGTGCCTCGGTCAGCGCGTCGAACCCAAAGCGGCGTGCCCCCTTGATGAGGACTATTTCATTCTCCAGTTTTAACTTCCCCTTGTGCAGGGCGGCCAACAGGGCCTCGGTGTCGGGATAAAAGTCCTTCTCCATCGCGAAGTGCGCGGCATGTTCGCCCAGTTCCCGTCCTACGCCGATGATGCGTTGCACATGCCGGCTGTCCAGCAGTTGTGCCACCTGGCGGTAGAGCATGGGGGCGTTCTGCCCCGTCTCCAGGATGTCGGACAGGATGAGGGTACGCTTCAGGTTGTTGGACAACGAGCGGCGGTAGAGAAAGTCGAGGGCTATGTCCAGCGATACCAGGTCTGAATTGTAACTGTCGTTGATGAGCAGGCAGCCGTCTTTGCCCTCCTTCACCTCCAGGCGCATGCCCACCGGCTCGAGGGTGGCCATGCCGCGTGCGATGCGTTCGGCCGGCACCATCAGGTAAAGGCAGGCAGCCAGGCAGTGCAGGGAGTTCTCGATAGAGGCATCGTCGATGAAGGGCAAGGTGTATGTGTTGTCCATGTCCAGATAGCGATAGTTCACCACGGTGCAGTCGTCTTTCTTCTCCACCTTGCTGATGAAGAGGGGGCGTTCCAGGTCTTTGCGGCTCCAGGCTATCTCGCGGGCAGAGAGCAGCGACTTGGCCACGCAATTGCTGATGAACTCGTCGTCTCCGTTGTATATCAGCACGTCGCAATCCTTGAAAAGGCCCAACTTCTCCATACACTTGTCCTGCAAGGAAAAGAAATTCTCCTGGTGAGCGCCGCCTATGTTGGTCAGGATGCCGATGGTGGGCTTGATGATGCTCTCCAGTGCCGCCATCTCGCCGGGTTCGGAAATACCAGCCTCAAAGATGCCCAGTTCTGCCCCCTCGTCCATCCGCCACACCGACAATGGGACGCCTATCTGCGAATTATAGCTGCGCGGCGAGCGCACTGTCTGCCGCTCGGGGCTGAGCAAATGATGCAGCCACTCCTTTACCACCGTCTTTCCGTTGCTGCCGGTAATGCCGATAACGGGTATCTGAAAGCGTGCACGATGCTTCTCGGCCAATCTCTGCAAGGCCTTTAACGGGTCGGGCACTACCAGGTAGTTGGCATCCGCCTGCACGCCTCCCAGTTCTCCCTGCTCCATCCGGCGGAAAGCATCCTCGCTGACCACAAAATGGCGGACGTCGCGAACATACAGTTCGGAGATGTAACGTGCCCCGTCGTTCCTCTTCGTAGGCAGGGCGAAAAACAAGGTAGCTTCGGGGAAACTGAGCGAACGGCTGTCTGTCAACAGCCAATCAATGGTGCCCAGCGCATTCCCCACGCGCCGCGCTCCTATGGTTTCACTGATTTGTTCAATAGAGTATGACATATGTCTCTTTCGTTTTGAAAGTCTAAGTACGGACATTTTCCGCTAAGTCGCTCCATTTTTAACACTATTTGTCCTAAAAAACGCTTATACTGTTCCGATTCAGGGAAGATGGGTTTATGTGCCAAGGCTTTACGTATATCCTCGCACTCCTGCATCACAGGACGTGCCTCCGGTGCCACACACCAATCCACAAAACGCTCCCACACATAGTCCACGGCCAGGGACGAGGGATGTACCAGGTCGTCTGCAAAAAAGCGGTAGTCGCGCAACTCATCCAACACCAGTTCATAGGCAGGGAAATAGAACACACGCCCTGGAAATGCCTCCGCCACCTGTTCGGCAGCCAACAGCAGCGTCGCCTTGCTGAGCTGATTGTCATGCAGCCCGTCTCTCACATGCCGGATGGGGCTGACCGTCAACACCACTTTCAGCCGCTCGTTGCGCGCCATCAGGCCCGAAAACAAAGAAACCTGGTCAGTCGCAATTTCATCCACCGACAAACGGCACCTCCGGAAGCACCGTTCAGGTAGTTTGTGGCAATTGCCCACCACGCGCCCCATATCCTTCTCCTTATACACCCATGCCGTGCCCCAAGTCAGCAGCAGGAAATCCACCTTGTCCATCTCCTCCCCTGCCCGCTTCAGCCGCCCATTGATGCGTGCCAATGCCTCTTGCGGCGTAGGGGCCGAGAAATCACCGTGATGCATCGGGCTGTGCCACAAGTCCTGATAGGCATACAGGTCATCAACCGTGTACACCTTCCCTGCTGCCATCTCGCGCAACGCCGTGGCAATGGACAGGGGATTATACAACACGCCATACGGATTGATGTCGCAGCAGAACTTGGCCGCCGCCAGCTTGGCGCCGATATTTGTGGTAAAACAGGAGCCCAAGAGCATCAGCCGGTGCTGATAGCCGATGCTCGGACTGTGACTGGGGCGTTCTACCGAAGTGGATAGTTTTATCATGCTGTTTCTTTAAAATATTTGAAAATCACGCCACAATCGCCTGATGCAGTTCCTCCACATATTTACGGATATACCCGAAATCTTTCCCAAACGTTTCCAGCCATTCAAATCCATCGAAAGGAGATTCATTCACAATGATTTCAGGAGTGATGTCGCCATTCTTGCATACATATTCGATAATATTTTTCAGGTATTCCTCCTGATCGGCCGTCAGCACATGATGAGAAAGGAAATCCGAGAATTTCTGTACGGCTATCTTCCGGTCAATCCCCACTTGCGAACGGATAAAGGCCGCCACGCTGTCGCCACATAGCAAGTTCCCATTGCGGACATACCGGTCATAATCCTCCTTCGTGCCCAGTTCTTCCCAGAAAATCCGCTCCAGTTCCACAATATCCTCCCGCGTCAACTGCTCGATATGAATAATCTTTTGAATAACCGGCAAATCCTGGTGCTGAGCCAGATAATCCATGATGCGCTGCCGATAAGCAGGCCTCGGCAACTGGGGTGAAACAGGCTCTCCCGCAATAACTTGATCTTCGATGTCCAGCGTGAAAGTCATCCCTTGTTCCCGGGACACGAATTTCACCAACCCGCGCAGCTCCTCGCGCACCTGCTCCAATCGCTCCAACGAAGCGTGTTGCCAAAACTCATCGGTCACGATCTCCCTTATCAAACCCATCTTGGCCGATATCTGCGGAATGGTAGCCTTCTCTTGCAGGCGTTCCCCTATCTGAATCACTCCCCACCGGCTCTTGGAAGCATCTACGCTGTCGTCCACTTCAGACAACTCGATATTCAGCATCATCCAATCGAATTTCTTAGCCTGCTCATCCGACATTCCCTTGACCAACAAAGGGGCTATCTCATTTTTCAGTTGGCTGACAGACGAGGCATCCAGACACACCCAGTTTTCTGCTTTCCGGAACTTGTCTACAGCCTCCCAATGCTTGCGTACATCAATGCGCACATCGTTCAAGGCCATCACTTCCTGATGCAAAGTCTTTTTCAAATCATCGTGCAGCTTCTTGCTGAATTCATTTTGCTGAAGAACGGCATGCTGCAAAGCAAAGGCCATATCTACCCGAATGGAAAACAAACGCTCCGTCAGCGAACGTACGGGAACAGGCTCACGCCCCCGGTCGTTCAGGCTGAAATACTCAAAATTGCCACACCAATCAAAGATATTGAAATAAGTCTTGTGGCAACCGGGCCCAAAGATATCCTCGGACAACCGCGTGCCACGGCCTATCATCTGCCTGAACTTAATGAGAGAACGCACCGGCTTGAAGGACACCAGATTCAAGATGTCGGGCACATCTATACCCGTATCCATCATGTCCACCGACACGGCTATCTGGGGCAACTTGTCACGCACTTCGAAATTGTCAATCAGGCTTTGCGCATAACTCACATAGTTATCTATCAACACGCAGAAATCAGCTCCGCACTCCGGATAAAGTATCCCGAAACGTTCTACTATCAATTCGGCATGCCGGTGATTATAAGCAAAAATGATGGTTTTACCTATCCGTTCCCCACTCTGCACCTGAAGGCCGTTGGTCATCAGGTCTTGAAGCACTTTGTCTATGGTATCCTGATTAAAAATATACTTGAAAATCTCGCGGCTCTCGATATCGCGGTGATAATCCACGTCATCATCCAGCATCTGCCGCGCCTTCTCATACGTCCACACCGCCTCCATCTGCTGCTTTTCTTCAGCGCTCAACTGATTGTAGGCAATGCCGGAAGACAAAATGGCCGTTCCTCGCCGGATTACATTGCTGGGCACCAGATAGCCGTCGGCCACCGCCTCCTCCCATTCATAGGCAAAGGTATCTTCCGCCTCCGTCTGAAACAACTCGAAAGTATTCCTGTCTACTTCGTTGCGCGGCGTGGCAGTCAGGCCCACCAGCAGGCTGTCGAAATAGTCGAAGATAGCCGTGTATTTGCCAAACACTGAGCGATGCGCCTCGTCGATAATCACCACATCGAACCGCCCGACGGAAAATTCTTTCGTATCGTTGTCGATGTAGTTTATCATCGTCTGATAGGTACTGAACATCACCCTCGCCCGCATGTCCGGCTCGTGTTCTTCGGACAAGATACACGTGGTCGCCACCGGCAAGAGTTTATTGAAACTCCGGGCAGCCTGTTTCACCAGGGCCGTGCGGTCAGCCAGAAAGAGAACGTTTTTCACCCATCCGTTTTGCATCAGCACATCCGTCAGCGAGATGGCCACCCGCGTCTTTCCCGTCCCGGTGGCCATCACCAGCAACGCGCGCCGACGCTTCTTGTTGAACCGCTCGCACACCCACCGGATAGCCCGTTTCTGGTATTCCCGATCGGTGATATATCCTTTGATAGACAAGTCTGTCATATTCTTCCGCCGCCTGCGCTGGATAAGCAACTGCAGGTCTTCCGCCGTATGATAGCCATACACCTCGCGCGCCGGATAACCCAACCCGTCCACCACTTCGGTGTGATAACCGTTGGTGCAATAGATTACGGGGCGCACCCCATACTGACGTTCCAGGCAATCGGCATACAGACGTGCCTGCTGCCGCCCTTTGGCCAGGCTCACGCTGGTACGCTTGGCCTCTACCACTGCCAAGGGCTTCCCGTCGGCTCCGAACAACACATAATCCGCCTTGCCTTGCCCGCTGGGCGTGGGCATGCCCTGCACTTCCACCTCCACGCACGCCTTCAGCGGAGCCACCACGCCCTTGTCTTCCATCACCTCCCAACCGGCCTCACGCAGCATCAGGTCGATGAAGTAACGCCGCGTCTCCGCCTCCGTCAACCCGGAAGCGCGCATTTCCAAAGGCTCGTCTGCCACAGGCAACTCCTTCATGCAAGCCACGGCAGCCTCATCCGGCGAAGGCTCGGCCACCGATGCTTTATAGATGGGGGCCACTGTCGGTATCAGATTTTGGTCGAAAGCCGGGAAGCCGGGCACCACCTGCAACTTTACCAGCACGGCACCCACCAGGTTATACAAATTCAGCAACGAGAAAAATGCCTCCCGCCTTGTGGCCTCCCCCAGATGGGCGGCGCGGTTGCCCACCTTGCGGATGTAATGCACCGCCATCATCAGGCGCTCATCCCCCACAAAAGCCTTAAAAGGTTCTCCATCCACCAGCTCAAACAGCGAAGCACGCCGGCGCCCTTCGTCCACGCGGATGCCCTTCATCTCGTAGATGGCGCGCACCAGCCACTCCAACGCCCGCCGCCCGTTCAGGGCAGAAGCATTGGGGTCGCTCTGCTGGGTAATCTCGGCCGCGTGGCAATAACCATACAAGTCGGCCAGATAGGTTATCTCTTTCAGATAGTCGAAGTTCAGCATCTTTTTCCCATTTTTTCTTTCGTCCGGCTACAAAAATAACGAATTGAACGCACATTTTCAGCAAATCTCCAAATTAATGCTTCGGAAATACCCAATTCAACCGAAATAATTATCCATGCGGCTATGGAATAGATTTTCTACCTCAGACAAAGACTGCTGGATGAGAGTTTTCTGACGATCCATTGCTGCAATTTTTTCAGCAAAAAGATTCTGCATTTGAATTGGAGGGAATATAGCCAATATCATTCCCAATGATTTAGCCGTTATAGCCATTTTCACGCATCCACCATTTACACTTTGTTCTTTAATTATTTGTTGTAAAACCTTCTCAAAGAATACGGGATTATAAGTATTATCTTTCAATCGGATTTTCATTAAAGAGGGATGTATGATTCCCATTGGAGCATCCGAAGGAATCCTGTAGATTTCTCCTATGGTACCCCGACAACTCATAATAAAATCATGAGGATATACTGAAAATCTCTTCAATTCCAAATATTTATTCTTGTCTACATAATGATTGTCTAAATTGTAATTTTTTCTAATGGCATGTTTCTGCTCGTAAACCATACAATATGCATCCGCCTTATCCACATAACAATCTGTTTTCAGAGAACTTCCAAAAGGGCCTATAAACATTTCTGTTACATTTTCTTTGATAGTCTTTACCTCCCATCCCTTTTCATTCCTTACCGGATCACCAAACATCTCATAAAACACCGCCTGCGCCAGATTATCCAATTCTTTCAGCTGTTCACGCTTCTTTTCGATGATTCCGCTCAAGCTGTCTAATTCGGAGACAATGCGATGTTGTTCGGAAAGAGGAGGAATAGGTATTTCGATTTGCAACAATTTCTTCGAGGACAAATGTTTAACTGTAACAAAAGGAGTGGTTTCTTCTATTTGTTTTAATGGAATAGGCAAATATTTAAAAAGAAATCTTCTCAACAGAGATGAGTTACATGTATCCACTCGACATACTCGCTGATTCAAAAGCGCATTTCCCCCTTCCCATTCAACAATATTGAATTCACCATCCATGCCTATCAAATAATCACCATTTCTCACAACATAATCGTCTAAATAATCCCCTTTATAATAGGTATCAGATTTCCCATTTTTCAAATCTCTAATGCGAATTAGTGGCATATATTGCTCATCGTTAGTAAACAGTTTTGAGTTAAATGGGAAACCGTATAATACAGTCGCCACCTCCCCCAGCTTCTTCATTTCCCAACCTTCTCTCATACGCCCTCCATGTATTTCGTCCTAAACTCCTCCATGGCCTCCGCAATCTGCTGCTCCAACGCCGCTATGCGTCCCCATATCACCTCCGGGCGGTCATATACCACCACCTCGCGCTCTATCTCCTTGTATTTATTGATGGAGAGGTCATACTCCTTCTCCCTGATTTCGTCCACCGGCACCAAGAAAGACTGCTCCTTGCGGGTGCGCCCCTCTTCCGCCTTCAGATTATGATAACGGGCCACCACATCCGGGATGTCGTTCTCTTCCACCGGCACCCGCTTCTGGTCTAACGAATAGCCGTCGGCCTTCATGTCGTAAAACCACACACGGTCCGTACCGCCCGCATTGGTCTTGGTGAAAAGCAGCACTGCCGTAGAGACCCCGGAATAGGGCTGAAACACACCGCTGGGCATGGAGATGACAGCCTGAAGGCGCTGATGCTCCACCAACTCCCGGCGCAAGGCCTTGTGGGCCTTGGAGTTGCCAAACAACACCCCGTCCGGCACAATGCTGGCACAACGTCCTCCCAGTTGCAACATGCGGATGAAGAGCGACACGAATAGCAACTCGGTCTTGGTGGTGGAAGTCACGGCCAGCAAAGATTTGCTCACCGCCTCCTTGTCCAACGTGCCGGCAAACGGAGGATTGGCCAGGCAAAGCGTATAACAATCCGTATCGGCATTGTCGGTAGAAAGCGAATCTTTGTATTCGATGCAAGGCTGCTCCACGTTGTGCAGCATCAAGTTCATGGCGCCGATGCGCAGCATGGTCTGGTCGGTATCGAAGCCGTGGAACATCTCCTGCTGGAAATGCTTCCGGTTCTCCCGCTTCAGCAAATCGGCCTTGTATTTCTCGGCCACATAGCGGGCACTCTCCACGATGAAGCCCGCCGAGCCCATGGCCGGGTCGCAGATGACGTCTTTCAACGTAGGCTCAGTCAGCTCCACCATCATACGGATGATGTGCCGCGGGGTGCGGAACTGGCCGTTGTTGCCGCTGGCCGCCATCTTGCTCAACACGTATTCATAGACATCTCCCATCACGTCGCGGTTGTTCATGTCCAATCCCTCGATGCCCTCCACAATGCGCGTCAACGTCCGCTCGGCAGGTATCAGGAAGATAGCGCTCCCCATGAAGCGGCTGTAAGCATTCTCTTCGCCTTCGTTCAGATGCTTGATGAAAGGAAACACCCAGTTCCGCACTGTCTGAAACATCGTCACCGCATCCATGTTCCTGAACACATGCCAGCGCAACTGCCGGTAAGGGATGCCTACGGTGTCTTCCGGTCTCTCCGGATTCAGCCAGTTGCCGTCGCGAAACACGGGCTCCTTCACCGGTACCCCCATGATGGCCGCAGCAGCTTCCTTTTTCATCTGGGCATCATCCAGCATCTTCATGAAGAAAAGATAAGTCATTTGCTCGAGCACGGTGATGGAATTGGTAATGCCGCCTGTCCAAAACGTATCCCAAATGCTGTCTATCCTGTTTTTAATATCTCCAGTTATCATAATATCGCCAAAAATTTTTGGCAAAGATAACGATTTAAAGCGGAATGCCAACGGACATTTCCCGGATAAAACAGGGGAAGACAAGACAGGCACACCGTCCCATATCCGCCGCCCCACATCCGTCTTTTGTTCGTCCCCATAGAGACGAACCAGGGACGAAGGAGGGACGAAGGAGGGGCGAAGGAGGGACGAACCTGGTACGGGGGAAAAAACCACCCGGACGGAAACCGGAAACAGGCTCGCTCCGCCCTCCATCCTTCTGCTGACAATCGACACTTTTGCCCGCATTTTCCCCGAAAGAAAAGAGCGGACGTTTATTTTTTCGCCCCAACGGACGCGCATCCTATTTCTTTTTGCTATTTTTGCGCTCTGTTAAGGAATAAGCAATGGGAATAGAACCAACAAAATACAGCCTGCTGAATACCATAGACTCTCCTGCCGACCTCAGACGCCTGACACCGGCCCAGCTGCCGGAGGTGTGCCGGGAACTGCGGGAGGACATCATAGACGAGGTGTCGCGCAACCCCGGACACTTCGCCGCCAGCCTGGGCACGGTGGAACTGACCGTCGCCCTGCACTATGTGTTCAACACGCCCTACGACCGCATCGTATGGGACGTGGGACACCAGGCCTACGGACACAAGATATTGACCGGCCGGCGCGACCTTTTCCACACCAACCGCAAGCTGAAGGGCATACGCCCCTTCCCCTCGCCCGAAGAAAGCGACTACGACACCTTTGCCTGCGGACATGCGTCCAACTCCATCTCCGCCGCGCTGGGCATGGCCGTGGCCGCCGCCCACAAGGGGGAGAAAGACCGGCACGTGGTGGCTGTCATCGGCGACGGCAGCATGAGCGGCGGCCTGGCCTTCGAGGGACTGAACAATGCTTCTTCCACCCCGAACAATCTGCTCATCATCCTCAACGATAACGATATGTCCATCGACCGCAGCGTGGGCGGCATGCGGCAATATCTGTTCAACCTCAACACCAGCAACCGCTACAACCAACTGCGCTTCAAGCTGGAACGGCTGCTTTTCAAGGTAGGCATCCTCAACGAAGAACGCCGCAAGGCGCTTATTCGTTTCACCAACAGCGTGAAGTCGATGGCTGCCCAGCAACAGAACATCTTCGAGGGCATGAACATCCGCTATTTTGGCCCCATCGACGGACACAACGTGCAAAACCTGGCACGGGTGCTGCACGATATCAAGGACTTGGAAGGCCCCAAAATCCTCCACCTGCACACCGTGAAAGGCAAAGGATACGCACCGGCGGAGAAAGACCCCGGCACGTGGCACGCGCCGGGACGCTTCGACCCGAGAACGGGAGAACGCTATACGACCGACGACACCGGACTCCCTCCCCTCTATCAAGACGTGTTTGGCGAAACGCTGGTCGAACTGGCCCGGCAGAATCCGCGCATCGTGGGCGTGACGCCTGCCATGCCCACCGGATGCTCGATGAACAAGTTGATGGAGGCCATGCCCGACCGGGCTTTCGACGTAGGCATTGCCGAAGGCCATGCAGTCACCTTCTCGGGCGGTATGGCCAAAGAGGGACTGCAACCTTTCTGCAATATCTATTCTTCGTTTATGCAGCGTGCCTACGACAACGTGATACACGACATCGCCCTCTTGCGGCTTCCGGTAGTACTGTGCATAGACCGTGCAGGCCTGGTGGGCGAAGACGGCCCCACCCACCACGGGGTGTTCGACCTGGCTTATTTCCGCCCCGTCCCGCACCTGACCATAGCCTCGCCGATGGACGAACACGAGTTGCGCCGGCTGATGTACACGGCCCAGTTGCCCGACAAAGGGCCTTTTGTCATCCGTTACCCCAGGGGCAGGGGCATGCTGGCCGACTGGCGATGCCCGCTGGAAGAAGTCCCTGTGGGCAAAGGACGCAGGCTGAAAGACGGGAAAGACGTGGCCGTCGTTACCCTGGGCCCCATCGGCAACCTGGCCGCACGGGCCATCGAACGGGCCGAAAAAGAAAAGGGACTCTCCATCGCCCACTACGACTTGCGTTTCCTCAAGCCCCTGGACGAGGAGATGCTGCACGAGATAGGACGCCGCTTCGGGCGCATAGTCACCGTGGAAGACGGCGTACGCAAGGGAGGCATGGGCAGCGCCATCCTGGAATTTATGGCCGACAACGGCTATACCCCGCAGGTGAAGCGCATCGGCGTGCCCGACACATTTGTGGAGCACGGCACGGTGCAGGAACTGTATCGGCTCTGCCACATGGACGAAGACAGCATTGTGAAACAATTAGAATAAGAAAGACGTGAAAATCATCATCGCCGGTGCCGGTGCGGTCGGCACCCATTTGGCAAAATTGTTATCGCGCGAAAAGCAGAACATCACCTTGATGGACGATAATGAGGAGAGGCTTAGCGCGCTCAGTTCCAACTTCGACCTGATGACCATCGTAGCTTCGCCCACTTCCATCAAAGGCCTGGAAGAGGTGGGGACGAAGGATGCAGACCTTTTCATCGCCGTCACGCCGGACGAAAGCCGCAACATGACCGCCTGCATGCTGGCCAGCAACCTGGGCGCCAAGAAAACGGTGGCCCGCATAGACAACTACGAGTACCTGCTGCCGCGCAACAAAGAGTTTTTCCACAAACTGGGCGTGGACTCGCTCATCTATCCCGAAATGCTGGCCGCCAAGGAAATCGTGTCGTCCATCCGCATGAGTTGGGTGCGCCAGTGGTGGGAGTTCTATGGCGGCGCCCTCATCCTGATAGGCACCAAGATGCGCGAAAAGGCGGAAATCCTCGACGTGCCGCTGCACCAGCTGGGCGGCCCTAACCTGCCCTACCACGTGGTGGCCATCAAGCGGGGCAACGAGACTCTGATACCCCGTGGCGACGACGCCATCCGCCTGAACGACATCGTCTATTTCACCACCACCCGCAAGTACCTGCCCTATGTTCGGAAAATCACCGGCAAGGAGGATTATGTGGACGTGCGCAACGTGATGATCATGGGGGGCAGCCGTATCGCCGTACGCACCGCCCAATATGTGCCGGACTACATGCAGGTGAAGATTGTGGACAACGACCTGAACCGCTGCAACCGCCTGACCGAACTGCTGGACGACAAAACCATGATTATCAACGGAGACGGGCGCGACATGGACTTGCTGGTGGAAGAGGGCCTGAAAAACACGGAAGCCTTTGTGGCCTTGACCGGAAATTCGGAAACCAATATCCTGGCCTGCCTGGCCGCCAAGCGCATGGGGGTGAGCAAGACGGTGGCCGAAGTGGAAAACATCGACTACATCGGCATGGCCGAAAGCCTGGACATCGGTTCGGTCATCAACAAGAAAATGATTACCGCCAGCCACATCTACCAGATGATGCTGGATGCCGACGTGAGCAACGTGAAATGCCTGACTTTCGCCAATGCCGACGTGGCAGAATTCACCGTCAAGGAAGGCTCGCTCATCACGAAACACCCCGTCAAAGACCTGGGATTTCCCAAAGGAGTGACCATCGGAGGCCTCATCCGCAACGGGGAAGGCGTCGTGGTGATGGGTAACACACTGATACAACCGGGCGACCACGTAGTGGTTTTCTGCCTGAGCATGATGATCAAGAAGATAGAAAAGTTTTTTAATTAAGGCAAAAAAGTGTAAAAATGCAAAGTTTTGTTATTTCGAGATAGCAAACCGAGACGCAGAAGTTGTATCTTTGCAGCTTGAAATTATGCATCTGTAACACATTATATATATGTACAAAAATCTGATAGGTTTATGAATTTTACTTTATTAGTAACCGTCGTGCTGACGGCCCTCATCTTTGTGGGGCTTGTCGTCGTGATTGCCAATGCAATCGCGCCGCGCTCGTACAATCCGCAAAAGATGGAGCCTTACGAGTGTGGTATCCCTACACGTGGCAAAACATGGATGCAATTCCACGTGGGCTACTACTTGTTTGCCATTCTGTTCCTGATGTTCGAGGTTGAAACCGTATTCCTGTTTCCGTGGGCGGTCATCACCCGTGAGTTGGGAGTTGCCGGATTGTGCAGTGTGTTGTTTTTCTTGTTTATCTTAGTTCTGGGTCTTGCATACGCCTGGAAGAAAGGAGCATTGGAATGGAAGTAACAAAAAGACCCAAAATCAAGTCTATCCCCTACGAAGAGTTTCAGGACAACGAAACCCTGGAGAAACTCATACAAGAGTTGAATGCCGGCGGCGCCAATGTCATGGTGGGCGCCTTGGACGACCTCATCGACTGGGGACGCAGCAACTCGCTCTGGCCTCTGACATTTGCCACAAGCTGCTGCGGCATCGAGTTCATGGCCGTGGCTGCTGCACGCTATGACATGGCACGTTTCGGTTTCGAGGTAACCCGCAACAGCCCCCGACAGGCTGACGTCATTCTGGTGAACGGCACCATCACCTACAAAATGGCCCCCGTGCTGAAGCGTCTGTACGACCAGATGGCCGACCCGAAATATGTGGTAGCCGTGGGCGGATGCGCCGTGAGCGGCGGACCTTTCAGAAAATCCTACCACGTCGTACAGGGTGTAGACCAGATACTTCCGGTAGACGTATATGTGCCCGGCTGCCCCCCGCGTCCAGAGGCTTTTCTGTATGGCATGATGCAATTGCAGCGCAAAGTCAAGATTGAAAAGTTTTTCGGAGGAGTTAACAGAAAAGAAAAGGAAACAGAAGAATAAGATATGGAAAATACAATATATGTAAAGCCGGAAGACCTGCACAGCACCATGCTGCGTTTGCGCCAGGAGAAGCAAATGGATTTTCTGAGAAGCCTGACGGGCATGGACTGGGGAGTCCCCGATGAAAAAGACGCGGAAGGCACCCTGCGAGGCTTGGGAGTGGTTTACCACCTGGAATCGACCACAACCGGCGAGAGAATGGTGGTCAAGACATCCACGCTGAATCGCGAACATCCCGAGATACCCACCGTATGGGACATCTGGAAAGGCGCCAACCTGCCCGAACGCGAAGTGTATGACTTCTTCGGCATCGTGTTCATCGGCCATCCCGACATGCGCCGCCTGTTCTTGCGCAACGACTGGGTGGGCTACCCCCTCCGCAAGGACAACGACCCGGCCAAAGAGAATCCCTTACGCATGGACAACGAAGAGACCATTGACGTGACGGAAGAGGTAGATGCAACTGCCGACGGCCAACTGAAACAGAAAGAGAATACGGTCTTCACCAACGAAGACTACGTGGTCAACATGGGCCCCCAGCACCCCTCAACGCACGGCGTATTGCGCCTCCGCGTATCTTTGGAAGGTGAAATTATCAAGAAGGTAGATGCCAACTGCGGATACATCCACCGCGGCATCGAGAAGATGAACGAAAGCCTCACCTACCCGCAGACATTAGCGTTGACCGACCGTCTGGACTACCTGGGAGCCATGCAAAGCCGCCATGCCTTGTGTATGTGCATCGAGCAGGCCATGGGCGTGGAAGTAAGCGACCGCGTGAAGGTGATCCGCACCATCATGGACGAGTTGCAACGTATCGACTCGCACATCTTGTATTTCGCCTGCCTCTGTCAGGACATGGGCGCCACCACTGCTTTCCTCTATGGCTTCCGCGACCGCGAAAAGATTCTCGACATTTTTGAAGAGACTTGTGGCGGCCGTCTCATCCTGAACTACAATACTATCGGCGGCGTACAGGCCGACCTGCATCCCAACTTCGTGCACCGCGTGAAGGAGTTCATCCCCTACATGAGACACAATCTCCAAGAATATTTCGATGTATTTATCAACAATGTCATTGCGCAAGAACGTCTGAAAGGCGTGGGCGTATTGAGCCGCGAAGACGCCATTGCATTCGGCGCCACGGGCGGCACGGGACGTGCCTGCGGCTGGGCCTGCGACGTGCGCAAGCGCATCCCCTACGCAGCCTATGACAAAGTGGACTTCAAGGAAATCACCTATACGCAGGGAGACTGTATGGCCCGCCTCATGGTTCGTATGGACGAAATTCTGGAGAGCCTCCACATCATCGAGCAGTTAATCGACAACATCCCCGAAGGTCCTTACCAAGAAAAGATGAAGCCCATCATCCGCGTGCCGGAAGGCTCCTATTACGCAGCCGTAGAAGGCAGCCGTGGTGAATTTGGCGTTTATCTGGAAAGCCGGGGCGACAAATATCCCTACCGCCTGCACTACCGCTCGACAGGCCTGCCCCTCGTAGGCACGCTGGACACGCTCTGCCGAGGCGGAAAGATTGCCGACCTGATAGCCATCAGCGGAACATTGGACTACATCATCCCCGACATTGACAGATAAGTAAATACATTAGCACTTTAATCATATTAATACGTTAAAAGATGTTCGATTTTAGTATTGTAACAAACTGGATACACCAAATGCTGACATCCGCCATGCCCGAAGGCCTGGCCATCTTCATTGAGTGTGTAGTAGTAGGAGTATGCATCGTGCTGATGTATGCCATCCTTGCCATCCTCTTGATTTACATGGAGCGCAAGATATGCGGTTTCTTCCAGTGCCGCCTCGGCCCGATGCGCGTAGGCCCTTACGGAACCATCCAAGTGATTTGCGACGTGCTGAAGATGCTGACCAAGGAAATCTTCACTCCGAAAACCGTAGATAAATTTCTGTATAACCTGGCCCCATACCTGGTGTTGCTTGCCTCGTTCCTGACGTTTGCCTGCTTGCCTATCAACAAAGGCTTGGAGGTACTGGATTTCAATGTGGGCGTGTTCTTCCTGCTGGCAGCTTCCAGCATAGGCGTGGTAGGTATCCTGCTGGCTGGATGGAGTTCGGACAGCAAGTACTCCCTCATCGGTGCCATGCGTAGCGGCGCTCAGATCATCAGCTATGAGCTGTCTGTGGGCCTGAGCATCCTGACGATGGTGGTTCTGACTGGCACCATGCAGATTTCCGAAATCGTAGCCGGACAGGCTGACGGATGGCTGATTTTCAAGGGACACATCCCGGCTATCATCGCTTTCGTCATCTACCTGATTGCCAGCAATGCGGAATGTAACCGTGGCCCGTTCGACCTGCCTGAAGCAGAAAGCGAACTGACAGCCGGCTACCACACGGAATACAGCGGCATGCACTTCGGCTTTTTCTATCTGGCAGAATACCTGAACCTGTTCATCGTGTCGGCCATTGCAGCCACAGTATTCCTGGGCGGATGGATGCCTCTGCACATCCCCGGATTGGATGGCTTCAACATGGTCATGGATTACATCCCCGGACTGGTATGGTTCTTTGCCAAGGCATTCTTCGTAGTGTTCCTGATGATGTGGATGCGCTGGACATTCCCCCGCTTGCGAATTGACCAGATTCTGAAACTGGAATGGAAATATTTAGTACCGATTTCGATGGTCAACCTGTTGCTCATGGCATTGGTAGCCTCCTTCGGATTACACTTTTAACCCCAATAGTTAGCAACGATTATGGAAGAAAAAGATACATATTTTGGAGGTTTGTTCAAGGCGATGCGCAGCTTGGGCATCGGATTGAAAACGACCATGCGTGAATTTTTCACGAAGAAAGTGACAGAGCAGTATCCCGAAAACCGGAAGGAACTGAAAATGTTCGACCGTTTCCGCGGCACACTGACCATGCCCCACAACGAGAACAACGAGCATCACTGCATTGCCTGCGGACTCTGCCAGATGGCCTGCCCCAACGGCACCATCAAGGTGACCAGCGAAACCATCACGACGGAAGACGGGAAGAAGAAGAAAATACTGGCCAAGTATGAATATAACTTGGGCTCGTGCATCTTCTGCCAGTTGTGCGTCAACGCCTGCCCCCACAACGCCATCACGTTCGACCAGGTATTTGAGCACGCCGTATACGACCGCTCGAAATTGATTCTGACGCTGAACCACCCGGGCAGCCACGTTGAAGAGAAGAAAAAGAATGATTAATATTTAGCAATAGCACTTATAAACAATGGAAATAACACTCGAAACAGTAGTTTTCTACTTCCTTGCGGCTTTCATCGCCGTATTTTCCATCCTGACGGTGACCACCAACCGCATTGTGCGCGCGGCCACATACCTGCTGTTCGTATTGTTTGGCACGGCAGGCTTCTACTTCCTGCTGGGATATACGTTCCTCGGGGCTGTACAAATCATGGTGTATGCAGGAGGCGTTGTCGTGCTCTACGTATTCTCCATCTTCCTGACCAGCGGTGAGGGCGCCAAATTCCAGAAAATGAAGCGCAGCCGCTTCCTGGCAGCATTGGGCACGACCCTGGTGGGAGGCATCATTGTCCTGTTTGTCCTGTTGAAGCATAAATTCCTGGCACCTGTCGACGTAGAATATGCCGAAGTGGGTTTCAAGCAGATAGGCTTCCACATGCTGAGCAGCGACAAGTACGGATACTTATTGCCGTTTGAAGCAGTCAGCATCCTCTTGCTGGCATGTATCATCGGCGGATTGTTAATTGCACGTAAAAGATAAACAGAGATATGGTACATTTGGAATATTATCTGATAGTTTCTACTATCATGCTTTTTGCCGGTGCATATGGGTTCTTTACCCGCCGCAACACGCTGGCCATGCTTATTTCGATTGAGTTGATTCTGAATGCCACGGATATCAACTTTGCAGTATTCAACCGTTATTTGTTTCCCGGCATGCTGGAAGGCTATTTCTTCGCCCTCTTTGCCATCGCTATTGCGGCAGCAGAAACAGCCATTGCCATTGCCATCATGATTAACATCTACCGAAACATACGCAGCATCCAGGTGAACCGCTTGGAGGAGTTGAAGTGGTAACATCAATTGAAGTGAAAAACTAATAACTGAAACATTAATATGGAATATACAATTCTAATTCTACTGCTTCCGTTCCTCTCGTTTCTGATTCTCGGGCTGGGAGGCAAATGGATGTCACACCGCACGGCCGGCCTCATCGGTACGGTGGTGCTGGGCGCGGTGACGGTGCTTTCCTATGCGACAGCTGCCATCTACTTCAGCAGCCCGCGTCTGGCAGACGGCACGTTTGAAACGCTGATGCCCTACAACTTTACGTGGCTGCCCTTCACGGACAAGCTGAGCATCGACATGGGCATCTTGCTCGACCCGATATCTGTCATGATGCTTATCGTCATCAGCACGGTATCGTTCATGGTACATATCTATTCTTTCGGATACATGAAGGGCGAGGTAGGCTTCCAACGCTATTACGCTTTCCTTTCGCTGTTCACCATGTCCATGTTGGGTCTGGTAGTGGCTACCAACATTTTCCAGATGTACCTGTTCTGGGAATTGGTGGGCGTATCTTCTTATTTGCTGATCGGCTTCTACTACACCAAGCCCGCGGCCATTGCAGCCTCTAAGAAAGCATTCATCGTAACGCGTTTTGCCGACCTGGGTTTCCTGATTGGTATCTTGATTTACGGTTACTTTGCCGAGACATACACGTTCACTCCCGACCAGATGGCTTTGGCCAAGGGTGGCGCAGCCATGTTCCCGCTGGCATTGGGCCTGATGTTCATCGGTGGTGCCGGTAAGAGTGCCATGTTCCCGTTGCACATCTGGTTGCCCGATGCCATGGAAGGCCCGACGCCTGTCAGTGCCCTGATCCATGCCGCCACGATGGTGGTAGCCGGTGTCTACCTGGTGGCTCGCATGTTCCCGCTGTTCATTGAATACGCTCCTTCCACGCTGCACATCGTGGCCTACGTCGGCGCGTTCACAGCCTTCTTCGCCGCCAGCATCGCCTGCGTACAGACCGACATCAAACGTGTGCTCGCCTTCTCTACCATCTCTCAGATTGGTTTCATGATGGTAGCACTGGGTGTCTGCACGGCCAACGACCCGCACCACGGCGGTTTGGGTTATATGGCCAGCATGTACCACCTGTTCACGCACGCCATGTTCAAGGCCCTGCTCTTCCTCGGTGCCGGCAGCATCATCCACGCCGTACACAGCAACGAGATGTCAGCCATGGGAGGCCTGCGCAAGTACATGCCCATCACGCACATCACGTTCCTGATTGCCTGCCTGGCCATTGCCGGCATTCCTCCGTTCACCGGTTTCTTCTCGAAAGACGAAATCCTGGCTGCCTGCTTCCAGTTCAGCCCCATCATGGGTTGGATTATGACCGTCATCGCCGCCATGACCGCCTTCTATATGTTCCGCCTGTACTATGGCATCTTCTGGGGAAAAGAGAACAAGGAACTCCATGCTGCACACACGCCGCACGAAAGCCCGCTGACCATGACCTTCCCGCTGATGTTCCTGGCTGCCGTTACCGTAGTCGGCGGCTGGCAGTTCATCCTGCCGTTCGGTCACTTCATCAGCGCCAACGGGCATCTGTATGACATCCACCTCGAACCGACCATCGCTGTCACCAGCGTAGTCATCGCCGTGATTGCCATTGCATTGGCCACGTTCATCTATGCCAAGGAAAAGCAACCCGTGGCCGACGCATTGGCCCGTCGTTTCCGTGGCCTGTGGACAGCAGCCTACCACCGTTTCTACATCGACGAAATCTATCAGTACATCACGCACCGCATTATCTTCCGCTGCATCTCCACGCCCATCGCCTGGTGGGACCGTCACGTGGTGGACGGCTTCTTCAACTTCCTGGCTTGGAGTTCGAATGCGGGCAGCGATTCCATCCGTACCCTGCAGAGCGGCCGCGTACAGCAATACGCGTTGGTATTCCTGCTGGGTGTGCTGGCACTGATACTGATTCTGTTGCTGTAAAAGTGCAAGTGATTAATAAACATAGATACTTTTAATTAATAAATACCATATAAGATGAATTTCTTATCATTATTCGTTCTCATTCCCCTGCTGATGTTGCTGGGCCTCTGGCTGAGCCGCAACATCTCACAGATACGCACGGTGATGGTGACCGGTGCCTCGGCGTTGTTGGTACTGTCCATCGCGCTGACCGTGATGTACCTCCAGGCACGCCAGGGAGGCGCTACAGACGAGATGTTGTTCCGCGCCGACATGGTCTGGTATCCGGCACTCAACATACACTACTCGGTGGGCGTTGACGGCATTTCGGTAGTCATGCTACTGCTTTCGTCCATCATCGTCTTTACGGGCACCTTCGCCTCTTGGCGACTGCAACCGCTCACCAAGGAATACTTCCTTTGGTTCACCTTCCTTTCGCTGGGCGTGTTCGGCTTCTTCATTTCGATAGACTTGTTCACCATGTTCATGTTCTACGAGGTGGCCCTTATTCCGATGTACCTGCTGATTGGAGTCTGGGGTTCCGGACATAAGGAATACTCTGCCATGAAACTGACGCTGATGCTGATGGGCGGCTCTGCCTTCCTGCTGATTGGCATCCTGGGCATCTACTTCGGCTCGGGCGCCACGACAATGAACCTCCTGGAGATTGCCAACCTGCACAACATCCCCGTCGAACAGCAGCGCATCTGGTTCCCGCTGACCTTCATCGGCTTCGGCGTGCTGGGTGCCTTGTTCCCCTTCCACACATGGAGCCCCGACGGTCACGCTTCGGCGCCCACGGCCGTGTCCATGTTGCACGCCGGCGTGCTGATGAAGCTCGGCGGCTACGGCTGCTTCCGCATCGCCATGTACCTGATGCCCGAGGCTGCCAACGAATTGTCCTGGATATTCATCATCCTGACGGGCATCTCGGTCGTATACGGTGCCTTCTCGGCTTGCGTACAGACCGACCTGAAGTATATCAACGCCTACTCTTCCGTGTCCCACTGCGGCCTGGTGCTCTTTGCCATCCTGATGATGAACACGACGGCCAGCACGGGCGCAGTGTTGCAGATGCTGTCGCACGGATTGATGACGGCCTTGTTCTTTGCCCTCATCGGTATGATTTACGGACGCACGCATACCCGCGACATCCGTGAACTGAATGGCCTGATGAAAATCATGCCTTTCCTTTCCGTCTGCTACGTCATTGCCGGTCTGGCCAACCTCGGTCTGCCAGGCTTGAGCGGGTTCGTGGCCGAAATGACCATCTTTACCGGCGCGTTCCAGTTGGACGACACTTTCCACCGCGTATGGACCATCATTGCCACGACATCCATTGTCATCACCGCAGTCTACATCCTGCGACTGGTGGGCAAGATTCTGTATGGCACTTGCACCAACAAGCACCACCTGGAACTGACAGACGCCACGTGGGACGAGCGCACGGCAGTCATCGTGCTCATCGTCTGCGTAGCCGCCCTGGGTTTGGCTCCGTGGTGGATCAGCAACATGATTGGCGACAGCGTATTGCCGATTATCAATCATCTGGCAGTAGTTCAATAACCATTAACCCCTACTAATTGTATAAATATGGATTACAGTCAATTTCTACTGATGAAAGAAGAGCTCTCGCTGATAGCAGTCATCGTCATCCTCTTCATCGCAGACCTCTTCATGAGTCCTGACAACCACAAGCGCGACGGGAAGCCGGTGCTGAACACCCTTCTCCCCGTGGCCTTGCTCCTGATACACACCCTGATCACCATCGTGCCCGGCCCCGAGGTATCGGCCTTCGGAGGCATGTACATCGACACGCCGGCCGGACACATCGTCAAGTCCATCCTCAGCGTGGGCACGCTCATCGTCTTCCTGATGGCCCATGAATGGCTGCGCCGCGAGGACAACCACATCAAACAGGGCGAGTTCTACGTGCTGACGCTCTCCACCCTGCTGGGCATGTACTTCATGATTTCGGCCGGACACTTCCTGATGTTCTTCATCGGACTGGAAACGGCCAGCATCCCCATGGCAGCCCTGGTAGCCTTCGACAAGTATCGCAACAAGTCGGCCGAAGCAGGAGCCAAGTACATCCTGACGGCCATGTTCTCCAGCGCCCTGCTGCTCTTCGGCCTCTCGCTGATCTACGGCACAACGGGCACGCTCTATTTCGAGGACATCCCCGCCGCACTCAATGGCAGCGCCCTGCAAATCGTGGCCTTCGTGTTCTTCTTCTCGGGCATGGGCTTCAAGATTTCTCTGGTGCCCTTCCACCTCTGGACAGCCGACGTCTACGAAGGTGCTCCCAGCACGGTGACGGCCTATCTGAGCGTCATCTCCAAAGGTTCGGCAGCCTTCGTGCTGATGACCGTCCTCTTCAAGGTGTTCGCTCCGATGGTGACGGAATGGCAGACGGTGCTCTACTGGATCATCATCCTCTCCATCACCCTGGCCAACCTCTTCGCCCTGCGCCAGCAGAACCTGATGCGACTGATGGCCTTTTCCAGCATCTCGCAGGCAGGCTATGTTATGCTCGGTGTCATTGCCGGCACGTCGATGGGTATGACTTCGTTGATTTACTACGTGCTCATCTACCTTTTTGCCAACCTGGGCGTGTTCACCGTCATCAACATCGTCATGCAGCGCACGGGCAAGGTGACACTGACCGACTACAACGGCCTCTACACCACCAACCCGCGCCTGGCCTTCCTGATGACGCTGGCCTTGTTCTCCTTGGCAGGCATTCCGCCCTTCGCAGGCTTCTTCTCGAAGTTCTTCATCTTCGCCGCAGCCTTCCACAGCGGTTTCCACCTGCTGGTGTTCATTGCCTTGGTCAACACGGTGCTGTCCCTCTACTACTACCTGCGCGTGGTGAAGTCGATGTACATCAACAAGAGCGACGAGCCCATCATGGCATTCCGCAGCGACAATTATACCCGCGTCAGCCTGCTGCTGTGCACGGCCGGCATCATTGTGCTGAGCATTGCCAGCGTGGTTTACCAGAACATAGACAAGTTCTCGTTCGGTATGTAAGCTGGCCGGAAGTAGAAAAATATCTCTACCACTTGAAGCGCCGGAGTCTTCCCAAAGATTCCGGCGCTTTTTTTAGTTCGCCCAGCACGAATATTCTCTAATCGGTGTAAGTCCGTAACACGCCCGATAGCGGGAAGTGTATAGCCAAGGGCAAGGGTGTTCATTGCGAAGTGGAATCTGAAGGAA
>CASENE010000024.1 GCA_949289265.1 uncultured Bacteroides sp.
CCGAAGGCAAAGGCATCCCTTACCATCGCGCCATTGCCAAGTACACCCCCACCTGGCCCCGCAGCTTCACCCCCAGCCGTCAGGAGATGCGCAACCTCGTAGCCAAGATGAAGCTCATCCCCAACCGCGCCATGCTTCAGGGCAAGCGTCTGCTGTTCTGCGACGACTCCATCGTGCGCGGCACGCAGCTTCGCGACAACGTGAAGGTGCTCTACGAGTACGGCGCCAAGGAGGTGCACATCCGCATCGCCTGTCCGCCGCTCATCTATTCCTGCCCCTTCATCGGCTTCACCGCTTCCAAGAGTCCGCTGGAGCTGATAACGCGCCGCATCATCAAGGAGCTGGAGGGCGATGAGAACAAGAACCTCGACAAGTATGCCACGACCGGCTCGCCCGAGTACAACCGCATGGTGGAAATCATGCGCGAGCGTTTCGGCTTCACCTCCCTGCGCTTCAACACGCTGGAGACGCTGGTCGAGAGCATCGGCCTGCCCAAGTGCAAGCTCTGTACGCATTGCTTCGACGGCAGCAGCTGCTTCTGAAAAAACAAGAGAGTGTATCGGTCGATACACTCTCTTGGCAAACAAAACAAACTGCACCTATCTTCATATCGATAAATGCATCCAGCCTGCTTCGCCAAGCACGGCTGGTTTCAGTCCGCCTCTCGGCGGACGTTCCCGGCCTTAAAGCGGATTGCCGCTCTGGCCTCCTTCTTCTTCGCTTCCGCCGTCTTCCGTACTTCCCGATGTCTTCTTGTCATTTCCTCCCCATTCTTCCCAGAAAATGTTGTCGGAAATCAGCGAGCGGGTCACCACCTGATTGTTGCTGTTGCGGCTCGTTTCGGGGATGAAGCGCACGCGTACGCCCGTTATCTGCTTCGCGCTCACTTCCTCGGGCGTATCCACGCCCTGTCCGTTGGCGGCTGATGTATAGTAGAAGGTGCCTACACCGTCCAGCTTCACCGTCCGTCCGTCGGCCATGCAGTCGCCCAGCACGCCGCCCAGTTCCTTGAGCACGGCGTAGGTATCTCCACGGCTCACGGTGGAAATCCGGGCCAGTCGGTCGGCCACCTCGTCCGTCGTCACGGGCTTGCCCACGGTGACGGAACGGGGATACCACTTCCCGTTGACCTTTTGTTTTGATTTTTTGTAGAATGCCATAAAGACCTCCTTTTTTAATGTGTTGATAATCAGATAGTAACTCCATCCCTGCCTCAAAGCACATCTGAGGTACCCTCTTAGTACGACCGAGATACCCTCAAAGCACGTTCGAGGTAGCCTCATAGCGCGTTCGAGGCAGGGAGGGTATGGGTTATTCCTTGATAAGGCGCAGGTTGTGGCCTCTCGAATTATAGTGTTCTATGGTTGCACTTCCTGCCTCATTTATAAATATTGAATGCTGGTCGCCGTGCTCTGATGCTCCGTAGTAGAATATCGGATGTGCCGACGATGTCATATTGCCGTTCGGCATGATGTATTTGGGCGCATAGAATACTTGGTCTGCCTCGTCATTATCATCCTTGACAATCGTGTGGCGAATATTGACCCCCTCTTTCACGACCTTAAATTTACCGTTTCTCTTTGCATTTTCAAAGTATGTGGTGAGTTCCTGCGTGCTGGCAAGCTTCCAGCCTTTGGGCGCGGGGCTGTACCTGGCCTGGTTGGCTTCTGACCACAGCTCGTCTGCCTTGTCGTCATAGAGTGTGCCTATCCAGTATCTGTTACTGGCGTTGTTCTTGACGAACTTGTGAGATATGGGCAATACTTCCGCATAGTCCGATACGTAGAGGCCGTAGCTTCCGGTGGAGTAGACCAATGCGGGCGTGTGGCGGCCGTACTGGTAGAAGACGCCCCAGTCATTGTGGTTTCCGTCGGCCGTCGCTTTGCTGATGGCTCCCAGGTTGCGGTCCATGAACTCGCCTTGTTTGGTTTCCGTCATGAAGGTGTTATCGTCCACCACCCAGATGTGCCAGCTCCACAGTACGTTGTCCAAGCCGTCTGTGATGGCCACAATGGCGTTGCCGGTCTTTCCCTTCTCGATGTTGAAGCCTATCTTCTGCTCCTCGGGGTAGTAGGCGATGTCCGTCAGCATGCCTTCCGTGTTCTCATCCATCAGCATGGCCTTGCGGGCATGGTCAATCGCCTCGACGGTGGTGCCTATCGGGTCGTTGGTCTGTCCCTCCTTCGTCGGGTCGAAGTAGTATCTGATGGTTTCTGTGTCCGATTTCGGGATGACGAAGCAGTTGCCGCCGCCGTAGACCTCGTTCTGATTCATATCTATGCCCTCCAGCGGATCTTGGATGTTGGTGTTTTCGTTCAGGGGGGATTGGAATTCGTCCACGGAGGTCGTAAAGTTGACTTTCTCGAAGTCTCTCATTTCCTCACCAAATATCAGTGTGTAGGTGTATTTCCGGCCCTGCTGCCAGGTGCCCTCGAAGGGGATGTTATTTATATCTCTGAAACCATCGTTCCAGCCCCATACTTGCACTTTGTCCTCGCCGCTGACGTTGTATATTCTACAGCTGATGGACATTGTGGGGGCTACAGGCATAGGTTGGTCATACCCAGGAACAGTCACATTGTTTGCTGCCAGTACCTGGGGCAGCAGGAGCAGGGCGGTGCCGTTGTCGGTGCTGGTCACATTGACTGCGGTTCCGTTTGTGGGTACTGTTATGGGCGCTGCAAGGTTGGTGGAATATGATTTCATGTCTTCATAGGCTGTGCTCGGTGTCCATTTGCCAAATCTCTCTTCTTCTGCCGCATCCTCATACGTATTTGATTTGTTGATGGCCGTGGTGGTCTTCTTGGGGAAGGTGAAGGTTCCTTTGCCCATGACCCAAAGGCTGATGCTTTCTATATCTACTTGGATATTCGGATTTATGGTCTTCGCCTTGAACACCACCTGCGACAGGGCGTGGCGGAAGTTTACGGGCACTCCTTTGCTGCTGTTACTATTGGTGCATTCCATGTTGGCAGCATAGAGCAGGTCTATCTGCTTGGAGGGGTCGGTGTTTACGGTGTAGTCCAGTATCTGCTGTGCATCTTTGGTGATGTTGGTCGTCACATCTGCCGGGCTGACCGAATAGAAGTCAACTTCGCCCCAGGTCGGCCAGAAGCGGACGGGGGAGTACACCCATTCGTTGCCTGCCTTGCTTACTACCTGCTCTTCCATGAAGGAGGTGTAGTCGGCGTTGTCGCTCTTTCTGTAGTAACCCCATACCTTGAAGTCTTGTATGGTGTTGCTGGTGGTCACGGTGGCCCGTGTGCTGTTCTCCGTGCTTGGCCGGAAGGCCACGGCGTTGCCCGGGTTCATCTCTATCGTTTCGTCATCGACGCATGCCGTCAATGCCAGGGCCGATAGTGCCGCGAGTAATACTTTCTTTCTCATGTCGTTCGTTTTTTTCTGTGAAACAATATATTTATGTAATGGTTGGTGTAGTCTGCCTACAGGATGATGTCGTGGTTCTCTTCTGTCCATCCGTCCACGTCGGGGCGGAAGCCGCTGTCCTCGCCGATGGGCTCGGGCAGGGAGAGGCCGTCGATGACGAGGTGTACATGGCGGCGGTCGGGTGCCTCGTCCACCTGTCGGGTCACGTCGAACGTGTAATACCATTTCGTCCCGTCCGTCATCCAGGTATAGAGCACCAGCTTGTGTGGCTCGTCGTTATCCGGATGGTGTCCGAAGGTATATAGCTCTGCGGTGATGGTGGACGGGCCGTCGGGCGTGGCCTCAAAGGGGAGCGTCACCTCCTCGTCCTTCAACGCTTCGGCCGCGCAGAACACCGAACCGGACATGCCGGATAGCGAGGCACACATCTGCGTGACGTTTTCCAGGTGTTCCACGTTACGTATTTCGAGGGTGTATCGGCAGACCTGTTCGTGGGGCATCAGCGTGAAGCGCATGTCGCTGTTCTCGATGGTGGTCTGCTCCGTCTCTCCGTCGCGTACAAACCAATAGCTCAAGCCGTTTTCTCCGATTTCGAGGTTCATGGCATTGTCTCCCCACATCATCTCGGGCGTGATGACCACGAGCTCGTCTTCTGTACCTTCGGCCCGTGGAGAGTTGTCGGCCCGGGTGCCGGCGTATCCGGCAATAGGCTCGAACAGGCTTCCTTCGCGGGTGAAGCATTCCTTGTTCCAGAAGTCTCCGGAGTTCCGGAACTGCACCGTCTCGTAGTCGTTGTTGTAGTACAGCACGTTATAGCGTCCGGCGGGCAGGTTTACTGTCCCGCCTTTCATGCCGGCCAGGTCGAAGCGGAGCGGTTCGCCCGTCTGTTCGCCTGCCTCGTCCACCGGGTAGAACCACACGCACATGCCCTCCACCTCCTGATTGGTTTCGGCCTCGGGCGCATAGCTCCAGTCGAATATCACGTGTATCTCCGTTGTATGCGGGTGCATGTAGCACAGGTCTTTGTGTTCGCATGAGGTGAATACGGCGGCCAGTAAGGTCGTTATGTAGAATGTCCTTTTCATTTCTTGCCTCCTTTCCCTTGGTTGATGTTACCTCGTCCGATGAGCCATACAAGTGATATCTCCGCTTTGGTCGGCCCGAACCAGTGGCGGCGTTTTGTCGCCTGCCAGACGTAGTGGTTGTCTATGGGCAGGTATTCCTTATATTCTCCGCCCAGATAGCCGATGCCGATGTTGAACTCAAGGTTCAGTCTTCTTGCGATGGGGTGGGCATAGCCGTACTCGATGCCTGCATGGTAGCTCCACTTGTCGCCGAGATATCCCCGCCCGCCCAGTTCGAAGTCATAGGTGACGATGCCGCCGTACA
Organism: uncultured Bacteroides sp.; assembly: GCA_949289265.1. Taxonomy (GTDB): domain Bacteria; phylum Bacteroidota; class Bacteroidia; order Bacteroidales; family Bacteroidaceae; genus Bacteroides. The sequence goes on from CASENE010000024.1 coordinate 4,777, forward strand.
GGCCCAGGTGATGTCCCGTGAGTGGTTTGGCTTTTGCTTTGCTGCCCAGCCATCGGCGCAGGTACAGGTCGCCGCCGTAGGTGCGCCAGTAGCGGTGCTTGCGGTCGGTCTTCCACCAGGCGTACATCCAGTTGCCTCCGGCAGACCAGCTTTTGCCCAAGTACACTTCCACTCCGATGTTGGGTACAAGAAGGAGGTCATAGAGCATGTTGGTCTTGATGGCAAGGTAGTAGGGCCTGCGGGCGGCGGCATCGCTGGCCGGGGCTGTTTCCTGCCGGGTGGCTATGTAGATGGTGTCACGAATATAGACGGTGTCTGTCTGGCAAATGGTGTCGTGTACAACGGTCTGCGTGGGTTCATAGTGGAAAAGCAGCTTGACGGCTCTTAATTCGGGAAACAGATGACGATACATGTAGCGGTAGGGAATTCCGCCGTGTAGGCTTATAAGGCTGTTTAGCGGGTCTTTCCTGTCCCCGCTCACGGTGTCGGCAGCTATCTGCCGGAGCAGTGCCAGTGTTTCTTCCTGATAGGGAAGGCTGTCGGTGGTTGCGGCCGATTTGATAAGTCCGTTCCAGTCTCGTCCCACAAAGGATGAGTGTATCAGGCTGTCGGGCAGCAACAGCCTTTCCTGCAAGTAAGTGCGCAGTGACTTTGCGCGTTTTTGTGACAGGCGCTTGTTCAGCGGAATGCTTCCTTCCGGCGAGGCGCCTCCAATGATGGAGATATGGCTCAGGCGTAGTGATGAGTCGTTTGTGTATTGCCACATTCTGGATAGCATACTGTCCAGCGTACTTTGGTTGTTGTATTGTGCCGGGCTGAATGTGGAATATCCTTGACGGAAATGCACACGGACAGAATCCCTCACTTCTTGTGCGCCGGCAGTCCATCCGTATAAGAACAGACATATTGTCCATATATGCTTCATGTACCTCGACATTATTATATAATTATGGTTTTTTGTCTTTTCTAACCTTGTTTTGTCTGCAAATATAAAAATGTTATATGAAACGCACAATATTTTTTTCTCTTTTTTTGTCTTTACACATGAAATAAATGGAGATTGAAGTATTGGGTAACTTTACTCTAGGGTGAATAAATGAAAAAGGGGCGTGGATTGCTTGGCAATTCACGCCCCTTTTCCTACCTTTACGGGCACAATAAATCGTTTTGTTGAATTAGATATTTTGAATGATATGACTTTAGTAGAACGCTTTTTAAAGTATGTCAGCTTTGATACCCAGTCGAGCGAAGAGACGGGTGTCACTCCCAGTACGCCGGGGCAGATGGTTTTTGCCCGCTATTTGAAGGAAGAATTGGAATCCTTGGGTCTGAAGGAGGTTACATTGGATGATAATGGC
>CASENE010000025.1 GCA_949289265.1 uncultured Bacteroides sp.
AAGTAGGATTTTTAAGCAGAGTACCATGACTGATTTTGAAGAATATATCAGACAAAATGAGCCTGACAGCCGGCAGAAAGCCTATGCCTGGCGAACAGCGATCGGACTTCAGGCCGTCGATGGCTTGAAGCCCTCTGAATATCTGAAAGATACGGCACGCAAGCATATTGAGGGAGAGATTGATATTGACGAAGCGCAAAAGCTGATCAAGTCGTACTATCAGTCGAAGACGACCAGAACTTCCGTAGACGACGACCTGGAAGAGGCCGATGTGGTTTCTGCTCATATAGCCAAACTGTTGGGGGAACAGTCTTTTGCTTTTTCTGTGGTGGGCATTACTTCTATTCATCGTCGGTTATTTGAAGGTGTTTTCAAGTTTGCCGGTAGAATTCGTGATTATGACATCACGAAAAAGGAATGGGTACTCAAAGGCGACACTGTGATATACGTCCATTCAGAAGACATAAGAAGAGCTTTGGAATATGACCTGGAGCAAGAAAGGAACTTTGTATATGCCGGACTTGCACACGGCCAAATGGTGGAGCATATCGCAAAATTCGTATCGGGATTGTGGCAAATACATCCGTTCGGCGAAGGAAATACGCGCACGGTAGCTGTGTTTACCATTAAATACCTCCGTTCCATCGGATTTTATGTAGAAAACGACTTGTTTGCCAACCATTCGTGGTATTTCCGCAATGCGTTGGTCCGTGCCAATTATCGCAATGCGGTGAAAGGAGTAGAGCCGGATATGAAATACCTCGTCCGCTTCTTCCGTAACTTGCTCTTGGGAGAAAACAATGAATTGCGCAACCGATACATGGTAATTGATGCTCCTGAAGAATGGAAGGAACCGATGGATGATGGTACCCCCACAAGTACCCCCACAAGTACCCCCACAAGTCAGACCAACCAACTGTATACAGACAATGTCAATGTTCAGAAGCTGGTATCGGTGATAGGGGAAAACAAACGGAGCATAAAAGAGATTTTGGACCTGTTGAATCTTAAAGATCGGAAAAACCTGCTTGAATATTACGTCATGCCGGCACAAGCCAATGGATTTGTGACGTTGCTCTATCCTGACAAGCCCCGCCACCCGCGTCAAAAATATGTGTTGACCGTCAAAGGGATGGCCTTGCTTGCTTCGATGAATGACAAATGACAATTACAGTTAGCCGAAAGTGATTTTGAGATTCTCCGCTCCGCTCAGCATGACAGAGGGGAAGGCGGGCAGAGAATGACAAAACGGGCAGGCACGAACGAAGCGCCTCTCCGCTCCTGCTCCTCTTTACCCTCAGAACTTCAGATAGAAGTCGCCCGTGAGGCGGCGGTAGTCGTCGGAATAGTCGCCGCCCGCCTGGTGGATGTAGAGCGCGTCCTCGTCCACAGGGCCCAGACGGCGGCTGAAGGCGACCAGCACGCGGCGGGCGGGCTTGCCTGCCTTGGTGTAGACACGCGTGCGGCGGCAGGGATAGAGGCCCTGCATCCAGGCGGCGTCTTCGGCCGCACGCTCCACCTCGCTGGGGATGACGATGCTCACCACCCCGTCCTCGTCCAGCAGCCGGGCCGAACGGCGGAAGAGCACGTCGTAGTTCAGGCCGCCGGCATGGCGGGCGGCGTTGCGCTGGCGGTCGGGACAGGGAAGCGCGTCGATGAAGTAAGGCGGATTGGA
>CASENE010000026.1 GCA_949289265.1 uncultured Bacteroides sp.
TGCGAAAGATACTGACGGATTGTTTACCCGAATTATAGGGAAGATTAGCGCACTTACAATCCTACAATACATTAACTATAAAAATAACAAACCCATTGGCAAAGTTAAATATGCGCTGATTTAATTCCGCCAACGGGTATACCGTATATATATATGTATAAAGAGTTAGAGAGCTATCAGACAAGATATGCACCTCTAACTCTTTTCTTATTCATTTCATTCCCCCAATCATCACTCCCCAAGGACAAAACCGCCTTGAGAGTATGACATCGCCCCATCAAACTATGCCTGTCATTGAAATCCAATCATTACACCATCCCGGCGTGGAGGTATTCAGCTCGCTAACCGAAGCCCAACTGCGCAACCGCCTGGAACCGGAGAAAGGCGTGTTCATTGCCGAAAGCCCCAAAGTCATCCGGGTAGCAGTGGATGCTGGCCATGAACCTCTGGCCCTGCTCTGCGAGAAGAAGCACATCCGAGGAGACGCCGCCGACCTCATTGCCCGTCATCCAGATATACCCGTCTATACAGGCGAAAGGGAACTCTTGGCACAACTGACAGGATATACCCTGACACGGGGCGTACTTTGCGCCTTCCGCCGACCGTTACCCCGAAGTGTGGAAAAAGTGTGCCGGGATGCCCGACGCATCGTCATCATTCAGGGAGTGACAGACACCACGAACATCGGCGCCATCTTCCGCTCGGCAGCCGCACTGGGCATGGATGCCGTGGTGCTGACCACCGACTCGTGCGACCCGTTGAACCGGCGGGCGGTACGGGTGTCCATGGGTTCCGTATTCCTCATTCCCTGGACGTGGACAGACGCCTCGCTCAGTGACATACGCCGTTTGGGCTTCCGCACCGTGGCCATGGCACTGACAGACCAATCCATCCCCCTCGACACTCCGGCACTCAAAGCCGAACCCAGACTGGCCATCGTGATGGGCACCGAAGGAGACGGACTGCCGCACGACACCCTGGCCGCCTCCGACTATGTAGTGCGCATCCCTATGGCTCACGGCGTGGACTCGCTCAACGTGGCGGCAGCCTCAGCCGTGGCCTTTTGGGAATTGGGCAAGAGAGATTAACGAGTCTTGCGGCGCAGCCGGCGCACCCACAGGTAGTAACCGGTGAGTGGCAGGATAGCTCCCAGCAAGGCGGCGAGGAAATAGAGGATGCGTGTGACCGTCCCGCCCCAGGTACCGATATGCAAAGCCTTCACCAGCGGGCGTGCATCCGCCCCCAGCAGACCGTACAATCCCTCCCGATACCAGCCGAACGACCAGCTTAACCCCGTCAACGCCATCATCAGCAACAAGAGCAGGGCATACATCCCTCCCGCCACGTGCAGGCTGTACCAGAATCTGGCCCAACCGCGGCGCGTGACCATCTTCAGACTGTTGCGAAGCCCCTTCTTCGTGCGGGGCCACCAGATGACCACTCCCGACAATAGGACGAACACGAACAGCAGCGTGCTGATGCCCACCACCAGCTTGCCCCAGTAGATGCCCCCGTCCGCCGGGCGGCTGTCCAACAACCAGCGGTGCAGGCGGAACATCGTCTGGAAGAAGAGAAGACGCTCGTACTTGCCAACAACCTTCCCCGTATACGGATTGACGAATACCGCGGCCCGCTTGGGTTTGGAGAGATTGACCTGATAGGTACGATCGGCTGCGGGAAAGGACTTGACACCCCGCACCGTGACCCCATCGGGCAAGGTGGCAGCCACCAAGGCCGCAGCCTCGTCCGGGGTCATCCGAGTGCCGGACGTATCCGATACCCGGTAAAGATGCGGCCTGGCCCACTGCGTCACTTCGTCTTCAAACACCAGCATCGCGCCGGAGAAGCATATCTGCGTCAGGACGATGCCGAAGGGGACGGACAACCAGAGGTGCAGCTTGCGGAATAACTTCTTCATCATACGCTTCCTTTATGCCTCTGTTATTCTGCCGTGAGTCTGCACAGGGCGGAGACGCCGTCGGCTTCCAGTTCCAGTCCGCGGGTGGCGGTGGCCGTCTGCGGGTCAATCTTGTAGATGGCGGGACGGCTGCCGTCGTTCAGCGTGATGGGCATATAGGCACAGCCGTTGTCGCTGAAGGGCACGCCGAAGGAGGAAATCGCATCGGCTGCGGGCAGGCCGTCGGTCAATACGGTCAGGCTTTGGTCTTCGCCCTTGAAGATGGCCAGTTCGTTGCGCGGCGCGGTGGTGCCGGACATATTCTCCGCGCCTTCGCTGTACATCTGGAGGAGGAAATAGTCCGCAGTGATGTGCCAGCAGCGGAACATGGGATTCCGATTGCCCAGGGCTTCCAGGTTGACGTAGTAGGATTCGTCGAACGAAGTCTCGCCCGCCTTGATGCGCACCACGCCGGAGGGCAGTTGTCCCTGCACTTTATATAATATGTGTGCCGTGCCGTCCTCCTTGTCCTCCACCTGCTCCTCGGCCTTGGCAGTGCGGCCATAGCCCGGAGAGAAGACGTAGAGGTCGCCATTGTCCGCCGCCCAGATGGTCTGGTAGTACTGCGACTTCATGCGTCCGCAGGCATAACCAATCTTGTCCGTCTCGGCAATGACGGGTGTCTCGTCGAAGCTGTCGCCGCTGTAGATGGCGATGAAAGCCTTGTCCGGATATTGCGTGGAGGGAATCTGCCCCGGCGTGTACGCGCCGCTGCCGCTGCCGCCGTTGTGGTCGGTCACGAGCTTGGGGTCGGTGATGAGGTCGGCATACGCGATGACGCCGTAATGGCTCATGCCCATCGGCACCACGGAGGTGTAGAGCTTGCCGTTGGCCTCCTCGAATCCGGCGAAGCTGACTATCTCGCCGTTGCCCAGGAAGTTCTCGGCCAAGCGGCTGCCGGTCGTGGTGTTGCCCGTGGTGGCGTTGAGGTAGTTGAACTGGAGGTATTTGGCGTAGCCGCCCTCGTTCTGCTCGCGGTTGCCGTCGTTGGTGGAGGCGGTGATGACATGTTCGCCCCACGTGCCATAGGTGGTGGTGCGGTTGTACGTGTAGCGGCGCGCCTCGTAGGCGTTGCCCGTCTCGGGATTGAGGGCGTAGGCGAAGCCGGTGCCCTGCGCACCGTCGTTATACTGGAAGTTGAAGAGGTACTTCTCGCCGTAATGTATCCAGTTGGAGCCGCTTTCGGTCTCCAGTCCGTTGCCGACGGTGGTCAGCGAACCGCTGTCCAGATTGTCGGTGGTGACCAGGTAGGTGCCGCCGTCGTTGCCGCCGGCCTGGGCGGCTATGACGTAGCGGCTCACCGTGCCTGTGCCCGTGCCGCCCGGACTGCCGGGGTCTGCGCCGGGGACTGCGGGTTCGTCACTGTCGCTGCAAGCGGTTGTCAGGCAGCCTGTTGCGAGGGCGGCTGCCAAGGCCCATGCGAATTGCTTTTTCATCTTTTCGAGTGTATGTTACGTATTAAATATGTCTGCTTCGTCGGTTGTCCGCGGCTGATGCCGAAAGTAAGCAGGACTCAGTCTGGGACTGATATGAGAATCATCGTACATGATTCCTATAATCATCGTACATGATTCCCATAATCATCGTACATGATTTATCGAATCATCGTGCATGATTCTAAACTGACTTACCGGGTCAGCCGGGCTGGGGCGGGCTATCTGCCGAGGTAAATCCGTATCTTGCCGTAGAACGCCCGGCCTGCCTTCTGGAGGCTGAAGTTGTCGTACAGCTTCTCGTCCGTCAGGTTGCGGCACTCCAGGGAGAGGTTGTAGCGGCCGTTCTTCAGGGAGTAAGCCAGGGTGAGGCTGTGCGACAGCTGGTCGGGCACGCGGCTCTTGGTGGTGGGGTCGCCCAAGTGTTCCCAATAGAGGGGGAAGGCGTGTTGGTAGAAGCCGTCGTAGCTGAGGGTCAAGACGTTGCCCTCGGCCAGGAGGTCGTGCCAGGCGAGGGCGGCGTCGAAGTTGGCGTAGGTGTAGGGCTGGTTGGGGATGCGCTGGTTGTACGTCAGGCTCTCCTGCTGGGTGTTGCCTGCCAGGTAGCGCTCGGCGTCGCGGGCGTTGAGGTTGTTGAACGTGCCGCCCAGGCTGAGCCAGCGGCCGTAGCTGTAGCGGGCGGAGAGGTTGAAGCCCTTGGTCTTGACGCGGCCATGGTTTTCGTAGATGCCGAAGCTGGTGCCGCCCACGGCGTCGAGGCTGCGCTTGATGTAGTCCTTCGTGTCGCGGTAGATGTAGCTGCCCTCCACGTAGAGGCCGTGACGGCCTATCTGGCGGGTGTAGCTCAGGTTTAGGTTGATGTTGTGGCTGTTCTCCGGCCGGAGGTCGGCGCGTCCGGCTTCCAGGTCTTCGTCGCCAAAGAGTTCGTCGGTGGTGGGCAGGCGGTAGGCCTTCTCGTAGGACAGCTTGGCCTGCAATCCGTCGAGGATGAACCACGTGCCTGCCGCGCCGTAGCCGAAGCTGCTGACGTGCTTGGACATGTTGACGTAGCTGCCCACGCCGTCCGCGCTCTCGGAGACAGGGCCGCGGTTGTATTGGTTATAGTATTTGCCAAAGGCGGAGAGGTTCCAGCGCTCGGAGGGCATCAGGCGATAGGACAGGCCGGTGATGTTCTTGCGCGTCACCTTGGGGATGTCGAAGCTGGTTATCTTGGAGGCACCGCCGCTGTAGGACACGGTGGTACGTTCGAAGGTGCTGAGCACATGGTTCAGCGTCAGGGCATGGATACGGCCGATGCGGTAGTTCAGCGTCAGCGTGGCGTTCCAGTTCTTGTTGGTGGATTCGTTGTCTTGGTACGACTGTTCGCCGGGACTGGCGAGGGGCTTGCGCTGGCCCAGCCAATTGTACTTCCACGAGGCGGTGTCGATGTTCTGCGTCAGGTTATGATTGTAGTTGGCGGACAGAACAAGATCAAGGCCTTTAACGAAGAGGTTGCGCTTGCTGTACTCCAGCGAGGGGACGAAGGAGTGTCCCTTGCGGTGTTTCTGCCCGAAGACGATGTATTGGTAGACACCGGTCTGTATCTCCTTGTAATAATGGCTGTAGGTGAAGCCCAGCATCAGACGGTCGGCCCACGGCTTGTCCGTCACGCCTATCTTCCCAATCACTGCCTCGTTGTGAAAGCGGTCGTTGAAGCGCTTGACGCGGTAGATTTTACTGGGGTCGGTATTCTCCGTGATGCCGTCGTCGCCAAATTCGGTGATGTAGCTGTCGATGTAATAATCGTTGTCCGACAGGTTCTGGAAGGCATTGACCTCATAGGTGAAGCCATTCCGCAGAGTCTGTCCGAAGCGGGCATAAGATTTATGCGTGTTGAACGAGCCATAGGAGTAGGAAGCATCCAGGTGCCAGCCCTCGCGCTGCTTGGCGGTGACGATGTTGACCACGCCGCCCAATGCGTCCGTGCCGAAACCCACGGGCACCACGCCTTTGTAAACCTCGATGCGCTCGGCATAGTTCACCGGCAAGTTGTTGAGGTCCAGGGCCTGCCCCGCCCCTTCCTGCGGCACGCCGTCGATAAAGACCTTGACGTGGCGGCCGCTGAATCCGTCCAGCATCAGTTGCATGTCCGAGCCAACGCCGCCGCTCTCGCGCAGCTTCACGCCGGGAGCCTTGGCCAAAGCATCGCCCAGAGTCTTGGCGGAATTGTGCAGTTCGGTGGCATCCACGGCCACGGCGTTGTAGGCGGAACGCTTCACGCGGCCCACGCCCGAGGCGGTAACCACCACTTCGTCCAACTGTCGGGCTTCGGGGCGGAGAGTGAAGTCCAACACACGGTCGGCACCGCGCTGCAGCGTGATTTCCTGCTCGATGGCTTCGTAACCAATGGCAGAGACCAGCAGGGTATAGGTGCCTGCGGGAGCATGGAAACGGTAACAGCCTTCGGCATCCACATAAGCTCCGTGCGAAGTGCCTTTCAACTGGACGGCGGCAAAATCTATGACGCCGCCCTCTGTGGAGGTGATATGCCCGCTCAGTTCGATGCCGTGGGGCCGGTGCTGGCCGCGGCGGTGTTGCGCCTGGGTCGCAATGGCAACCAAGGACATCAACAGAAGAAGCAGGGAAGTCTTTGTATTCATACGATTGTCAGTGTGTTAAAAATTGCACTGCAAAGGTACGGCTCCCCTGCCCTATCCCGCAATCGCCTCATGTTGGTATATTGCCACCGTTCTGGCGGCCCAAATCTGCGGCGCAATACCTACTTGTGGGGATTATTCCCGCCAAGCACAGCGTTATTCTCTATGGAACAGCCGTTCTTCTGCCAACCGTTCGTACTTTGTCCCCGGCCTCCCATAATTCGCATATGGGTAGATGGAGATGCCGCCGCGCGGAGTGAAGAAGCCCGTCACCTCGATGTATTTCGGCTCCATCAAGCGAATCAGGTCGTTCATGATGATGTTCACACAGTCTTCGTGGAAAGCCCCGTGGTTGCGAAAGCTGAACAGGTAGAGCTTCAGACTCTTGCTCTCCACCATCTTCACATCGGGGATATAGCTGATGCGGATTTCGGCAAAGTCCGGCTGCCCGGTGATGGGACACAGGCTGGTGAACTCCGGACAATTGAAGCGCACCCAATAGTCACGACCCGGATGTTTGTTGTCGAAGGCCTCCAATACTTCGGGAGCATAGTCCTGGCGATATTCCGTCTTTCGGCCCAAGGCATGGAGCCGGGCACGCAAATCTTCTTCCATAATGGTCAATGATGAATGGTTAATGATGAATGGGATAATAATGAATGGTCAATGACCCTCTCAACTGCTAATTATTAATTGTTCCAAGGTACTTCTCCAGCCCCTCGCGGCGCAGCTTGCAGGCAGGGCAGTGTCCGCACCCGTCGCCGGGGATGCCGTTGTAGCAAGTCATGGTGTCACGGCGCACGATGTCCATCACACCCAGTTCGTCGGCCAACGCCCAGGTCTGCGCCTTGTCTAGCCACATCAGCGGGGTATGGAGCACAAACTGTTCGTCCATCGCCAGGTTCAGCGTCACGTTGAGCGACTTGATGAACGAGTCCCTGCAGTCCGGATAGCCGCTGTAGTCCGTCTGCGACACGCCCGTCACGATGTGGCGGATGCCCCTCTCCCTGGCCCAGACAGCAGCCACGCTCAGAAAGAAGAGATTGCGCCCCGGCACAAAGGTGTTGGGACAGACCTTGCCGTCCGGTATCTGCTCGTCCATCGGCATAGAGGTGTCGGTCAGCGCATTGTGTCCCAACGCGCCAATCAAGGGGAGGTCCATCACGGTGAAAGACACGCCGGCCTTTCCGGCAATGGCGCGTGCCAGTTCCACTTCGCGTTCATGCTTCTGCCCATAGCGGAAACTCAGGGCATGCACTTCCTTAAACTCACGTTGGGCCCAAAAGAGGCAAGTGGTCGAGTCCTGCCCACCGCTGAACACGACCAAGGCTGTTTCGTCAATCATAATATAATATATGTAGCAAATGGTTATCTTACAGATCCCTGACCTTCCAGACCTTGTAGGAGATGCCGTCGTCATACACGTCGCTGCCGTCGACACGCTTCACATAGCGCACCACGCGCACCGTGACCGGCAGGATGACCACCTCGTAGAGGGACTTCAGCACAATCTGCAAAGCCATCATCCGCGCCAGCTCCGGCCAGGCGATGACCCCGCCGAAAGCAATGGGGAAGAACAAAAGCGAGTCCGCCGTCTCACCCACCACGGTGGACGCGATGGCCCGCACGGAGAAATGCCGTCCCCCGCTGCGCAGCTTCATCCGGCTCATCACGTAGGCATTGAGGAACGACCCCACCAGGAAGGCCGCCAAGCTGGCCGCCACGATGCGCGGCGCCATGCCGAAGACAAAGTTGAAGTGCTCCTCCCCCTCCCAGAAAGACGCGGCAGGCAGGGCCACGGCCGCCAGCCCCAGCGACACGACAAAGAAGTTCATCGCGAAGCCCGTCCAGATGATGAGCCGCGCCTTGCGGAAGCCCCACACCTCGGCAATGCAGTCGTTGATGATGTAAGATACGGGGAAGACCAGCAGGCCGGCGGTGACCGTCAGCCCGCAGAAGGAAATGACTTTCGTCTCGAGGAGATTGGCCGCAATGAGGCATACGTTAAAGAGGATGCCCAGCAGCATGAAGGGCAGAGATACGGATACAGTCTGTTTCATCGGTTCCTGTTTTTTACGTGGTTAAGCTGGAATACACGGAGGCGCGACGGCGTACCGCACGGCCTCATCCCATAAAATCGGGCGCAAAGATACGGCAAGCCGGTGAATTGGGCAAGAAGGGAAAGAAAAAAGTGCGCCCCGCACAATCCACGGGTGGTGGAGGCACGGGGCGCACACGGCAATTTATAGAGAAGTATTGACTTGTCTGGGATTATTCGTAGAAGGAGAAAGTGTAATCCACTCGGCCATCAGGCTCATAGTCGCTGTACTTGGTCACGTCGTGGTCGGTCCAGACGTAGCGCGTAACGGAACCACTTATTTCGCTGGTCTCGGTCTCAATGAGGTGTTGTGAGTGAATGCCCATCAATCCGGCGTAGTAGAACTGCTCCACGACATCGAGGTCTATGTTATAGTCCTTGTAGAAACGCATGATGCCGTTGGAGGGCTGGTCTGTATAGGTGTAGAAATAAGTTCTCTTTTCTATCGGATCCTCATCGTAGTGCCACCGAGTCATCTGAACCAGGTCGCCATTCTCCCATGTCAGTTCATATTCGCGCTCTTCACGCCCATCAACGATATGCGTGATGTGACCCTCGGCATCGTACTCGAAGGTGGTGACACAGTCATGCACCTCGTGGTGTACGCTGGATACAAAGCCATTCTCACCAATCGTGGCGGTCTGCTCCAGTTCGGTGCCGTCCAGCGTGTAGACGTCCGGGCCTTCGGCGCCGGTCACGTAGTTGTAGTGGAAGAAGGTGCCTTCGCCCTCCAGGTCGTTCTCATCGGCAATCTGCACCAGGAAGCCGTTCTCGTCGTAGATGTAGGTGTCGTCGCTCACGCTCTTGATAAGCTTGTCGCCGAATACTCTGGCCACAGGGGAGTCCACGGCGGGCTGTTCGGGTTCCTGCGGCTCGTCAGTGGGGTCGTCCGGGGCGATTTCAGCGGTCTCCAGGGTGGTGTACATCTCGTACAAGTAGCCGTCTTCTTCAATCCTTTCGTAGATGGTGGCAGTGTTGCCCGAGAAAGAAATGGTGGCATCGGCATAGCCTTCCCAGCTTTCGGCATCCCAAACGTAAGAGATGATGCCTTGGCCCTCATCCTTCCACTGCCAATGGCCCATGTCGATAGTGTTGTCGTTGTAAGTGGCGACGTAGGTGCCCGACTTGGTGAACATCATTTCTTCCATTGCCCCGGGTTCATTGGGGTTGTAGGAGTATTCTTCTTGTTCGCCAGTAGAGAGGTCGGTATCTATTTCGCGCCCGCCCACCACGCGCCACGTGCGGCACAAGGCATTGGTCATGCTACTGCCAACCATGCCCTGCTCTTTCTGCACGGCCAACGAAGTCGATCCGTAGTGACTGGAATCCACCTCAATGCCGGTCACTTCACCGTTGGAACCTGTCACCAGTTCAATAGTGCCGAAGTCTTCCAATTGGTATACACCGTTACCCAAATCGGTAAAGGTGCCATAAATGATATTCCCGCTTTGCGCTGCGCGCGTCCGGTGTGTCATTTTGTCAATGAGGGCGGTATGCCTGGCAACCGATGCCGAGTAACCTCCGTTGTCTAATACCACAATGTAGTTGCCGCTGGCACCCAATTCGATGCTCTCGTAGGGCGAACCGTCGGAGGTGACGTCATACTTGCCGCTGACAGCCTCGAAGGGCGGCGTGCCCAGGTCGGGAGCGGTCACGGGATTCTCATCATCGCTGCACGCGATAAAGCCGGTGGCCAAGGTGCAAAGGCACAGCAGGGCCACCACAAAGAAATTCATCTTCTTCATGTTACAATAATGATCTAGTGAAACAATAAAATAATGATGTATTTGAATAAGTGTTCGCATACGTCCGGCTATCTTGTTTTTAATAAAAGTTCTGCCAGACGGGACGCAGATATGTCCTTTGATTCAAGGGGAGAAGAGCCGTCCCATTACTTTCCGTCATCGGAAGCCCGGTGGCCGAATTGCCAAGGTAATGTAATCTCCCCATCGGGAAAGAGAGAAAAGAGTTGTTCCCGATTTGCGGGCGCAAAAGTAGTTATAATATCTCGCACGGCAAGCATATTGACAGAGAAAAATGTTCTACTCCTCCTAATTCTTGGACTTCTAACGAGAGTTGCGTACCTTTGCGCGCATTTTCTGAACATAAAGACATTTGATAGGTATGCAATCCTCGAAACTGAAAGGCTTCCTCTACGGCCTAGCCACCTCGGTGACCTTCGGCCTCATCCCCCTGTTTACCCTGCCCCTGATGCAGAAGGGGTTGGCGTCGGACTCCATTCTATTCTACCGCTTCGTGACAGCCACCCTCGCCCTGGGCGCGATGATGCTTCTGAAAGGGGAGTCGTTCCGCATCCATTGGAAAGACGTGCCGCTGCTGGTGGTGATGGCCCTGTTCTACACGGCCTCGTCCATGTTCCTGCTCTACGGCTACGAGGTGATGGGGGCGGGCGTGGCCACGACACTGCATTTCACCTACCCCATCTTCACCACACTGCTGATGCTCACGCTGTTCCGTGAACGGGCCTCATGGGTGACGTGGCTGGCCATCGTGCTGGCTGTGGGGGGCGTGGCGCGGTTATCTTTGCAAGGCACGGAACTGAAGCTGGACCCGTGGGGCGTGTTCATCGTGCTGCTCTCCGCCGTGGGCTATGCCAGCTATATCGTGTCGGTCAACAAGTCGCGCCTGAAGGACCTGCACAGCCGCAAACTGGCGTTCTATGTCTTTCTGTTCACCGCCTTGACGTTCACGGTGAAGAACGGCGTACAAGGCAGCCTGCAACCCCTGCCGGACTGGGGCAGCGTGGGCCTTGTCCTGCTGCTGGCTGTGGCCCCTACGGTTATCTCGAACATCACGCTGCTACTGGCCGTGCGCCACATCGGCGGCACATTGACCTCTATCTTGGGAGCCATGGAGTCGGTGACGGCGGTAATCATCGGGACGTGCGTGTTCGGCGAAGCCTTCACCGCTACGGAGGCCGTGGGCATCGCACTGATACTGGTAGCCGTGGTGCTGATCATCCTGACAAACCGTATCAAAGAAGGCGTAGACACGGTGATGAAACGGATAAGACCAAGGCACGCGTAAATGTTCATTCCGCCGCCTCCATCGCCAGCATCTCCTGCAGCACGGCCAACGCCTCCTCAACGGTGGGGATGTCCTGCACCACCATGGAGCGGCGACCCTGCTGCTCACGCAGGTTGCAGCGGCGGGTGTACTTCATCATGTAGGCGATGAGCCGTCCGAAGGCCTGGCTCTGGTAATACGGGCTTTCGAGGTTGTGCACCAAATAGAGCGTCATGCGCCCGCCCTTCAGAAAGACCTTCTCGGCACCCAGGCGGGCGGCCACACGGCGGAGGGGGACGATGCGCAGCAGTTCCTCGGTCTCGGGAGGGATGGGTCCGAAGCGGTCGACAAGGCGGGCGCGGAAGGCCTCGACGTCCGCGTCCAGCGCGAGTCCGTCCAGCTCGCGGTAGAGGAGCATGCGCTCACTGCTGCCGGCCACGTAGTCGGCAGGCAGGAGGAGTTCGAGGTCGCTCTCCACCTGGCATTCGTCCACGAACTGCTCGCCGCTGATGGCCCCGCCGGCGTCAGCTTGCTGCTGCCCACTGGCCAGGAGGTCGGCAAACTCGTCGGTCTTCAGCTCGCGCACGGCCTCGGTGAGTATCTTCTGGTAGGTCTCGTAGCCCAGGTCGGCCACGAAGCCGCTCTGTTCCGCCCCGAGCAGGTTGCCCGCCCCGCGTATGTCCAAGTCTTGCATGGCGATATGGATACCACTGCCCAGGCCACTGAAGTTCTCGATGGCCTGCAGGCGGCGCTTCGCCTCGGGGGCGAGGGTGGACAGGGGGGGCGCCAGGAGGTAGCAGAAGGCTTTCTTGTTGCTCCGCCCCACGCGGCCGCGCATCTGGTGGAGGTCGGACAGGCCGAAGTTCTGGGCCTGGTTGATGATGATGGTGTTGGCATTGGGGATGTCTATGCCGCTCTCCACGATGGTGGTGGCCAGAAGGACGTCGTATTCGTCATTCACGAAGTCGAGGATGACCTTCTCCAGCTCCTCGGGCGGCATCTGTCCGTGGCCGATGCCGACGCGGCAGTCCGGGATGTGGCGCAGGATGAGGGCCTTCAGCTCGGGGAGGTTGGCGATGCGGTTGTTGACGAAGAACACCTGTCCGTTGCGGCTCATCTCGAAGTTGATGGCGTCAGCGATGACCTCTTCGTTGAACGTATGCACCTCGGTCTGTATGGGGTAGCGGTTGGGCGGAGGCGTCTGTATGACGCTGAGGTCGCGGGCGCCCATCAGCGAGAACTGCAAGGTGCGGGGGATGGGAGTGGCGGTGAGGGTAAGGGTGTCGACGTTGACCTTGAGCTGGCGCAGCTTCTCTTTGACGGAGACGCCGAACTTCTGTTCTTCGTCGACGATGAGCAGACCCAGGTCTTTAAAACGGACGTCCTTGCCCAGGATGCGGTGGGTACCGACAAGAATGTTGACCTCGCCTGCCTCCAGCCCCTTGATGACGGCGCGGGCCTGGGCCGGGGTGCGGGCCCGGCTGAGATAGTCCACGCGGCAGGGCATGTCCTTCAGGCGCTCGCGGAAGGTCTGGTAGTGCTGGTAGGCCAGGACAGTGGTGGGCACGAGGACAGCCACCTGCTTGTTGTCGGCCACGGCCTTGAAGGCGGCGCGTATGGCCACCTCGGTCTTTCCGAACCCCACGTCTCCGCACACCAAGCGGTCCATGGGGCGGGGGCTCTCCATGTCGGCCTTTACCTCGGCGGTGGCCTTGCTCTGGTCGGGGGTGTCTTCGTAGAGGAAGGAGGCCTCCAGCTCGCGCTGCAGGAAGCTGTCGGGGCTGAACTGGAAGCCCCGTTCTTCGCGCCTCCGGGCGTAGAGCCGGATGAGGTCGCGGGCGATGTCTTTGATTTTCTTCTTGGTGCGGTCTTTCAGCTTCTCCCAGGCACCGGTGCCCAACTTGTTGAGACGGGGCGGCTCTCCGTCCTTGCCTTTGTATTTGGACACCTTGTGGAGGGAGTGGATGGAGACAAAGACAACGTCGTCGTTCTGGTAGACGAGCTTCATCACTTCTTGCGTGGTATCTCCGTTGGGGATGCGCACCAGTCCGGCAAAGCGTCCGATGCCATGGTCGGTATGCACCACGTAGTCGCCGGGCGTGAACTGGTTCAGTTCCTTCAGGGAAAGGGCCACCTTGCCACCACGTGCCTTGTCGCTCTTGAGGTTGTATTTATGGAAGCGGTCGAAGAGCTGGTGGTCGGTGAAGATGCAGAGACGCAGGGCATCGTCGGCAAAACCTTCGTGCAGGGTCTTGTCGACGGCCGTAAAGGTGATGGGGTCTCCCCTGTCCTCAAAGATGGCCCGGATGCGGTCGGTCTGTTTGCTGCTGTCGCTGCATATGTAGATGGCGTATCCCCGTGCCTGGTAGTCGGCGAAGCTCTGCGCCACAAGGTCGAAGTTCTTATGGAAGATGGGCTGTGCCGAGGTATGGAAGGTCAGAGTGGCGTCGGGCGTCCCCGCGGGCTTGGCGCCAAACTCGATGCGGCGGAAGTCCATGGCACGATGGGCGAACAGTTCCCCGTCAATCAGCTTGCCGTCCAACGAGATGGCACCGTTCTCCTCGGCCTCGCGGGCGGCAATGGCCTGGGGCGCAAGCGACTCGTCGTGCACCTGCTGAATGCGCTCGCGCAGCCAGAGGAAGTCCTTCATGGCCAGCAGGGTGTCCGCCGGCAGGAAGTCGAGGAAAGAGACCATGCCGCCCGTGCCCTTCTGTTCCAGGTCGTGGCTGAGGTCGGGCACGATGACGATGCCGTCTTTCCTGTCCTTGCTGAGCTGCGTCTCCACCTCGAAGGTGCGGATGCTCTCCACCTCGTCGCCAAAGAAGTCGATGCGGTAGGGATACTCGGAGGAGAAGGAGAATACGTCGATGATGCTGCCCCGCACGGCATACTGCCCGGGCTCGTAGACGTAATCCACACGCTCGAAGCCATAGCTGTGCAGCACCTCGGTGACGAAACCCATGTCCACCTTCTCGCCCGCATGGAGCTTCAGGGTCTTGTCGGTCAGCTCAGCCTGCGAGACCACCTTCTCGGCCAAGGCATCGGGATAAGTCACCACGCACAGGGCTTCGTCGGCCTTCTGCAAGCGGCTCAGCACCTCGGTGCGCAATATCTCGTTGGCAGCGTCCTTCTGTCCGTATTTGATGGCCCGGCGGAAGGAGGAGGGGAAGAACAGCACATGCCCGTCGCCCAACACCTGCACCAGGTCGTGATAGAAGTATCCGGCCTCTTCCATGTCGCCCAGGATGGCCACCAGCGTCCACCGTCCCTGCCCCGCCAGCACGGAGGTGAAGAGCGAGGCGGACGAGGCGCACAGTCCCCCGCAATAGACATGATGAACGGACGGAGTGTCCAGCATACGGACGAGAGCCGCCACGTTCGGATGGGCGGCATAGCGTTGTTGCAGTTCACTTAGGGTCATACTCTTTCGGTTTACGGGCGCAAAAGTACGAAATAATCCCCCAACTTGCACCCGTATGTAAGGGAAAAGCCGTACTTTTGCGAGGAAATAAAAGCCCATAGCAAATAACGACAATGAACACTTCGGACAGCATCGTCATCATCCCCACCTACAACGAGCGGGAAAACATAGAGAACATCATCCGCGCCGTCCTCGCCCTGGAGCAAGGCTTCCACATCCTCGTGGTCGAAGACAACTCTCCGGACGGCACGGCAGACATCGTGCGACACTTGCAACACACCGACTTCCCCGACCGCCTGTTCATGCTGGAGCGACCCGGCAAGCAGGGGCTGGGCACGGCCTACATCGCCGGCTTCCGGTGGGCGCTGCAGAAGGGCTACGAATACATCTTCGAGATGGATGCCGACTTCAGCCACAACCCCGCCGACCTGCCGCGCCTCCTGGCTGCCTGCCGCGACGAAGGGGCGGACGTGTCCATCGGCTCGCGCTACGTCAGCGGAGTCAACGTGGTCAACTGGCCCATGGGCCGCGTGCTCATGTCCTACTTCGCCTCGAAGTACGTGCGCCTCGTCACCGGCCTGCCCATCCACGACACCACGGCCGGCTTCGTCTGCTACCGGCGGCGCGTCCTCCAGACCATCCCCCTGGACGGCATCCGCTTCAAGGGATACGCCTTCCAGATAGAGATGAAGTTCACCGCCTACAAGTACGGCTTCCGCATCCGCGAGGTGCCCGTCATCTTCGTCAACCGCGAGTTGGGGACGTCGAAGATGAACAGCAGCATCTTTGGCGAAGCCGTCTTCGGGGTCATCCGCTTGAAGTGGGACAGCCTGTGGAAGAAGTATGAAAGACCTGCCGGAACACCCCACGCGTGACCCATCATGACACCCCACGCGTGACCTATCGCAATACCCCACGCGTGACCCGTCGAGATACCTCACGCGTGGGGTACATCCGACAACCACGGCGACCCTTTGCCGGCAACCCCAAATACACCGAACAATCACTTAAAACCAGGAAAAAGATATGAAACGAACCCTGATACACAACGCAACCATCGTCAACGAGGGCACGCGCAAGCAAGGCTCCCTCGTCATCGAAGACGGCCGCATCGCCGAGATACTGACCGACGGGAAGCCCCTCTCCGCCCCCTGCGACGAGACCATCGACGCCACGGGCTGCTACCTGATGCCCGGCGTCATCGACGACCACGTGCACTTCCGCGACCCCGGCCTGACGCACAAGGCGGACATCTTGAGCGAGAGCCGCGCCGCCGCAGCCGGCGGAGTGACATCCATCATGGACATGCCCAACACCGTCCCGCCCACCGTGACGCTCGAAGCCCTAGAGCAGAAGCAGGCGCTGCTGGCAGAGAAGTGCGTGGTGAACCATTCGTGCTACTTCGGAGCCACGAACGACAACTACACGCTCTTCCCCCGCCTGGACCGGACGCGCGTCTGCGGCATCAAGCTCTTCATGGGCTCGAGCACGGGCAACATGCTGGTGGACCGCATGGACAGCCTGCGGCGCATCTTCGGGGGCACGGACATGCTCATCGCCGCCCACTGCGAAGACTCGGAAATCATCCGCCGCAATGCGGAGAAGTATCAGGAAGGATATGGCGAGGGCAACCCCGTGCCGGTGAACAAGCATCCCAACATACGCTCCGTGCAGGCCTGCTACGCCTCGTCGCGCCTGGCCGTGCAGTTGGCCACCGAAGCCGGCGCCCGTCTGCACCTGCTGCACATATCCACGGCCAAGGAACTCTCCCTGCTCAGCCCCGCCGCCCTGGACGACGGCAAACGGATTACGGCGGAAGCCTGCGTGGCTCACCTCCTGTTCGACCTGAAGGACTATAAGATGCTGGGCGCCTGCATCAAGTGCAACCCCGCCATCAAGCGGCAGACCGACCGCGACGCCCTGCGCCAGGCCGTATGCGACGGGCGGATAGACGTCATCGCCACCGACCATGCCCCCCACCTGCTGACCGAAAAGACGGGCGGCGCGCTGCGGGCTGCGTCGGGCATGCCCATGGTGCAGTTCTCGCTGGTCAGCATGTTGCGCCTGGCAGACGAAGGAGTGTTCACGCCGGAGCTCGTGGTGGAGAAGATGTGCCACAACCCGGCCCGCCTGTTCCACATCGAGGGACGAGGCTTCATCCGCGAGGGATACCGGGCAGACCTGGTGCTGGTGCGCCCCGGCGTCCACTGGCAGGTGACGCACGACGCCATCCTCAGCAAGTGCGGTTGGAGCCCGCTGGAGAACCAGACCTTCGAGTGGCAGGTGCAGAAAACCTTTGTCAACGGATACCCCGTCTACGACGTCGCCACAGGCGTGGACGACACCCGCCGGGGAGAAGAACTGCGCTTCCATGCCTGACCCGCAATTGCTGACCTACCGCATCCGCGAAGTCGCCCCTTACATCAACTGGGTCTATTTCTACCATGCCTGGGGATTCAAGCCCACCGACACCGGCCATCCCCAGGCACGGCAACTGCAGGCCGACGCCCTCCGTCTCCTGGACGAGATGGACAGCACGGTCAGCCTGCGCTGTATCTTCCGCCTCTGCCGGGCCAATGCCGAGGGCGACGACCTGTGGCTGGACGGCACCCGCTTCCCCCTCCTGCGGCAACAACGCCCCCCGGCCAACGGCGGCCCGCACCTCTGCCTCAGCGACTTTGTCCGCCCCCTGTCGTGCGGCAAGGCCGACACCGTGGGCCTTTTCGCCGCCACCGTTCCTGCCGGACACCCGTCGCCCTCTCCTGCCTCTACGCCAGACAACGACCCATACCGCTCTCTCCTCGTCCAGACCCTGAGCGACCGCCTGGCCGAAGCTGCCACCGAACGCCTCCACCTCTACGTCCGCACCAAGGCCTGGGCCTATGCCCCCGACGAGCATCTGTCCATCCCCGACCTCCTGGCCGAACGCTTCCAAGGCATCCGCCCCGCCGTGGGCTATCCTTCCCTGCCCGACCAGTCGGTGAACTTCATCCTCGACCAACTGCTGGGCATGTCAAGCATCGGCATCACCCTGACAGAGAACGGGGCCATGCACCCGCACAGTTCCGTCTCAGGCCTGATGCTGGCTCATCCCGCGGCCCGCTACTTCTCCGTAGGGCCCATCGGCCAAGACCAGCTATGCGACTATGCCCGCCGCCGCGGTCTGCCGGTGGAGGTGATGAGAAAGTTTCTGGCCGCGCTGTTATAACGAGGGAAGGTAGAGAAATAGCGGGAGGGCGTGTTCAAACCAAGTCTGAACACGCCCTCCTGTCATCTTATCGCCTCCCTGACTCAGAAGCGGTATCCCACGCTGAGGGACAGATCCATGTACGAATGCGAACTGTAGACATCGCCACCGCTCACCCATCCGGACTTGAAGAGCACGTCCACGAGCCAGTGTTTCCTTATCTCGAAACCGATGCCTCCGGCCACTCCTCCCTGGTTGCGGTCGCTGTCTTCGATGCCATTGGCCTCGGTGTGGTCTTCATAGCCGGAATCAGCAGTGAAGCTGCCTCCCAGCACGCGGTCGTAGAATCCACCGAATTTAGCAATCATGAGGGTCGACTTGGCTATGGGGAACTTGGCACCGAACATGAAGGGTATCTCGATGTTGTCATAGTCATATTCGGAGTAGTCGTAGCTGTTATAAGACGTGTCCAGGTAGCGGCGCACGTAGTAGACGCCCAGCTCCCAGAACCAGTGGCGGGACATACGGATGTGCGCTCCCACGCCGCCGTAGTAGTTGCCCATGCTGGCCTCTTCGCCGTATATCATGCCCATGGCCCAGCCGGCCTTGACGAACCAGGAGAAGCGGTCTTGTATCTCTTCCTTCATCTCAATAGTGACAGGTATCGGCAGCGTCTTGCTCTTCTTGCCTTTCGTCACCTGGATGGAGTCGAGCACCAGGGGCACCCCTTCGAGGACAAAGCAGCCGTCGCGGTCGGTCACCGTGCTTATCTTCGTTCCCTTCACCGTCACCGTCGCGCTCTCCACCGGATAATAGTCGCGGTCGATGACGCGCTGTCTGTACTTCTGGCCCTGGGCCATCGCGCCGGCCGCCACCATGCAGGCCAGCAGGAATAGAATGGATATCTTTTTCATCATATTGCTCATGCTTTAAACGTTAGGTCATCAGAAACGATAGGCGGCCCCGAAGGTCAGCGCCCAGTTATGCTCGCAGGGATCCATGCTGATGCGCTTCCCGCCGGTGGGCAGGAACATGTTCTTGCCCCACACGCCCACGGTCAGTTGCTTGTATTCCACGCCCAAGCTGTAGGCCGCGCCGAAGCTGATGAAGTACAGCAGGCCGTCGCCGTCTTTGTAACCGTCATACTCTATCGTGTTGCCGAAGGCGTCGTATTCCGTCTGCGTGCCGTTGAAGTCGGTCGTCACCTTGCCGCCAATGCCGAAGCCCACGGCCGGACCGATGGACATCACCAGATTGACCTTGCGCGCCAGCTTCTGCCGGTTGACGAAGTAGAGAGGAATGTCCAAGAACATCGGGTTCCACGTCTCCTTGTAGTCCAGGCCCGCCTCGCTGCGCTGGTACACCGTGCCACGCTGGCTCAGCTGTACCATGGGGCGGAAGGCCCAATGCTTGGACGCGCGCACCTCCAGGCCCAGACCCACTTCGTAGCCCACCTTGAAGTCGCCCCCATAGGCGGTGTAACGGCTCATGGACACACCGGCCTGCACCACGAAGGTCAGCTTCTGGCGACGAGTCTCGATGGACAGCGGCACGTCGATTTTCTGCACGCTGGGTTCCATGCCCACCGACTCCACCAGGATGAACTTGGCCGTGACGGGCACGCCTTCCAGCAGAAAGTTACCGTCGATGTCGGTGATGGTGCTGACAATGACCTCTTCTTGCGCCTTGCGCAGCCAGGAACGTCCCTTGCTGGCGTCGTAGTTGGTTGCCGATACCTGGGCGCCCACGATGGGCCGCCCCTTGCCGTCTGTCACCACGCCGCGGATGTCATGCGTCTCCACCCCGTTCTCCATACCCGTGGCCACCGTGTCGGTTGCCACCACTTGCGCGGCCAGGGGCAGGGCTCCCAGACAGGCCGCCAGCATTATCGTAAACAATCGTTTCATCTGCATAGGACTGTATTAGCTTTATACATTATATTATATAGACAGGTTAGCGGATTTGGGAGGATGACGTGATGCTAACCTGCTGCACGGGCGAATAGACCACCTCGTCCGCCCCCTTCACGAAGGCGCGCACATAGTAATCGCCATTAGGCACGTCGGCATAGACGGTATAAGAAGATCCGGGCCCGGGCACGTCCGGCGTTTCCATGATCGCCACTGCGTCGTGGTCCACGTCGGGCAGCGAGCTGGTGGCACTGTAGCAGATACCCAGGTTCAGCACGTCCGTGTCCATGTCCATTGACGGGGAAAGCACTACAGCGAAATCCCCCGCCATCTGCCCGCCACCCACGTCAAAGACACCGAAGTTCGTAACGACCGGCTCGTCGGGGAAGGTATAGGACTTCACCTCGGACAGCTTGTCGCCCTCCTCCACGTATCCGGAGCCGGTGGCGCTTACCGTGTAGTCGTCGCCCCCCTCCAGCGCGTCGTCCACGAAGCCGGGCCAGTCGCCCCTGTAGGCGTGGAGCAGGGCCTGGAAGTAGAGCGTAACGCCCGGCAAGAGGGCCAGGTCGTCGTTATTCGTCCACGAGAGGTAAAAATAGTTGTAGCCCTGCGCGGTGTAGTCGGCTCCCCCCGAGCCTGTCAGGCGGGACCAATGGCTGATGCCGCCGGTGGAAGGGAGGCCGGAGCGGTCGTCGGAATAGTACAGGGTGGAGGCATAACCCGCGGGCGAGTAAGGCAGGTCGGCCGGGTCTGGCGTCCAGCGCACCAGCAGGCCGCCCCGGTTCCGCATCCCCTCCAGCATGATGGGGTCGTCGGGCACCAGCCCGCCCAGTTCCTCGTAAGGAATGTCGGCCACGTTGACGACGTTGTCCATTACGACGTCCTCCGTCAAAACCCCGGTGAACTCGTCCACTTCGTAACACCCTGTCAGCAGCAACAGGGCCGCTGTCAGGCAAGATAGCATGTTCTTCAGTTTCATAAGCGATAGTTTGAATGTTTCCGAGGGGCAAAGATAATCGTTTCCTTTAACATCGTCAAACTTTTTTTCACCATCTTGCCCCTCCGCGCACCATCCTGCCGGAATACTGGATTATCCGGACACATGCCGGGACTATCCGACGAATCCAGGACACGTGGGGAAGCATCCTCCCATCATCCCGAGCGCAGCCGGAGGGTCTCTCACTAAAAATACATCAGGTGGCAAAGTTACTTATCTTAATGATAGGAATGAGGACTACTAAAAGTAATGCATCTACCTTGGATATCCCTTAGAAAAGTTATAAATTTAGGCTGGATTTATGTAAATCTAGGTTGGATTTATGTAAATCTAGGCTGAATTTATGTAAATCCAGCCTAAATTTATAACTTTCGCCAAAGATTGCCAACTTTTTGCCGCGGATAGAGAACTTTATCCGTGGGAACGGGCGTGTTTCTTGCGCCTATGAAACGGCACATAGGACCGATGCCGTCCCTACTCGTCGTGCAAAGCCTCGGCCGGCTGTATCCGCATGGCCCGGCGGGCAGGATACCAGATGCCGACGGTCATCATCAATGCCATCAGCACCCAAGCCCCTGCAACGGCCACGACGAAACGCCCCATGCCGAACGGCATCCGCTCGACGTCCACCAGCTCGGCCCACCCCACGTTGAGGGACACTAACACAGCGGGCACGGCAGCCAGCGTGAGCAACAGGAGACCCTCGGTCAGCAGACGGCGGAACACGCCCCGACGGGTACAACCGAAGGACAGGCGCAGGGCGATCTCCGAACGGCGGTGCTGCGTGCGGAACCAGAAAGTCCCGATGACGCCCAAGAAGATGTTCAGAAGCAGGAAACCGATGACGCAGAGCTGCGTGCGCGCCTCGTTCACGTCGTCCATCTCCAACGTGCGCCGCAGGTCGCTGAAGGGTTGCACGTCCAGCAGGAAGACGTTGCCCAGCGAGTAGAGGCGGTCGGCATCGGCCATCAGCTCGTCCATGAATTGTGTACCCGTGTCGGCATCGGGCGTAAGGCGGAGGGATACCTGCACGTAGATGGGATTGCCGAAATTGATGATGTCCGGGTCGCGCAGCTCATACCCTACGATCGGGCCGCCCCATTGCCCGGTGGTCTCGAAGTGCGACCAGCGCATCGGCTCGCAGATACCTGCAATCTTGAAGGTATAGGTGCCGTCGCTTTGGGTGTAGTCGCATTCGTATCCCAGCAGTGGCAGGGCGTCGGCATAGCCCAAATCAGCATAGCGGTCGGCAGAGACATAGTTGCGGGAGATGATGACGTTACGGTCCGAACGGTGCAGGGCTTCGGCCAGAGAATCGGGACTGGTGGTCATCACCTTGCGCCCGTCCTCCGCCAACACGGCGACTCCCTGCACGCGGAACATCCGGAAGAAATCGGGTTGCCCCCAGCGCAGCATCCCTGTGGTCAGCACGCTGTCGATGCGCAGGTTGAAGCCGTTGCTGCCGTCGGTGTAAGGGATGCTATTCTGCGACACGGCCACATACTCCACGCCGGGACGATGGCGCAACCGCTCCACTATCTCCAGCAGGTTCTTCATGTCCGCCTCCGCATCGTCGTCCGCCCGGTAGCCGTCGGCCTGGGGCGTGAGGCGGTTGAAGGAGAGGCTGTAACAGTGTTCCGTATCAAATCCCATCGGCTGCAGCCAGGTGCGAAGGGTCACGTAGCTCCAGTCCACCAGATACCACAGCACGGCGAACACCACCAGCAGCTCGATACCCAGCCAGAGGTTGGCACGCCATTCGTTTCGTATTTGTTTCAATAAGTCTTTCATATCTTTAAGTTTAGTTGACGAGGAGACCAGTGAACGAGGCTACAAGGCCTTGTGGTCTGAAGCCTCGTCAACTTGTCTACTCTTTTTGGTTAATAGCATCTACAATATTCATACGCGAGGCCCTCCACGCAGGCAGCCCGGAACTGAGCAGGTTCATCAGCAGGCAGAAGAAGAAGGCAGCCAGGAATATCCACGGGCTGAGCAGTTGCCCGGCGGTCAGCGTGGTCTCGCCCGCCAGGTAAGCATTGGCCGAAGTGCCGAACAAGAAGCCGTCCAGCACGAAGGTGGCCACGTAGCTCAGCGCCAGTCCCAAGATGCCCGCGATGACGGTGAGCAACAGGTTCTCGACGAACACCTGCCGCAACAGTTCCCCGCCCGTGGCCCCGAAGGCCTTGCGCACGCCAATCTCGGCCATGCGCCGCCGCATCCGCGAATGGGTCATGCCGCTCAGGTTGATGGCAGGCACGATGAGCAGGATGAGCAGCACGGCCACGTAGCGCAACACCACCGACTGCATGTCCGGCACTTCGGCCCAGGTGCGATAGAGGTGGGTGAACTGCGTGTCCGGCTGCCCCAGGTAGGCCACTTCCATCTCGGGCTGGGCGTCGTTATACTTCTGCCGGAGGCGTTCGCACTCCTCGCGGATGGCGGGAAAGTCCTGCGGCGTACGGGCCAGGATGGCGGCGTGCATCGGCCCCATCAGGTTGTAGCCCCAAGTGTTGGCCTCGGCGGAACCTGCCGTGTAGGGAATCCACACTTGCGCATAACTGTCCGTGGCCAGCATAGAGACATCGGCCACGACACCCGCCACCTGGTAGTCCACATGATTCAGTTGCAGGTGTTGCCCCGTCACGCCTTCCGTCCGCCCAAACAGCCGGCGCGCCACTGTAGCTGTGACGACCGCCCGCGGCAAGGCGCTTTGGAAATCAGCTTCCGTAAAGGGCTTCCCGTCCAGGAAACGGAACTGGAAGACGTGCCAAAAGTCGACATCCACCTGCCGCATGTCCACCGTCAGTTTGTCGCCGGCAGGCAGCGAGGCGCGCATCTTCTCAGCGTCGGTATAGAGCGTAACGGCTTCGGGCGTCTGCAACGCCTTGAAGCATTCGCGCCCTGTCTGTACGGACATGCGGCTGTTCATGCCTCCGTCTGTCGTCCCTTTCTGCCGGGCGGTCATGTTGGGCACGTAGAGGGTGCGGCTGCGGTTCACCTCGGGCGCGCAATCGGCAATGCGGGCCCTGAGGGTAATGACTACCACCATAATCATGCAGATGGACAGAGCCGTGCCCAGCAGGGATACCCAGGTGATTACGGGATTCTCGCGGAGGTGGTAGAGGGATTGAATGAGATATTGTCTGAACATTTATGTAGTTAGTGGTTAGTGATTAGTGATTAATGGTGAATAAGGAACGGTGCATGCCTCCTCACTCGTCGTGCAAAGCCTCGGCCGGCTGTATCCGCATGGCCCGACGGGCGGGATACCAGATGCCGACCACGATAATGACGGCCAGCGTCAAGCAGGCAGCCACGAAGCAACCGACGAAGCGCAACGCCGAAACATCTACCAGCGTATGCACCGTGAGGTCGGCCAGTTGCAGGTTGAGCGCAATGAAGAAAGCGGGCAAGGCAGCCAATGCCAACAGCATCAGACCTTCCGCCAAGAAGTAACGCAACACGCCCCGTCGGTCGCTCCCCATGGCCATGCGCAGGGCAATCTCAGAACGGCGTTTGCGGGTACGATACCAGAAGGTGGCCAAGACGCACAAGAAGACATTGAAGCCGAAGAAAGCCGCCACGGCATAGACCGTATTGAGGTAATTCACCGTGCCTTGCTCCACGTCGTAGGCCGCTTTCATGTCGGCGTAGGAACGGATGTGGTCCAGGTAAAAGATGCCGCGGTCGAACACGGACTGCATGTCGCGCCGGAAGCGTTCGGCGAAGCCCGCCGCATGGTCGGGAGAAACACGCACGGCGATGTGTTGCCAGAACAAGGCTTCGTCCAAGGGCAGATAGATGAACGGCTCGTAACGGGCATAATCGTCGAGTTTGTGGCGGGGCAGGACGGCCATGACGCGGTAGTTGGTCACAGGATTCTTCGCCTGCAGCCAGTAGGGATTGAAGCACGTCTTGCCCAGGGCGTCGGCGTATGTCGGCGTGTGGAACAACGAGTCGACCAGGTCGGCGCTCATCAGTACGGGCATGGGATACTCCCCCTTCGTCCAATGGCTTTCGTCCAGCTGCCCTGCCAAAGGCTTCAGCCGGAACACGTCGAAGTAGGAGGCCGTGACGTAGCGGATGTAGCAATGCACCACGTGCGTGGAATCGGCGTGAGGGGCATAGCCTTCCGTCATATTCTCGCCGGAATAGGGCACGCTGCCGTAGTAGGCGCACACGTCCTGCACGCCGGAATAGTCCCGGACGAGGTTATACAGATAGGTGAAGTCCTCCCCCGCCCGTTGATTGTCGGCGTCTCCAATCAGTTCCAGCGGCTTGGTGCCCACCATGAGGTCGAACACGCAGTCCGTGTCATAGCCTTTGGGCTGCAGGGCCGCGCCTTCGTAGTTATATGCCAAGTCAATGCCATACCACAGGATGACCGTCACCAAGGCCAGCTCCACCCAGAGCCAGGCGTTGGCGCGGCGTTGGTTCCACAGTTGATGAATGATTTGTCTCCACATAATCGTTATTCTCCTCCTACCAATGTAAAGGCTATGTTGCGCCGCACCGCCATCCAGGCAGGCAGCAACGTAGACAATGCGTTAAACACCAGGCAGGCCAGCAGCACCACGCCGAACAGCACGGGGCGGAACAGCAAGTCGGCCCCCAGCACGATGCCCGACGCCTCTACGCCGCCCGTGCCGAACAGCCACGTGTTGCCCGCCACCACCAGCAGGCACGATAACCCGTAGCCCAGCAAGCCGCCGACGAGCGTCGTGCCCAGGCTCTCCACGAACAGCCGCCCGATGACGTCGGCATTCGTCGCCCCGTAGGCCTTGCGGATGGCTATCTCACTCAGGCGGCTCTGCATCTGGGCATGTACCAGTCCCGATATGCCCACGGCGGGCACCACCAGCAGGATAACCAGCAGAAGCACATACACCAACCGAGCGTCGATGCTGCTGCCGCGGAAGAAGGTGTACTCCGTGTGGGTATAGAGTTGCGGGTCGCTCAAGACGTATTCCCCGCCCGAATGGTTCAGCCTGTCCAACCGGCGGGTCACCTCGGCACGGATATCGGCAGACGACGCGCCGGAAGTCCTACGCATCACGGCGTAACGCAGCCCCGCCAGGCCGCCCGTTTCGCGGACATTGTAGGCTTGCCCCTCGTTGAGCAGCGTGAAGGGTTCCCACACGTCGGCATAGGCGGTCTGGAAGATGGAACTGACGTCGCGCACCACGCCGACCACCCGCACGGGCTGGAAGTCCATCTGCATCTCTCCGCCCACGGCACGGCTGGCGCTGCCGAAGAGCCTGCGTGCCAAACGTTCGGTGATGACTACGAAACGCCGCGTCACCCCGTCCTCCAGACTGCGGTAGCTGCGCCATTCGTCCTCCGCTTCTTGGAAAGCGGCACGCCCCGCGTCATACTCGGCTTGCGTAAAAGGCCTGCCCGCCACGAAGTCATATTGGAAAAAGCTGAACCAGTTTGCCGCCACGGGACGCAGAAACACGGACTGACGGTCGGACGAAGCGGGCAAGGAGCACAACGCCCGTTGCAATCCTCCGTGCCACGTCAGGGTGTCCACGCCCGGCAGACCGCCGTATAACGTCTCGAAAACCTCGGGGCCCAGTCCCCGGTAGCCCATCATGTTCGTGCCGTTGGCGCGCATGCACTGCGTCCCCGTGTTATACAGCATCCGGCTGCGCTCCGCCTCGGGAGGCACGTCCGCCGTGCGGAAGTCGTACACCATCACCACCACCATGACGAACGCCAGGGTGACGGCGGTGCCGACGATGCTGGCCGCTGCATAGAAGCGGTGCTGGCCAAGGAGATGAATCAGTTGTTTCATATGCTATGCTTTGTTTTACTCGTCGTGCAACGCCTCGGCCGGCTGCACCTTCATCGCCCGGCGGGCGGGATACCAGATGCCGACGACTATCATCAGCGCGATAAGCGCGAAGGTGGCGGCAACGCAGAACCAGAAGCGCGGCGCCTCCAGCGTCGTCCCATTGTGCCACGTGTTCAGCTCGGCGTGCGCCAGCAGGTAGTCGATGACGACGGCGGGCACGGTGACTATCAGCAGGAGAAAGAAGCCCTCGCTGAGCAGGCGGGCAAAGACGGCGCGGTCTGTGGCACCGTTCACCTTGTGCAGGGCAATCTCGCCCCGCCGCTGCTGCGTGCGGAACCAGAAGGTGCCCAGTAGCCCGAGGAAGATGTTGAGCAGGAGGAAGCCCATGCCCGCGCAGTAGTTGCGCAGCTGGTTCATCTCGCTCTGCTGGAAGCTGCGGCGGATGTCGGCAAAGCTGCGTATGTCGGCGATGTAGAGGTTGCCGATGCGGTATTGGCTCTCGCTGTCGGCCTTGAGGCGGGCGATGAAATCCTTGTCCATGTTGTCCTTGACGCGGACGCAGAGTTCGTTGTCGGGGTTGATGATCCCCTGGCCGAACATCTGCGGATTGTCCATGTTGATGACGAAAGTGTAACTGAACATTGCCTGCTGGAAGTCGCTGTAACGTACGTCCTGCAGGGCGGCGCCCAGGCGAAAGCTGTAGGTAGTGTCGCCGAAGAGGTGGAACCCGTCTTTCCCTGCCAGCGACGTCATGCGGATGCCGTACTTCCGATAGAGGTTGTCCGAAGCCAGGAAGTCGCCCCGGCGGAGCATCTCGGCCAGCTGTTCGGGCGTCTCGCCCCGCACGCCCCGGTAGCGGAAGACGCGCACGAAGTCGGGCGTCACCAGGCGGCGGATGGTCCACGAGGGAGAACTCAGGGTGTCATAGTCTACATGGTCCGTGCTGTTGCTGCCGTTATAGGGATAGGCGTTCTGCGAGAGGCTGACGGCCTCCACCTCGGGGCGGTGGCGCAGCCGCTCGGCCAAGGCCAGGACGTCGTCGTGCTCGTTGGCATCCTCCTTGTAGTCGGGGCTTTTGTCCGTCAGCACGCCCATCTGGATGAGGTAGCAATGCTCGGTGTCGAAGCCGCGCGGTTCGTTGTAGGTGGCCAGGCGGCAATAGAGCAGGTCGATGATGTACCACATCACCACGCTGACCACCAGTAGCTCGAGGGCCAGCCAGAGGTTGCCGCGCCACTCGTTGCGTATCTGGGTAAAGAGTTTCTTTTGCATATCTAACGTATCAAAGGTTATAATCGTATAAAATCCATCGCTCCGAAGCCTGCGGCGAATCCGGCCCGTTTTCAGCGGGGCGTCCGACGGGAGGCTATCGGAATGTCCGACGGGAGGCTATCGGAGTGCCCGACAGGAGGCTGTCGGAATGTCCGACGGGAGGCTCTAGCAGAGTCCTAGAGCAGGCTCTAGCGGAGTCCTAGAGGAGGCTCTAGCGATGTCCTAGAGGAAGCTCTAGCAGTGCCCTAGGGGAAACTTAATGCAGCCTTCCTCCTATCGCTTCGACGATGTTCATGCGCGAGGCGCGCCAGGCAGGCAGACCCGTGCTGAGCAGGTTGAGCACGAAGCAGAACAGCAAGGCCCAGCCGAAGGTGGAGGCATGCACCAGGATGGAGGCGTCTACCGTGGGCGGGTTGAGCGTCATGCTGTATTCCTGCGAGAAGAGGAAGCTGTCCCCGCACCAGGCAAAGACGAGGCTCAGCAGCAAGCCCACGATGCCGGCCACGAGCGTCGCGATGAAGTTCTCCGCCAATATCTGCCCCATCAGCTCGCTGCGGGTGGAGCCAAAGGCACGCCGCACGCCTATCTCGCTGACCCGCTGGCGCAGGCGGCTCTGCGTCATGCTGCTCAGGTTGATGGCGGGCACGATGAGCAGGATGAGATAGACCACCCAGCGGCTGCGGCGTTCGGCCTTGAGGTCCGGCTCGAAGTTGGCGGCAAAGGCGATGGCGTTCTTCTCCTGGTCATAGGGGCGGTTGCGGCTGATGAATTCCCACCCCTCCTCGCCTATCACGCGGTTGAACGCCTCCATGCGGCGGTCGCACTCCTGGCGGATGGCGGGGAAGTCGTCGCGGCTCTTGGCCAGGATGGTGCAGGACATCATGCCCATCAGGTCCGAGTTCCACGTGTTGCTGGCCTGGTCGGTCGAGGTGTAAGGTATCCACACCTGGGCGTAGGCCGTCGTGGCCAGGGTGGAAA
Organism: uncultured Bacteroides sp.; assembly: GCA_949289265.1. Classification (GTDB taxonomy): domain Bacteria; phylum Bacteroidota; class Bacteroidia; order Bacteroidales; family Bacteroidaceae; genus Bacteroides. The sequence goes on from CASENE010000026.1 coordinate 28,714, forward strand.
CATCGCGCACCACGCCGCAGACGCGGTAGGGCGCGTGCGCCAGGAGGAACTCCCGCCCCGTCGCCTCGGTGGTGCCGAACAGCAGGCGGGCCACGCTCTCGGTAATGACGGCCACGGGCTGTCCGGCGTCGAAGGTGGCGCGGTCGTAGGGTTTGCCGCCGGTGAAGGCGAAGTCGAACACGCGCCAGAAGTCGTCGTCCGTCTCCTTCACGTCCACCGCCGTGGCGGGCTGGTTGGGCAGGCTGACGGGCGTGGCGGTGGTGCCGATGGTATAGAGGGTGACGGCCTCGGGCGTCTCCAGCGACTTGTACATCTCCTTGCCGCTGCGCACGCTGATGGGGCCGTTGCTGGTATTGCCCTCGCCCCAGGCTTTGTTGCCGATGCTGCTGTAGCGGACGTGCAGGAAGCGGTCGCGGTTGCTCTCCGGCTGGAAGGGCTCCACCTGCACCTGCTGCACCATCACCACCAGCATGATGAGGAAGATGGCGAGCGCCGTGCCCGTGACGTTCACCACGCTGATGAGAGGTTGCTGGCGCAGTTGCGCCCAGGCTTGTTGGAAGTATTGTTTAAGCATAGCCGTAAGGTTTTTATTCTTCTGTTATCTTCAATCCGTCCGCCTCCAGGGTGCCGATGCCGCTGCGATGCAGGTCGGCCGTGCGGGTGACTCCGCGCAGGGTGACACTGCCCACGCCGCTCATCCGGGCGTCCACGTGGTCGCAATCCACATCCACTTGGGCTGCCCCCACGCCCGACATCTGCACGTCCAGCCTCCGGCAACGCAGGTCGTCCAACGTCACCTCGGCCACGCCAGTGACGTCGATGTCCAGATCGCCCTCCAGCTTCAGCGTCCCTTCGCATACGAACGAGCCCACGCCGCCGAGGCTGATGGCCTCGAGCGACGGAGCCGACACGCGAATGCAGACACCCTCGGTGGGGTCATTGTAGACTTTCTTGTTTTCCAGGCTGATGTGCAGCGTCCCATCGCCGCGCACCTCGGTCTTGATGCCCTGCACGAAGCGTTCCTCGCCCTCCAGGGTTAGCGAATAGCGGTCTGCTTGGGTAAAAACGACTTGTCCCACGGCGGTCATGTCAATCGCCCGGAAGGCTTCGACTTTGCGTGTCTGGGTGACATGGGCGTCGCCGTCGCCGGCACATGCGGTGGTCACGCAGAAAAAGGCCAACGTCGCGGCCAGAAGGGTATAAATGATAGTCTTCATAATAATATGTGTCTGTTTAATGATGATTTATTAGCTACGAGCTACAAGCTACAAGCTACGAGTCAAGTGACTTTAGTTCTTAGTGCACAGCCACTTGTAGCTCGTAGCTCGTCACTTGTAGCTGCGGGGCTTCGCCCCGCTAAATTCCTATTTACCCCACCAGATGCCCGTCGAAGAAGCGGACGGTGCGGCTGGTCAGTTTAGACTGTGCCTCGTTGTGCGTCACCATCACGATGGTGCGTCCGTCTTCCTTGTTCAGCTGCTGGAGGATTTCCATCACCTCGGCGCCCATCTTCGAGTCCAGGTTACCGGTCGGTTCGTCGGCGAGGATAATTTCCGGGTTGCCGATGATGGCACGGGCGATGGCCACACGCTGGCACTGACCGCCGGAGAGCTGCGTAGGCATGTGGCGCATGCGGTGCGTCATGCCCACCTTGGCCAACACCTCTTCGGCCAAGCGATGCCTTTCTTTGGCGGAGACCTTGCGATAAAGCAGCGGCAGTTCCACGTTGTCTATCACGTTGAGCGAGTTGATAAGATGGAAGGACTGGAAGACGAAGCCTAAGTTATGGTTACGGAAGGCGGCCAGCTCTTTATCCTTCATATGCGAGGTGTCTGTACCGGCAATCTCCACGGTGCCGCTGGTGGGTACATCCAACAGGCCCATGATGTTCAGCAACGTCGACTTGCCGCAACCGGACGGACCCATCACGCTGAGGAACTCGCCCTTTCCCACTTCCATATTCACATCCTCGAGTGCGAGGGTTTCTACTTCGTCTGTACGATAAATCTTCGTGAGATTCGTTAACTTGATCATTGACATAATCGGTTGGTTTTATGAGTTAATAATATTTCTGTTTTTGTTAGCGCGGATTACACGGATGGACGCGGATTCATCATCATTTCATCTATCAACGGATAATTCCGTGTCAGCTGCGTAATCCGCGCCTAATTATCCGTTCAATCCTAATCAAATGCCGTGCCAAAAAGGCAAGATGCTGATAGCTTGTTATTTATACATCAACGCAGGTGTTCGTTATCGGACACCCTGTCCGCTTTCGGTGTCCGCCTACTCGTCGCGCAGGGCCTCGGTGGGCGGGATGCGGCTTATCTTATGGGCGGGAATATAAACACCCACCGATACCACCACGAGCAGGACGACGTAGACAACGAGCGACACAATGAAGAAGTGCACCCAGAAGAAGTCCGTCCAATACTCCGGCCGCAGGATGTCCCAATACATCGCGCCCTTGGAGAAGCCTTCGCTGATGCCATATTGCAGGTAGATAAAGCAGCCTATGAGCGTGCCCACGGTGGTCAGCACCGCGCCCTCGCCCAGCAGGAGGCGGACAATGCGCCCCGGCGTGGCCCCGAAGGACAGCATCACCCCGACTTCCTCGCGGCGGGTACGGGTCTGCAGCCAGAAGGTGCCCACCACGCCCAGGCAGAGGTTGACCAGGAAGAACACAGCCACCAGCAGGTTGCGCCGGTAGATGGGGGTGGAGGTGTTGAACTCTACTTCGGCAATGCCCTGACGATAAGTCTTGAGGTCTCGGGCGTAGAGGTTGCCAGCCCGCAGGTTCTGGAGCATCCAAGGCTTGAAGTCGTGCAGGAAGCGGTTCGTGCCGACACCCTCTTTCAGGCGAATCAGGATACGGGCGTCTTCCGGGACGTATTCATCCAAGTCCCACTGTTCCACCCGCACGAAGGCAAGCGGTATGGGACGCTGGTCGCTATAGAACTTGACGGAGCCTACCGAGCCGACGACATTGATATAGGTGGTATCCTTCTCGTTGTACTCCCAGAAGCGTTTTCGGCGCGGATCGTCGGTGTGGAACATATAGTCCAGTGTGTTCTCGTCTATTACCAGGTCGTTCACACCGTAGTCATAGTCAGACAACTCGGCCGGGGTCAGTCCCTTGCCGGGGCGGAAGCCGTAGGTCTCGAAGAAGTGGGTGTGGGGCAGGAACTCGACGAGGTAGACGTTGGTGCCCCGCTTGGCCGTGTCGCCTTCCGCCCGGTAGGAGCTGGAGCTGCTTCCCTGCGAACCGGGATAAGAGAAGCCCAAGAGGGGGGTAGCCTGCTCGACATCGGGGTACTGGCGTACGCGCTCCACCAGGTTGAGGTAGGACTGCATCAGGGCATCCGTCCCGGCGGACAGGGAATCGTAACCGGGCGCGGAGGGTTGCAGGGCGTCCATGGACACGAGACAGAGGCGGTCTGCGTCGTAACCAAGGGGGAGCAGACGGTCATGCGTCACCACGATGACGGGGTCGAAGATGGCCCACGAGAGGACGGCCACCAGGATGAGTTCGGCCAACAGCCAGCCATTGCGCTTGCGGCGGGCCCAGAGGGTTTTAAGTATCAGTCTAAGCATAAGCTATCAGTGTTTAGTGATTAGTGATTAGTGTTTAGGGATTAGCATAACAAACGGTATCGGCCGCTCGTCGCCCGCCGCTCATCGTCGCCATGTCATCGGCGCTCGTAGAGGGAGTAGACGATGGGCTTGCGGAGCGACAGCCACGCGGGCAGCAGGGCGGACAGCATGTTGAGCAACACGCACAGCACAAAGGCGCACAGGAAGACCGCCGGGGCAAAGAGCATTTCGCCGCTGACGTAGGCGTTGGCGCCCTCGGGGACGGCATCCGCGTAGTCGTCCAGCAGGAAGAAAAGCCATTCGCGCCCGGCATAGAGGGCCAGCCAGGCCACGGCCAAGCCCAACAGACCTCCGAGGAGAGTGAGCCAAAGGTTCTCCCACATGACCTGCCCAAGCAGCTGCCGACGCCCCGCGCCGAAGGACTTGCGCACGCCCATCTCCGCCAGGCGGCTCTCCATACGGCTGGCTATCATGCCGCTCAGGTTGAGGGCGGGCACCAGCAAGAGCACGAGCAACATCAGCCCGAACGTGCGCACTTTGGTCCAGAAGTCGAACTCTTGCGACGGATAGGCCTGGAAGACGCTGAGCAGATGCGTGCGGGGTTGTTCCCACAGGTTCAGCTCCCACTGGCCTTTGTGCTCGAGGTTGAGGCGGCGGACCACGTCCTTAACCTCGGCCTTCAGCGACTTGGCCTGCTCGCCGTCGCGCACCAGGAAGGTCAGCATGTAGGGCCCGACGTAGGGGAACATCGAGCTCTGCCCCTCGCGGTAGGCGGGGTCGACGGTGTAAGGCAGGTAGACTTGCGCGTACGAATCCGAAGTGAGATAGCTTCCGCCCCGGACCACGCCGCATACCCTGTAACGCACGTAGCTCAGGCTGAACGTCCGACCCACGATGCCCTCCGTCGTGCCATACAGTCGCCTGGCCAGGTCGTCCGTTATGACCGCCGTGTGGATGCCGCTCCGCAGGTCGCTCTCCGTGAACGGGGTGCCTTCCAAGAAGCGGAAAGAATAGATGCGGAAGAACGAAGGGTCGGTCAGCTTCACCTGAGGGTGGAAATCCCCGCTGCGGTCGTCCGGCTGGATATAGGCGTTCTCCCGGAACTGCCAGGGGGCTAACTGCGCGGAGATGGCCACGGCGTTCTTGAGGTGCAAGGCCCAGTCCTGCAGCGCCTGGTAGGAAAGGGCGGAATTGAAGGTGTTGTGCCCGTCGGTCTGTTCGGCGCTGGAGAGGTAGAGCGTGCGGGCACGGTTCGCTTCCGGGTAGACCGGGGCCACCTTGACATAGTAAATCATGGCTATGATCATCGTCATGGCGATGGCGAGGCCGGTGCCCACGACGTAGAGCGTGCTGAACAACGGGTTCTGCCGCAGCAGGGTCCAGGCCTGTTTCAAGTGCAATCTGAGTTTCATGTTGTCTATATTAAAGTTTCATGTCTGTCATATTGAAAGGTGATGCGCATCCGTCCGCGTGCCGGAGCGTCCGGGGATGAGTCGGCGACTCATCCCCACCCCCTCCGGAATGCCCCCAGGATGCCTTCTGAAGGGGGTGGACATCATACGGCGTTTGATGTAGGATCATACGGCGTTTGATGCAGGATCATACGGCGTGTGATGTAGGATCATACGGCGTGTGATGTGGAATGAGGCGTCATTCGTCCCTCAGGGCGTCGGCGGGGAGGACGCGCACGGCCCGGCTGACGGGTATCCACGTCCCCAGGAGGGCGACGAGCCACAGGGCGGCGTAGGTGAGCAGGGTGACGACCAGGAAGTGGGGCCAGAGGCGGTTCTGGGGATAGGACATGTCGGGCGCCACGCCCTCGCCCAGCCAGGTGAGGGAGTTGACCCCCTGGGCGAAGCCGGACACGTGCACGACGTTGGCCACCACCAGGAGCGACAGGGCGTAGGCCACCGTCACCATCACCCAGGCTTCCGTCAGGAACCGCCGGGCCACCCTTCCGCGCCCGGCGCCCATGGCCCGCAGGATGCCTATCTCTTCCCTCCGGGCGTTGGCGCGGATATAGAAGGTTCCAACCATGCCCAGGAATATGCAGAGCAGGGCGAAGCCGCCGAGGGCGTATTGCAGCCTCAGCTTGTTGGTGACGCCGGAGGCCAGGGCCATGCGGTCGCCGTAGTCGGAGAAGGACTGCAGGGTGTCGACGTAGAAGTTGCCCTGCTCCAGCCCGGGCTGCACTTCGGCGGCGAAGCGGGCCAGGAAGGCCTCGGGGTCGACGCCCTCTTTCAGGCGGAAGACGATGGGATACATCAGGCCGGTGTAGGGCATCATGGGGATTTGCGCCTGGGCGGTAATGGCCAGGGGATAGGGTTGCTCGCTGGAGTAGTGCTTGTAGGGGCGGAAGACGGCGGCCACGACGTGCGGGTACTGGCGGTCGGGGGTCTCGTAGACGGTGCGCCCGGCTGCCTGCACGGTGCCGAAGAGGCGCAGGGCGGTCTGGGCCGAGATGGCTATCATGTTGCGCTGGGCAAAGTCGGCAGGCAGGCTCAAGGGGCGTCCCGTCAGGGCATCCTGCAGGCCGTAGGCGCGCGCCATGTCGCTTTCGGGCAGGGGGACGTAGCGGTATTGCTGGGCATGGACGCGGAGCGAGTCGGCGTTGTATAGCTCCATGCCGCTCCACGAGCGGGCGTTGGGATAGCTTCCGTAGGCGGCGATGGTGTATGCCTCTACCTCGGGACAGGTGCGCACGCGGCGGACGATGTCCTCATAGTGGGCGTACATGACGTGCGCGGAGTCTTGCCGAGGGTCGTACTGGGCAAAGCTGGGGTCGTACTGGCCCAGGGTGAGGACGTAGACGCCCCGGTTGTCGCCCCCCTGCGGGATAAGGCGGTTGGACACAAGGACGTATATCGGGTCGATGACCATCCAGAGGAAAAAACCGGCCACAAGCAGTTCGAGGAATATCCAGACGTTGTGGCGGCGCTGGTTCCATAGTTGGCGAAGAAGTATCATAATCGAATTGTCTTAATGAGAAATGAGAAATGAAAAACGGAGAATCCCTGAGGGCGTCATCTTTTGGTATAGAGTTCCTGCACGATGGTATGCCTCAGACCCCACCACGCCGGCAACAGGGCCGAGGCAAGGTTCAGAATCAAACAGAGCAGGAAGGCGCAGAGGAACACCCAGGGGTTGAACAGCATCTCCGCCGAGAGGAAGGGCGCGGGCAGCGCGGTGTCCACCTTTGCGTCGAACAGGGTGAGTATCCACGAGTCCGAAGTCAGGGCGATGACCCACGCGATGGCCAGTCCGGCCAGGGCGCCCAGCAGGGTGAGCAGGAGGTTCTCCCAAAGTATCTGGCCCAGCAATGTGACGCGGGTGGCCCCGTAGGCCTTGCGGATGCCCAGTTCGGTGGCACGCCGGTCCATCCGGCTGGCAATCATACCGCTCATGTTCAGCGCGGGGATGAAGAGTAGGGCCAGGACGATGTAGGCCAGCGTGCGGAACAGTCCCGCGATGTCCGGCCGACTGGTCGACTCCGTGCGGTAAGCCGAGAGGGCCGCGTCGTCGGGCTGACCCATGAGGTCGGTAATGTAGTCACGGCCCGCGTCGTAACGGCGGAAGGCGTCGCGCACCTCCTGACGCACGCTGTCCCGCCCGGCGGGGGTGGCCGAGGTCAGATAGTAGATGAGCCCGCCCAAGAGGGCCGAGCGGTCGCTGCCCACCTCGCTCTGGTCTTGGAGCGAAAGGGGGAACCACACGTCCGCCACGGCAGCCGGGGTGGCCGACGAGACGTCCCGCACCACGCCGCGCACGGTGTACGGGTGGCCCTTGTAGAGCAGCGTCCTCCCCTCGGCCTCCACCGTGGCGAAGAGGCGGCGCGAGAGGGTCTCGCTGATGACGCAGACGTGGCTGCGGGCGCGGTCGTCGCGCTCCGTCCACGCTTGTCCGCCCGTGAAACGCAGGGTGAAGACGCGCCAGAAGCCGGGGCTGACGTAGAGCGGGCTGACGGCGAAGGCCTGGCGGCTGCCGGACACGGCCACGGTGTAATGCATGGGCAGGTTGGCGGCCACGGCGGCCATGTCCTGCACGTGCGGCAGGCTGTCCAGGATGGGCCCGGCGGCGGGGCTGAGATAGCCCGCGTGCCAGTTGTCCGGGGCGTCGGGCGGAGCGACCTTGAGGTATTTGAAGACCACCATTCGGTCCCGGTTTCCCTCGGGGTAGACCGGCGCGGTCTTGACGTAGAAGATGATGAAGAGGGTCATGGCCAAGGCGATGGACAGACCCGTGCCCAGGATGTAGATGGAGGAGAACAGTCGGTTCTGCCGCATCATCCCCCAGGCTTGCTTGAGGTAAGTGCTAATCATTGCTGTATAAGGATTGATGGTTTTGTCAATACTATTCTATCTCTATTCCCCCGCGGCCCGGAGGAGTGCGTGTCTCCCCCGCCGGACGCGCCCCCCTCCCCCGCCACACCTGTCTGAATGCCTTCTGATGGGTGATAACCAAAGGTCTGACCTTTGATACCCTAAGGTCTGACCTTTGTCTATCTCAGGTCTGACTTCAGCATGGGAAAGGCTGCAACCTTGCCGGGAAAAGGTTTGGGAAGAGACGGGTAAGGAGCGGATTTTTTACTGCTTCAGCTTGAGGCTGCTCTTATTCTTGTACTGGCTCATGTCGCTGACGACCACCTGCTCGCCGGGCTTCAGGCCGGAGACGACTTCGACGTACTCGAAATTCGAGTCGCCCAGCCGCACCTTGCGTTTCTCCAGCTCGTCCGAGGCGGTACGGACAAAGAGCTCGTATTCGCCGCGCCCGACGTAGTAGCTTGCGTTGGCAATCCTAAGGACGTCCTCCTTAACGGCGTTCATCACGTAGACGTCGGTCTTGAGTCCAGACCGCAGGCGCGGGTGGTTATCCTGGTCCAACTGCACGATGAAACTGATAACACCATTCTTGGACAACGGGGTCACGCTGCTGACCTGTCCCACAAGCTGCTCACGCCCGATTTTCACCACCGCCTTCCCACCGGCGGACACCCTGTCGCCGTACGTGTCGGCAATCTCGCCCTCGACCTTGAAGTGGCTAAGGTCTGATATGATGGCTATCTGTTCGCCCTGGGACACCTGCTGGCCTATCTGGTCGTTGATGTACGTCAGTATGGCCTTGCGGGGCGACTTCACCTGGGCGTCCTCCAGGGTGCGGCGGGTCTCGGCCAGGCTCTTGCGGAAGATGGAAAGCTCCAACCCCTTCACTCGGTAGCCGGCCTCGAGCACCTGCTGTTCGTTGGCATACTTCTGCTTCAGCTGTTCGAGCTCCAGTTGGGCTACGTTGACGCTCAGCTCGGCCTGGCGCACCTTGTCCGTCGTGCCGGAGCCGAGACTGTCGAGGTATTGCTCGTTGCGCAGCTCGACCCTCATGCGGTTCAGCTTCATCTCCGACACCTTGACCTGCATGGCCAGGTCCTTAAGCTGGGTCTGGTTATTGACGAGCAGCTGTCGGAGCTCATAATTCTTCATCTGCTCTTCGTCCAGTTGCTTCTTATACTCGGTCTCGGCGCTCTGCAGGTCTAACTTAAGAATGGGTGTCCCGACGTCCACACTGTCCCCACCCTTCTTGTAAACCTCGAGGATGCGGGTGCTGATGGGGGATGTGATGATGGCCTCGAAGGCCGGGACTACCTGCCCGGAGGCACTGACGCTGACCTCGATGGTGCCCTGGTCGACGGTGGAGAACACGAGGTCCTTCTCTCGTACGCCGGTGCGCATCAGGGAGACCAGCACGCTGATGGCGACGATAACTGCCGCGGCCGTAACGCCGTAGCGGATGAGTTTCTTGTTGCGCTCCTTGCGGCGCACTTCTTTGGGGATTTCTCTGTCCATATCTGTTGGTTTTAATCGTTGTCTTAGACTGTCTGACATCCGACGTTTGCGGACATCCGCCGCATGACAAGCAGATTCCGTGCCAAAACCGTAAACCACTGATATCCAACACAGGGACAAGAAAAGGGGTGTCCGATATCGGACACCCCTGTACATTTTCGGATACTCCCCGCCACGCGTTCATCGCAGGCGCAGGGTGTCTCCCACCTCGGGCACGTAGTCGTCGCCCCGCCGGTTCATCTTGTAGAGGTTCTTCAGCCGGATGCCAAACTTCTGCGAAATGGAGTGCATGGAGTCTCCGTCGCGCACGATGTATGCCTCGTAGGGCTTCCGGGCCTTCTTGTTCTTCTTCTTCAGATAGATGATGTCGCCGGGCAGGAGGGTGTATTCCTTGTGCAGGTCGTTGTACTTCACCAACTTCTTCCAGCTTATCCCGAACTCTCCGCCCAGCAGGCGGAAGGTGTCTCCCTCCCTGACCACGACGTAGACCAGGCCGTTGGCCAGGTATGTCTGGTGCGGGTTGGCCAGCCAGGGTTTCTTCTTCAGCAGCTTCTGCCAGCGTCTGGCCTCGCGTTTGGTCATCCCTTTCGTGTCGTATTTATACAAGTCATAGTCTTCGATGATGGTAATGAGGCGGTTGGCGTAGGACCGGTCTGTGGCGTAACCTGCCTTCTTCAGGCCCTTGGCCCAGCCTCGGTAGTCGGTTATCTTCAGCTTGAACAGGAAGCGATAGCGGGGGCCGTTGGCCAGGAACTTGGAATGGTCCTCATACGAGTCCTCCACCCTCCGGTAGGCACGAAAGCACTCGTCGCGGGCGTCGTCGTCATAATACACCTTCCTCCCCCTCCAACCGTGGCACTTGATGCCGAAATGGTTGTTGCTCTTGCGGGCCAGACTGCTACGCCCTGCCCCGCTCTCCAGCAACCCTTGTGCCAGCGTGATGCTGGCCGGGATGCGGTATTTGTTCATCTGGTCGACGGCCAGGTCGGCATACTGCTTGATATACTTGTGATAGGCGGAGTTCCTGTGTTGGGCCTGCGCCGACATGCCGACCAACATCAGCAGTACAAGCAGGCGGAAAGGGAGGGTCTGTTTCATGCGTTCATCCGATTGAATCCGGCACAAAAATCCGCAAAAGATTCGAGAAAAACAACGCTTTTATTATTTATTAGTACGCATCATACAGGACTCCGCCGCAAAAATGCCTATTTTTGACCCCGCTAACCCATCAACATCCATACAGATGAAATCCATCCTCAACACCCTGGCCGTCCTGGCCTTCGGCCTCCTGCTCGCCGCCTGTTCCGGCATGTTCTACCCCAAATCCGATGCCCTCAGCGAAGTGAAGCAGGGCATGACCCCGCAACAAGTCACCCGTCTACTGGGACGTCCGGACTACAGACGTCTCAACTATGACCTGGAAGAATGGGAATACCGCCGGCTAACCAGCCCGTTGGACAGCGAACCCACCGTGACCATTGTCCGCTTCGAGCGCGAGAAACTGGTATATATGGACTCGTTCAAGGAGAGCGAACGTCCCGTCCCCGGCCAGAAACCCAGGCACGGACAGCCTGCACAACAGCATTGACATCCCGGCTCCCCGGCGTGGGCACCGTGCCTCCGGTCCGGGGAATCCCCATGAAACATCCCGGAATCATACACCTCTTAATACATTACTACCCATGAAAGAATGGAATCTCTCCCTGCGCTTCCGCCTGTTCAGCTACGACGAACTCAGTGAAGACGACCGCCGGCTTATAGACGCCGCCCGCCAAGCCACCTACCGCAGTTACGCACCCTACTCGCGTTTCTCTGTCGGCGCCGCCGCCCGTCTGGCCGACGGCACGGTGGTGACAGGCAGTAACCAGGAGAATGCGGCCTCCCCCTCCAGCCTCTGTGCCGAACGCACCACCCTGTTCTATGCCAATGCCCAATATCCCGACCAGCCCGTCGACGCCTTGGCTATCGCTGCCCGCAACGAACAGGGAGACTTCCTGCCTGAACCCATCACCCCCTGCGGCGCCTGCCGACAGGTGATGCTCGAGGTGGAGAGACGTTTCCAACACCCGATGCGCATCCTGCTCTATGGCACCCAAGGCATCTGCGAGGCACGGGGCATCAGCAGTCTTCTCCCCCTGTCGTTCGACGCATCTGTCATGAAATAACGCCAGAATCATAGGGTATCTCGCTATTTTTTCTTACTTTTGCGCCAGAAAAACAGGTTGAAAAGAAAATTATGACAAAAGATTATCCGGCCGTCCTCCTCATCTATACGGGCGGCACCATCGGCATGATAGAGAATCCGGAGACAGGTGCGCTGGAGAACTTCGACTTCGATCACCTGCTCCGCCACGTGCCCGAACTGAAACGATTCAACTATCACATCTCTTCCTATCAGTTCGACCCACCCATCGACTCGTCGGACATGGAACCGGCCTTGTGGGCAAAGATTGTCAAAATCATCCACTACAATTACGAACGCTTCGACGGCTTCGTCATCCTGCACGGCACGGACACCATGGCCTATACGGCATCGGCCCTGAGTTTCATGCTGGAGAACCTGGGAAAGCCTGTCATCCTGACCGGTTCACAACTACCCATCGGCACACTGCGCACTGACGGCAAAGAGAATCTTATCACATCTATTGAGATTGCAGCCGCCCGCCGTCCCGATGGTTCGCCCATGGTGCCCGAAGTATGCATCTTCTTCGAGAACGAATTGATGCGCGGCAATCGCACTACGAAAATCAATGCAGAGAATTTCAACGCCTTCCGTTCGTTCAACTATCCTTCACTGGCCAAAGTGGGCATTCACATCCGTTATAACGAACACCTCATCCGCCGCCCTGACCCCACACGGCCCATGAAGCCCCACTATTTGTTTGACACCAACGTCGTGATGCTTACCCTCTTCCCCGGCATCCAAGAAAGTATTATTGATTCCGTTCTCCACGTGCCAGGACTGAAAGCTGTGGTGCTGAAAACCTACGGTTCAGGCAATGCCCCGCAAAAAGAATGGTTTATCCAGCAGCTGAAAGAAGCCACCGAACGGGGTATCATTATTGTCAACATCACACAATGCCAAAGCGGAGCTGTGGAGATGAGCCGCTATGAAACCGGTCTCCAACTACTTCAAGCCGGTGTCATTAGTGGTTACGACAGTACACCGGAATGCGCTGTCACCAAGCTGATGTTCCTCCTGGGTCATGGCCTTGACTTGCCCGATATGCGCAAACTTATGAATTCAGACTTAGCAGGAGAGATTACTAAAGACAACTAGCAACCTAAGATATCAATGGAGACAACAGTCAGCCTCAATAAACGAAAAGCCGCTCTCGTTCTATCTATGGGAGGCGCTCGCGGCATTGCTCATATCGGTGTCATCGAAGAACTGATAAAACAAGGCTATGAAATAACCTCCATTGCTGGAAGCTCCATGGGAGCCATGGTAGGTGCCATGTATGCCACCGGTCGTTTGGAAGCATGCAAACAGTGGCTCTGCACGTGGAATAAACGAAAAATGTGGCAATTGGCCGACCTCAGTCTAAGCAGCGATGGCATCGTGAAAGGCGACCGCTTCATTCGCGAATTGAAACAGATATTGCCTGATATGAACATCGAAGATTTACCCTTGCCCTACGTGGCATTAGCCACAGACATGGTAAGCGAACAAGAAGTAAAGTTCGATCATGGCAACCTGTTCGATGCCATCCGTGCTTCCATTTCCATTCCCATGCTCTTCCGTCCTTTTAAATACGGAGAACAACGGCTAATAGATGGAGGCATTCTCAACCCTTTGCCCCTAAACCACGCTATCCGCACCTCCGACGATTTATTAATAGCCGTAGACGTAAATGCTCCTGCAGGGAAAAAAGGGAAGAAGCGCCTAAATCCTTATCAACTTATGGCAAAATCATCGCGACTAATGATGCAGCAAATCACCCGCTTCGAATTAGCCCAGACGCCTCCCGATATTCTTATCAGCCTCTGCGGGGAAGATTATGACATGATGGAGTTCTTCCACGCAGAAGAAATAATAGAAGCCGGCCGCCAAGTTGCTAAAGAGACGCTATGTCGTTCAGCCAGGCATTGACCGATGCGTCACTTGGCATTCTCCAGTCGCCGCGCGGACTAAGAGAAACACTTCCCACTTTAGGACCATCCGGCAAACATGAACGTTTGAATTGCTGATTGAAAAAACGCCTGCAGAATGTTTCCAACCATTTCTTGATGGTTGTCTCGTCATAGCTCCCTTTAAAAGTACGTATAGCCAAATAATAAATCTTAGATGGTTCAAAGCCAAAGCGTAAAAAATAATAAAGAAAGAAATCATGCAACTCATAAGGACCAACCAAGTCCTCGGTTATCTGCTGAATAGTACCATCGGCTGCAGCAGGAATCAATTCTGGACTAATAGGGGTATCTACGATATCGAGTAATGTAACACGCGACGACTCACCCACACTGTTAGCAGCCACCCATTTCACCAAATGTTTGACGAGCGTTTTAGGGATGCTGGCATTCACACCATACATGGACATATGATCACCATTGTATGTAGCCCACCCCAAGGCTAACTCAGACAAATCACCTGTACCAATCACAAGACCACCCGTTTGGTTAGCTATATCCATCAATATTTGTGTGCGTTCGCGTGCCTGCGAGTTCTCGTAAGTAACATCGTGCACCTCCGGATTATGACCAATATCCTGAAAATGCTGTAGACAGGCTGCTTTTATGCTTACTTCACGAACAGTTACCCCTAAAGAATTCATCAGATTCACAGCATTGGTATGAGTACGACTGGTCGTACCAAATCCGGGCATGGTAACCCCAATAATACCTTTACGCGAAAGCCCTAACTTATCAAAAGTCTTCACACACACTAATAACGCCAACGTAGAATCCAAACCACCGGAAATGCCTACTACCACCGTTTTTACTCCGGTATGCATCACTCGTTGTGCCAACCCGGCTACTTGGATAGAAAAAATTTCCTCGCAACGTTCATCCAATGTAGCCCCTTGGGGTACGAAAGGATGAGGGTCGAAAGTGCGCGTCAATTGAAGTTCCGGCTGATTAATATATTCCATAGTAACGCGTTGAGGCATCTCTGCAGCCACATGAGCACGACAGGAAGCAAACGTTGTATTGACCCGACGCTCAGTGCGTAAACGCTCTACATCAATTTCACTTATCACAACCTGTTCTTCCAAAGAGAAACGTTTGCTTGCAGCCAATTGTACGCCATTCTCATAAATCAAGCCGTTGCCGGCAAAAACGACATCGGTTGTCGATTCTCCAAATCCGCATGAACTGAAAACATAGCCTGCTATGCACCGGGCCGATTGCTGAGCTATGAGCGAACATAAATAAGCATGCTTACCCACGCCTTCATTATCAGCAGAAAGATTAAAAATGATCTCAGCTCCTTGCAATGCCAACGACGAACTTGGAGGAACTGGAGCCCAAAGGTCCTCACAAATCTCAATGCCAAAGGTAGTATCTATGGTGTCAAATAACAAACTACTCCCCAAGGAGACAGTTTGACCACAAAGCCGTATCGTATGCTGATTTATTTCCGTAGACGAAGTGAACCAACGCTTCTCATAAAACTCTTTATAATTGGGTAAATAGGTTTTAGGGACAACACCTAAAACCTTCCCTTTCTGAATCACAACCGCGGTATTAAGCAAAACTCCGTTCAAAGCAACAGGCATACCCAGAATAGAGATAATATCTAACTGACGTGTATTATTCAAAATCTGCATCAGTCCCAATTCTGCATTCGCCAACAAAAGTCTGTGCGCAAACAAGTCGCCACATGTATACCCCGTTAAACATAACTCCGGGAAGGCGATAATTTCTACCCCCTTTCCATCAGCAATAATAATCTCTTTCTCTATCTGAGAAGCATTGAACTTACAGTCAGCTATCCTAACCGAAGGCACAGCCGCAGCAACCTTCACGAATCCGTAATTCATATTTATACTTTACTTTCAGGCATCAAATACATAGAATAACAATTGTAGAAACTGCATTCAATTCCCACATTTACGAAACAAAGGTACGTTTTTTCACATAAATTCAAGCATTCCACACTTTTTTTCCTGAAATAATTTGGCCAAATCAAAGGAAATACCTTCCTTTGCAACAGAAATAAAAATGTAATAATTACAAGTCTGAAATCAATGGATGTTATAGAACGATTGCAAAGTCATCAGATCAAGCCTTCCGTACAACGGATAGCCATCATGGATTATTTGATGGAGCATCGCACACATCCTACGGTTGACGAGATCTATGTAGCATTGTCACCATCTATTCCGACGCTCTCCAAAACCACCGTTTACAACACGTTGAAACTGCTGAGCGACCATGGAGCCATACAGGCGCTAACCATAGATGGACGAAATGCTTGTTATGATGCTGTTACTGCTCCACATGCCCATTTTTTATGCAAATCTTGCGGGCGAATATACGACCTCACTCCTACAACGAGTGATACCCATCCCGGCGAAATGGAGCGCGACGGACATCAAATACAGGAAATTCATCATTATTATAAGGGAATTTGCAAACAATGCATAGAAGAAAAGCGTTTAGATATAAATAAACCATTTACTAACTAATTCAAAAATTAAAGGAGAAAAGAACATGAAAAAGTTTAGATGTACTGTCTGCGGCTATGTATATGAAGGCGATGCCGCTCCCGAGAAGTGCCCGTTGTGCAAAGCACCTGCTAGCAAATTTGTAGAAGTAACGGAAGAAGTAGCCGGCGGTCCGTTGGTATTTGCTGACGAACATGTGATTGGCGTGGCTAAAGGTTGCGACGACGAAATGATCAAAGACCTGAACAACCACTTCATGGGTGAATGCACCGAAGTAGGTATGTATTTGGCTATGAGCCGCCAGGCCGATCGTGAAGGCTACCCCGAAATTGCAGAAGCTTTCAAGCGCTACGCTTGGGAAGAAGCAGAACATGCTTCCAAATTCGCAGAACTGCTGGGTGACTGCGTATGGGATACGAAGACAAACCTGGAAAAGCGTATGGAAGCTGAGTGCGGTGCTTGCGAAGACAAGAAGCGCATTGCTACCCGCGCTAAAGCCCTGAACTTGGATGCCATCCATGACACTGTTCACGAAATGGCTAAGGATGAAGCTCGTCACGGCAAAGGCTTCGAAGGTTTGTATAACCGCTATTTCAAGAAGTAATTCATAACTTCTAAAGATTAATCCAAGAGGATGTGACATAGGTGCGCATCCTCTTTTTTATTTTTCCATGTCACGTTTCCCCGACTTGTTCGTCCTATCAATGTAATGGAACTTGAAGCATTCAAAATACAAGTAGGTTCTCTCCGCGAGCAGATGTTGCATCTGGCTTGCCAACTGACCGGAGATGCAGACGATGCCGAAGATGTGGTGCAAGACGTGATGCTCAAACTGTGGTATCGCAGACAGGAATTGGACAACTGCCGCAACCTGCGTGCTTTTGTC
Organism: uncultured Bacteroides sp.; assembly: GCA_949289265.1. Taxonomy (GTDB): domain Bacteria; phylum Bacteroidota; class Bacteroidia; order Bacteroidales; family Bacteroidaceae; genus Bacteroides. Next base: position 45,639 of record CASENE010000026.1, read on the forward strand.
TTTACCCTAGTACGAAACGCCGGCATCGACTTTTTGCGCACAAGACATACCTATGCCGCCTCCCTGCCGGATGCCTTGAATATAACTGACGGACATTCACCGGATGGAAACTTGGAGAGGAAAGATGAGATGGAACTGATGCACCGCATCATATGCTCGCTTCCGTCTTTGCAGCAGACCATCTTGCGAATGAAAGACATCGAAGGACATGAAACCGAAGAAATAGCCCAAATCACCGGATGTAGTCCCGAGGCTATACGAAGCAATCTCTCAAGAGCCCGGAGACGTGTGAGAGACATTTACTTCAGAGTTATGCAAGAAAGGAGAAAGACGATATGAAAAAGATGGAAGAACTTTTAGAGAAATACTTCGACGGAGCCACTTCCTGCGAGGAAGAGCGCATACTGCGACATTTCTTCACCACCGAGCAAGTTCCTCCTCAATGGGAGGCCTACCGCCCGCTCTTTGCCTATCTGGACAAAGAGATACAAGAACTGCGCCATTCTGAAGACGTAGTACGTACACACCGAAGGTTTGGCTGGCGACCGTCACTCCGCCAGACAGTAAGCATAGCCGCCGGCATCTTGCTTTGCATAGGCATCACCCGCTTCCTGTCCATTTCCGGTGAAACGGAAAACTTCGTAGTGATTGACGAGAAACGATATACAGACCCAACTATGGTGCAAGCCAAAGCCCGAGAGGCCCTTCTCAACGTCAGCTTTACCGACGAAGAACTGAACCAACTCTTATTTCCCATTGAACCCTAATTACAGCAGATATTCCTATGAAAACTTACTGCCTAAAACTGATTGTTTTCCTCTTCTTGTCTACCCTCTCCATGGCCCTATATGCCCAAGACGGATTGCAGATTGCCCGACTTTTTGAAAAATACGGAGAAGGGAAAAACATAACGAGAGTGGAACTGAATGGAGAAATCCTGGAAGCCTACCGCATGAGCACTTACCGGAGTTTGGTGTTTGAAAACGTGACAGCCTATAGGGACGAAATACAAGCATGCTTGAAACAAGATGCTCTGTCGGCCGAAACAAAAAAGAGACAGGAGGTCATTGAAAACGGCTCGCTGCTGAGTGCCTATTATCAATTATCACCCATCCGCCGAAAAGGCCAGGTACTGCGGCGTTACATCCTGTTCAAACGTGGGAAAAATACATCGGCCACCTTGATCTATATCGAGGGAGAACTAGACGAAAAGGAACTGATAGACATCCTCTATCGGAAACCATAAAGGAACTGTCCGCACAGGTACTTGGCAATGCCCTACCCCATCGGATACGTTCCCAATTATGCAAATTATATTTCAACAGAATAATTCATTCACACACTAAAGACATATGACAATGAACATCCAAAGAACCATGATGGGAGCCTTGACGCTGATGCTCTTCCTCCCGGCTTTTGCTCAACAACAGACAGTAGAAATTCCACAGCGAGCCACCGTAGAGGCACGGGGTGACTCAGTCATTATCCGCAAAGGACAAGGCGACCTGCGCATCCGCATCTACGAAGACCAGAATGAAGGAGACACAGACGAACCTCAGGAGGTAGAAATCTACGAAGGCATCTACCTGGAGAAGGAGGAAGAAGAAACCAATGCCTTTCTCGACGTCCTGCCTTTTATTCCCCAAAAGAAACGGAAGAACGCATACGAACCGCACAACTCAGGCGTGTATATCGGCTTTGCCCGCATGACAGACCACTTTCTGGGATTCGGCGACAGCAAACGTTTCCCACAAGATTTGTCGAAATCGTGGGAGTTCGGATTCAACTTCCTTTCCGCCTACCACAATTTCAAGAAAAATCCCCATTGGGGACTGAACATGGGTGTCAGCTGGGGTTACCGTTCGTTCAACATTGATGGCAGCGTGGCCTTGGTGAAGAAAGACGGCCAAAGCGTATTTACCACTGGCGACGAAACCACCAGCTATGACCGCAGCCGCCTGCGCCACTTCTTCTTCCGCATCCCCATCACCGTGGAATGGCAACAACGCCTCGCGCGTCGCCGGCCGATATTCTTCAACATTGGCCCAGAATTTGAAATCCGCCACGGTGTGAAGTCGTTCACGCACATCAACGGAGGCAAGAAGACTCGAGTAGGGAAAGGAATGTATGTCAATCCCGTAGGGGTCAGCCTCCTGGCACAAGCCGGATATGGGAACCTGGGCTTCTACCTGCGCTACAACACATACAGCTTCTTCCAAAAAAGAAAAGGCCCCGACGTGGAGCCCTTATCCTTTGGTATTGCCTGGTATTGCTGGTATTGGTAAGCAAAACATTAAGCACAAATGATGCGAATAGTGCTGCTCTTCTCACTTAAAAGGAGTAGCACTATTCGCATTTCTTTATTTTGAAAACGGCTCAGTCTTGTCAGAAGCGGAAACCTAAGGTCAGAAGCACTTGACTGCGCGTATTCTTCACCTTTGTGGCTTCCGGGGTAACCAAAGTTACGTTCTGATTAGCAGAAGTGATCATATAATCCAATGAGGCATCATCAGACAACTCATTGAAGAAAGGATAAAAATCCGAATGATAAGTCTGATACTTATAAGCCAAATCCAAGTAGAAAGAAGACCATTTGTAGCCAATACCTAAAGTAACGACATTCATAGACTGAGCATTAGAAAAATCGGTGTCCGTATCCAAGGCATTAGCCGGCAAATAGTTTAAAGCACCTGCCTCATAGGCAGCGGTAGAATAATTATAACCGGCTCTCACGGCAAAAGCAGGCATTGGACGGAATTCAGCCCCCAACCGCATGGTATGCACCGCTTTCAGATTACCCTTGGCTTGAGCAGACTCCCATACCATATCCCCGCCTCCCGAAGGATATTTAAACTTCATGGTAGCATAATTCTCATATTCATATTCTGCCCCCAATGCCAAAACGTTTCCTACTGTATAACCTAAACTGGCATTGACCAACCACGGAGTCTGCAAATTAAAATCCCTATCTATATCCCGGCCACCCAAGATATCGTAAGTGTCTACCACTCCGGGCATAAACTCCTGTCCCGTTTCATCCGTCAAGTAATAATCAGGAGTCAGGAGCGCGCCAGTAGTATAGGTTAATGAATAGAAAGTGGGCGTATGCACAGCCAAACCAATCCGCAACGGCGAATATTCAAAAGGACGGAAGATGGCGCCAAACTTCAAGTTAAAGCCAGACCCATGTATTCTTTTATAGGTTTCCAGCGAATAGCCTTCCTGATACTCGCCCCCATTTCCCTGCAAATAATACCGTTCATCATAGAGGGAATATTTGTTATAATCCACGTCGTACAACCCGACTGTGAATCCCAAATACACACGATCGTTTATATTGAAAGATACATTAAAGTCATACTGGTTTATCCCGCCACGTTCTTGCGAATGGAAATAGCTGTCGGCCTCCGAAGGGACATAAGGATAGAAACCAAACTCATCGCCGTCAGTCAGCCAGCCTTGATATCCGATAGCGCCCAGCCAACCGGCATCTCCATTGTAATAGATATCATTCGAGCTAAAGTCATCGGTGGAGAAACCGGTATCGGTGGCCTGCTGAGCCATGTAGCGCACTTGTGAGATAGGCACCCAATTGCCATCTGCCATCTGCACACTTCCCATCACCCCGGCCATAGTCATGTTCTTATAAAAAGACTTGGTCTTATGATAGTTAAAACCAAAGTTGACAAAGCGCAAAGGGGTTACATTCCCTATTTTGGTAGCAATTACCGCACCGATATTATCAAAGTTCCACCGGCTTTTATTGTTCTCGAATTTAATGCCGGCATAGTCGCTCTCCGTACTTGTGAGAGAGTAACTGAAAGAAGTCATCACATCGTTACTTCGATAAATGCCAACGCCTGCCGGATTGGTCCCTATGGTAGAAATATCTCCTCCCAAAGCGCCCATGGCTCCGCCCATACTTACAAAGCGAGCGGTGCCGTTCAAGTCTTTCTGCGCTATATTCATAGCATCATATATGGATTGCGCACTTGCACCCGATGCAAGAAAGAGGGTGCAAGCCCAAAGCAAAGTTCTTCTTTTCATTGTTCCTGATGTTTAAAGGTTTCCGTCTCTTAACGTCTCCGTGCTCCACCTCCCGAACGGCTACCGCCGCTTCTGGCACTGCCAGACGAACGGAACGAGCCGCCTCCTGTAGAGAAACTAGAGCGAGAAGAACTGGAGCGCGACGGAGTGCTGTACGACCGCGAACGGGTCGTGGTATTCCGCATATTATTATAGGTATTCGTACGCGTAGAAGTGCTTGAACCACGGTTGTATGGAGCTGACGAACGACGAAGGGTGGAACTGCCCGTCGTAGACGAAGAACGTCTCACGCCCGTACCTCCACGCACAGTAGATACCCGGCTGGGACGCGTATATGAAGTGGTTCGGCGGGTGGAAGAAGATACTCCCGAACGGGTAGTAGCCGAACTCCTGCGCGAGGAAGAGCTACGAGTCCCCACTACGCGACGTCCCGACGTAGTTCTGGCAGTACTTTGACGGACAGCAGATGAGCGGCGCACATTGCCTCCATTGACCAAAGACGGGCGACGAGCTCCCGAAGTGCCTCCGCGTACTCCATAAGAGCGGCGAGCCGTATAAGCATTGCCCCAATGATGCGGACGGCCGCTCCAGCCCCAATGCGGATGATGCCAGTGCGGATGGTGCCAAGCCCAGCCTCCACCCCAATACCAAGGGTCGTACCAGGGCGAATACCAGCTGCTCCAACCATAATAGGGATATCCCCACCAACCGTAGGAATTGAAACGCCAATCCCACCACAAGCGATTGGTGAAAGTCGGGAAGGCATAGGCATAAAGTCCATCGTAATACACATTCCAGTCCCACGTGTTCAGGCCATAAACGACATCAAAATACAAAGGGCTGCTGATGCTGATGGCATAGCGCGGGTTGCGGAAACGGATGATGCGGGTGGCATATTCATAATCGTCTGCCGAGCCTTGGAACTCGCCCCCTACCCACTCTCCGTCCAAGCCGTCATCAGGCTTCTCGTCGATGTAAAGGGTGTCGTTCTGTGCCGTAAACTCGTAGTCCGACGCGTCATAACGGCGGTTATACTCGTCCACATCCCGTGCATTTCCTTTCGCATCACGCACCACTACCGTGGTCTGTCCCTCCGAAGCATGAACGGACATCGGGGCGTCGGACTTCACCACCACTTCGTCGGCGGGAGTCACCACCACGGTCTCTTTCTTCGGCGTATGATTCTTCTTCTCAGCCTTTTCTTTCTTGGAAGGCACGTAGTAAAGGTCGTCCGCCACGCTTTGAGCCGCCAGTGCCCACGGGAGGCACAAAGCCATCAGCGATAAAAAAACAATCTTTTTCATATCCTTCTTCTTTTATAGGTTCAACATTATTGCCTACCTTTGCATAGGCTAAAACAAAGGTAGGAAAATTTTAGTTTACTTGTATCCGCTTTGCCTTGAAATGAGCCAGCATTTAACAATCTATCGTAGTAATTAATGAATTAGCGCGTATGAAGTACCTTGAATTTATCTTCAAGACAGAGCCCTGCGCCCAAGTAGTGAACGACGTGCTTTGCGCCGTGCTGGGCGACGCCGATTTTGAAAGTTTCGTGGAACAGGAAGACGGGACGGTGGCTGCCTACATCCAAACTGCCGACTTTGATGAAAAGAAACTGGCAGAAGCCTTGGCCGGTTTCCCCCTTCCCGACACCTGCATCACCTACACATGGGACGAAGCCGAAGACCGGGACTGGAACGAAGAGTGGGAAAAGAACTTCTTCCAGCCCATCGTCATCGGCCAAAACCGCTGCGTGGTGCACAGCACTTTCCACCACGATGTCCCTCAGGCCGACTATGACATCGTCATCAACCCGCAAATGGCGTTCGGCACAGGCCACCATCAGACGACAGGACTGATGATGAGCGAGCTTCTGGACATGAACCTCGTCGGGAAGCGGATACTGGACATGGGGTGCGGCACTTCCATTCTGGCCATCTTGGCACGGATGCGCGGCGCCAAGGAATGCGTGGCGATAGACATTGACGAATGGTGCGTGCGCAATTCGTTGGAAAACATCTCCCTGAACCAAGTGGACCACATGGAGGTTCTGCAAGGAGACGCCTCGTCTTTAAAGGGACAAAAGCCGTTTGATGTAATCCTGGCCAACATCAACCGGAACATCCTGCTGCGGGACATGCATGCCTACAAGGACTGCCTGGCACCCGGAGGCGAACTGCTGATAAGCGGATTCTACGCCGAAGACATTCCCTTGTTGCGTCAAGAGGCTCATCGGCTGGGGCTGGAAGTGGCGGATACGCATGAAAACGAGCACTGGGCCATGGTGAGATTCCAATCCAACCGATAAATCCCCCTTGTCCGGGAAGTGCCCTCTGCCTACCGTGACAAAAGCCTTATCCACCCCCTCCGACCGGGAAGTACTATGCCAGAGGCCGGGGAGTACTATGCCAGCGACCGGGGACAGTAATCCCGGCAAGCGGGAAGTACTACGCCACTATGCGCTGAATAACAAGCTGTTTGGAGCGAGCAAAGAGGCCTTGTGCGAACAAGCCAGCGCAGCGCGCCCGCATTTTCTACGGGAAAAATGCACGTAATATGCGCCAAATGCCTACCTTTGCCTGAAAAAAACGACGATATGGGAATGGTAATCGGAATAGACGTAGGGGGTAGCACCACCAAAATAGTAGGCATTGAGGATGGACTTATCCAATCCCCCCTGTTCATCACGGCGGCAGACCCGGTCACTTCATTGTTCGGCGCATTCGGCAAGTATATCTACGACAACGGCATACCGCTCTCCAATATCGAACAGGTCATGCTGACGGGCGTTGGCAGCGCCTTCGTCAACAGTCCCTTGTACGGACTGCCTACCGACAAGGCGGACGAATTCCTGGCCAACGGACTGGGAGCCCGCCATGCCGTGGCCAACGACCACCTGATTGTGGTCAGCATGGGCACGGGCACCTCTTTGGTGCGCATTGACGAGAGCAACATCCGCCACATCGGCGGAATCGGCATCGGAGGAGGAACCCTGCAAGGCCTGGCGCGCCTCCTGCTGAAGACCAACAACATCCGCCAGGTGGCCGAGCTGGCCCAGAGCGGCGACATCACCCACGTGAACCTGCTGATAGGCGACATCTGCAACATGGCGCTGCCCGACCTGCCTGTCAACGCCACGGCCTCGCTGCTGGGCAAGGTGGACAGCAACGCTTCCGAAGCCGACATAGCCAGCGGAATCATCTACATGGTGTTGCAAGCCATCGGGCAAGCCGCCATCCTGGCTGCCATCAACAGTGAGATACGAGACTTCGTGCTGATAGGCAATCTGACGAAACTGCCCCAGTGCAAAGAAGTTTTCCCACGAATAGAAGACCTCTATCGCGTGCGCTTCCACATCCCGCCTTATGCCGAATACCGCACCGCGATTGGAGCAGCCCTGGTCTATACACAAAAAATCAAATGTAACCAGTTATGAAAGCATCACCTACTCTTTCCTTGTTGGGCGGCCTCCTGATGGCGGGTTGTCTGGTTGCCTCGTGTTCATCCCGGGCAAGCAAAACGGAAACAGCCCATGCCGACAGCCTCCGCGTGCTGATGAAGACAAACACCGAAAGCAAAGAAGCCGTCTGCATGCCGCCAGCAAATGTAGCAAACCGTTTCCTGTTTCAAGGAAAGGAATGCGAGGCCCAAATATCCCGTACGCCCGACGAAGCGCTGCCCTTGGTTCAGAACGAACAGGGAGACAAATACATCGACAACCGGGTCACGATTCACATCAACAGCCAAGGGAAAACCATACTGAACCAGTCTTTCACCAAAGAGGATTTCTCTTCCATCCTGAGCACCCACTTCCTGCAGGGAGCCATCCTGGAGGGCATCGCCTATGACACCATCGACGCGAACCACATCCTCTTTGCGGCCAGCGTCAGCTATCCAGAATCTGATTTATACATCCCCATCCGCCTGTCCATCCAGTCCAACGGCAAGATAACGATAGAGAAAACCGATTTAATGGACGGATATAGCGAGTAAACGGTGGGCGAAGGAAAAAGTATGAAGTTCCCAAATCATTCCAGTTTTCCTCCTTTACTTTGCAAGGTATGAAGATACTGATTGTAGAAGACGAGCAGGATTTGCGGGAAACCATCCGTACATCGCTCTTAAAAGAAAAATTTGTCGTAGAAACTGCGTCCGACTATTACTCTGCCTTGGACAAGATTAACGACTACGACTATGACTGCATCTTGCTGGACATCATGCTGCCCGGGGGAAGCGGGCTCGACTTGCTGCGCGAACTGAAACGCTTGCACCGCAACGACAGCGTGCTTATCATCTCGGCCAAAGACTCGCTGGATGACAAAGTGGACGGACTGGAATTGGGAGCGGACGATTACCTGACCAAGCCTTTCCACCTGGCAGAGCTCAACGCACGCATCAAATCGCTGATACGCAGGCGTGTGGCGCAAGGAGACCTGACCGTCTCGCTGGGCAACCTGACCTTGGATCCGGACAAACATTTGGTGCAAGTGGAAGGTGTGCCCCTCACCCTCAACCGCAAAGAGTACGACCTGCTCTATTATTTTGTGGTCAATCCCAACCGGGTCATCAACAAAATGAGCCTGGCAGAATCCGTCTGGGGAGACAATATCGACCAGGCCGACTCGCTGGACTTCATCTATTCTCAGGTAAAGAACCTGCGGAAGAAACTCAAACAGGCCGGCGCCTCCGTCGAACTAAAAGCTGTTTACGGTTTTGGGTATAAACTGTCAGAGGTATGAAGCTCCTGCACTACACATACCGCAAACTGTCTCTGCTCCTGTTTCTGCTGATGGCCGGATGGGGCGTTTTGTTCTATTACGCCATTGTGGAGGAAGTGGTGGACGAGACGGACGACACGCTGGAAAACTATGCCTATCTGCTCATCAGAGAAATCTTGCGCGACCCGGCCTTACTAAACACCCATGGCAACTTGATGTCTGCCTACAGCTGCCGTCCCATCACGGAAGCCGAAGCGACAGACTATCAAGAAGTCTTTTACGATACCTCCATCTATATAGAAATAGAAGACGAATACGAGCCGGCACGTGCCATGCGCACCATATTCCGCATGCCCGACGGACAGTTCTACGAATTGACGCTCATGATTTCCACCATGGAGCGAAACGACCTGCAGGAAGCCATGCTCTGGTATCTGAGCATTCTCTTTTTCCTGCTGCTCATCTGCACCTCCATAGGCATACGCCTCACGCTCAAAAGTATCTTCCGCCCGTTACAAAGGCTCATAGATTGGCTGCAAGACATTGAACCCGGCAAGCCTGTACCCCCACTGAATAATCCGACTCAAATCCGTGAATTCCGCCTGTTAAGCGATGCCGCCATAGACATGGCTGGACGCAGCTATAAAGCATACGAAGAGCAGAAGCAATTCATCGAAAATGCCTCGCATGAACTGCAAACGCCCCTAGCCATCGTGCGCGGCAAGGTAGAACTTCTGGCTGAAAGCGAATCGCTGACGGAACAACAGATGAAAGAATTAGATGCCATCTATACCACGCTGAACAGGGCCGTCAGACTGAACCGCTCACTCTTGTTGCTGTCACGCATCGAAAACGGACAGTTCGCGGAACAAGAAAACATATCAATGGACGAAATCATCGACGACTCCCTACCCGACCTGATGGACATCTACAACCACAAGCATATACATCTCACCCGAAAACGAGGAGACTCCCCGTTTATCGTCCGATGCAACCATGCCCTGGCGCAAATCATGCTGTCGAACTTGATAAAGAATGCCTTATTGCACAATCAGAATCAAGGGAAACTGCAAATCATCACCACGTCCGACTCACTACTGATAAAGAATTCAGGCGAGGCGTCTTTGGACAAAGAGAAACTGTTCCAACGCTTCTATCATGCCATTGACGGGAATAAAGATTCCAATGGCTTAGGGCTGGCCATAGCGCACACAATAGCGACTTCCGCCTCGCTGAACTTGAGCTATGAGTGGGAAGACAACATGCACTGCTTCCGATTGGCCAAAGATGGCAAAATCAAATCCAAACAAGCATAGATTCCCAAAAGATTCCCAATTCAACCCCGATTTTTACAGCATCAAACCACGTACTAAAAAACATCACAATGAAGAAGATTTTATTTGCCCTCTCACTGCTGTTCGCTTGCCTTCAAGTTTCTTGTGCCGGCGACATCATCACGCACGACACCAAAAAGCTGCCAGCTAAAGCCCGTACCTTTATCCAAACCTATTTCGCTCAAACACAAGTATCGCACATCAAAATAGAAAGCGAACTGTTTCAGACCAAGAAATACGAAGTCCTCCTGACAAACCGCACTGAAATAGACTTCAACAAAGACGGCGAATGGATAGAGATCGACTGCGATCATTCCAGCGTCCCCCTGGGCGTCATTCCTCCCTACGTATCCGAGTATCTGAAAACAACTTTTCCCGGCGTGTTCATCGTAAAGATTGAACGCAAGCACCGGGAAATAGAAGTAGACCTGAGCAACGATTACTCCTTAACCTTCAATCGGAAAGGAGAAGTCATCCAAATAGAAGAAGATGACTGACGCCGGACAGGCATCACATCGGATGGTAATCCTTCGCAAGACCGCCTTCACCCGTTTCTTTATAGAGCGAAGGCAGGTCATTGCCCGTCTCTTTCATCACCTCGATGACTTTGTCGAAAGACACACGGTGCATGCCGTCCGTAAACGAAGCATAAAGATTGGCATCCAAAGCGCGGGCGGCAGCGTAGGCATTACGCTCGATGCAAGGAATCTGTACCAACCCGCACACAGGGTCGCAAGTCATTCCCAGATGATGCTCCAAACCCATCTCGGCAGCGTACTCCACCTGCGAAGGCGTGCCTCCAAACAACTGGTTGGCAGCGGCCGAAGCCATGGAACAGGCAGTACCCACTTCGGCCTGACATCCCGCCTCGGCACCCGATATGGACGCGTTGGTCTTGACGATATTTCCGATAAGGCCTGACGTGGCAAGAGCACGCAAGATACGCTTGTCGCTAAAGTCGCGACTCTTGGCCAAGTGGTAGAGCACGGCAGGCACGACTCCGCACGAACCGCAAGTAGGCGCCGTAACGATGACGCCGCCCGAGGCATTCTCTTCGCTGACTGCCAAAGCATAGGCAAACACCAGACCGCGCGACTGCAACGACTGCTTGTAGCCGCAAGCCTTGATGTAATACATGGATGCCTTGCGCCGCAGGTTGAGCGGTCCCGGCAGAACCCCCTCGGCATCCAGCCCCCGCTTCACAGCATCCTGCATGGTTTTCCACACCTCGTAGAGGTAATCCCAGATATCGCTGTCCTCGCACTCTTGCACATATTCCCAATAACTCTTGCCGGTACGCTCGCACCATTGCAGGATTTCGGTCATATGGCTCATCTCGTAGACTTCGGGCGTATTAATGGAGTTTTCGCCGTCATGTTCCTCGGCCAGCGCTCCCCCGCCGATGCTGAAGACAGTCCACGAGTCGGTGGGCCGGTTGTCTGTGTCAAGCGCCTCGAACTTCATGCCGTTGGGATGGAAAGGAAGGAAGATTTTCGGTTCCCAGACAATTTCCACCGGAGCTACGGGTTGCAGCGTTTCGATAATAGCCGTGTTTGTCATGTGGCCTTTGCCGGTGGCTGCCAGGCTTCCGTAGAGAGTAACGCGAAACGAGGCGGCCTCGGGGTGACGGCCCAAAAAGATTTCGGCGGCTTTGCGCGGCCCCATGGTGTGACTGCTGGAGGGGCCGGTGCCGATGCGGTAGATTTCTTTGATTGACTTCATGGTTGTAAGATATTTACTATGTATGTCGAATGTCTTTTTTGCTTCTTTCCTTGCTATTTTGTTTCATAATCAGTTGATATGCGACAGCGTTTCTTGAGCACTCCTCTCGGCCTTCCCCTTGTTAGCGACCTTGGTCTCCTCTCGGTAGCTACTGCGGGAATCGGTCATCGGCAAGTACGGAAGAAGCGCCATACGCAGGCCTTCTTATTGCAGATCCACCACGGTAATGCCCGCCCCGCCGAACTGCACGTGCTCGTCGGCAAAGCTGCGCACGCCGGGCACCGTCTGCAGGTATTGCCGGATGAGGGTGCGCAAGATGCCGGTGCCGGTGCCATGGAGGATGCGCACGCGGGGAGCGCCCACCAGGATGGCGTCGTCGATAAAATAGGTGACGGCCTGCAACGCCTCGTCGCCCCGCATGCCGCGCACGTCGATGTCTTGACGGAAGTGCAGTTTCTTCTCATGCATGCTGTCTTGCGTCTGCGTGCTGATAAAGGTGCTCTTCGTCGAGAGCTCGTTTTGCTTGGGCTGCGCGTTGGTCGGTTCCAGGCGGTCGATGGATACGGTTGTCTTCAGGCTGCCGAAGGCCACGGTCACGTTCTTGCCATTGACCTCCAGCACCTCGCCCACCACGGTCTGCCCCTTCATCTTGACGTAGTTGCCGGGAGCAATGGCTGCGCGACGGCGGGCTTCTTCTTGCGCCCGGCGTACCGCAACCTCTTCTTCGGAGGGGGCATTGCTCTTTTTCGACTTCTTGCGGTTCTGCTTCTCGCGCAAGCGTTCCATCTTGCGGGCAATCTTTTCTTCTTCCTCCTCGGCGGTCCGGTCCTCAAGCGATTGGCGGAAATCTGTCAGCTCCTGGCGCACTTGCCGGGTCTTCTCCTTCTCGGCCTGCGCCTCCTTGATGCTGCGGATGGTATTTTCGATGCGGGCATTGGCCTCCTGCACCAGCCGTTCGGCCTCTTCCTTGGCCCGGCGGATGATATCCTTGCGCGATGCCTGTAGCTCCTCCATCTCCTTCTGATAGCGGGCGATGGTGTCCTCCATCTGCTTCTCCCGCTGGCGGATGGACTGGCGTTTGTTCTCCCAATACCGCTTGTCGCGCACAATATCCTGCAGGTATTTGTCGGCATTGATGTATTCGCTGCCCACAATCTGCGAAGCGTCGGCGATAACCTCCTCGGGCAGACCGATTTTGCGCGCTATCTCCACCGCGAAGGAACTGCCGGGATTGCCTATCTGCAACTGGAAGAGGGCCTGCATCTGATGCCGGTCGTAGAGCATCGCGCCGTTCACTACTCCTTCGTGGTCTTCGGCAAAGTGCTTCAGATTCTGGTAGTGCGTAGTGATAACGCCCCATGCTTCCTTTTGGTTGAAGCGTTTCAGCACGGCCTCGGCAATGGCGCCGCCAATCTGCGGCTCCGTACCTCCGCCAAACTCGTCTATCAATATCAGACTTCGCTCGTTGCAGTGCTTCATCATCACCTTCATGTTGGTCAGGTGCGAGGAATAGGTACTGAGGTCGTCCTCGATGGATTGCTCGTCGCCGATGTCAATGAAGATGCTCTCAAAAATACCGGCATGGCTGCTCTCGTGCACCGGTATCAACAATCCGCATTGCAACATGTATTGCAGCAGGCCCACGGTCTTCAGACAGACCGATTTTCCGCCAGCATTGGGGCCCGAAATAATGAGGATACGCTGCCTCTCATTCAGCGTGATGTCCAACGGCACCACCTTCTTTCCGTGCTTGGCCAACGACATTTGCAGCAACGGATGCACAGCTGCGGCCCAATCTATGACTTGCTTGTCTGCCAGGTCCGGCTTCAGGGCATTGATGTCTTCAGCAAACAAAGCCTTGGCCCGAATGAAATCCATCTCTGCCAAGAACTCGTATGACAATAAGATGTCCGGTATGGAAGGGCGCAACTCGTCGGAGAAAAGCGTCAGAATGCGGATGATTTCCCGCCGCTCGTCGCTCTCCAGCTCGCGGATACGGTTGTTGGCCTCCACCACCTCGGCCGGTTCGATGAACACCGTCTTTCCGCTGGCCGACTCGTCATGCACGATGCCTTTGATTTTCCGTTTCAAGGCCGGCGCCACCGGAATGACCAGCCGCCCGTCGCGCATGGCCGGGGTAACGTCCTTGTCCACCACACCTTCCGACTGGGCACTGCGCAAAATGTTGTTCAGCGTCCGCGAAATGCTCCCCATCGTACTGCTCAGCTCCCGGCGGATACGTGCCAACTCAGGCGAAGCGCTGTCTTTAATCTTGCCGTACGGCGACAGGATATTATTGATGCGCGTGATAAGTTGGGGAAACACCAGAATGTCTTCGGCCAGCCTTCGCAAGGCAGGATAAGGAGACGGGCCGTCCTCCTGTCCGTCGTCTTCCTTCAGCAGGAAGCGCACTATGTCGCGGATGGTTTCCAGCGAACGGCGCAGGTCGAACAACTCCTGCTCGTCCAAGTACATTCCGGCAATTCTGATGCGTTTCAGCGACGGCCGTACATCAAAGAAGTATTGCGCAGGGAAATTGTCTGCCTCTCTAAGAATGCGGACAAACTCCCCCGTCTGTTCCAATCTTTCTTCTATCTCTCTATATTGAGCAGAGAATGCCATATCAGCCACCCGTTCTTCGCCGAGCGTACTAAGGCACTTCCCTTTCAGTATCAACCTGATTTGGTCGAAGCCTATTTTAGGTTCAAAGTTCTGAGGGTAAATCATGGGTGCAAAAATACGATTATTTCAGGAAAAAGCCGCAGTTCCTCTACCTAAAAACAGTTCGCTCCGCCATTAGTTCCTCCAAGCTTCACACCTCCCGGCAGCCCCCATAAAACACCGTCCGACCGGGCAATATATCTCCTGCAACCGGGAAGTATAACTCCAGCGACCGGGGACTCTAATGCCAGCATCCTGGGATTACTATGCCACTAAACGCTGAAAGCCAATTCCTTCCATGGGCATTTCAAACAAAAGGCAAAAGGAAGCGAGAGGCGGAAGTTGCGGAAAAAGCACAAAAGTTTTGGCAATTCAAAAATAAGTCGTACCTTTGCACCGCTCTTAAGGAAGTCGTTCTTTCTGATGGAAAGGAGAGATGGTAGAGTGGTCGATTACAGCGGTCTTGAAAACCGCCGTGCCGAGAGGCACCGGGGGTTCGAATCCCTCTCTCTCCGCTGAACCTACTGGACAGAAATGGTCAGTAAACGGACAAAAAGCTACAAATCAATGATTTGTGGCTTTTTTTATTGCCATAATGTCCGACTTCCAAGACTTCAAAAGTACCGAAAAAGGGATCAGCGGATAATCCCGGTTGGCGGTAGAAATTCTCAAGAATATTGAGTAGCTTTGCGGCATGAAAGCAGACGACCTCCTCAGAGCCATCCTCCCGGATGTGCTGATAGACA